>NZ_JAUSLE010000010.1 GCF_030646845.1 Rhodoferax sp. | reverse complement strand
TTGGCGCCGGCGAACTTGATCAGGCGGTAGATGAAGCTGATGCTGGTAAAGGTCTTGCCGCTGCCGGTGGCCATCTGGACCAAGGCACGGGGCTTGTTGGCTTTGAGGGAGGCTTCGACGTTGCGGACGGCGATTTTCTGGGCGGGCCACAGGCCGTCTTCTATCAGCGGCGGCATGGCTTGCAGGCGGCCAAGGAATGTGGGAGCGGTAGATGTGGCGGTGGCAAAACCGGCGTTAGCGTCGTTGGCAGTAGCTGGGGTGGCAGTCCCGGTATGCACAGCGGCGGAAGATTCCCAGCCTTTGGCGGGCAGGTCTTTCAAAAACACGGCTAAAGTCTCGGGGCGATGAAACGCAAACACGGCTCTGGCGCGGGGCTGCGGGTCCAGCCCCTGGGTGAAGTGGGTCTCAATGCCCGTGGATTCGTAACTGAAGGGCAAGGGTCTGCGCCAGGCGGGCAGTGTGGCGGGCAGGCCTTGCGCGTAGCGGGCGGACTGCACTTCCACACCCGTCAGGGTGGCACCTTCTTTTTTGGCCTCGATCACGCCAGCGGCTTTGCCGTCGATGTAGAGCAGGTAGTCGGCAAAGCCAAAACCGGGGTTGAGGGGGAATTCGCGCAGGGCCACGCCGCGCGACGCGTGGATGTTGGCATCTGCCATGTGGCAGACGTGCCAACCGGCCTGTGTGAGTAAGGCGTCAATGCTGACTCTGGCTTTTTGTTCTGGCGTCATGCCTCTCCCTTTGCCAGCCATTCTAGGGCCAGTGCGGTTAGTCACCGAACAGAAAGCGATTGCTTATCCAAAATTTAGTCGATTTATCTCCAGCGGCTGCGGCGGTTCTCCCTAAAACCCACCAACACTTGCGTCAGGTCAATATCCCGAAAGGTGAGCTGGTCAAAATAAGGGTTACTACTTATCTTGCCGAAGGAGTCTGCTCTTGCTGTCCGCCTTTATCACCCACCCCGATTGCGCGCGCCACGAGATGGGGCCGGATCACCCTGAATGCCCGGAACGGCTGGGGGCCATCAAGGACATGCTGCTCGTCAAGGGCTTGCTGGACTACATGCAGCCCGTTGAGGCGCCCATGGCGACCGAGGCGCAGCTGGGGCGGGCGCATGATCTGGACTATGTGTACGACATCATTGCGGCCTCGCCGGCCGAAGGCTACCACCGGGTCGACCCGGACACGTGCATGAATGCCTTCACCGTCATGGCCGCGATGCGCGCGGCGGGGGCGGTGGTGCAGGCGACGGATCTGGTGCTGACCGGCCAGGCACCGACCGCTTTTTGCAGCGTGCGGCCGCCGGGTCACCATGCGGAACGTGCGGCGGGCATGGGGTTCTGCTTTTTCAACAACGTGGCGGTCGGCATCAACCATGCGCTGGACGTGTACTGCTTGCAGCGGGTGGCGCTGATTGACTTTGACGTGCACCATGGCAATGGCAGCGAGGACATTTTTCGCGGTGACGAGCGGGTGCTGATGTGCTCTATTTTTGAGCAGGGGATTTACCCGTTCACCGGCGACAACGCGGTGGGCCCGAACATGGTCAATGTCGGTCTGCCCAGCCGCTCGGGCAGCAACCAATTCCGCGAAGCCGTGACCAAGCACTGGCTGCCCCGGCTGGAGGCGTTCAAGCCACAATTGATCTACATCTCGGCGGGTTTTGACGGCCACCGGGAGGACGACATGGGCAACCTGGGTCTGCTCGAGGCCGACTACGCCTGGGTCACCCAGCAACTCATGGCGGTGGCCAAGCGCCACTGTCAGGGCCACATCATTTCCTGCCTGGAAGGCGGCTATGACCTGAGCTCGCTGGCCCGCAGCGTGGCCGCGCATGTCAAGGTGCTGATTGGCGCAGACTAAGCACTGTTTAAATACCTGAATAACAACAAGAAAACCATGGACAAACACTACCTTACCCCTCTTTTCTCGCCCGAATCCATCGTGGTCTTTGCTGGCAAGATGGACGAGCCCGAGGCGCAAACCGCCCAAGCTCAGGCGCTCATCACCGCCTTGAAGGGGCAGCCCTTCACCGGCACGCTGACGTTTATGGACACCCACACCACCGGCACGCTGGCGGACCTGGCCCAAACGCGGGCCGACCTGGCCATCATCGCGCTGCCGCCCGAGGAGGTCGCCGCCGCGCTGGAAGTGGCCGGCCGCATCAAGTGCCGCGCAGCCACGGTGATCTCCAGCGGCATCAACGCCGCACTGGCAGCCGAACTGCACCGCGTGGCGCGGCGTCAGGGCATCCATCTGCTGGGACCCAACTGTCTCGGGTTTCAGCGTCCCCGCAGCGGACTCAACGCCAGCGTGGCGGGAGACTTGGCCGCGGCGGGGCCGCTGGCACTGGTGTCGCAGTCGGGGGCGCTGACGGCATCGATTCTGGACTGGGCGAGCCAGAACGCGGTCGGTTTTTCCACCGTGGTGTCGCTGGGCCCCAACACCGCCGTGGATGTGGCGCAGGTGCTGGACTTTCTGGCCTCCGACCCGCAAACCCACAGCATTGTGGTGTATTTAGAAGGCATTTCCAACGCGCGCCGCTTCATGAGCGCGCTGCGGGCGGCGGCCAACGCCAAGCCGGTGGTCGTGCTCAAAGCGGGCCGCAAACCGGCCGGCAACAAGGCCGCCCAAACCCATTCGGGTGCGATTGTGGGCAGCGACGACGTGTTTGACGCCGCCCTGCGCCGCGCCGGCGCGGTGCGGGTGCGCTCGTTTGTGCAGCTGTTTTCCGCCGCCAAATGCCTGGCCTCGCGCTACCGGCCGGTGGGCAAGCGGCTGTGCATCGTCACCAATGGCGGCGGCCCCGGCGTGCTGGCAGCCGACTGGATCAGCGAGATCAAGCTGCAACTCGGCACGCTGTCACCCGCGAACGCGGCCAAACTCAAACCCGCCCTGCCGCCGCTGGCCTCGCTGTGCGATTTGATCGATTTGTCCGAAGAAGCCAAGCCCGAGCATTACCGGGCTGCGATCGAGGCAGCCAGCACCGAGGCCGACATCGACGGTGTGCTGGTGATCCACTCACCCAAAGCCGGCTGCGATGCGGCAGCCGTGGCCAAAGCGCTGTCCGACTACAAACCCAACATGAGCAAGCCGCTCTTGACCTGCTGGATGGGCGAAGCCTCGGTGCGCGAGGCGCGCGTGCTGCTAAATGCCGCGGCCATTCCCACCTTCCGCACGCCGGAGGCGGCGGTCGGCGCTTTTGGCAACATCGCCTCGTTCTACCAAAACCAGCAGCTGCTGCAGCAAACGCCGCCGCCCCTGTCTGCGCTGGCCAAGCCCGACATTGAAGGTGCACGCCTCTTGATTGAAAGCGTGCTGGCCGAGCGCCGCAACATCCTGACCGAGATGGAGTCGAAAGCGCTGCTGGCGGCCTTCCACATCCCCGTCACGCAGACCATCCTGGCCCGCAGCGCCAATGAGGCGATGATGATCGCCACCCAGCTGGGCTACCCGGTGGCGCTGAAGATCGACTCGCCCGACATCAGCCACAAGTCCGACGTCAACGGCGTGGCGCTCAACATCATGAACGCCGTCGGCGTGCGCGACACCTACAACGACATGATGCAGTCGGTCACGCGCCAGCAGCCCAACGCCCACATCAACGGCGTGACGGTGCAGAACATGGCACGCCACAAGCGCGGCCGCGAGATCTACATCGGCCTGGTGACCGACGACCCGTTCGGCCCCGTCATCGCCTTCGGCGCGGGCGGCACCATGATCGAACTGATCGACGACCGCGCCATGGAGCTGCCGCCGCTGAACCAGTTTCTGGCCCGCCGCCTGATCGACCGCGCCCGCGTGGCCGAAACCCTGGGCGACTGGCGCGGTGCCAGTGCCGTGGACATGGAGGCGCTGGAGCATGTGCTGCTGCGCGTCTCGGAAATGGTGTGCGAGCTGCCGCAGCTACGCGAGATGGACATCAACCCCATCATCGTGGACGAATCCGGCGCGGTGGCGGTCGACGCCCGCATCGTGATCGACAACGCCCCGCAGGCCAGCACCGGCGGCGGCCGCTACAACCACCTGGCCATCCTGCCCTACCCCGCGCAGTACGAACAAACCTGGCCGCTGCGCGGCGGCGGCATGTACACGGTGCGGCCGATCCACCCGGACGATGCCCAGATGCTGCAGGACCTGGTGCGCAGCCTGTCGACGCAAAGCCGGTATTACCGCTTTGTGTCGTCCATGATGGAGCTGCCGCCGTCCCTGCTGTCGCGCTTCACCCTGATCGACTATGACCGCGAAATGGCGCTGGTGGCGGTCTACAAAGAGCGCAAACCGGGCGCAGGAAGCGAAAAGGGCGAGATGGTCGAGTCCGAACGCATCGTCGGCGTCTCCCGCTACATCACCAACCCGGACCGGGCGAGTTGCGAGTTCTCCCTGGTCGTCGCCGACGACTTTGGCGGCCGTGGCCTCGGCTCGCGGCTCATGCTCAGCATCATGGAAGTGGCGCGGGAGAAGGGGCTGGATGAGATTGACGGCTTGGTTTTGGCGAACAATCCGGGGATGCTGAAGTTGATGAAGGGGCTTGGGTTTACCGTGAAGCCGTATGCCGAGGACCCGGATTTCAAGCTGGTATCGTTTTTGTTGTGATATTGGGTTTTTGTGCCGGTTTAGGGGTAATTTTGACCTCTAGCCGGCGTGTTTATTGCATGATGCGCTACGTAATCAATAGCGCTTTACGCTATTGATTACAAGATCGACGTTGCAGCCAATCAGCTGGCGAGCAGCCTCATCTCCGCATACAGATCCGCCTTGCCTTCAAACCCGATACCCGGCAGGGCCGGCAGGGTGACATAGCCGTTCTGCACCTTGACGCCGTCCGGGAAGCCACCATAGGGCTGAAACAGGTCGGGGTAGGACTCGTTGCCGCCCAGCCCCAGACCGGCCGCAATGGCCAGCGACATCTGGTGGCCGCCGTGCGGGATGCAGCGGCTGGGAGACCAGCCGTGCTCTTTGAGCATGTCCAGCGTGCGCAGGTATTCCACCAGGCCGTAGCTCAGGGCGCAGTCGAACTGCAGCCAGTCCCGGTCGGGGCGCATGCCGCCATGGCGGATCAGGTTGCGCGCATCCTGCATCGAGAACAGGTTCTCCCCGGTGGCCAGGCTGCCCTGGTAGACCTCGCCCAGTTTGGCCTGCAGCTCGTAGTCCAGCGGGTCGCCGGCCTCCTCGTACCAGAACAGCGGGTAGGCGGACATGGCCTTGCCGTAGTCAATAGCCGTCTTCAAATCGAAGCGGCCATTGGCATCGACCGCGAGTTGCTGCCCGGGTTGCAGCAGCTTGAGCACCGCCTCGATGCGTTCCATGTCATCCGCCATCGAAGCGCCGCCGATCTTCATCTTGACGACCGAGTAGCCGCGTTCCAGATAACTGCTCATCTCGCGGCGCAGGCCGTCCAGCCCTTTGCCGGGGTGGTAGTAGCCGCCGGCGGCATAAACGAACACGCGCGGGTTGGCTGTGCCATTGCCGTAGCGCTGCGCCAGCAATTCATAGAGCGGTTTTTGTTCGATCTTGGCGACCGCGTCCCACACCGCCATGTCGATGGTGCCCACGGCCACCGAGCGCTCGCCATGGCCGCCTGGTTTTTCGTTGGACATCATGCAGCTCCACACCTTGTGCGGGTCGATATTGTCGCCGGCTTCATTGAGCAGCGTGGCGGCAGCCGCCTCCAGCACGCGGGGGCGGAAACGTTCGCGGATCAGGCTGCCCTGGCCGTAGCGGCCGTTGGAGTTGAAGCCATAGCCGATGACGGGTTTGCCGTCGCGGATGACGTCGGTGACCACCGCCACCAGGCTGAGCGTCATTTTGGAGAAGTCGATGTAGGCGTTGCGGATGTCCGACTTGATGGGGCGGGTCGATTCGATGATGTCAACAATTTTCATGGGTAATATTCCTTAACGTCGATAATTAGCGGTTGATAAGGCATGATCCCCCACCCCGCCCGACCCGTCCAATACTCGAAACGCATAGAACTATTCAAACATGGGCCCTGGTAACCGACCGCTTGACCTGGCATGGCTGGAAGACTTTTTGGCGCTGGCCGACAGCGGCAACTTCTCCCGCGCCGCGCAGGCGCGCGCCATCGCCCAGCCCGCCTTCAGCCGGCACATCAAGTCGCTGGAAGAATGGGTCGGCGTGGATCTGTTCAACCGCAGCGTCCAACCGGTGACACTGACCGAGGCTGGCAAGCGTTTTCACCCCTCAGTGGACGAGCTGCTGCAACGCCTGGAGACCTCGCGTCTCAAGGCCAGGGCGGCGCATGAGCAGGAAGCGATGAGCCTGCGGTTTGCAGCAACCCATGTTCTGTCCCTGAGCTTTTTTCCCAGCTGGCTCAGCGGCATTGAGGCGCAGTTGCGGCTGGGTCCCATCCAGATCATCTCGGACAACCTGGTCGCCTGTGAAGAACTGATGCTGCAGCGGCGCATCCAGTTTTTGCTGTGCCACGGTCACTCGTCCGTGGCCAGCCGTCTGGACGACGTGCAGTTCACCTTCACCCGCGTCAGCCATGACGTGCTGCTGCCCGTGACCGCCCCCTTGGCCGACGGGCAAGCCCAGCATTGGATAGACGACGCCCCGCAAAAACCGGTGCCTGTGCTGGCCTACGGCCAGGACTCCGGCCTGGGCCGCATCATGCGCGCCCTGATGCCCTCGGCCCTGGAAGAAGCGCCCTTCACCACCGTGTTTACGGCGCATCACGCGGTCTTGCTCAAGACCATGGCCAAGGAGGGACGAGGCATTGCCTGGCTGCCGCAAAGCCTGATCAAGGACGACCTGCGTTCAGGCACCCTCGTCGCCGCGGGTAGCCTGCGCTGGCATATTCCGGTGGATATTCGTCTGTACCGCCCACGCGCTGCGTTGTCTGCGCCGGCGGAGGCCTTGTGGCAGGTCGCCGACAGCACGTAAAAAAACCAGTCCTCCGCAAGGAAAACTGGTTTTTACCCCTCAAATATGCCTCTAGCCGGCGTATTTATTGTCTAACCAGCTACATATTTAATAGCAATCAGGCGATCTTCTCCAACGCCAGCAAACCCGTAGCGGTGTTGGAAATAGGTATGTGGTAGTTGCTGTGCACCTTGCGCACCCCCGCGCCCGCGCCGGTTGTGAGCGCCGCCCGCATCGCCAGCCACATCAGCAGCTCAACGCCCTGCGTCCCCGCTTTCTCGACCAGCTCATGGATGCTGAACTGCGTCGCCCACTCGGGGTTGGTCAGCAGGCTGTCCATGAACTGCAGGTCAAATTCCTTGTTGATGTGCCCAGCCCGCTCGCCGTCGAGCTGGTGGCTCAGGCCGCCGGAGCCGATGACGGCGACGGTTTTGGTGCTGTCCCACGCGGCGATCGCCTCGCCGACCGCCTTGCCCATGGCGTAGACGCGGCTGGCTTTGGGCAGGGGAAACTGCACGGTGTTGATGCAGATGGGCACGACGGTGACGGGGCAATCGCCTTCGGGCCAGAGCAGTTTGAGCGGCAGGGTGCAGGCGTGGTCGACCAGCATTTCCTGGCAGGTGACGACGTCGAACTCTTTTTCGACCAGCGTGTTGATGATCTGCCAGGACAAATCGACCTCGCCTTTGAACGGCGGCAAGGTGGGGATGCCCCAGCCTTCGTCGGCGTTGTTGTACTGGGCGGCGGCACCGACAGCGAAGGTGGGCATTTTGTCGAGGAAGAAGTTCAGGCCGTGGTCGTTGTAGAAGATCACGACGACGTCGGGTTTGGCTTTGCCCAGCCACTCACGCACGGGCGGGAAGCCGTCAAAAAAGGGTTTCCAGTACGGCTCTTGCTGCATGCCTTTGTGGATGGCGCCGCCGATGGCGGGGATGTGCGAGGTGCCGATGCAGCCGATGAGTTTGGCCATGGATGTTCTCCTGAATTTATGAAATGTTGTTGATTTACTTGGCTTATTTTCCAGCCGCGACCAGCTTGGCGCGGAATGCTTCTTTGGTCACACCGGTTTGCTGGGCGCCGATGTCCTGCATATCCAGGCCAAAAATGCCGGCAAACTTGGCCAGGTAGTAGGCGTTGCCACCGGCGGCGATGAGCTGCAGCACGTTTTTGGCGCGGATGGCGGCGGCTTGCGGCTCGGTCAGGCTGTACTTGCGCATGTAGGCTTCCTCGTCCTTCAGGAACTCGGCGCGGTTCTCGGCGGTGTTGAAGGAAAAGCACATTTTGTTGAGCGCGTAGCCTTTTTTGGCCTGCTCGCCGTCAAAGGGCGTGGTGCCCGGTATGGCTGGAAGTGGGGGCAATTTGTCGCTGGAAGCCATGATGTATCTCCTGAATTTGACAATGTTTGCGTTAGGTCAAGCCGAAGTATCCCGCGTCCATTGCCAAAGATAAAGACATGAATCATGATGGAATACATGAGCAAATTCGATTATTTGGACTTGGATGGCCGCCTGCTGCAACTGCTGCTGGCCGTCGTGGAAGCGGGCTCGGTGACGGGCGCGGCGCAGCGGCTGGGGGTGACGCAATCCGCGGTGAGCCACCTGCTGGACAAGCTGCGCGGCATCACCGGCGACCCGCTGTTTGTCAAATCCGGGCGCGGCATTGTGGCGACCCAGCGGGCTGAGGAACTGGCGGTGCAGGCGCGGGAGCTGCTGGCGAGCATGGAACGGTTTGCGCGATGGGGAGGAGCTGGCGACTTTGAGCCGGCGCGCTGGCAGACCACCTTCACCATCGCCGCCAATGATTTCCAGCGCGATGTGCTGCTGCCGCCGCTGATGGCAAGGCTCCGTGCCCACGCGCCGGGCGTGGTGCTGCGGGTGATTCCGTCCGATATTCCGAGTCTGGAGATGCTGCGCAATGAGCATTGCCAGCTGGTCATCAGCCCGCGCCCGCCGGACGGGGCGGATATTCTGCAAAAACGCCTGTTTGAGGACAGCTACCGGGTGTTTTACGACCCCGAGCAGCGCGCAGCGCCGCAAACCAAGGCCGAGTATCTGGCCGCCGAACACATCACCGTGGTGTATGAGCCGCGCCGCGCGCTGGATTTGGACCAATGGCTGCTGACACGCGGGGTGCAGCGTAACTTCAGGGTGCTGGTGCCCGGTTTTGCGGGTCTGCCCTCGTTTATTCGCGGCAGCCAGTTGCTCGCGACCGCGCCGGGGCTGCTGCAAGCGCACCTGCTGCGCGGCCTGGCCAGCGCAGTTGTGCCGCTGCCCTGCCCCAGCATGCCGATGTACCTGATCTGGCACCTGCGCCACCAGCATGACCCGGCGCACCGCTGGCTGCGGGCCGAGCTGGAAGCCGTGGTGGCACCGGCATTGACCCAGACCGAGCCCCTTTCTTGACCTAGAACAAAGTCAAAACCAGCCCGGAAACTTATGCTTGCGCCCTCATTGGCGTATTTCTCAGCATTTTTTCAGGATTTTGATATGAAACAACTCGAATGGTCAGGCGCTTTGGCGCTGGATTTTCCGCTGATGGACGACACCCACCGCGAGTTTGTCGACTTGCTGGCCGAGGTGCACAACGCGCCGGACGACACGCTTTTGCGCCACTGGGCGGCCTTGATCGACCACACCGACGACCATTTTGGCAGGGAGGACGCGTGGATGCTCAGCACCCAGTTTGCCTCGGGCAACTGCCACTCCATGCAGCACAAGGTGGTGCTGCAGGTGATGCGCGAAGGGCTGCAGCACGGTCAAAACGGTGATTTGAAAATGATCCGCCTGATGGCAGGCGAGCTGGCGCTGTGGTTTCCGCAGCACGCGCAGGCGATGGATGCCTCGCTCGCGCTGCACATGCGCCGGGTGGACTTTGACCCGGTCACCGGCTTGGTGCGCAAACCCGAGGCGCTGTCCAAAGAGATGATCCACGGCTGCGGCGGGAGCTGCTCGGAGACTGAAAACCTAGCCGTAGAGGCTGCGGCGATTGCTTAAACCCGAAATAGGGGTCAAATATGGCTGTAACCGGCGTATTTATTTCTTTATTAGCTATTAAATACATAGCAATTTAGTTGCATCGCTACAACTGCAACGCCACCTGCCTTTTGGACGGTGTGGTTTTGAACTGCATGCTGTACCAGCGTGAAAATGCGCTCAAGCCTGAAAAGCCCAGCAGTTCCGCAATGTCGGCCAGTTTGCGGTTGGGGTGCGCCAGATAGCGCTCGGACAGATCCATCCGCGTGCTGTTGACGAGCTGGGTGAAGGTGGTGCCCTCTTTGCCCAGATGGCGGTGCAGGGTTCGGCGGTCCAGATTCAAATGCCGAGCCACTTGGGCGATATTGCAGCGGCCGGTCGGCAGCAGAATGAGCACCAGCTGCTGGACCTCATGCTCTGTGGCCTTGCTGTCGGGGCTGATGGACGCCTCGATTTGCCTGCGGGCGTAGCTGGCCATCACGGGGTCCGAGGAGGCGATGGGGGTGTCCAGGTCGCTGCTTTTGCAGATGATGCCGTCAAACTCGCAGCCAAACTCCAATGCGGCGCCGAACATCCGCCGGTGCAGGCCCAGGTCGACCGGGCTTTGGTGCACAAAGCACACGCGGCGCGGCGACCAGTCGCTGCCCAGGAAGATGCGCAGGATACGCATCAGCGCGCCCAGCGACAACTCCACCGATTGGCGCATGGCACCGCGCTCCCTGACCAGCAGGTCCTGGCGGATGGTGACCAGGCCACCGCTGTCTTCCATGTGCAGCAGCAGCGACTCGTTGTGCAGGCGCATGTGCTGGACGATGATGTCGAGCACGTGGCGCAGGGTGGGTGCCTCGCGTGCCACCATGCCCAACTGACCCAGGATGGACAGGCGACGCGTCTCGGCCATGCGCAGGCCAAAATTTTCAGCGCCCGAAAGTGCTGCAGAATCTTCCAGCAAGCGGCGCACGGCTGAGGTGGGAATCTTCATGTCGCGCTCGACCAGACAGCCCTGGCTCAGGCCCACCGACTTCACCATGGCATAGGGATCCAGACCCACGCTGCGGGCCACTTCGGTGTAGTTGCTCAGCACGGCGCTGCGGACAAGATCGGTCATAGGGGTTTCCACGAATGTGTCCCGAAATGGTAAATCGCTGTCCCGAAATGTCAAGCAGAACTTACCCGCCGCTCCTAGAATTCGCCCTATACACACCGCAGGAACCGCCATGAAAGCCGTTGATACCCCGACCCAAGCATCTGCAACGCCAGCAACGCCCATCAGCGACCAGCTGCGCAGCCAGGGCCAGTGGAACCCGAACTGGACCCCGTTTGCCGAGCTCGATGCCGACTGGACCGAAAAATTCATGGCCATGGCGATGAAGCCGATGCTGTCTGGCGTGCTCGATGCCAAAACGATCGAGTTCATCGCCATCGCGGTCGACGCCTCCTGCACCCACATGTACGCGCCCGGCGTGCGACGGCATATCCGCAAGGCGCTGGAACTCGGTGCCAGCAAAGAAGAGATCACCGCCGTGCTGCAGCTCACCAGCGTGCTGGGCATCCACACCATGAGCCTGGGTGCGCCGATTCTTCAGGAAGAGCTGGCTGCCGGCAAGGTGCGCGCGGGCGCAGCCGACTAGGTTTTTTTTAATCACACCACGTCATCATCTCAGCATAGAAAGCAAGGAACATCATGCAATTCTTCGACGACTCCCTGTTGCCCGAAAACCAGCAACCGCTGGTCATCCAGGTCGCCCCGTACGGCCCCCAGTTTCTGCCCAGCGACTCGGACGATATTCCGGTGACGATGGACCAGCAAATCCAGAAGGCGGTGGACTGCTACAACGCCGGTGCCACCGTGCTGCACGTGCATGTGCGCGAAGCCGACGGCAAGGGCAGCAAGCGCGTGTCCATGTTCAACGAGATGCTGTCCCGCCTGCGCGCAGCGGTGCCTGACATGCTGTTGCAAGTGGGTGGGTCCATCTCCTTCGCTCCTGAAGGCGAAGGCGCAGAAGCCAAATGGCTGAGCGACGACACCCGCCACATGCTGGCGGAACTGAATCCGAAGCCTGACCAGGTCACGATTGCCATCAACACCAACCAGATGAATGTGACCGAGCTGTTGACAGCCGATGACTGCGGCGACACCACCCTGGGTCAGCCCGCCTACTTTGCTGCCTACAAGGAGATGACCATCCCCGCCGGCCCCGCCTTTGTGGAAGAGCATCTCAAGCGCCTGCAGGCCAACGGCATCCAGCCGCATTTCATGCTGGGCGACGTGGGTCAGCTCGAAACCGTCGAGCGCTACATCCGCCGTGGTCACTACAGCGGCCCGGTGGTGCTGAACTGGGTGGCGATTGGCGGCGGCCAGGACGGCCCCAACCCGCGCAACATGATGGAATTCATCAACCGTTGCCCCGAAGGTGCGGTCTTGTCCATCGAAGCGCTGATGCGCAATGTGCTGCCGCTCAACACCATGGCCATCGCCATGGGCCTGCATGTGCGCTGCGGCATTGAGGACAACCTGTGGGGCAAAAAGGGCGAGTTGATAAGCTCGGTCAAGCAGATCGAACAGCTGGTGCGCATTTCCCGCGAGTTGCACCGTGAAGTGGCGACCGGTGCCCAGGCCAAAGCCATCTACCGCATTGGCGAGCACTACAACAGCACCGAAGAAACCCTCGCCAAGGTGGGCTATGCACCCAACCGCGTGACCGGGCAACGGGGCGTGCCCATGCGCCTGGCCGCCTGAAGCCATTGACATCTTTCATAACCATAAGCCAGCATTCATCATCAGGAGACAACCATGACTTTTTCACGCCGTCTTTCACGCCGTTTTTTCCAAACCGCATTGGTGGCCAGCGCCGCCGCTTTGGCTGCGGGTTACAGCATCGCCCAGACCTTCCCCGACAAACCCATGCGTATTGTGGTCGGCGCCCCTGCGGGCGGCACGGCCGACATCCTGGGTCGCGTCCTGGCTGAAGGACTGTCCGCCCAGCTGGGCCAGCCTGTGATCGTGGACAACAAGCCCGGTGCTGCCGGCATACTGGGCCTGCAGGAACTCTTGAAGTCACCCCGAGACGGTCACACGCTGATGATCGCCGTCAACGGTTTGGTCTCTGAAATCCCCCACGTGGTGAAAATGCCGGTGGATCCCCTCAAAGAGCTGCGCCCCTTGGCGGAACTGGGCCGAACTGGTTTGCTGATGGTGGGCTCTCCGCAATTGAGCGCCACGAATGTGAAGGAAGCCATCGCCTACATCAAAGCCAACCCGGGCAAGGTGAGCTATGCGTCGTACAGCACGGGCACGATGTCGCACACCATCGGGTTGGAGTTCAACAAGCTTGCCGGCACCGACATGCTGCATGTGGGCTACAAAGGCTCGCCACCGGCGTTGACCGATGTGGCCGGTGGCCATGTCGCCTTCATGTTCGACGGGCCAGCCACCTCCATCCCCATGATCAAAGGCGGAAAAATCAAGGTGTTTGCCACCACCGCCCCCACCCGCATGAAGGCCTTGCCCGATGTGCCCACCTTTGCGGAGCTGGGCTACAAGGATTTGACGGAGGTGGTGTGGATGGGGCTGTGGGTCACGCCAGACGTGCCCGCCGCCGCCCAAACCAAGCTGCGCGATGCGGTGATGAAGGTCTTGCAACTGCCCGCGACACGCGAGCGGTTTGCAGGTTTGGGGCTGGAGCCGGGGAGCAACGCCACGCCTGACGAACTCATCCGTGGCTTGCGCGTGGCCTTTGACCGTCAGGCAGCGCAACTCAAAGCCATCGGTTTCAAACCCGAATGAGCGCTGCGACCGCCAGCCCGGTCGCCGATAGAGTCGTCTTGGTCACCGGTGCCGCCGGGGGCTTGGGTCGCGCTATCGCCCTGGCATTTGCCGCCCAAGGAGCCCGCGTGGTGGCCTGCGATGTGAACACCCAGGGCCTGGCCGACCTGGCGGCGGAGTTAGACCGCCTTGGCACCAGTCACCTGTGCCTGCCCTGCGATGTGTCCGACAGCGCGGCAGTGACCGCCCTGTTTGCCAAGGCAAAAGCCACTTTTGGCACCGTGCACATTCTGGTGAACAACGCCGCGCTGGTGCCTGACCGTCCGCCGGACGATGTGCGGCGCAACAAACATTACGGCTACCTCACCACACCCCAGCCAAGGCAGTCGCTGGCATTCACCAGCCAGATGACTGATGCAGAGTGGCACCGTTACTGGCACGTCAACGTCCACGGCGTTTTTTACTGCACCCGCGAAGCCCTGCGCCTGATGGAGCCGCAGCGCGACGGCAAGATCATCAACATCGCCTCGGTGGCCGGCATCTCGGCCATGAGCGCCCACAGCCCGCACTACAGCGCTACCAAGGGTGCCGTCATCGCCTTCACCAAAGCGGTGGCTGCCGAAGTGGCGGGTGCGAATATTTTTGTCAACGCCATGGCACCCGGTGGCGTGCAAACGCCGACGTTTGAGGCCTTTTTGGCCAACGCCACCGAAGAGCAGCGCAACCGCCTGTGGCAAATGATTCCCCTGGGGCGTTTGGGCACCCTAGAGGAATACGCGTCCATGGTGCTGTACCTGGCGGGCCCGCATTACCTGGTGGGTCAGGTGATCAGCCCCAATGGCGGCGTGGTGATTTGATGGCCGAGCTGATGCCACAAATACCCCTGATTGAATTCAGCGCTTTGCCCGCACACCGTGGTCGGCGCGTCTGCACCGCCGGGTTGGACTTGGCCGTGTTCAAAGTCGGTGATGCGGTGTTTGCCATTGACGACAGCTGCCCTCACGCCGGTGCCTCGCTCTCCAGCGGAAAACTCGACGGCCAAAAAGTGATCTGTCCCGCACACGGTTTACGCTTTGAACTGGGTCACAGTTGTGCGGGCAGCACCCCAGCGCTGGAGGCCAAAAAACATGCCGTGAGCGTGGTCGATGGCATGGTCATGCTCGACCCCAACACCGTCACCCCCGAATCCATCCTCTCGGAACTGACATGAACGGTCACATGATGCAGGCCCGCGCCCTGTTTCCCGGCCTGATGGCCAGCGCAACGGTCGCCGCAGCGGCGACCTTTCTGTCGCAACACTACGGCGCACCGGTCATGCTGTTTGCGCTGTTGCTGGGCATGGCCATGAACTTCCTGTCGCAGGGCGGGCCCTGCCTGCCCGGTATTGAGCTGGCGGCCAAGCACCTGCTGCGGCTGGGCGTGGCTTTGCTGGGTTTACGCATCACCCTGGGGCAGATCGCCGAACTGGGTTGGTTCCCGGTCTTGCTGGTCATGGGCTCGGTCATCGCAACCATGGCGGTGGGCCTGCTTTTTGCCAAATTGGCGGGGTTTAAAGCCTCTTTTGGCGTGCTGACGGGTGGCTCCGTCGCTATTTGCGGCGCGTCTGCCGCGCTGGCCATCTCCACGGTCTTGCCCAGCCACCCTTTGCGCGAGCGGGCGACGCTGTTCACCGTGATTGGCGTGAGTGCGCTGTCGACACTGGCGATGGTGGTCTACCCCCTGTTGTCTCAGTGGCTAGGGCTGAACAACCACGATGCGGGTATTTTTCTGGGTGCCACCATCCATGACGTTGCGCAGGTGGTGGGTGCGGGTTACGGCGTATCCACTTCGACCGGTGACACCGCCACCGTGGTGAAGTTGATGCGGGTGGCCATGCTGATGCCGGTCATCGTTGTCATCGCCGCCGTCAATCGCAAACACCGCTCAGCCGACGAGCCCAAAGCCGTGCTCTTGCCTTGGTTTGTGACCGCTTTTGTGGCTCTGATGCTGCTGGGCAGCATGGACTGGGTTCCCAAAGTGGTTCAAACCGGCGGCAACGAGTTGTCACGCTGGTGTCTGGTGATCGCCATTTCAGCCATCGGCATCAAAACACAGCTGCAGGAACTCACCACCGTGGGGTTCAAGCCGATTTTACTGATGCTTGGCGAAACCATCTTTTTGGCCGCACTCATTGCAAGTGTGCTCTCCTTGTACAGCCGCCAACACAGCCTGTTTTGACGAGATCAGTGTCAAATTCGGCCGTAGCTGTTGTATTTATTACTTAATTTGCTATAAATTATATAGCAAATAGTTAACTGCAACCGAAAATCACTTCTCCACAAAGGCCCGCTCAATCACGTAATCACCCGCCTGACCAATACCAGCGGAGATTTTAAAACCGAGGGTGTCGAGCACCACACGCAGGTCTTTCAGCATCGCGGGGCCGCCGCAGATCATGGCGCGGTCAGTGGCGGGGTTGAGCTGGGGCAGGCCGATATCGCTGCACATCTTGCCGGTTTCAATCAAGGCCGGCAGGCGGCCGGTGTTGCGAAAGGCTTCACGGGTGACGGCGGGGTAGTAGATCAGCTTTTTGGTCACTTCTTCACCCAAAAACTCGTCTTTGGGCAGCTCTTCGGTAATGAACTTGTCATACGCCAGCTCGCTGACGAAGCGCACGCCATGCACCAACACCACTTTTTCAAAGCGTTCGTAGGTATCAGGGTCGCGGATGATGCTCATGAAAGGCGCCAGGCCGGTGCCGGTGGCAAACAGATACAAGTTGCGGCCGGGCAGCAGGTCGGACAAGACCAGGGTGCCGGTCGGCTTGCGGCCAATCAGCACCGGGTCGCCGACTTTCAGATGCTGCAAACGGGAAGTCAGCGGACCGCTTTCCACCTTGATGCTGAAAAACTCCAGATGCTCGGCGTAGTGCGCGCTGGCGATGCTGTAGGCGCGCATCAGCGGTTTGCCGTTCACTTCCAGGCCAACCATCACAAAATGACCGCTTTCAAAGCGCAGGCTGGGGCCGCGGGTGGTGGTGAAGGAGAACAGCGTGTCGTTCCAGTGGTGAACGGAGAGCACTTTTTCAGTTTCGAAGGCAGCCATGGGGGAGTGTGCCCAAAAGAGGGCAAAAAGTAAGGATTAACCCGCTATTTTAGCCGCTTCCCCCGATTTGGCCTTGGCCGCTGGGGTGATCGCTCGGACTTTGTAGGCATAACCTTAGTTGCGTAATACACTAAAGGCGTCATGACCGATCCTTTAAAAACCCCGCCCTCGCCCACTTCATCCGCCCAAACGCCGCCTGCTGCGCCCGTTTTCCGTCGTGCGCTGTCACCCGGTGCAGCCAAAGCGGCCGCTGGCGGTGCCAAGCCGGCACCCGGTGCGCCGCCGGCTGCACCAGCTAAGGCCACCAGCCGCCTGAACAAGCGCATGGCCGAGCTGGGCATGTGTTCGCGCCGCGAGGCGGATGACTGGGTCGAGCACGGCTGGGTCAAGGTCAATGGCGTGGTGGCCGAAATGGGTTTGCAGGTGCTGCCGACCGACAAAATCGAGGTCGACCGCGCTGCCAAGGGCAAGCAGGCGAATCAGGTGACGATTTTGATCAACAAACCCATGGGCTTTGTGAGCTCGCAGGCCGAAGACGGCCACGAACCCGCCGTGACGCTGTTCACCCCGCAAAACCGCTGGATGGACGACAACGCCCGCTTCTTCTGGAACCACTCCCAGCTGGTGGGTTTGGCCCCGTGCGGGCGGCTGGACATCGACTCGATCGGCATGCTGGTGATGACGCAGGACGGCCGCATCGCCCGCCAGCTGATCGGCGAAGACTCCAACATGGAGAAAGAATACCTGGTGCGGGTGGAGTATTACGCCGACGGCAATTTGGCCAATGTGTCGACGTCAAAACCGGTCACCCTGGACGTGCAAAGCGCCTTCCCGCCCGCCCTCCTCGCCAAGTTGCGCTTTGGTCTGAGTCTGGACGGCCAGCCGCTGAAACGCGCCAAGGTCGACTGGCAAAACCCGGAGCAACTGCGTTTTGTGTTGACCGAAGGCAAGAAACGCCAGATCCGCCGCATGTGCGAGCAGGTCGGCCTCAAGGTGGTGGGCCTGAAGCGGGTGCGCATCGGTAACATCGTACTGGGCAACCTGCCGCTGGGGCAATGGCGCTATCTGGCACCGCATGAGCGCTTCTAAAAGACAGAGACTGGTAAATCCGCCTATTGGTTGACCTAGATCATGTTGCTTTCTTGCGGCGCATACATACTACCCCCTGTATGAAACACTCAAGGATATCAACATGACTATTCGATCCAGGCTTCGCGCCCGAGCCGCACTTTTGGTGCTCAGCACCTGCGCCGCGCTCCCAACACTGGCTGCCGACGCCGTGACGGACGCGATGCAAGAGGCTTATGGTCCCTACCGCGTGGCGCTTTTCAAAACCAACAGCAACTCCCAGACAGAAGCGCAGCAGGCGATGACCCAGGCGCAGCAGTCCTGGGGCAAGCTGGCCGCCCAATTTGGCGCCAAACCACCTGCGCCCTATGACCGTGACGGCGCTTTTGGGACGTCTTTGGCTGAAGTATCCAGGGTGTACACCAAAGCGACTGAACAAGTGGCGGCCAACCAGCTCACGGCGGCTCATGAAACACTGGAAGCGGCCCGCGACATCATGGCCCAGATGCGACACCGCAACCAGGTTATCGTCTACAGCGACCACATGAATGCGTACCACAGCGAGATGGAGCATGTGCTCATTGACGGCGCTAAAACCCTGGCGCAGCCCAATGGCATGCAGCAACTGACGGCGCAAGCCGGTGTGCTGACCTATCTGAGCAAAAAACTGAGCAGTGAAGCGCCCGCAAGCTATACCGGTAATGCCGAGTTCACGGGCTTGGTGCAAGCGGTTGACAGGTCGGTGGCTGACTTGCAGGCGGCCTTGTTTGCACAGAATGCCGTTGCCGTGAAAGAAGCGATGGGCAAAATCAAAGGGCCGTACAGCAAGTTGTTTTTGAAATTTGGTTAATCAAGGATATAGGATAAAGAAGAACCATGAGCACTTTTAATCACATCGAACTGATCCACAACATCAACGAAAACCTGGCCCCGTTTCGCAAAGCGCAACCCGAAGCGATGGCTGCTTTTGGGCAATTGGCCAAAAGTGCCATGGCAGAGGGCGTTGTCAGCGCCAAACACAAGGAGCTGATGGCGCTGGCCATTGGCATCACGCAGCACTGCTCGGGCTGTATTGGCTTTCACGTCAAAGCGCTGCACAAACTGCAATGCACGCGCGCTGAACTCGAAGAAATGCTCAGCGTGTGCATCTACATGGGCGGCGGGCCTGCGCTGATGTATACCGCCGAAGCGCTCAAGGCCTGGGACAGCATGGCGCCATGAGCGCGACTGGCCAAGGCAAAAAATGGCTTGGCGTCAAGGTTTGGGCAGGTCGCTGTGCGAGACCTCAAAGCCGTCGGCCACGTAGGCCGGACCTTTCATCAGCCAGACGATGACACAGCCAATCGTCACCGTCAGTACGGCGGTCCAGATGAAGATCACCAGACCGATCATCACGTAATCAAACAGCTGGATGTGCCGCGCCAGCTCGGCGGCGTTGCTGGCGGTGATGAAGAATCGACCCGCCAGCGCCATCAGCGCCGGTAGCAAGGTGCCCGCCAGCAGCACGGTGGGCATCAGGCGCAGCAAGCGCCACTCAAACCCATACGGTGTGCGCTGAAAGCCGGGCAGTTTGGTGAGCCAGTCCATCTTGGTATTTTATGTGAGATGCGGCATTTTCGCCAGCTTCGATGCATGAAGCGCCAGCGCAGCCACGCCCACCCAGAACACCAGCCTGAGCACCAGCGCCCCCACGGTGCGCATCTCATAGGCACCGCCACCCATGACATGCCAGCCAAAGGCAGCGGTCACGAGCGCCGTGGCCAAGGCCAGCAGGCTGGCGGCTCCAGCAGCCCAGCGCCGGTCTTGCCATAACCCGACGCCGGTCAGCACATAGGCAAAGCCCGCACAGAAGTTGAACCACAGCACAAAGCCCACCGCGTTGCCGACGCTGGCGCGCGCCTGTGCATCGCCGAACAGTGCGTGGCCACCGCTGAAGACCGTGAGTGCGCCAAAGACAATCGCGATGATGGCCAAAACTTTGAGAATGCGTTGGGTTGTCATGCGAGATCCTTTCAAAATGGGGGGAGTTGGAAGTTGGAAACCTGGCCGCTAGAGGCTCAGGCCCTGGCCGGCTTCTTCATACGTGCGCCCATCACGAATGTGATAAATGCGCTTGAAGGTCGGGATGATTTTTTCGTCGTGCGTGACCACGATGATGGCGGTGCGGTACTGCTGCGCCATCTGGTTGAGGATGCGCATCACACCGAGTGCGCGTTCGCTGTCCAGCGGTGCCGTGGGCTCGTCGGCCAGGATCACGGGCGGCTGGTTGGCCAGTGCGCGCGCGATGGCCACACGCTGCTGCTCACCACCCGAAAGTTGTGAGGGCTCGGCTTTGGCGCGGTGCCCCACTTCGAGCGCATCGAGCAGTTCACGGGCGCGGATGCGGGCCTTCGCGTTGGGCTGGCCGGCCAGCATGGGCAGCAGGGCCACGTTGTCGGTTACATCCAGAAACGGGATGAGGTACGGTGCCTGAAACACAAAGCCGATGCTGTCGCGTCGCAAAGCGCGCAAGTCAGACAGTTTCCAGCCCTGGTCGTAGATGGTCTGGTTGCCTAGAATCATGCGTCCCGAGGTGGGTTCGATCACCGCGCCCAGACACTTGAGCAGCGTGCTCTTGCCCGAGCCTGAGGGGCCGATCAGGCCAACCACCTCGCCCGGGGCGACGCTCATGTTCACGTCCTTGAGCGCATCCACGGCGGCCTCACCTTCGCCATAGCGTTTGCTCAAACCTTCGATGCGGATCCCCAATTCAACTAATTCAGTCATGTTGCGCTTTCATCCTATGGCCGCAGCCGGGTCCACGCGCAGCGCCACGCGGATGGCGAGCGTGCTAGCCAGCGCGCAGATGATCATCACCGCGATAAAACCCTGCACGGCGTCGCCTGTTTCCAGCAGCACGTACTTGGGAAAGACGGGTGCCCAGATGGTCGCGGCCACCTTGCCAACAATGAAGCCAATGACGCCGAGGCCCATGGCTTGCTGCAGGATCATGCTGGCAATCGTGCGGTCGCGCGTACCGATGAGCTTGAGCACCGCAATCTCGCGCAGCTTGCCCAGTGTCATGGTGTAGATGATGAAGGCCACGATGGCCGCGCTCACGATGGCCAGGATCACCAGGAACATGCCGATCTGCTTGGCAGATGTGGCAATCAACTTGGCCACCAGAATGTCTTCCATCTGCTCGCGCGTGAACACCTGCAGGTGCTTCCAGCGGCGAATCGGTTCGGCCACCTGCTCGGCATCCAGCCCGGGCTGGATTTGCACCAGCACGGCGTTGACATTGTGGTTGCTGCTCTGCGAGGCCTGGATGGCCTCCAGCAGACCCGGCACGCCAGGGCGATTGAGCGCGGGGTTGGCGGCAGTGCGGGCACGCTCGTTGACGATGGCGTCGTTGTCCTTCAGAAACTGCGCCTCCTGCGCATCAGCCAGCGGAATAAAGACCATCGGGTCGCCGCCAGACGACACCATGCGCTGCGTGAGGCCCACCACGCTGTACTCGTGGCGGCGAATCTTGATGAGATCACCCACCTGGAAGCCGGTTTTCACATCGGCCACGGCCTCGTAGTGGTTGCGTGTGATATGGCGGCCCGCAATCAGGTAGCCCGGCTCACCCGGCTGGTCAGGCTCGAACCCCACGACCATGGCCCGCACATCGGTGCTCTCGCGGCGCACCTGCATGGTGAGATAGGTCACATTGGCGGCCCGCGCCACGCCCGGCATGCCCAACAGGGATCGATACGCGTCATCGCGCAGGCTGGAGGCTTCGGCGTACGGGCCCTGTGTGTCTTTTTGCACCACCCAGAGGTCGGCCCGGCTGTTGGTCAACAGCATCCGCGCATCGTCCACCATGCCCCTGTACACGCCGGCCATGGTCAGCGTGACACCAATCAGCAGGCCCAGGCCAATGCCCGTGAAGACGAACTTGCTCCACGAATGCAGAATGTCGCGGCCAGCCAGACTGATCATGGCGTGCCCTGTGTTTCTTTTTGCCCTGTCAGACTTTGCACCACCTGAATGCGGCTGTGTGCATCGACGTCCTTTTCGCTGTACACCACGACCTGGTTGCCGGCCTTCAAACCGTCCAGCACCTGCACCTGTCCATCCAGGCCTGTCTGACCCAGGCGCAGCGGCGCGAACCGCAGGCTGCCGTCTTCCAGCAGCCAGACACCGGTCTGCCCGCCTTGACGCTTGATGGCGGCATTGGGCAACAACAGGGAGCGCGGCGTGGCTGGCAGCCTGAGCGTGACCTCGGCCAGTTCGCCGATGGAAACACCTGCGGGCAGCGTGTCAAACGAGATTTGCGCCACGCGCTCCTCCGTCACGTTGTCACCCTGCAGTTCCACGCGGGCGACTTTGCCAGGCAGCACGGTGGCGGCACGGGAGCGCATCACAATATCTGCGGCCAGGCCAGGCACCAGACCAGCCGAGCGGCCCTGGTCAAAGCGCGCCTTCACCCACAGGCTGCCGGGTTCAATGAGTTTGAGCACGGCCTGCCCTGCCACCACGGTGGAACCCGGCTCGGCGTCACGCGACATCACCACACCATCCTGCGTTGCCACCAGGCGCACGTTCTGGCGCTGCTGCGCCAAGGCGGCACGCTCGGCTTTCAGACGCACGAGATCCTGCCGCGCCGCTGACAGATTGGCCTGCGCCGCACGCGCCCCGGCCTCGGCTGAGGTCTGCTCCTGCACTTTCGCCTCTACCGCACCGGAGCTCATGAAGTTTTGCTGTCCCAGCTCCACGTAGCGGCGCGCGTTGACTGCGGCCAGCTCCCGGCGCGCGGCTGCATCGGCCGTCTGCGCGTCGGCAGCTGCAATCGCGCTGGCACCCCGTGCCATCGAGGCGTCCAGCGCCACCAGCCGGTTGTCCAGATCCACCGGATCCATTTCAGCCAGCAATTGTCCCGCTTTCACCGTATCTCCCGCATCCACCAGCACGCGCAGCACGCGGCCTGCGACGGTCGGACCGATGAGGTAACTGCGACGCGCCTCCACCGTGCCAATGCCGTAGAGCGCGGGCGTGAGTGAACCCTCGGCGGCTTGCGCCACCGTCACGCGCACGGGCGCCAGCGGTCCAGCGCGCCGGAAGACAAAAACGACGGCGACCAGCAGCAACACGGCCAACAAGCCGAGCACAAGCACTTTGGAGGAAGGCGATTTGAGTTTCATGATGGTGTGCGGATACCGCGCAGGTAAAGGTCGAAAACGCTTGAGGCTTGCGTACTCATATTGGCCATCTGCCCGCTCAGCATGGACTGCATCACCAGGCCCTGTACGATGCCCACAAACAGGGTGGCAGCTGCCGACACGTCCAGATCAAGCGCCGCGTCACCGCGCTGCACAGATGCCCCCAGCAGACCCAGCAGCAGTTGACGGTAGCCCTGCATGAGGCTGCGTACCTGCTGTTTAAGCGGCGAATCCTCCGGCTGCTGCAATTCATGAAAGATCACGCGCGGTACGCCGGGGTGGGCCACCACAAAGCGCACATGCGCATCAAAAACGCGACGCAACGCTTCTGTGGGCGTAGGAGCCTGCTCTGCCGCTTCATGGAGCGAGCGCAGCAAGTGCTCAGTGACCCAAGCCATGACGGCCAGCCAGATGGCCTCTTTTGACGAGAAATGCTTGAACAACGCCCCCTGGCTCACACCCACCGCACCGGCCAGGTCGGTGGTGGTGATGCTTGCAGGACTGCTGTCTTGCGCCAAACGCAAGGCGGCGGCCACAATCTCGGCTTGGCGCGCTTCAGTGGGTAAACGGGTAGCTGTGAGTTGCATAAAGTGTCTCTGAATGGATTGTCAACTTGGTAAGTTATTAATTACTTACCAAGTTTATACTGCATTTCTTGGTGAGTCAAATCACAATGCGTGGTTCGTCGCGATTTTTCATCCGGCCAGCCCACCATGACCCCCCCATCGTCTGCCCCGCCAAAGAAAACCACGCCGGCACTCAAACACCTGCGTGCCTCTGACGCACGCGCCGTCGTCCAGCTCGCCACCCAAGCCACGCAAGGCATGACGCACATTGCCGAAGGCGTGCATCAATCGGTCTGGAACGCTCTGGGCGTGCCCGGTGGCAAGGAGCCGGGAGAGGCTCGGGGCCTTACAGGCTTGATTTACAAGAGTTTGCGCAGCGTCACGCAACTGCTGGGCGCGGGTGTGGACAAGGTACTGGCCCGGCTGCAGCCGCTGCTGGAGTGGGCCGAAGCCGCGCCGGCTGAGTCGCCCCAGCGCGAAGCGGTGCTGGCCGCGCTCAATGGCGTGATGGGCGACCGCCTGGCGGCCAGCCACAACCCCTTTGCCACGCCCATGACGCTGCGGTATCAGGGTCAGGTACTGAACTGGCGCGCCCTGCCGCCACCCGCGGAGCTGACCGGCAAGCTGGTGCTGCTGATTCACGGCCTGTGCATGAACGATTTGCAGTGGCGAACCGAGCACAAAGGGCAAGTGGTGGACCACGGCAGCACACTCGCCACCGAACTGGGCTACACCCCCGTCTGCGTGCGCTACAACACCGGCCTGCACACCTCCGAGAACGGGCGCGAACTCAGCGCCCAGCTGGAGCAATTGGTCGCGCACTGGCCGGTGCCCGTGCTTGAACTCAGCGTGGTGGCGCACAGCATGGGTGGCCTGGTCATGCGCAGCGCGCTTTACACTGCCCAGCAGGTGGCCGCTCAGGACGCCCCGCGCTGGCCGGCGCTGCTGAAAAACATGGTGTTTCTGGGCACCCCGCATCACGGTGCACCCCTGGAGCGGGCCGGCAACTGGATTGACGTCCTGCTGGGCAGCACGTCCTTTACCGCCCCTTTTGCCAAACTGGCCCAACTGCGCAGCGCAGGTATCACCGACCTGCGCTTTGGCCATGTGCTGGATGAGGACTGGCTGGGCCACGATCGCTTTCGCCGCCAACCCGACAAGCGCCAGGTCGTACCCCTGCCCACCAACGTGGCCTGCTTCACCATCGCCGCCACCACCGCCGCCAAGCGCAGCCACCTGGCCGACCGCCTGGTTGGCGACGGCCTCGTGCCCCTGCACAGCGCGCTCGGGCAGCATGACGACCCGCAGCGCCATCTGGGCTTCAAAAAATCAGCGCAGTGGATTGCCTACCGCATGAACCATCTGGGGCTGCTCAGCAGCCCGGAGGTGACGCGGCAATTGGTGGCGTGGTTGGGCAAATAAGCTCAAGTTGGCCACCAAAAATCATGCAAAGCAAAAAACCCAAGGGCGGACAACGCCTCGGGCTCACGCCTCGCCCCGCAGCCGGTCGATCAACCCGTTCAACTCTTCCATCGAGCCAAACTGGATCGCCAGCTCGCCCATCTCCTCAAACTTGCCGTGGCGTTTCACGCGCTTTTTGACGCGGATCTCGACCTGCGCGGTGAGCAGGTCGGAGAGCTCTTCTTCCACGCGTTTGAGGTCGCGGGATTTCTCTTTTTTGGGCTTGGTGGCCACCAGGTTGAACTCGGCGCTGAGCTTTTTGACCAGGCTCTCGGCCTCGCGGACCGACATTTTCCTGGCGCTGATCTGGCTGGCTGCCGTGATCTGGGTGGCGCGGTCGAGCGACAACAGGGCGCGGGCGTGGCCCATGTCAAGGTCGCCGGCCATCAGCATGGTTTGCACCGGGTCGGCCAGATTCAGGAGCCGGAGCAGGTTGCTGGCAGCACTGCGGGAGCGGCCCACGGCCTGCGCGGCTTGTTCGTGAGTGAGCGCAAACTCTCGCACCAGGCGTTGTAAACCCTGGGCTTCTTCCAGTGGGTTGAGGTCTTCGCGCTGGATGTTTTCAATCAGCGACATGGCGGCGGCGGCCTCGTCAGGCACGTCGCGCACCAGCACCGGCACGTGGTCCAGTCCGGCGATTTTGGCGGCGCGGAAGCGGCGCTCGCCGGCGATGATCTCGTATTTGCCGTCATTCGCACCGCTGGTCAGGCGACGCACCAGGATCGGCTGCATGATGCCCTGCGCCTTGATGGACTCGGCCAGCTCGTACAAAGCGCCCTCGTCCATGCGGGTGCGCGGCTGGTACTGGCCGGCGACCAGATCAGTCAACAGCAAGCTGGACGGCGTGCCCGTGTTGGCGAGAACTCCGCTGTTCGTGGCGGCATTTTCGTCAAATGTGGGGCCGAGCAGTGCTTCCAGGCCGCGTCCTAGGCCTTTGGGTCGTTTGGTTGCCATGTTGTTTTCCGTTGATTTTTTAGGTTTTATAAATAAATAAATAAGCAATAAAGCACGGGTCGCGTTCAGGCCGATTGAGCCAGTTGCATCAGCATGGCTCGCCCCGCGGGCCAGTCGCCCAGTCCCGATTCGGCGTTGATGTGACCGCGTTCGCCGACGCTGACAAGCTCGCTGCCCCAATGTCCTGCCAAGCCCGTGGCGATATGGAAGTGGCAAAAAGGGTCGTTGGTGGAGGCGGCCAGCGTGGTTTTGAACGGCAACTTGTTCAACACCGGTTTGCTCCAGCTGTGCAACTGCGGCGGAAAATGGGGCTGCAGCGGGTCGGGCGGCGCCACCAGCAGTGCACCAGCGACGTGCTGCACGTTGGGGGACAAAGCCGCCCACGCGGCAACCAGATGGCAACCGAGGCTGTGCGCAGCGAACACGACGGGCTGCGTCGGATGCTGTTTCAGGTGCTCTTGCACGGCGTCTTCCAGCCGCGTGATCCAGTCGCCGCGCAGGGGCTGCTGCCAGTCGTGCTGCTCTACGCGAACGTCGCCAAATGCGGCTTCCCAATGGCTTTGCCAATGCGCGGCACCGCTGCCTTGCCAGCCTGGGAGGGTGAAAACGAGTGGCGTTTGCATCATTACAATGAGACGGTCAAGGCTATATGGATTTAAATTGCTATATATTTAATAGCTGTTTAGGCAATAAATACGCCGGCTAGAGGTCAATTTGGCACTTAAATTCATGGTTTGGCGTGTTTCCACCCCGTTTACATGGTTTTGATGCGTTCCACCATCTCGTTGGCAAACTCGACAAAGGCGATGCTGCCGCGCGCGGACGGGTCAAACACCACGCCGGGCAGGCCGTAGCTGGGCGCTTCGGCCAGGCGCACGTTGCGCGGGATGACGGTGTTGAAGACTTTGTTGCCAAAATGGTTTTTGAGCTGCTCGCTGACCTGTTGCTGCAAGGTGATGCGGGGGTCGAACATGACGCGCAGCAGGCCGATGATTTGCAAGTCCGGATTCAAATTGGCGTGGACCTGCTTGATGGTGTTGACCAGATCAGTGAGGCCCTCCAGCGCAAAATACTCGCACTGCATGGGCACAATCACGCCGTTGGCGCAGCACAGGCCATTGAGGGTGAGCATGGACAGGCTGGGCGGACAGTCGATCAAGACAAAGTCGTACTCGCTTTCAACGGCAGCTATGGCCGTTTTGATGCGGCGTTCGCGGCGCTCAACATCGACCAATTCCACCTCGGCGCCTGCCAGTTCGCGGTTGGCGCCCAGCACGTCGTAGCTGCAGCCGGCGGTGATGAGCTTGTCACTTTTCACGCGCGCCTCGGTGATCGTGGCGTTCTCCAGCAGCACGTCATAGATCGTCAGCTCCAGCTGGCGCTTGTCGACACCCGAACCCATGGTGGCGTTGCCCTGCGGGTCGAGGTCAATCATCAGCACCCGCTGGCCGATTTTGGCCAAGCCCGCCGCCAGATTGACCGTGGTGGTGGTTTTGCCGACGCCACCTTTTTGATTGGCGACACAGAAGATTTTGGCCATTAGAAATGTACCCCCACGCTTGTCGCTTCGCGTACTGCGCTGCCCCCCAAGGGGACTAATTTCCCTAGGGGCGGCCCGTCGGAAAATTGTATTTCGTGCGTATATTTATGTTTTATATTCATTTAGAGAGGGCCAATTTAACGCCAAAGCCGATGAGAAAGATACCCGCCAACTTGTGCAGCACGCTGGTAGCTCGCGGGTTGGCGCGAATGCGCTCGGCCATGAAGTGTGAAATCAAGGTCGCCGTCAGACCATAGGCAAAGGTCAGTGCGGCAATCGTCGCCGCCATGACCGCATATGTCAGCAAGCCTTGTTGCTTGACCGGATCGACAAACAGCGGGAAGAAAGCCATGTAAAACACAATCGCCTTGGGGTTGAGCAAGGTGATCATCATGGCTTGCTTGAAATAGTGACGCGGCTGGATGTTGAGCACCGGCTTGTCACCGGGTTTGACGGTCAGCAGCTTGAAGCCCAGCCAGGCCAGATAGGCCGCGCCCAACCACTGCACCGCATTGAAAGCCGTCGGATAGGCGCTGAGCAAGGCCGCCACACCAGCAACCGCCAGCCACATCAGCACCTGGTCACCGGCGATGACACCCAGTGTGGCAGCCAAACCACCGAGGATCCCGCCCTTGCTGGTCGAGGTGATCAGGGCCAGATTGCCCGGGCCGGGAATGGCCAAAAAAATGATGATGGCGATGATGAAGGCGCTGTAATCTGCGATACCGAACACATTTCCAAACATTTTTGCGTAACTCCCGCACGTAAATCGTAAGGGTTGAGTTTACGCGACATTCGGCAGGCAGAAAGTAGCTTTATTGCGCCAGGTTCTGATTTATCCGGCAGATATAGCCATCTTCATCCAAACGATGCGCCGCTCCGCATCCAAGCCTGGAACCGTCAATTGTTCCACGTGAAACACGGTCACATCAGCCGGCAAAGCAGCCACTTCAGCCGACGTATCCCTGCCCTTCATCGCCAGCCACACGCCCGTACCAGGCTTCAACGCCGCCCGCGATCCGGTCACAAAATCCGCCAGCGTCGCAAAGGCCCGTGACGTGATCAGATCAAACTTCTGCGTCAATACCTCGACGCGGGAATGCAGTGCCTTGAGATTCGGCAATTTCAACTCGGTCGCCACCTGCTGCACAAACGCCATCTTCTTGGCCACGGCATCGACACAGGTGACCGACACCTGTGGGCAGCAGATCGCCACCACCACGCCGGGCAGGCCGGCCCCTGCCCCCACATCAAGCATATTGATGGACGCACCAGCCGTTTGACGAATGAGCGGAGTAACAATCGCCAAGCTGTCCAGCAAATGATGCGTCAACATCTCCGCCGGGTCGCGTACCGCCGTCAGGTTGTAGACCTTGTTCCACTTTTGAATCAGGGCATGGTAGCCCAAGAGCTGGGCGATTTGGCGGTCGTTGAGACTCAAACCCAGCGCGTTGGCGCCCTGCCTTAACGTTGACTCATACGGATTGGATGAGATCACTCCTGTCACTGATTGCGTCATTCTGCCGCCACCTCTATAGCGACAGCCACCAAAGCTTCGACCTCTACTCCCTTGCCAGAAAACCCTTTATAGCCATTCTTTTTCAGGTAGACCAAGAGCAAAGACACCGTCGCAGGCGTGACGCCCGAGATGCGCGACGCCAAACCCAGCGTCTGCGGCTTGTGTTTGGCGAGGGTCTGGCGCGCCTCGATGCTGAGTGCGGTCACCTGGGCGTAGTCCATATCCGGCGGCAATTTGAAGCTTTCAAAGTGCAGCGCCCGCTCCACTTCCGCGTGTTGACGGTCAATGTAGCCGGAGTATTTAGCGACGATTTCGATCTGCTCAATCACCGCTCTGGCTTGTTCGGTTTGAAACAAAGCGCTCGAATCAACTGATGTTTCACGTGAAACATCCATCGGGACAAGGGCAATAACAACAGGGTTCGCAAACTTGGCCGACTCCAGACTCATCAGCGCCGCGTAGTCCACATCGGGGCGGCGCAACAATTCGAGCAGGTTGTACTCATGCTCCAAGGCCTTGCCAAAAACACGCTCAGCTTCTGGTGCAGACACATTTTTAGGGCTGATCCAGATTGATTTAAGCCGCTCTGTTTCACGTGAAACAGCATCGCGTTTGCGGCTGAAAGCATCCCAACGGGCATCATCCACCAAACCCAGCTGCCGCCCTACTTCGGTCAAACGCACGTCGGCGTTGTCTTCGCGCAGTTGCAGGCGGTACTCGGCGCGGCTGGTGAACATGCGGTAGGGCTCGGTCACGCCCTTGGTAATAAGGTCATCCACCAGCACACCCAGGTAGGCCTCGTCCCGACCCGGCACCCAGGTGTCCTGCTGCCACGCGGTTTTGGCACCGGCCTGCAACGCGGCATTGATACCGGCGAACATGCCCTGGGCAGCGGCCTCTTCGTAGCCGGTCGTGCCATTGATCTGGCCAGCAAAGAACAGGCCGCCAATGGCCCGCGTCTCGAAACTGCTTTTGAGCTGCTGCGGATCGAAGTAGTCGTACTCAATGGCGTAGCCCGGGCGCAGGATGTGGGCGTTCTCCAGGCCGGCCATCGAGCGCACGAGTTCGTACTGAATGTCAAAGGGCAGACTGGTGCTGATGCCGTTCGGGTAATACTCGTTCGTCGTCAGGCCTTCGGGTTCCAGAAAAATCTGGTGGCTGTCCTTGTCGGCAAAGCGGTTGATCTTGTCTTCGACACTCGGGCAATAGCGCGGGCCGACGCCCTCGATCTTGCCGGTGAACATGGGGCTGCGGTCAAAGCCGCTGCGGATGATGTCGTGGGTGCGCTCATTGGTATGGGTCATCCAGCATGACATTTGCGCCGGGTGCTGCTCGGCGCGGCCCATGAAGCTGAACACCGGCATGGCCGCGCTCATGCCGCCGGGCATGCCGTCACCGGGCTGCTCAATGCACTTGCTGAAGTCAATCGAGCGGCCATCGAGCCGCGGCGGTGTGCCGGTTTTCAGCCGGCCCTGCGGCAGCTTCAGCTCTTTCAAGCGCGCACTCAGGGAAACCGCTGGCGGGTCCCCGGCCCGGCCGGCCGCATAATTGTTCAGGCCCACATGGATCTTGCCATCCAGAAAAGTCCCGGCCGTCAGCACCACGGTCTTGGCGCGAAACTTGATGCCCACTTGGGTTACCGCCCCCACCACCCGGTCGCCCTCCACCATCAGGTCGTCCACCGCCTGCTGGAACAGCCAGAGGTTGGGCTGGTTTTCCAGCCGGTGGCGAATGGCCGCCTTGTACAGCACGCGATCTGCCTGGGCGCGGGTGGCGCGCACGGCCGGCCCCTTGCTGGAATTGAGAATGCGAAACTGGATGCCACTTTCATCGGTCGCCGCCGCCATGGCGCCACCCATGGCGTCCACTTCCTTGACCAGATGGCCCTTGCCGATGCCGCCAATCGACGGGTTGCAGCTCATCTGGCCCAGGGTTTCGATGTTGTGGCTGAGCAGCAGGGTCTTGCAGCCCATGCGGGCGGCGGCCAGGGCCGCCTCGGTACCGGCGTGACCGCCGCCAACAACGATGACGTCGAAATTCTGTGGATAAAGCATGGCTATGGGTCTGAGTGTGGGCGGGGAAGAAAGAGGCGCGCCCTGCGCCCGGTGGGCAACACGCGATTTTACCGGCTGCTCCCAAATATGGGGACAATCAGGGGCATGAAGCTTCTGGCCTTTGCAGGCATTCGACGCCGACGGCGTGTGGCAGCGCAAAGCTCACCGCCCGTGCGTGCCAGATGCTGTCAATCCGGTGCTGCGGGCGAACCAATGGTTTCATACCAAAAAAAGCACTCTAGCCCACGTCCCCATTGCGTCTTTAGCTACGATTTATATAGCAAATGAAACTTGACATGAAGTGCCGGCTTGGCTGTGGTGCCTGCTGCATCGCCCCCTCCATCAGCTCCGCGATTCCCGGCATGCCGCACGGCAAGCCCGCGGGAGTGCGCTGCGTGCAACTCGACGACGCCAATGGCTGCCGCATCTTCGGTCAGCCGGAACGCCCCGCCGTCTGCAGCCAACTGATGCCGTCGGCCGAGATGTGCGGTGCCAGCGCCGTCGGGGCGCTGGCCTGGCTGACCCAGCTGGAGCTGGCAACGCAACCCGGCTGAGGCAGCGGTCCGGCAACAACGGCGCGGTCATCTGCCCCCGCCAGCTATCAGAACGGGTAATGCCGGGGCGTCGTCTGGATCGTGATCCAGCGCAGCTCGGTGAACTCGGCCACGCCGGCCTTGCCGCCAAAGCGGCCGATGCCGCTGCCCTTGACACCGCCAAACGGCATCTGCGCTTCGTCGTGCACGGTGGGACCGTTGACGTGGCAGATGCCGGAGTCAATGCGGCGCGCCACGTTGAAAGCCCGGGCGATGTCACCGCCAAACACGGCCGCTGACAGACCGTACTCGTTGTCGTTGGCGCAGGCCACGGCTTCTTCCACCCCGTTGACGCGCACGACGCACTTGACCGGACCGAAGGTTTCCTCATGGTAGATCTTCATCGCCGGCGTCACATGGTCCAGCACCGTGGCGGGCATCAGCGTGTTGGTGGCTTTGCCGCCGCACAGCAGCTTGGCGCCCTTCGCCAGCGCGTCATCAATCAGCGCGTTGCAGTGCTCCACCGTGCTCATGCCGATGACCGAGCCCAGCACCACCGGCTCGGGCTTGCGCGGGTCGCCCAGCGGCAAGGCACTGGCCTTGGCGGCGAATTTCTTGACGAACTCGTTGGCAATTTTCTGGTCCACGATGATGCGCTCGGTCGACATGCAGATCTGGCCGCTGTTGGCAAAGCAGCCGAACGCGGCGCCATTGACGGCGTCCTCGATGTTGGCGTCGTCCAGGATCACCAGCGGCGCCTTGCCGCCAAGCTCCAGCACCACCGGCTTGAGGTATTTGGCGCAGGTCATGGCGATGATCTTGCCCACTTTGGTAGAGCCCGTGAAGTTGATGCGGCGCACCGCCGGATGCGCCACGATCGCCTCGACCACAGCACCGGCGTCGGCCGGGGCGTTGGTGATGTAGTTCAGCACGCCGGGTGGAAAACCGGCGTCCGAGAAGGCTTCCACAATCAGCTGGTGGGTGTGCGGGCAGTTTTCCGAGCCCTTGAAAATCACCGTGTTGCCACAGGCCAGCGGTGTGGCGATGGCGCGCACGCCGAGAATGATGGGCGCGTTCCAGGGCGCAATGCCCAGCACCACACCGGCGGGCTGGCGCACCCCCATCGCCAGTGAACCCGGCACATCGGACGGGATTACCTCGCCGCTGATCTGCGTGGTCAGAGAGGCCGCCTCGCGGATCATGCCGGCGGCTAGGTGCACGTTGAATCCGGCCCACATGCCCGAAGCGCCAGTCTCGGCCGCTACGGCCTCGATGAACTGCGGCGTCTTGGCTTCCAGCGCGTCAGCGGCCTTGAGCAGCAGCATGCGGCGCTCGCTGGGCCCCGTCTGGCTCCAGGTCTTGAAGGCTTCGGCAGCAGCTTCGACGGCCATCACGGCATCCGCCGGGGACGCGGCGGGGGCACGGGTGGCCACGCTGCCGTCCAGCGGATTGCGGCGCTCGAATGTGGCGCCTTTTTCGGCCGTGACCTTCAGGCCATTGATGAGCATGGACATGTCAGACATGATGGATCTCCTTGGGTAAAAATTGATAAATTGTTCAAGCCGTGGCGGAAACCGCCCGGCGGCTGGCGGCGTCACCCGCCCCTGATGCAGCCGTCTTGCCTGCCGTATCCACACCCAGGTAGGCCTCCCGGATCACGCTGGAGCGCGCCAGCAACGCGGCCGGCCCACTGGCCAGCAGCATGCCGCGCTCCATCACATAGCCGCGGTCGGCCACCGCCAGTGCCTTCTTGACGTTCTGCTCCACCATCAGCACGGTGGTGCCGGCATCGGCAATGCGCCGAACGATCGCCAGCAATTCGTCCACCATCTTCGGCGCCAGGCCGAGTGATGGCTCGTCCAGCATCAACAAGCGCGGCGCGCTCATCATGGCGCGCGCCACGGCCACCATCTGCTGCTCGCCGCCACTCATGGTGCCGGCCAGTTGCTGGGCGCGTTCGCGCAATTTTGGAAAGTCAGTGAGCGCCTGCTCCAGCCGGCTGGCACGTTCTGCTTTGTTCACCAGCCAGCCACCAAGTTCCAGGTTCTCGGTGACCGTCATTTGCGGGAACAGCTGGCGGCCCTCGGCGACCAGCGCCATGCCGGATTTCACAATCTCGTTGGTCTTTTCCGGCAGCTTTTTCTCGTCCAGCAGCACCTCGCCGCCGCGCCCAATCAGGCCGGCCAGCGCCTTGAGCAAGGTGGTCTTGCCGGCGCCATTGGGGCCCAGGATGACCGTCAGGCCGGGCTTGACTTCAAGCTTGAGGTCGCGCAGCACCAGAAAGGGGCCATAGCCGGCACTCAAGCCATTGACCTTGAGATGCGCGCGCTTTGATCCGCCCAGCACGAAGGGGGTGGGTTCGAACCACATCATGCTGCGGCCTCCACCATCTCGTCGCCCAGATAGGCTTCGATGACCTCGGCATTGCGCACCACTTCCGCGGGCGTGCCGTCAGCTATTCTGCGGCCCTGGTGCAGCACGATCACGCGCTCCACGTGGCGCAACAGCGTCGTCACCGCGTGCTCGATCCACACCACCGTCAGGTCCAGCTCATCGCGCATGCGGCGGATCAGCTGCGCCATGGCCTCCACCTCGGCCTCGGTCAGACCGGCCGCCACCTCATCGAGCAGCAGCAGGCGCGGCCGCGTCGCCAGCGCCATGCCAATCTCCAGCAGGCGCTGTTGCGATGGGGTGATGGCGCCCGCCGGCAGGTCGGCCAGATGGCTCAGGCCGATCAGTTCCACAATGCTCAACGCATCGCGCAAATGCCAGGAACCCTTGCGATGGCGCCCGGCAAACTTCAGGCCGAAGTCGATGTTGGCCACCACCGGCATGTCAGGAAACACGCGCGGCGTCTGGAAGGTGCGTGCAATGCCGGCCGACGCATAGCGGTGCGGGCCCTTGCCACTCAGATTGCGCCCGCCCGTGATCAGCTGGCCCGAGGTCGGCGCGATCACGCCCGAGATCGCGTTGAAGAACGTGGTCTTGCCGGCGCCGTTCGGCCCGATGATGCCCACCAGCTCGCCCGTGCGAAAGGTGGCACTGACCGCATCCACCGCCGTCAGGCCGTCAAAGCGCACCGTGATGTCACGGGCGTCGAGTAATACTTCAGACATTCTTGCGCTCCCGCGCGCTTGCCTCACGCACCCACTGACGGCTGCCACGCCACCAGCCGCCAAAGGTGCTCCAGCGCAGCGAGGCCAGGCCGCCCGGCAGGTACAGCACGCTCAGAATCAGCAACAGGCCCAGCGACATCATGTAGATCTGCGGTGCCTGCAGGCGCAGCGTCTCGGCCAGCACGCTGAACACGATCGCGGCAATCAGCGGCCCCCACAGCGTCATCGCGCCCCCAATCAGGGCAATCAGCACGGTTTGAAAACCGATGAACGGGTTGAACACCGTGTGCGGATCGATGTAGGTCCAGCGCACCGCCATGGCGGCGCCGACGGCACCGGCAAAGGCCGCCGTGATGGCAAAACCCATGATCTTGATCAGGCGGGTGTTCACGCCCAGCGTCTGGGCGCGCTGCTCATCGGCCCCAATGCCCATGAGCGCCAGACCGAAGCGGCTGCGGCGCACGATGATGGACACCAGCACCGCCAGCACCGCCAGTGCCAGCACCGTGAGGTAGATCGTGTCGCGGTCCGGGATCACGGTCAGCACCCGACCCACGGTGCCCGTGACCTTCTTCTCGAAATAAGTCACGGCGTGGCGGATCAACTCGGTCATGCCGAAAGTCAGCACCGCGAAGTAGGTGCCGCGCAAATGCAGCACCGCCGCCCCCATGACCACAGCCACCGCGGTGGCCAGCCCAGCGCCCAGCGCAATGGATTCAAGCCACGACAGGCTTTCCAGCGCCAGGGCGCTGGTGTAGGCGCCAATGCCGAAGAAGGCCGAGGTGGCCAGCGACAGGTAGCGCGTGCTGCCACAGAACAGTCCCCAACTCGACGACAGCGCCACGTACATCAGACAGGTGAGCGCCATCGACACCACGAACTCGCTGCCGTAATGCGGCAGCGCCATGGCCCAGCCGGCAAAGGCCAGCAGGACCAGCAGGTCGCGCACAAGAATCTGGCGATTGGTCATCTTCTTTTTCTTCTTCTTATTTTGCAAACAAGCCACGCGGCCGCAACAACAGCACGGCAATGAACACGCTGTAGGACAGCAAAGCCTTGAGCGACGGGTTGCTGAAATGCATGCCCAGCGCTTCAATCACACCCAGCAGCAGGCCGCCCGCGAGCGCGCCGCTCATGCTGCCAAAGCCGCCCAGCGTGATGACGATCAGCGCGGTGACGGTGTAAGGCTCACCCATGGATGGGGTGATGGTGTAGGCCATGGACAGCAGGCAACCGGCCACGCCGGACAGGCCCAGACCGATGCCGAACATCAGCGGGTGCAGGCGTTTGGTGTCGATGCCGACCAGTTGCGCGCCCACCGGCGACTGCATCAGCGCCCGCACGCCCTTGCCCAGCAGCGTGTAGCGCAACAGCACAATCAGGGCGCCGCTGAACAGCAGGGCCAGACCAAACACCAGCAGCTTGTTGCCGGCAAACTGGGCATCGCCCAGCTTCACCGGGTCGGTCAGGTAGTCGTAGCCGCGCAGGTCGCCACCCCACATGTAGGAGGCGAAGTTCTGCACCAGGAACATCAGGCCGAACGCCACCATCAGGCCGCGCGCCTCAAAAATGTCGAGGTTCGGCGAGGTGGCGGTAAGGCGGCGAAAGGTGAGCCAGTGAATCACCACGCCCAGCGCCATCATCACCCCAAAAGACACCGGCACCATCAACAGCGGCGAAAGTCCCAGCGTGCTCTGCGCCATCCAAGTCAGGTAAGCGCCCACCATCAGGAATTCACCATGGGCAATGTTCAGGATGCGCATCAGCCCGTACTGCAAATTGAGTCCGAGCGCGACGAGCGCGTAGATGCCACCGGTGATGAGACCGGAGGCAATCAGTTCAAGCCAGGCAGTAACCGACAACTTATTTCCAGGCCGGCTTGTTCGGGTTGAGCTTGGCCGTGGCGATTTTTGCCGGCCAGACCACCTCAAACTCGCCGTTCTGCCACTGGCCCACGGTGCCCGGCGTGGCGGTGTTTTCGCTGCCGGTGAACTTGACATCGCCAATGATGGTCTTGTGCGTCGTTGCGGCCACGTAGTCGCGGATCGCCTTGCGGTCCAGACCCACCTTGGCGACGGCCGCCTGCATGATCTCAAGGCCCGCCCAGCAGTGGCCGCTGGCCCAGCGATCCGGCTCCTTGCCGCCGAATTTCTTGGTATGGGCATCGAAATAGGCCTTGGCAGCCGGGCTGGTCTTGCTGTTCCAGGAACCCATGCCGAGCACGCCTTCGGCCCCGGCGGGCGTCATCACGTTGCGATACAGCTGGAATGCCGTGCCCACCGAAGCGTAGTAAAACTTCTGATTGAAGCCGCTCTCCTTGGACTGCTTGCTGGCCAGAATGGTGTCGGGCGGGTAGCTCAGACCGACGAACGCATCGGGGTTCTTGTCCTTGATGGAGCGCAGCACGGGCGACAGGTCCTTGATGTCGCCGGGGTAACTTTTCTCTTCCACGATCTGGATGCCGGTGCCCCTGAGCGCAATCTTCAGCGCCGCATAATTCTCAAGGCCGAACAGGTCATCGACGTAGATCACCGCCAGCGTCTTGACGCCATTGGCCACCAGCATGTCCACCAGGGCACCGACCATGCGGTCCGGCTGCTGCAGCAGCAAAAAGAAATTGGGCAACTTCATCTCGACCAGCTTGCGCGACAGCGCGGTGGGCGCCAGCACGGGGTAGCCCATGCGATTGGCGAGAGGCGCCACGGCGAAATTGGCGTTCGAGCCCCAGGGCGGCAGGATCAGGTCGACCTTGTCGCTGCCCATCAGTTTCTCGTAAGAGCGAACACAGGTTTCGATGTCACTGCGGTCGTCGGAACTGATCAGCTCGATCGGGCGTTTGACGCCCTTGACATTCAGGCCACCCGCCGCGTTCTGCTGCTCGGCCCACAACAGGTAATTGGGCTCCTGGCTGATCTGGGCACCGCCCGTCCACGGGCCGGTGCGCGCGATGGCGTAGCCGATTCGCACGGGCTTTTCCTGGGCAAATAGCTGGGGGGCAAAAGTAGCCGCCCCGACTGCGGCAGCCGCGCCCTTGAGCAAGGTGCGTTTGGATTGTTGAACCATGATGTCTCCTTTGTAGGCCCACCCCGGGGCTTGGAGCACAGATAGTAGGAGACCCGATCCACAGGCGCTTTGCTCAGCGCGCAATATCCACTTGATCAATCGCGCACAGCGCCACGGGTTAACCCTGAATTCCGCTCCGGGACAAAACGGGGCACACAGCCCATAATTCGGAAGCACCGCAACCCCCCACTCACGCAGAACCACATGCCCGCTTCGCTTGTCGTCACGACCGACCATATCGCCCCACGCGAGCGGGCGCCGGTGTGGCGTGAATGGATCTGGAAGCACTTCGGTGGCCTGGAATCCGACCTCTATGGCGACACCGAATTCGATGGCCACATGGCGTCCGTGAATGCCGGGGATGTCATCCTGACCAAACTGGAGGCCAATCGCCACCGCGTGGTCCGCACGCAGGACATGGTGCGCGCCAGCGATGCCGGCTATCTGAAAATCGTGGCCCCGCTGCATGGACGTGCCGGCGTTGAGCAACTCGGACGCCAGGCCTGGGTCAGCCCCGGTGCCTGGACCATTTACGACACCACGGGCTCTTATGAGGTGCACAACCCCGAACGGGTGGAGCACCTGATCGTGATGTTGCCCAAGGCCCAGATCATGGAGCGCGGCCTGCGTCTGGACAATCTGATGGCGCGTTACGTGGGTGGCGCCAGCGGCATCTCCCGGGTGGCACTGGCGACCATGCGCAGCACCTACCAGGAATTGCCCCACATGAGCGCCGACGCGGCGCGGGGTGCCGGTGAACTGATCGCCCAGCTGGTGCGGCTCTCGCTGATCGAACTGTCGGGCCAGCAAACCGCGCTGACGCAACGTGAGGTGTTGAAAGACCGCATTCGGGGTTACATCGCCCTGAACCTGCGCGACCCGGCCCTGTCGGTGGAGCACATCGCCCACGCCCTCAATTGCAGCAAGCGCCACCTGCACAATGCCTTTGCGGGGGACGACGACACGCTGGCCAGCCACATCCTGCGCCTGCGGCTCGAGGCCTGCATTCGCGAGCTGCAGCAAACCGGGCCGCAGGCACGGCCCATTACCGACATTGCGCTGTCCTGGGGCTTCAACAACCTGTCCCACTTCAGCCGGGTCTTTCGCGAGCACACCGGCTGCAGTCCCAGCGAATTCAGGTTGGCAGCGGGCGCCCACAACGCGGACCGCCAACTCACCCACTGAGCAGGACGGCAGGCTGGCAAGCCGCAGGGTCGGGCCCCGGCACGCCACTGATCCAGGGCCTGGCCGACATGGCGCAAGGGGCGTCGATTTTGGAATGCCCTCCCCATTTCCTGCTAGTGATTACCCTTGATTGTCAAATTCTGGACAGTTGAACCTCCAGACCGCGCATACCCTTCGTCCCCTGACCATTCAACAGGGTGCAAAACACCCCTATCGGAGCCCCCATGCACATCCCCTCACTCAAAGAAGTTGTCAGCGCCGAAGAATGGCAGCTGCGTTGCGACCTCGCCGCCTGTTACCGGCTGGTGGCCGCCTATGGCTGGAGCGACCTGGTGTTCACCCACGTATCGGCCCGCATTCCCGGCCCGGAACACCACTTCCTGATCAATCCCTACGGCATGATGTTTGACGAAATCACGGCCTCGAGCCTGGTCAAGATCGACCAGCACTGCAACAAACTCAGCGACTCGCCCTATCCGGTGAACCCGGCCGGCTTCACCATCCACAGCTGCATCCACCAGGTGCGTGAAGACGCCGGCTGCGTGCTGCACACCCACACCCGCGCCGGTGTGGCCGTGAGCGCGCAGAAATGCGGCGTGCTGCCGATCAGCCAGCAATCCACCTTTGTTCTGGGCTCACTGGCCTACCATGCCTACGAAGGCGTGGCGCTGCGCGACGAGGAAAAACCACGCCTGCAGGCCGACCTGGGCAATGCCAACTACTTGATGTTGCGCAACCACGGCCTGCTCACCGTCGGCAAGACTATTCCCGACGCGTTCCTGGCCATGTACACGTTCGAGAATACCTGCCGCATCCAGATCGACGCCCAGGCCGGTGGGGAACTGACCCTGGTGAACCCGCAGATCGTGGCCGGCATCGCCAGCGTCATGAAGGTGGCCACGGCTGGCATGGGCGCCGCGCTGGCCTGGCCGGCCCTGTTGCGCAAGCTCGACCGCATGGACCCCGGCTACCGGACCTGAGACCAGCCCGGTCAGCCACGGTTTTGCGACCCCGCGAACAATTCAGCCATATTCAAAAAGAGGTACCCCATGTCCGCCACTCCCCTGCATTCCGTCACCCCGGTCGATGTCATCCGCAACACGCTCGAAGATACCCTCAAGCTCCAGCGTGCGGCCTACTTTGCCCACCCCTACCCCAGCTTTGACGAGCGCCGCACCGACCTGCTCAAGCTGAAGGCCTTCATCCGCGACAACCGCGATGCCATCGTGGACGCCATCAGCGCCGACTACGGCAACCGCTCGCGCCACGAAACCCTGTTTGCCGAGATTTTCAGTGTCGTAGACGGCGTGGACCACACCCTCAAGCACCTGAAGAAATGGATGAAGCCGCAGCGCCGCGGCGTCGACCTGAAGAACTTCCTGGGCGCCAGCAACCGCATCATCCCGCAGCCCCTGGGCATCGTCGGGGCCATCGTGCCCTGGAATTTTCCGATCAACCTCGCCTTCAGCGGCCTGATCGCCACCTTTGCTGCCGGCAACCGCTCGATGGTGAAGATGTCGGAAAACTCCCGCCGCCTGGCTCAACTCCTGATTGAAAAATGCCCCAGCTATTTTCCCCGGGACAAGCTGGCCTTCTTCGATGAAACCGGCGGCGTCGGCATCGAGTTCTCCAAGCTGAAGTTTGACCACCTGCTGTTCACCGGCTCCGGGGTCACCGGGCGCGCCGTCATGGCCGCCGCGGCCCCCAACCTGTGCCCGGTCACGTTGGAACTGGGGGGCAAGTCGCCCGCCATCATTTGCGAGGACTATCCCCTGCGCAAGGCGGCCGAGCGCCTGCTGTTCGTCAAGTACTTCAACGCCGGGCAGATTTGCACCACGGTGGACCACGTCTACATCCCCGCGGGCAAGGTCAGCGAATTCACCGCCATGGCAAAGGGCATCGTGGCCGAGCGCTACCCGCGCCTGGACACGCCCGACTACACCTCCATGATTGACGAGCGCTCCTTCAACCGCGTGGTCGCCGCGCTGGAAGAAGCACAGGCGCGCGGCGCCACCCTGGTGCAACTCGTGCCCGGCGCTGCCTGGGACGCCATCACCCGCAAGATTGCGCCGCACATCGTGCTCAATGCACCCGCCGACTGCGCCTTGCGCACCCGGGAAATCTTTGGCCCGGTGCTGCCGGTCATTGCCTACAACGCCATTGAAGAACCCATCCAGGCCATCAATGACGGGCCCCGTCCGCTGGCGCTCTACCCCTTCAGCAATGACAAGGCGCTGGTGCACCGCCTGCTGCACCACGTCATGTCAGGTGGCGTCAGCGTCAACGACGGCTTGTTTCATGTCGGCCAGCATGACCTGCCTTTTGGCGGCGTGGGCGACAGCGGCATGGGGCACTACCACGGTCACGAAGGTTTCGTCACCTTTTCCAAGATGCGCCCGGTGTTCTATCAGGCGCCGTTCAGCGCGATCAAATTCATGTGGCCGCCGTACGGGAAATTTGCGACCAAGTACCTGGATTTCCTCACCAAGTAGCCCATTTTCAATTCATTCAATGAGGTAGCCCCAAGTGCAAATTCAGGAATTTGATTACGTCGTGATCGGCGGCGGCGCAGGCGGTTGTGTGGTGGCCAGCCGCTTGTCCGAAGACCCGGCGGTTTCCGTCTGCCTGCTCGAAGCCGGTGGACCCGACACCTCTGTTTTCATCCACGCGCCATTGGGTTTTGCCGCCACCGCCGCACTCGGCATTCACAACTGGAACTACCAGACCGTGCCGCAGCCGGGCCTGAACGGTCGGCGCGGTTTCCAGCCGCGCGGCAAGGTGCTCGGTGGCAGCAGTTCCATCAACGCCATGGTCTACACCCGGGGCAACCGGCTGGACTACGACCACTGGGCGGCGCAGGGCAACCCCGGCTGGTCCTATGCCGACGTGCTGCCGCTCTTCAAGCGATCAGAGAACAACGAATGCTTTGGCGCCGACGATTACCGTGGCACCGGTGGCCCGCTCAATGTCAGCTACCTGCGCAGCCCCAGCGTCATCAACCAGGCGTTTCTGGACGCGTGCACCGAACAGGGCGTGCCCGTCACGAAGGACTACAACGGCGCCTCCCAGTTCGGCTGCGCCCCGGCCCAGGTCACGCAGAAAAATGGCGAACGCTGGAGCGCCGCCAAGGGCTACCTCACGCCGCATCGGGCGCGGCCCAACCTCACCGTCATCACGCAGGCGCACACCCAGCGCATCGTCCTGGAAGGCCAACGCGCGGTGGGGGCCGAGTTCCAGCAGGCGGGGCAAACCCGCCAGGTGCGGGCCCGGCGCGAGGTGATTCTGTCGGGCGGAGCGTTTGGCTCGCCCCAGTTGCTGATGCTCTCCGGCATCGGCCCGGCGGCGCATCTGCAGCAGCACGGCATTGCCGTGGTGCACGACCTGCCCGGTGTCGGCCAGAACCTGCATGACCACATCACGACGGTGCTGATCTACCGCACCCAGCGCAAGGACGCCACCTTCGGGCTGTCGCTGTCCGGGCTGGCGGCCATCGTGCGCGGCATCTTCCAGTGGCGCAACCAGCGCACCGGCATGATCACCAGCAACGTCGCCGAATCGCAGGCTTTCCTGTTTGCAGACAAGAGCGAGCCCTCGCCCGACATCCAGCTGGCGCTGTGCACCGGCATCGTGGACGACCACACCCGCAAGAACCACCGGGGCCATGGCTACACGCTGCACGTCACGCTGGTGCGGCCCAAAAGCCGGGGCACCGTCACGCTGCAAAGTGCCAATGCCAAAAACGCCCCGCTGATCGACCCCGCGTTCTTGTCCGACCCGCGCGACATGGCCACCCTGATCAAGGGCACGCAAATTGGCCATGACATCATGCAGAGCAAGGCGTTTGCCCCCTACCGCGGCGCGATGCTGTACCCGCTGGAGCGCGACAATCCGGCGCAGATCGAACAGTTCCTGCGCGACCATTCCGACACCGAGTACCACCCCTGCGGCACCTGCAAAATGGGCCCGGCCAGCGACCCCATGGCGGTGGTGGACGCGGAATTGCGCGTGCACGGTATTCAGAACCTGCGCGTGGTCGATGCGTCCATCATGCCGCAGCTGGTGTCGGGCAACACCAACGCGCCGACCATCATGATCGCGGAAAAAGCCGCCGACCTGATTCGGGCCACGGCCGTCTGACAAAGACATTTTGCTATCGTATTGATAGCTATCAAGGCATAGGGGACGGGGGCTAGTTGCCAAAAAGCTTCTTGAGACCGCTGCCCACCTTGTCGCCGAGCGAGGCACCCGCCCCGGTGCCGACGCCGGGCATCACGACCGTGCCAAGGGCGGCACCAATCAGGGCGCCGCGTGTCAGGGTCACCTCGGGCGCATCCAGCGTGCCGCCCACGGCCAGGGGCACCGCCACCGCACTGCCCAGGGCGGCTGCTGCCAGATCCACGCTGACGCGCCCATTCAGGGCACGGCTGGGTGCTACCGTCACGTTGCCACTGGCACTCAATACCCCGGAGCTGGCGACCAGATTGGTGAGATGCACCGTGCGGCCCTGGGTGTTGACCTGCCCGGCCAGCGTGTCCAGCGGCGTCTGACCGCCCCGGCTCAGGCCCACTGTCTTGACCGCCTTCTCCAGATCAATGCCATGCACAACGGCATTGCGCACCGTGAATTTGCTCTGCGTCTGCAAGACGTCCGCCAAAGCGCCCAGGCTGGCGGTGCGCGCTGACAGCGAGGTGGTGGCATCCAGGCGCCCGCTCAATACCGGCGGGGCGGTGCTGGCCACTGCCGCCACTTCCACGGCCCGGGTTTCCAGTTGGCCCTTGAGCGAGAACGCCGCACCCGCTTTGGGCGCGGGCTGCAGCTGAACCGTGCCCTTCACGGTGCCGCCGCCCACCGCCATGGCGACCGTCCAGTCGTTGCCCTGGCGCAGCAGCCGGGCGGTTCCGCCCTTCAACTGCCCCTGCAACATCTTGATTGACACGTCATCCGGCAAGCCCTGCGCGTCCAGCAAGGCATCTGCGTCCAGCGTCATGCTGGCGCCCCTGGCACTGACCCAGGTCACGTGATCCAGCACGGTACGCCGCGGGATGTATTGAGGATTTGTGGTGTTTTCCAGCTCTGGCCCCCGTGAAACGGGCGTGGTGTGCTTCTTTTTTTGTAGCGCCTGCAACAGGGCATCCACGCCCGCCTGCGGCAGCGACGCACGACGCACCAGCACGGTGGCCAGCTCCAGACGGCCCTGCAGCAGACCGCGCCAGGCTGGCCGCACCTCAATGCGTTCCAGCGTCAACGCCGGACGCGTTTGAATCTGGACGCCGGCCAAGGCCACCGCCGGCAGCGGCCAGACGTCGACCTCTATGCGGCTGAGCGTCACGCCCACCCCCAACGTTGTACTGGCCTCGCGCTCGGCCCGCGCCTTGAAATCGTCCGTGCCGATCCAGCGCTGCACGGCCCACACGCCTGCCACCAACAGCAGCAGCAGCGCCAGCCCTGTCAGCAAGGCCCATTTGAAAATTCGTTTCATCCCGCCATTTTGCATGGCCCGGCCCGGCAGGAATTCGCCGCAGCCGCTAGCATCGGCGCTCCAACAGTTTTTCAAACCGGTTCATCTGAACCACGCCCAAGGACGATCCATGAAGCTCTATTACTCCCCCGGTGCCTGCTCACTGTCGCCCCACATCGCGCTGAAGGAGTCCGGTCTGGCTTTTGAAGCCATTGCCGCGCCCACCAAAACCCACAAACTGCCCGATGGCACTGACTACTACACCATCAACCCGCTCGGCTACGTGCCCCTGCTGGTGCTGGACAACGGCGCCCAGTTGCGTGAAGGCCCGGCCATCCTGCAATACATCGCCGACCAGGTGCCCGCCAGACAACTGGCACCGGCCAATGGCACATTCGAGCGCTACAAGCTGCAGGAATGGCTCAACTTCATCGCCACCGAGCTGCACAGAGGCTTTACGCCGCTGTTCACCCCCGGCATGCCCGACGAAGCCAAAACCATCGCCAAAACCCGCCTGACCTCACGCCTGCAATGGGTCGATGGTGAACTGGCCAAGACGCCCTATGTGATGGGTGACGCCTTCACGGTGGCCGATGGCTATCTGTTCACGGTGGCTGGCTGGAGCAAGCATGTCGGCATCGACATCTCCGGCCTGGCCAACCTGGGTGCCTTCATGGCCCGTGTTGGCGCCCGCCCGGCGGTGCAGGACACCTTGCGCGCCGAAGGCCTGCTCAAGTAACTGGCCGCTACAGGGCCCGCTGGCGCCAGGCCAGCGCGGCCCCGGTCCACAGTGCAAAGGCCGAAAACACCAGCCCGCGGGCCAGCCCGCCCGGGCCATCGGCGATCCAGCCCACGATGGTGGGACCCACAATCTGCCCGACCGCAAACACGATGGTGAAGGCGCTGATGCCGCCCGCCCAGGCGGCTTGCGGCAGGTTGTGCCGCACCAGCGCCGTGGTCGATGCCACCAGCGAAAGAAACACCGCGCCAAACAGGAAGCCGGAGGCCAGAATCACCGGCCACGCCGAGGTCAGCGCCGGCAGCAACGTCGCCAGCCCCAGCAAGGCGCTCAACAGCGCCAGCACCTGCCCGCCCTTGTAGCGGTCCAGCAGACCAGCCCAGATGCGCGATGACGCCAGCACCGCGACGCCCAGCAGGGCATAGAAGGCCGTCACCGCCGGGCCACTGGCGCCCTGCTCGCGCAACAGGGCAATGACAAAGGTCATGTAGCCGATGTAGCCGACGCCAAACATGGCATAGCCCGCCAGTGCAAAGGCAAACGGCCGCCACTTGAATCCGACCGGACGTACAGCACCCGCAGGCGCCATTGGTGCCAGATGCAGCAATACCCTGGCGGGCCACAGCAGAACAGCGGTGACGGCGAAACAGGCCAGCGCCAGCGCCCACCAGGCCCAGGCCCAGCCGTGAGGCACCTGCTCTGCCGCAACCAGCACGGCCGGCACCAGCAACGCCGACAGCACGATGCCAAAACCGGTGCCGCCGTAATACAGTCCGATCAAAAAACCACCCCGCGCCGGCTGCAAAGCGCCGAGCCGCGCCGCCAGCAGACCCCCGGCAATGAACACCCAGGCACTGGCCACGCCCGCCAGCAGGCGCTGCGCCAGCAAGGGCGCCGTGGCCGTGAAGAAACCACTCAAGCCCATGAACACACTGGCCAGCACGGCGCCCACCAACAGCACCGGGACCGCACCAAAGCGCTGCAACAGGCGCGGCGTCATCAACGCGCCCAGCAGGTAACCCAGCGCGTTCACCGTGTTCATGGCACCCGCCAGCGTGTAGGACCAGGCCAGGTCCGCCCGCATGGTGGGCAACAACAGGCCATAGGCAAAACGCGTGATGCCCAAAGACAGTGCCGCGCCCATCGACAGGGCCAGCGCCAGCCAGAGAACGTGTCGCATGGGTGTCAGAGAAAGGGGGGTAGTCGTCGTCATGAAGACTTGCATTGTGCGGGAAAGCCTACAGTCGGATGTGTCACCCCGGCTGGGGTGGTCCCATCCCTCTTTGACAACCAGGTAATCCATGACTTCTCTGTTCGATCCCCTTCAAGTCGGCCGTCTGCATCTTGCCAACCGCATGGTGATGGCCCCGCTCACGCGCAACCGCGCGCCCGGCGCCACGCCCACCGCGCTGATGGCCACCTATTACACCCAGCGCGCCGATCCCAGGAATGGCGCCGGCCTGATCGTGACCGAGGCCACCGCCATCAGCCACCAGGCACAGGGCTACTCGGACGTCCCCGGCATCTGGAGCGACGACCAGGTGGCGGCATGGAAACCTGTCACAGACGGCGTTCACGCGGCGGGTGGAAAAATCGTGATGCAGCTGTGGCATGTCGGACGGGTCTCGCACGTCGACCTGCAGCCCGGTGGCCAGGCACCAGTGGCACCTTCGGCCATCACGGCCAAAACCAAGACGGTGCTGATCAAGGACGGAGTCGCCAAATTTGTCGACACCTCGGCCCCGCGCGCCCTGGCCCTGGAAGAGTTGCCCGGCATCGTCGACGATTATTGTCGCGCGGCACGCAATGCCATCGCAGCCGGTTTTGACGGCGTCGAAGTCCATGGTGCCAACGGCTATTTGCTGGACCAGTTCCTGCGCTCAGGCTCCAACACCCGCACTGACGCTTATGGTGGCAGCATTGAAAACCGGGCCCGTTTGCTGCTGCAAGTCATGACCGCCGTCACCCAGGAAATCGGTGGTGACCGCGTCGGCCTGCGCCTGTCGCCGGTGACACCGGCCAACGATGCGCAGGACGCGCACCCCCAGCCGCTGTTTGAATACGTCCTGGCCCAGCTTACCCCGCTGAACCTGGCTTTCGTGCACATCATCGAAGGTTCGACCGGTGGTCCCCGCGACCATGTCCAGGGCGACAAGCCATTCGACTATGCCGCATTGCGCGCCGCCTACCGCCATGCCGGCGGCAAGGGTGCCTGGATGGTGAACAACGGCTATGACACGCCACTGGCCAATCAGGCGCTGGCAGAGGGTGCTGATCTGGTGGCGTTCGGCCGCCCTTTCATCGCCAACCCCGACCTCACGCGCCGCCTGCGCGAAAATGCCGCCCTCAATGTCCCGGACCGCAGCACGTTTTACGGCGGTGGCGCCAAAGGCTACACCGACTATCCCGCGCTGGCCTGAACCCTGAACCTGGATGAACTGGCGCGGGCCTTAACCCTCGCCCAAGCCAATCGGCGCGGGCGCCCGCATCACGATGCGGGTGAACAGCCGGTCATAGGCCGGGTCCCGCGGGTATTTGCCGGTCAGGGGATCGCAGTTGGTGGCAAAGGCAGCGTCGAGTTCTTTCCAGTCCGCCTCATTCAGCACCTTTTGTGCTGCGGGCAAAATCACGGTTTCTTCGAGGCGCATGTGCTCCAGATAGAAATCAAGATACTTCTTCGCGGCCTGGTCAAACGCCTCACGCCTGGCATCGCCAACCAGTTCCCAGGCCAGCAACAGGTGTTGTAACTCCCGCACCGCCGACTCGCCTTTCGCGTGGTCATGGTCCAGCCGGGCAATGACTTCCACGGTCTCAGGCGCCAGACGCGCCACCCGGGGGAAGAGCAACTCCGACTCTTTTGGGTGATGCAGGCGTTCCGGAAACTCGTCGATGTAGAACAGCATCGCCCGCAACACATCAAAAAAACCCTCAGGCTCATTGACCGGGCCACGTTCGACCATCATGCCGAGCGAACGCAACATCGCCGCCAGCGCAGCATGCTCATCGCGAATAATCCGAATGCTTTCATGGGCCATGGCATATCTCCTTCTTTGCTGCAAGCATGGCATGCGACGGGTCAACTCGCCTTGATGCAGATCAACTGCCCTTCAGCCCCGTTCAGGACGCACTGACTCCCCTGTTTCTGGCGCAACGCCGGTTTTACTCGCCACCAGCCCATGTCTGGCATTGCCCCCACGCACTAAAATCTGTCAAGGAACAACCCTGTGAATAGTTCCGGCACAAGATCATAGTTATCCACAGGAAAATCAAGTCGGGTGAAGTTATCCAGATTCGGGGTACAGTACAAAAGCATGGTCGCGCACATTGATTGACCATAGCTAAGTTATTGATTGGTATGAATAAAATCTTCTTGTCCACAAAGATCGCAACACTCTATCTACTACTACTATCTTTTAAATAGATAAATAAGAAGATAAGTGCAAACAAACCCGCATCAAAAAAATATGCTCACGCCGGCCAGACGTTTGCTTACGAAAACCTGTGAAAGAAGCTGGCAGAGTTCTGGTTTGGCTTGACGCAATCAAGTAAAATCGGTCCTCTGCTGAGTCCCGGCGTCTGGTGTTTCTTTCCAGTCGTTTGTCCTTTTTTTGTCCGCAGCTCAACCGTCCTCTACTGCTTCTTCATTCCCCAATGTCCGTTTCTTCCGCAGGCAATTCGCCTGGCCACACGTCTGCCTCTTTTGAAATAAAAAGTGCCCAATTGCCATTGGTCGCGTTGATGCTCAAGACCAATGACTGGAACTTGCTGGCAGCTGATCTGGAAAAGCAATACGGTGTTGCCGGCGAGAACCCGGATTTTTTTGACCATGACGCCCTGGTGATCGATTTTTCGCAGCTGGCGCCAGACACGCCGCTGCAAGATCTGAAGCCCTTGTTGAGGGTATTGCGGTCCTGTCGGCTGGTGCCTTTGGCGGTGCGTGGTGCCAGTACGGCCTGGATGCAATCGGCCCTCGCGCTGGGTCTGGTTGAAGCGCCGGTCGATGCGCCGCGGGTTCGACCGGCGGCTGCGGCCACGGCGCCGACCGAATACGTGGTCCAAGAGGTGGTCAGGGAGATCGTGCGTGAAATCCCGGGCCAGCTCACCATGGTGGTGGACAAACCCCTGCGATCCGGGCAAAAAATCTACGCCCGCGGCGCTGATCTGGTCGTTCTGGCCATGGTCAACCAGGGCGCCGAAGTGGTGGCAGACGGCAACATCCATGTGTATGCGCCCCTGCGCGGCAAGGCCATGGCCGGCGCCAGTGGCAACACCAACGCGCGCATTTTCTCGCTGTGCCTGGAGCCCGAGCTGATTTCCATTGCGGGCGTGTACCGCACCAGCGAGAACCCGCTGGAGCCTGACGTGCGTGGCAAGCCGGCGCAGGTGCGTTTGAGCAACGATGGGCAGGACAAGCTGCTGATCGAAGCCCTGAAAACCTAATTTTTAATCTGAAAGACGTTTCACCCATGGCAAAAATCATTGTGGTTACCTCCGGCAAAGGTGGTGTGGGTAAAACAACCACCAGCGCCAGCTTTGCGACCGGTCTGGCCCTGCGCGGGCACAAGACCGCCGTGATCGACTTCGACGTCGGTTTGCGCAACCTGGACCTGATCATGGGTTGTGAACGCCGCGTGGTGTATGACCTGATCAATGTCATCCATGGTGAAGCCAACCTTAACCAGGCTCTGATCAAGGACAAGCAGTGCGACAACCTGTACGTGTTGGCCGCGTCGCAAACGCGTGACAAGGACGCCCTGTCGCAGGACGGCGTCGAGAAAGTGTTGACCGACCTGGCCGCCATGGATTTTGAGTACATCGTGTGCGACTCGCCAGCGGGCATCGAGACTGGCGCCCTGATGGCCATGCACTTTGCCGACGAAGCGCTGGTGGTGACCAACCCCGAGGTGTCCTCGGTGCGCGATTCGGACCGTATTCTGGGCATGCTCTCCAGCAAGACCAAACGCGCCATTGAAGGGCTGGACCCGATCAAGGAGCATTTGCTCATTACCCGCTACAACCCGGCGCGGGTGAACCAGGGCCAGATGCTGTCGCTGGAAGATATTCAGGACATCCTGCGCATCAAGCTCATCGGTGTCATTCCCGAGAGTGAATCGGTGCTGCAGGCCTCCAATCAGGGCGTGCCGGCGGTGCACATGCAGGGCAGCGACGTGTCAGAGGCCTACAAGGACGTGATTGACCGCTTTTTGGGTGAGGACAAGCCCATGCGCTTTACCGATGCACCCAAACAGGGGCTTCTGAAACGACTCTTCGGTGGGAAATAAGGCCATGTCATTTCTCTCTTTTTTTGTTGGTGAAAAAAAGAAAACTGCCAACGTCGCCAAAGAGCGGCTGCAAATCATCCTGGCGCACGAGCGTAGTGGCCGCAATGCGGCCGAGCCCGATTACCTGCCGGCCCTGCAGCGTGAACTGGTGGCCGTGATCAGCAAGTACATCAAGATCAACCCGGCAGATATCAAGGTGAACCTGGAGCGCCAGGACAATCTCGAAGTGCTGGAGGTCAAGATCGAATTGCCGGATTCCCGCTAAATAGCAGGCCCCGGGCGGGTCACGCTACGACAGCAGCTTGAGCGTGCTCTCGTCCGGCTTGCCACCGAAGAAGCGTTCCAGCGCCTGTTTGAACACCGGTTCCTGCGGGGCGACCTGCGCGAACAGCGTCATGCACGACTTGAATTTCAGGTCATCGGGCGAGCCAAAAATATCATGCGCGGTCGTGTTGGGCTGGGCCAGCACGAGCTGGGTGCACTCTTTCAGACGCTTGCCCAGGATGGGATGCTGCCAGAAGGCGAGCGCCTCGGCGCCCGACTCGATCGCATAGTGCTTGGCGATCGGGCTGCGGCCCAGTCCCTTGAGCTGGGGAAAGATGAACCACATCCAATGGCTGGTTTTTTCTCCCAGCGCTAGTTCGTTGCAGACAGACTCATAAACCCGGTCCTGCGCCTCGACAAATCGCTCGAGACCTTGTGTTGTCAAATTCATTTACTGCGTCCATCAATAAGTACGTGATTGAAGTGTATGTTGAGGCCGTTAGCGGCCCTCGCCGGCTACTTGGCTCTGCGAACAGGAAATAAAACATGCAGCGGCGCGATTTCCGGTACTTTTCGTCGCTCGAGCAAGAAACGGGCAGCTAAACGCTGCCAGACGCTGGTTGCGGCTTCGGCGATTCGCTGTCCGGTGCCTTCGGACTGTGCTCATAGCCAATTCGGTCCAGGTCCTCGAGGCCCATGATTGGCGCGTACATGAGGTCGCGTGAATCACCGGATCTGGTCCACCCGAGTTTCACCTCGCCAATGGCACGCTTTGCCATCTTGACGAGTCGGGAAGCCGAGAGTTCTGTAAAGACCGGTTTGTCGTTGGCGTACTCCAGAAAACGGGCCATTGACAGCACCGAACTGTTCAATTGCCGGTTGTGAGTGGAGAATTGAAACCGGAAGTTCGCCGAGCGTGTATTGATGTCTTTGGTGGTCAGGAACAGGCGATAGGTCGTGGCTGCCGCCTCGGGCAGGCGTCGGGATGCCGTGACCGCTTGCGCCAGGATATCTTCCGACGCGTACTGATTGGTTCCTGGCATGGGACCAAGGCCGAGGGGCGCCAGCCGGAGTGATGCCTTGATCCGAATTCCGAGTTGCTGCTGCAGAAGCCGGGCCAGGGAAGCGCCGAGATCTTCAGGAAAATCATCTAGCGGCACCACGTAGACCGCAACAGCGTCAAGCGGACTGGTCTGGGCCATGGCCAGCAATCCGTGACCAGCCAGATAGGTGGCGGATAGCAGGAAGTGGCGACGAAGCATTGAACTCTCAAAAAGTGAAATCCAATCAAGCGTGCTGGGTGCGACGGCGAACACCCAATGCTGCTGCACCCAATGCAGTAAGGGTCAATGCGATGCCCGAGGGCTCCGGCACACTTGTTGTCGTTGTCCCACCGAAGGTGAGGGCGATATTGAGAGAGGCATCGCGGATACCCGTTCCAGTGGCCCTGATCTTGTAGGTGCCGGGACCCAGTGCAGCCCCGATCGTGGAGTGAGCAAAGTCATCTACTAAACCACTGAAGCTATCAGACGCAATCAGTGTATTGCCTGCATCAAGCAGGTCGATATTCACCCCAACCAGTCGGGCCCCGATGCCGCCAGCGGGTGAGACATCCCACTGCGCGAACCCGGTCAGGCTGTCCACCCCGGATTCAAGAGCGAAAGTCACCAGTTGTTCCAACGCCCCTGTGTCCGAAGTGACCAAAGAATCGACGATGAGAGACTCTCCTGCTTTGAATGCGACGCCCATCGTTCGGGCATCGTTCAGTTTGGAAAAGAAGGCGGTTGGCTCGTTGGTAATCAGTCCTTGCGTCGGTATTGCACCGGTCGCGGTCGACACGGAAACCGGGGGCGTTCCGGTAAAGCTCAACGCCAAATCAAAGAACGATTCGCGCACCCCCGTTCCCGTTGCCACCAACCGGTAATCTCCGGGGCTAATGCCAGCGACAAAGGTGGAATGCGCATATCCAGCCAGGACGCCGCCGAACACATCGCTTGTGACGAGGGCGTTGGTGTTAGCGTCGACTAGGTCGACATTGAAACCCACGAGACGAGGTCCTGGATCCGCGGCAGCGCCAATCATCCATGCGGCATGGCCGGTCAGACCCGTGACCCCGGCGCCAAGCGTGAAGGACGCCGACTGAGCCAATGCTCCGGATCCGGAACGGACAAGCGTATCGACGTACAGGGTGTCACCAGCATTGACTGCTTGTCCGACGGTTACGGATCCATTGAGAGTGTCGAAGAAGACCGTCTGAGGTGTCGCGTTCGCCAATTGCGACAAACTGCCCGAGAGCAGAATCGCAGCGACTCCAAAGCGCAGAAGAACAGCTCGTTGCATGCGGACCTCCGACTTCAATGAAAGGTGGATCGGCGGTGAAGAATTCACCGGCGGTCAGTTTTGCATGAGCAAGCAATTTTCTTACCCGCGTTGGGACGGGCGACCAATCTTCATATTAATCAACAACTTGGCCGCCGGTGGGGACAACGCGGGAAATTCGACTGTAAAAATACTCGACGCGGTGGAGGAGACGGGATTCCCGACCTCACAGAGAGGTGCTCAGAAGTGGTGTCCTGACCGCCGCCGCTTTCAGGGCGATGCGCCAACGGCTTGGGCGCGGCAACTAAATCACTCGAAGCGCTACAAATATAATAGCTAAATGCGCATATTCCACGTGGGCTAGAGCCCTATTTCTTCAATCCTTCCCAGGCTTCCAGCGCTTGAGCAGCAGCGCGTTGCTCATCACGCTGACCGAGCTCATCGCCATGGCGGCACCAGCGACCACCGGGTTCAAAAAGCCCAGCGCCGCCAGCGGAATACCGGCCACGTTGTAGGCAAAGGCCCAGAACAGGTTCTGCCGGATTTTGGCCACGGTGCGGTCGGAAATCTCCAGCGCCGCTGCCACCAGCCGCGGGTCGCCGCGCATCAGCGTGATGCCAGCCGCATGCATGGCGACATCGGTGCCGTTGCCCATCGCCATGCCGACGTCGGCGGCCGCCAGTGCCGGTGCGTCGTTGACGCCATCACCGACCATCGCCACCGTGTGTCCGCCCTCCTTCAGCGCCATCACTTTGGCCGCCTTGTCGCCGGGCAGCACCTCGGCCATCACTTCGCCCTCTTCCGGGCGCAGGCCCAGGCGGTGCGCCATCGCTTCGGCAGCGCCCTGGTTATCACCTGAAATCATCACGGTCTTGATGCCGCGCACGCGCAGAGCCGCCAACGCCTCTTTGGCGCCCGGTTTGGGCTCGTCGCCGAAGGCCAGCAGGGCGCGCAGGGTCAGGCCCTGCGTGGTGCGCTCGGCCATGGCCGAGACGGTGGCGCCCTGCGCCTGCAGTGCTGCGGCCTCCACGGCCATGGGGCGGGTGTCGACCTTGAGTTCGTCCATCCAGCGCAGGCTGCCGATCAGAAAACTGCGCACACCCACCTCCCCTTCGCTGCCACGTCCGGGTACGGCACGCACGTTGTCGGGCGCCTCAAAACTCAAACCCTGTTCCTGCGCGCGGCTGACAACGGCGCGCGCCAGCGGGTGTTCGCTGCCGCTTTGCAGGCTGGCCGCTGTCTTCAGTACCTCGTCTTCAGTGATGCCGGGTGCCACCCGCAAGGCGGTCAATTTGGGGCGGCCTACCGTCAGGGTGCCGGTCTTGTCGAACGCCACCACATCCACCTTGTGCGCCAGTTCCAGCGCCTGCGCGTCCTTGATCAAAATGCCGTGTTGCGCGGCGACGCCGGTGCCCGCCATGATGGCCACCGGCGTGGCCAGCCCCAAGGCGCAGGGGCAGGCGATCACCAGCACCGCCACCGCGTAGATCAGTGCCTGCTCGAACGGGTGGCCTGTAAGCCACCAGCTCAGCAGGGTGACCAGCGCGATCACCAGCACCACCGGCACAAACACCGCGCTCACCTGGTCCACCATGCGCTGGATCGGCGCCTTGGCGGCCTGGGCGTCTTCCACCAGACGGATGATGCGCGACAGCACGGTCTCGCTGCCCACGGCGCGCACCTGCATCACGATGCGGCCCTCGCCGTTGATGGACCCTCCGGTGAGCGCCGCTGCCGGGTCGATGGCCGCGCCCTGATCCGGGTGTTCGGACGCGCGTTTTTCCACCGGCAGCGGCTCGCCGGTGAGCATGGATTCATCCACCTGGGTCTGGCCCTCCAGCAGCACGCCGTCCACCGGAAAGCGCTCACCGGGCTTGACCACCAGCCGGTCGCCCACCAGCACCTCGGCCACCGGCACATCCACTTCCCCATCCAGCCCGATCAGGTGCGCCACGTCCGGGCGCAGGGCGTGTAGGGCGCGGATGGCCGAGGTGGTCTGCCGCTTGGCGCGCACCTCCAGCCATTTGCCCAGCATCACCAGTGTGATCACCAGCGCCGAGCCTTCAAAGTAAAGGTGCACCATGGCACCCGGCTCGGCGGTGAGCCACAGCCACATCGACAGGGCCCAGCCGGCCGTGGTGCCAATCGACACCAACAGGTCCATATTGCCGGTGAACGCCTTGAGGGCGTGCCAGCCTGCTTTGTAAAAATGTGCCCCCAGAATGAATTGCACCGGTGTGGCCAGTGCGAACTGCATCCAGGGCGGCAGCATCCAGTGCATGCCGAACAGGTCGCCAATCATGGGCAGCACCAGCGGCGCTGATAGCGCAAGTCCAAACGCGACGGGCGCGAAGCCCGCCCAGGGCGAGGCATCTTCGGCCAGCACCGCGGCATCGGCGGCGCGCGGCTCGTAGCCCGCATCGCGCACGGCGCGGCGCAGCCGGGCCTCCATCTGCTCGCCCGGCGCGACCACGATGCGCGCCGATTCGGTCGCCAGATTGACCGTCGCATCCTGCACGCCGGGCACTTTCTTCAGGGCTTTTTCGACCCGCGCCACACAGGAGGCGCAGGTCATGCCGCCAATGCCGATGTCCAGTGGCAGGGGGGCGGGCGAGGAGGCGGCAACAGTATTCATGAACAGCATCCTAATCCTTCCCATGATGGCAAGGTCAACACGGGCTGCATTTAAACCCTTCAGCGAACCGTGGTGTTGCCGGCTCGCTTGACCTTGCCATGGTGGCAAGGTTCACGCTATGCTGCGTCTCAAGCCATTCTTACCGTTTTACACACAGGAGTTTTCCATGAACCAGACCTTCACCGTCACCGGCATGACCTGCGGCCACTGCGAAAAGGCGGTGACGCGCGCCGTGAAGCAGGTGGACCCGCAGGCCGAAGTCACCATCGACCGCGCTGTCAACCTGGTGGAAGTGCAATCCGATCAACCCCGCGAACTGCTGGCCAAGGCCATTGCCGAAGAAGGTTACGCAGTCGCAGCATGAAAGGCAACGATCGGGTGCCCGACGAGGCCGCTGCGCTGGACAACACATTCTGGCCGGTTGCCATTGGCACGGCGGCGCGGCTTTCCAATGTGTCGGCCAAGATGGTGCGGCACTATGAGTCGCTCGGACTGCTCGCACCGGTGGCGCGCACCGACAGTGGCTACCGCCAGTACAACGAGGCCGATGTGCGCACCCTGCAGTTCATCAGGCGCGGGCGCGACCTGGGCTTCTCCATGGCCGAGATCGCGGAACTGGTGGACCTGTGGCACAACCGCAAGCGCGCCAGTGCCAGCGTCAAGCGCATCGCCCAGAGACACGTCAATGACCTGGCGCAACGCATCGAAGCCATGCAAGCCATGCAGCGAAGCCTGACCTCCCTGCTGCACTACTGCCATGGGGACGAGCGGCCCGATTGCCCCATCCTGGATGATCTGGCGGGCACAAACCACGGCAACACACCGCGTCTTTGAGTTTTCTCAATGGCGGGTCTCCGTTCTCTGCATTTAATTCGCAGTCAGGGAGGACGTTTTTCGGGGGCAAGGTCAAAAAGCCGCATGTCGCTTCGCCCGCCGCAACAAGGTCGCCTACGTGAGATGTCGTCACTACCCCCACCGCTCCAGTGCCTCTTCTGCAACCACCTCAATCCGGCGGGTGCAAGCTTTTGCAACGACTGTGGTTCGCAGATGCACCTGCAACCCTGCGACCGGTGTGGCGCGATCAACAAGCGAACGGCGCGAAACTGCTACAAATGCGATGCGGGATTCACGCTCCCTGCGGCACCCGAACCCGACTCGGCGCCACAGGATGCCGGCATCGAAAAGCTGCGCACGTCTGCACCAGTTGATTCCGCTCTCCCTCCCCCTGAATCAGCGCCGGCGTATGAAATAGTCTCGTCGGCCAGTGCGGCGACGGCGAACCGATCGCGGCGCACCGTGCACTTTGCCGTGCCAGCGATGGTGCTCGTGGCAATGGCCGCCGGCGTTTATTACTTTCTCGTCCCGTCGGCGCCCAGCGCCAAGAGGCCGGGCGCCGCGCCACTGGCCAGCGGCGCTTCCGGTACCTTGAATTCCGTCAGCGCTGGGCCCGCGACCGCTGACGCGCCCATTGAGCCGGCATCGGCAGCGACCGGCGTCACGCCAAAGCCTGCAGCGGCGATATCAGGCCCTGGCGAGGCGCCAGCGCCGTCACCGCCCAAGGCGGTCGCTGCAATGACCGCGCGGCGATCACCGCCGCCTGACGCGGAACCAATCACCCCGCCGCCGCCGATATTGGCGCAATGCCCGGACGCCGTCGCAGCGCTCGGGCTCTGCAGTTCCGCTACCAAAGAGGAGACGAAATAGCATGAAAAAGATAGTCTTGTCCGCCCTGCTGCTGGCCGGGCTGCTCGGGCACGGTACGGCGGCGGTCGCCGCGGTGGAATACAAGATAGTGACCGCGTCGGAACGCGGGACCTACATCAAGATCGGGCGCGATCTTGCCCAGTTCGTGGCGCCCGCGGCGAACATCAAGCTCGACGCGGTACCTTCGGCCGGCTCGGCCGAGAACGTCCGGCGGCTGCGTTACGAGCCGGGCGTGAAACTGGCCCTGGTGCAGTCGGACGTCTACCAGTCCTTCCTCGACATGGCTGCTGCTGGAAACGCAGCGGCCGGCACCATGATCCGGCCGCTGCGCGTCATCCTGCCGCTGTACAACGAGGAGATCTACTTCATCGTTCGGGCGGACTCGGACCGGAACTACGTCCATGAGATCAGGAACGCGAAGCTCAATGCCGGCGAGCTGGGAAGCGGCACGGCGCTGACCTCGGCCACGCTCTACCGCCTGATGTTTGGCGAACCCATGCCGGACGCAGGCGTGAGCTACCTCTCCAACGAGGAGGCGCTGGCCAAACTGGTCACCGACAAGACGATTGATGTGGTTGCCGTGGTCGCGGGCCAGCCCGCCAAGCTGCTTGTCGACATGAAGCCCGAGTCGCGCCAGCTCATCAAACTGCTCAAGTTTGATCCCGGGCATCCTTCCAGCGAAGCGGTTCTCAAGACTTATTTCCCCGCGAATGTGCGCGCCAGCAGCTACCCCAACCTGCTCACGACCGACCTGCCCAGCCTGGCGGTCAAGGCGTTCCTCGTCACCTACGATTTCGAGCTGAAGGACACGGAAAGCAATCTGCGGCATATGGCGCGTTCGCTGTGCCAGAACCTCCCGCTCCTGCAGGACAAGGGTCACCCGAAGTGGCGCGAGGTGGAGCTTGCGTTGCCGGATCTCGGACGCGGATGGTTCTACTATGCGCCGACGGCGCGCGAGATCCGCACCTGTCTCGCCGGGGAAACCAGGGCGGGCAGACCGCTGAAATCACGGGCGGTGAAGGTGTGCTCGCAGCAGGAACGCATTCTTGGTCTGTGCCAATAGGGGGGCATGGCGAGTCGGCCGGCCCGCTGCAGCATTGAGATTTCGCAACAGGGCGCCTTTCGTTTTGCGTACGCTTGAATACGGGATGCAAAGACTGAGCGGGGGCAGGCAAGGAGCGGCTCCCTTCGCGTTTTGCGCAGTTGTGGTCCCGCAACAGGAGAATGCACATGGCTGGCTGGTATGAACTGAGCAAGAGCAGCGACGGACAATTCCGTTTCGTCCTGAAGACAGGCACGGGCGACACCCTGCTCACGAGCGAGCTGTACAAGGCCAAGAGCTCGGCAGAGGGCGGGATTGCATCGGTACAGGCAAACAGTCTTCTGGATGAACGCTATGAGCGCAAGACGTCGTCCAATGGCAAGGCTTATTTCAACCTGAAGGCGGCCAACCAGCAGGTCATCGGTACCAGCCAGATGTATGCGACCGAGGCCGCCCGTGAATCCGACATCGCCCGCGTGAAGGCCGAAGGCCCGTCCACGACGGTCAAAGACAACGCCTGACTTTCGGCGACCGCCTGACGGACGCGTCGCTCTGCGGACCGTCCCTTTTCAACAGCAAGGAACAACCATGTCAAAAGGAGACGAGTACATCGCAAAAGTGAAGCTCCAGCTCGACGAGCTCGATGCCAAGATGGACAAACTGGAGGCCAAGGCGACGGAAGCCAAGGAAGACGCCCGCGCCAAGTACAAGGAAGAAATGGCCAAGCTGCGTCAGCAATCCAGAGCTGCCAAAGGCAAACTCGAGGAGATCAAGGCGGCCGGGGAAGACAAATGGGAGGCCCTGGTGACTGAAACGGAGAAGATCCGCGACGCAATTGCCCACTCCTTCAACTACTTCAAATCCCAGTTCTGAGCCCGGCGCACAACGCTGCGCCGGACACGGCCATGCAGGATGCCGCGGTGGCCTTGCGCAAGAACATCGGCCAGGCTGCCCTGCCCGCTAACGCATGGCCCAGTGATAGCAGCGAAGGGCAAACGACGACAAGCGCAGAGGGGCGTTGCGAACCATCAAGGGAAGCCACGGCGGCGAGTTCAGGGCAAAGCGGGCTGACCAACGGATATAGGGCCGAAGCCAACGGGTTGATTCAACAAAGCGGCGCTTGTCCAGCATGGTCATCAAGCAGCTTGCTTGCCTCAAATATTTCGATTCTCCCCGCCAGCCGATAACCTTGTCCGCGAGGTGCCAAATCCTGGCCGGTCACGGCCATCCGCTATTTCAGCGGTATGGGCTGAGTGGCTGGCACCGGCACTGCCGTCACGCTGTTCTTCGGGCTGCCATCGATCAGCTTGTCGGAATACACCAGGTAGACCAGCGTATTGCGTTTGCTGTCGACCATCCGGACCACGCGCACATGCTTGAACAGGAATGACGAACGGGCATTGAATACTTCCTCTTGCGCGGCGATCTTGCCCTTGAAGGAGATCGGTCCGACTTGGCGGCAGGCCACAGCGGCGTCAGACGTGTCTTCCGCCAGGCCCATCGCACCCTTGTAGCCGCCGGTTTTGGCATGCGACAAATAACAGGCGACGCCCTCGACGGCAGGATCATCGAACACGTCGACCACGACCTTGTCATTTGGACTCAGCAATTTGAAGGTGGTGCTGACCTCACCTACGGTTTCAGCAACGGCACCCAGTGTTGCAGACAGCAAAACAGCGAGGGCAAACATTTTGTTCATCGAAACACTTTCAAGTTTGGCAACGCTGGCAAATGGCCGGGGTGAGTGCACTCCGTGCGCGCCAGCGCGGCGCTTCGTGAATCATAATGGCGTCGGGCCACGCAGGTCAAAATTGCTATCAATATAATAGCTATGTATGCATATTCCATGAGGGCTAACGGCACTTTTGATATGAACTCACACCCCGATCCGCAATTTGCCCCGCCGACGCCGGACGTGGCTGCGCTACCCCTGTCACTGTACCCCGCGCTGGCGCAGGTGCGGCCTTCCCTGGCTGAGTTGAGTCCGGCGGTCGCACCCCTGCAGGTACCCAGCGGCACGGCTTTATTCAGTGAAAATGCGCCTTGCCAAGGCTTTCCGCTGGTGCTCGACGGAGAGGTCAAGGTGTCGCGCAGCTCGGAGGACGGCCGCTCGCTGGAGCTGTACCGTGTGGTGCCCGGTGAGCTGTGCCTGGTGTCATCCGCCAGCCTGTTTCGCACCCAGCCGCTGTCAGCCCATGGCATCACCACCAAACCCAGCAGCCTGATACTGATTCCGGCCGACATCTTCAGGCGCTGGCTGGAGACCCCGGCATTTCGCAACGAGGTGCTGGGCCTGTTCGCCGAACGCATGGCCGATCTCACCAGCCTGATTGATGCCGTGGCCTTTCACAAACTCGACCGCCGGCTCGCCGCTGCGCTGTTGGGACATGGCCCGCAGCTGGCCATTACCCACCAGACCCTGGCCGATGAGCTGGGCACCGTGCGCGAAATCGTCACCCGGCTGCTGCGCCGCTTTGAGCGCGAAGGCTGGGTGACGCTGGGGCGTGAGCAGATACAAATCACCAATGGCCCGGCCCTGCGTGACTTCAGTCACATACGCTGAAGAAGACAAGGCGTCTAATCGCCTTATCTACAACCCTTCAGGAGAGTCCCCTATGAAAACCAACGAAGGCGGTATTGACCGCGTGGTGCGCATCGTCGCAGGTGTCGTGCTGCTTGGCCTCATGGCCATGGGAACCATCGGCTGGTGGGGCTGGCTGGGGATCGTGCCGCTGGCCACCGGCCTGATCGGCTGGTGCCCTGCCTACACCCTGCTGGGCATGAACACCTGCCCGATGAAAAGCAAAACCTGAGGGACGGCGCCCTTAGAGCGCCGCCTCCAGCACGCGGCGGCTGACTGCCGGTGTCACGTCACCGCGTTCACTGAGCTTGGTCATGCCGTGCGCCTCCAGCTGGCGGATCACCACGTCAATGGCATCGGCCGCCAGGCCATAGGCACTGAGACGGGTTGGAATGCCCATGCGCTCGAAGAAGTCGCGGGTGTGATCAATGGCGGCGGTAATGCGTTCGTCGTCGCTGCCACTGCGAATGCCCCAGACGCGCTCGCCGTACTGCAGCAGCTTGTCGCGCTTTTGAACACGGCGCTCGTCCAGCATGGCCGGCAGCACGATGGCCAGCGTGCGCGCGTGGTCGATGTTGTGCAGGGCCGTCAGTTCGTGGCCAATCATGTGGGTCGCCCAGTCTTGTGGCACACCCGACCCGATCAAGCCGTTCAGCGCGAGAGTGGCCGCCCACATCAGGCTGGCGCGGTCGTCATAATCCGGCTCGGTTGCGGCCAGCAGACGCGGCCCGATGTCAACCAGCGTTTGCAGCAGGCTTTCGGCAAAACGATCCTGCACCGGCGCGTTCACCGGGTAGGTCAGGTACTGCTCGACGGTGTGCACGAAGGCATCCACGACGCCGTTCGCCAGTTGCTGCGGTGGCAGGGTGTAGGTCTTGGTCGGGTCCAGCACCGAAAACTGGGGGAACAGATGGCGGCTGCGAAACGGCAGTTTGGCGCCGATGTCGCGCCGGGTGATGACCGAGCCATTGTTCATCTCGGAGCCGGTGGCGGGCAAGGTCAGCACCGTGCCAAAGGGCAAGGCCGTCTTGATGTTGCGCCCGCCCTTGAGCAGGATGTCCCACGCATCGCCTTCAAAGGGTACTGCCGCGGCGATGAATTTGGCGGCATCGATCACCGAGCCGCCACCGACGGCCAGCAGAAAGTCAAAGCCCTCGTCACGAACCTGTTGCACGGCTTTCATCGCGGTATCAAAGCCCGGGTTGGGCTCGATGCCGCCGAATGTGCTGTGTGCGCGCGTGCCCAGGGCCAGGCGCACCTCGGCCAGGGTGCCGGTTTTTTCAGCGCTGGCGCCGCCGACCAGAATCAGCACCTTCGCCCCGGCGGGGACGAGCTTGGCGATATCGGCGATGCGGTCCTTGCCGAAAACAATCTGGGTCGGGTTGTAAAAATCAAAATTGAGCATGGTTGTTCTTTCGTTTTGTCAGGAGGATTCGTCAGGGTTTCACCATCTCGCCACCCAGCGCTTCCAGCAGGTCCGGCAACAGTTTGCGCAGCTCGCCGGTGGCAATGGCGGTGTCGGCGTCAAAGCCATCGTCCTTGCCCGTGGACGCGCCTTCGAACACCACATCCAGAAACGCCAGTTTCTTGAGCTGTAGACCCTCTGTCAGCACAAACGAGACGCGGCTGTCCCAGGTGAGCGCCAGGCGGGTGGGCAGCTTGCCGCTTTCCACGTATTGCTTGACCTCTTCGGTGTCCAGCGGGTGACGGGTGTAACGCACGACCGCCTTGGATTCATCGGCAGCTTTCAACTCGCACTCACGGTCCACCGTGAAGCCGGCAGGCGGCTCCTGCGTGATCAGCCACTCGGACATCGCTGCCGTCGGCGACACCTTGGTGTCAATGAGCGCCACCGCCAGCCCGGGGAGTGACTTCACCAGCATCGTCACCACTTCATCGGCGCGGGCCTGGCTGCCCGCATCAATGACCAGCAGGCGCGCCTGCGGATCAAGCCACACGGAAACGGACGATTCCTTGGAAAACGCCATCGGCAGCAACTCCAGCTTGATGTCGTCCTTGATCTCGCGGGTCTCCTTTTTGCCGGGTTTGCGCCCGGTGGTGGCCTCAATATGGGCCACCCGCTCCTCGGCCTTGCGGTTCACCACCGAACTGGGCAGCGCCCGGGTCTCGATCATCAGTTTGAGGATCAGCTGCCCACCCACGGCCTCTACCAGCGGGCCGTGGGCCTCGCCGCGGGGCTCAACCCAGCCGATGGATTTTTCCTGGCTGGCGCCACACGGGACAAAGCGGGCCGCGTCGAGGCCCTCCTCCATCTGCGCCACGGATGCAGACCACCCGGGCCCGACTCGATACATGATCACGTTCTTGAACACTGGCACCCTTCTTCGATTGAATTAACTGCGACAGGGTCAATCATCCCATCAAATTTCCGCGCAAATCTTCAACGCAACTTTACAAACTCTTATCTGGGCGTCACGCGTCAGATACAGAGCGGGCGCAAACTGACTCCCAACCTGATGCCAAGTCCTGAGCGTCAGACCTACCACGAAGGAAGCTCACATGAAATCAGTATTCAAACCCATTCTCCTTGCCGGCTTGCTGGCCACCGCAGGTTTTGCAGCATTTTCGCAAGCCCCGGCTGGCGGCGAGCGTGGCGGCATGATGGGGGCCGGCAGCTCCATGCATGAGGGCATGCGCCATCATGACCGCATGGGCAAAATGGACCCTGCAAAGATGCAGGTCCGGATGGACAAACGCAACTCCGAACTCAAGGCCCAACTCAAGCTGACCCCGGCCCAGGAAGGCGCCTGGACCACTTACACGGCGGCCATGAAACCACCGGCCGACCTGTTGGCGAAACGCCCGGATCGCGCCGAGCTGGACAAGCTGTCCACGCCCGAGCGCATCGACAAGATGAAGGCCCTGCGCACCCAGCACATGGCTGACATGACGACAGCCATGGACAAACGTGGCGACGCCACCAAAGCCTTCTACGCCACGCTGACAGCGGACCAGCAAAAGGTGTTTGACACCAGCGCTTCGCGCCACCATGGCCGGGACGGCCGCAAGGGCGGTCCCCGCGACATCAAGGCCCCGGCCCAAGTCAAGCCATAAGCCAGACGGCTGGCCAGGCAACTGACGGCCGGAATTCAGGGCCGCTATTCAGGGGCGGGGTTCGCATGCAGCGGGCCCCGCCCTTATTCATTCAGGCCAGCATCTTCTTCAGCTCACCACTCTCGATCAGCTTGACCAGGTCATTGGCACCGCCCACCAGCACGCCCTTGACAAAGACCATGGGCATGGTTGGCCAACCGGTCCACAGCTTGAGGGCGTTGCGCTGCCGCCAGGTGTTGAAATAATTGCCGTATTCCAGGTACTGGTAGACCACACCGGCATCGTCCAGCAGCTTGCGTGCCTTTTTCGGGAACGGGTTCATGCCCATGCCGACGACCACGACGGGATGCTTCGCCACCGCCGCCTGTACCTCTCTGACAATCGCCTGTTCGTGCGTGGCCACCTTTTCCCGGATGGCGGCGTGAATATGGGATTCATCAAGTATCGGACGGGGCATGGCAGTCTCCTGGGCGCGGCAAAGCAGCATTATGCGTTGCCCTATCACGCCTCCCGAGTCTTGCGCCTGCGTTGACCCATGCCACGAAGCGAGCACGGCCCCCCGTTCCAGAATTACACTGGCAGCACTCATGCACACACCATCGCCCCCACTTCCGGCCACGTCCCCCTCTCGCGCCACGCCTGGCGTGCGCACCATTGCGTTGACGCAGCCCATGCACTGGGTGATTCTGGCGTGGCGTGACATGGCCCGGTGCGGCTGGATCAGTTTTGCCCACGGCCTGGTGCTGGCCCTGGTGGGCGCTGTCATTCTGGCCGTCGCGCACGACCGCTTCTGGCTGTTGGCCGGGGCGCTGTCCGGCTTCCTCGTGGTGGCGCCGGCGCTGGCCACCAGCCTGTACGCCTTGAGCCGCGCACTGGAACGCGGTGAAAAAGCAGATATCGGTGTGGTGCTGAAAACCTGGCTGAACTGGCAAAACAACCACATCAACAAGTGGGGCAATGATTACTGGTGCCTGGTGCAGTTCGGCGCCCTGCTGGCCCTGGCGGGTACGGGTTGGGTGCTCACCTCGGCGGCTCTCATCACCCTGCTGGCGCCCGTGCCCATCACCACCCCGCTTGCCTTCATCCAGCACGTGGTGCTGGCCAGAGACGGCTTCCTGTTTGAGCTCTGGCTGGCCCTGGGCGGTGTGCTGGCAGCGCCCATTTTTGCGTCGACGGCCGTTGCCATGCCTTTGCTGCTGGACCGCCGGGTTACGTTGATGCAGGCGGTTCTCACCAGCTGGCGTGCCGTGCTGGCCAACCCCATGCCGATGGCCTTCTGGGCGGCCCTCATCATGGGCTTTACCCTGCTGGGGCTGGGCTCGGCCCTGCTCGGGCTGATTGCCGTGATGCCGATGCTGGGCCATGCCAGCTGGCATGCCTATCGCGATCTGGTGGATGTCTCGGCCCTGCCGGAACGGGACGCACTGGCAAAGGATGCCCGCTGATGTTCGGTTATTCGGAAGAGCAGATTGCCGCCTTCGGTCTGACCTTCGGCGTGGGCGGCTTCATGCTCTACATGCTGTTCATCATTGGCCATCTGGCCTGGGAGTCCAAAGCCGGAAGATTTGGCACATTCATCATCTTCCTGGGCCTGGCCTTCGGCATGGTCGGCTTCGTGGCGAAGTACCTGATTCAATGGACCATGAACATCAAGTGAGCGACAGGAAGATTCCTTTGGTGCCCTCGCCATCTTCGTTGCCCGGGTCTTCCTCGAAGCCCAGTTCCCTGGCCAGTCTGAGCATGCGATCGTTGTAGTCCAGCACGGTGGCCACCAGCCGCTGCGTCCCCTGACTGCGCAGATAGGCGATCAGCTTCTGCATCAACAAATGCCCCAGGCCGCTGCCCTTGAGTTCAGAGCGCACGATCACGCCAAACTCTGCCGCAAAGTTGTCGGGGTCGGTCATGGCGCGTGCCACGCCCAGGGTCTGTGGCTGGCCATCCGGCCCGGTGCCCATGGCCACAAAAGCCATCTCGCGCGCGTAGTCAATCTGCACCAGCCGTGCCAGCTCGCTACGCTCCATGGTGCGCTTGCTGTAGAACACCCGCATGCGCACGTCCTCCGGGTCCAGATCCTGCAGGAACGCCATGTGCAGGGCCTCGTCCTCCGGTCGAATCGGCCGCAGACACAAGTCCCGGCCCCGCCACTGCACGGTTTCCTCCAGATGCGCCGGATAGGGCCGGATGGCGAAATGGGCTGCCCCGGCCGGACCCGCCGCGCTCAGTCGAATGCGGGCGTCGAGGGCGATGGCACCTTCGAAGTTCACGATCAGGGGATTGATATCGAGCTCGGCGATCTCGGGGATCTCGGCCAGCAACTGCGACACCGCCACCAGCACCCCGTGCACCGCCGCCTCGTCCACCGCAGGGGTGTCGCGCCACCCGGCCAATAACCGCGCCACCCGGGTGCGCGACACCAGTGCCTTGGCCAGCGGCACGTTCAGGGGCGGCAAGGCCACCGCCCGGTCCGCCATGACCTCCACCGCGGTGCCGCCTTGCCCGAACAAAATGACCGGTCCAAACACGCTGTCGACCGTGCTGCCCACGATCAGCTCCTGTGCATGCTGGCGTCGCACCATGGCCTGTACCGTGAAGCCCTGAATGCGCGCCTTGGGGTGCTGACGCAGCACGCGCGCCAGCATGGTCTGCGCCGCATCGCGCACATCCCCCTCGTCCTGCAAATTGAGGGCGACACCCCCGACGTCCGATTTATGCGAAATATCGTCAGACAGAATTTTCAGGACCACAGGAAAGCCCATGGCCAGTGCGGCTTCGGCCGCCGCGTCCGGCGTGCCGGCCACGCGTTGCGTGGCCACCACCGGAATGCGACAGGCATCCAGCACCGCCTTCGCTTCAGGTTCCGTCAGCATTTCACGACCACTGGCCAGCGCCTCTCGCACCAGAGCCTTGATGGCCGCCGTGTCGGGGCGTAAATCCGGCTGCAGGGCCGGAGGTGCCTCGGTCAGTTCAGCCTGGTTGCGCCGATAGCGGACCAGCATGGAAAAGGCGCGCACCGCCTGCTCAGGGGTATCGAAGGTGGCAATGCCGGCGTCCTGAAATAGCTGGCGTGCCTCGGCCACCGCCCGGTCACCCAGCCAGCAACTCATCAGGCGCGCAGGTGCATGAGCGTCATGCTGTGCCAGCGGCACCAGGGCCCGCGCGATGTCGGCGCTGGGCACAATAGCCGTGGGCGCATGAATGAACAGAATGGCGCCCGTGGCGGAATCCTCATTGAGGACTTTCAGCGCCTGCTCATAGCGCGCTACCGGCGCGTCACCAATGATGTCTACGGGATTGGCGCGCGACCAGTTGGGTGGCAGCACCGCATCAAGCCGCTGCAGGGTCGCGTCACCAAGCTCCGACAGCTTGACGCCGGCATCGGCGGCCGCGTCGGCCGCCATGACACCGGCTCCGCCCCCGTTGGTCAGAATCATGATGGACTCGCTGGCATTGGTCCGAAAGCGCGACAGGGTCTCGGCGGCCAGGAACAGTTCCTGCAAGGTGTCGACCCGCAGCATGCCGGCCCGGGCAATGGCGGCATCAAACACCATGTCCGAGCCCGCCAGGGCCCCGGTGTGCGACGCAGCCGCCAGTTGCCCCTGTGGCGAGCGGCCGGCTTTCACCACGATCACGGGCTTGTTGCGCGCCGCCGCGCGTGCTGCGGACATGAATTTGCGGGGTGATTCGATCGATTCGGCATAGAGCAGAATGGCGCGCGTCTTCGGATCGCTGGCCAGGTAATCCAGCATGTCGCCAAAGTCCACGTCCGCGTGTTCACCCAGGGACACGAAATGTGAGAACCCGATGCCGCGCCCGCGTGCCCAGTCCAGCATGGCGGTCACCAGGGCACCGGACTGTGAGACAAAGGCCAGTTCGCCCGGCAGCGCATCAATGTGGGAAAAACTGGCATTCAGGCCCTTGTGCGGCGCCAGCAGCCCGATGCAGTTGGGCCCCAGGATGCGCAACAGGTGCGGCCGCGCGGCGTCCAGCATGGACTGCTTCTGCGCGGCAGTCATACCGGCGCTCAGCACGACGGCGGCGCGCGTTCCCAACTTGGCCAATTCCTTGATCAAGCCGGGCACAGTGGCCGCTGGCGTGCAGATCACGGCCAGCGCCGGAACGGCTGGCAAATCAGCCGCATGGGCAACCACGGGATGGCCAGCGAGTTCACGGTATTTCGGGTTGACGGCGAACAGGCGCCCCTGGTAGGTGCCGCTGGTCAGGTTGTGCCATACGGTGGCGCCGACGCTGCCCGGACGCAGCGAAGCACCAAAAACAGCGATGGACTCCGGGTCAAACAGCGAGTCGAGATTGCGGATACTCATGGATTGGTCCGGCGCGTGGCATCAGCCCAGCGGGCGCACACCCATCAGCAGGCCGTGCAGCAATAGCGCAAAAACAACCCAGGCACCCACCCCCACCGCGACCGCGATGGCCGTGGCTCCGGCCGAGCCACGAGGATAGGATGTGCCGGCCACTCGGTCGCGCTGGCGCGCGGCCCTGAAGTCGAAAATGGCCCACACCAGAAACGAGCCGAACAGCACCATATGTGCGATGTTGCCGTTGGCCAGCAGATGAGCCAGGGCCCAGACTTTCACGCCCAGTACCATGGGATGGTGAAGCCGCGCCTTGATGCTGTTGCCCGGCACATAGGCCGCCGCCAGCAACACGAAGGAAACCAGGGTGAGGAGCGAGGCCAGGTGACGCATGGCCACCGGCGGGCTCCACAACTGCACCGGCTGCTGCCGCGCCAAACTGAAGCCCCACACGATCAGGCCCAAACCAACCAGGGAAGCCGCCGAATAAAGGCCTTTCCATGGCAGTGCGCCTATCTGCGCCCGGGTCTTGGTGCGCCAGTCGTCGGCCACGATGCGCACTGAATGCACGCCCAGAAAAACAATCAAACCCAGAATCAGAAATGTCATATGCGCTTTCTTGTGATCAAGCACCCAGCACGCGGTTCTTGCCCGCGCGCTTGGCCAGATACATGGCCTGGTCGGCGCGGCGGATGGCGTCCGGTCCGGATTCGTTGGCTGCCAGTTGTGCAACCCCGGCACTGAAGGTTATCAAAATCTTTTCTGTGCCCGTCAGAAAGAAGCGTTTGGTCAGCTCGCGCTGCAAACGCGTCATGGCTTCAATGCCATTCTCCAGCGATGTGTCGGGCAGCAGAATCACAAACTCTTCACCACCATAGCGCGCCAGTGTGTCCTGCGGACGCATGACTTCACGCGCCACGGTCGCCAGGTGCGTCAGCGCCGCGTCCCCGGCGGCGTGGCCCGATTTGTCGTTAATTTTCTTGAAGTTGTCAATGTCCAGCAAGGCCATGCACAGGGGCGTGTCCTTGCGTCGCACGTTGGACACTTCACGTTGCAGCGCCTCGTCCAGGCCTTTGCGGTTCAGTGCGCCCGTGAGCGGATCGTGACGCGCCTGCGCGCTCACGCGGTCCAGCTCCCTATGCAGCTTGACCAATTCTGCTTCGGTGGTCTGCACCTTTTCGCGCATGCCGCGCAGTTCATCGCGGGCGGTCAGGCTGTCGTGTGCCATGGTGCGGGTCGCGCCCACCACGTCTTTCAATACGGGCGCAATGTCCGCCATGGTCCTGGCCTGCTCAATCAGGCGCGCGTTCTCTTCCATCTGGCCGTGGTACGTGCTGGTCGACTCGGTCATTTGCGACAGCCGCTCAATGAAAGTGGCCAGCATCTGGCGCAGATCTTCCTGCGCTTCCAGGGCGCGGCCCTTGGCCTCGGTCTGCTTGAAGATGACGTCTTTCAGACGGCGCTCCACATCATCGAGCCGGCGCAAGGTGAGCGGCGGTGTTGATGCCGTCAGCAGCGCCTCTATCTGGCCCTGGAGCCAGCGATCATCCAGACTCAGCTCGCCAATGTTTTCGATGATCAGGTGCAGCAGCTTGAGCAGTGTGCCCTTGATCTCCGCCTGATCCTCCGCGGCAAATGACAAGCGGTGACTGAAGTTGCCCAGCATCAGCTTCACTGCCAGTACGTCGGCCCCGGGCTGTCGCATGGCCGCGAGCAAGGTCTCGGTCTGCTCGGTAAAGCGGGCGTCGTCCGTGCCCAGCGCCGGCAATGCAAATTCAATCATCCGTGCGATTTGTTCGAAAAAATCCGCCGTCAACGCTGGCGCGGAGACGGCCGGCGACGGGCTTTCCTCCAGGGGCGCCGGGGCCGATGCCGCGAATCTGGGAAGGGCGGGCGCCTCTGGCGGGGGGCTGAAGCCACCGTAAGCCATCAGGGCATTCTTCACGCCGTCCCAGTTCAACTGGCCGATGGCGGAATCGAGCAAACCGCGCTGCCTCTGCTGGCCTGGTGTTTTGGTGGGCAGGGCCTGCGCAATGTCCCGCAGCCGCTCTGCCGGAAAAGGCGGGTCAACGGGCACACCCGCGACTTCACTGTAGATTGCCTGGTAATTGGCCGGCGTTGGCGCCATTTTGCGGGCGGTCAGCTGCTTGAGCGTTTCGCGTGCTATTTCAAAAGGCTTTTTGTGAGTCATGGGTATTTTGCCGCTATAAATTCAATAGCTATATAGGCAAGTTTAACGGGGGCTGAAGCCAAATGTAACCATCAAGCCATGAAGCCATCTGCGGCAGGCCAAAAAAGGACCTGAACCCGGTCATCCGGCGTTGCGTGTGCTCGCTTGGCCAGTTGATTTTTTGCGCGAAGCGGCCTTTGGCAGTACCGCACGGATCAGCTCTTCACATGTTTCAACCGACATGTAGCGCGGCACCGGGTAGTTGGTATCCGCTTCCCAACAGGCCGCTTTGGCCAGGGCAGGGATATCCGCCTTGCGCAGCGCATCAAGCTGGCGCGGAATGCCGAGGTCGCGGCTCAGCGCGTCGATGGACTCCAGGAATTTTTGGGCCAAAACGTCGACAGGCTCCCCCGCTGCCCCGACCTTGGCACGCACGGCCAGCACGGCCAGTTTGTCATGAATGCAGGGGCCGTAGAACCTCAGAACATGCGGCAGCATGATGGCATTGGCCAGTCCATGCGGCGTGTGGTATTTGCCACCGAGCTGATGGGCGATCGCGTGGACATTGCCGACGTTGGCCCGGGTAAAGGCCAGTCCGGCATAGTTCGACGCCAGCGCCATGTTCTCGCGCGCCGTGAGGTCTTTTCCGTTTTTGTAGACGACTCGCAGGTTGTCATAAATCATGCCCACGGCCGCCAGCGCCATGCGATCGGTGAAGCTGGTCGACCAGTGGCCAATGAACGCCTCAATCGCATGGGTCAGCGCATCCATGCCGGTAGCCGCCGTGATGTCAGGCGGCAGACCCGTCATCAGCTCAGGGTCCAGGGCTGCCATCTTCGGTACGAGGCGCGAGTCGGCAATCACCAGCTTCTTGTTGTTTTCGGGGTCCGAGATCACGGCGGCTACGGTCACTTCGGACCCGGTGCCGGCGGTGGTCGGTACGGCGTAAATGGGCACCGGCGCGTGAAATCCCCTGAAGTAGCCGACCAAGCGGCGCGGATGCTTGTGGTTGGTCACCGAGAGCCCAATGGCCTTGGCGGCATCCATGGCGGAGCCGCCGCCAAAAGCCACGATGGCGTCACAACCCTCGGTCTTGAAGATCTCGATGCCTTTTTCGATCTGCGGGATCGGCGCATCCGGGGTGATTTCGTCAAAGACACAAAAGGCCGTGCCGCCTTCCGTCAGGGCCCGGGTCAAGCCATCCAGCAGGCCGAGTCCCGAAATGACGCGGTCTGTGACGATCAGGATTTTCTGATGGCCAAAGCCGGCAACAGCGTGCCCTAGCCGGGCGCTCGAGCCCGGTCCCACCAGCATGGTGGGTTGCGGAATCGGCAGCAGGCGTGTGACGAGCCCGGCGACGCGCATCACCGTCGACAACCCTACCGAGCGCCCGACATCACTTAGTAAATTCGGTATCAAGACCATTCCCCTTGTAGCGCTTGTCTGCCCCGGTATTTTGACCGCGAAAGCAGTCCGATTAGGTGGCGGGAAAGAACGTTGTGGGTTGACAGGGATCAATCTGTCGTGCGGTGTCTTGCCTCAAAGTTGCCACAGTTCCACGGTGTGAATGTATGAAAAAAGTGGTCAGTATCAGCCTGGGCGCGCGGGATCAGGATTTTGAGTTTGTGGCGCCGTTCATGGGGCAGCGCATCAGTGTGCAGCGTCTGGGCACGGACGGCAGCACGACCAGGGCCGTGAAGCTGTTGAAACACTGGGAAAAACAGGCCAGTGTGATTGGGCTGGGGGTGGCAAAAGACAGCTACAACGTGGGCTCCCGTCGCTACGTTGAAAAAGACAGCGCCCGCATGACGGGCGTCGTCAAACGCATTCCGGTGACCACGGGTGGGCGTCTCAATGACATTCTGCAGGAGTGGGCTCTGCGCCACGTGCAGATCAAGCTGGGCAACTATTTCAACAACGCCAGAGTCCTGTTTTTCTCGGGCCTGACCAATTACAAGCTGGCCATGTGCATGGCTGAGTACAGCCAGAACCTGCAGTTTGCCGACCCTCTGCTGCAGCTCGGGGTGCCCAAGCTGTTGACTTCCTTGAGCGCGCTGGAGCTCTATGCCGGTGGCGCGCACTATGTTTCGGACTGGGTGCTCCCGGCTGTGATGTCATCCGCCCCGGTGAAGGAGTGGACCCATTTCGTGCTGCGCAAGGCGATGCAGAAGGCGACCGTGATTGTGGCGCCAGTGCATGAACTGGACGATTTCAGCGCGGAAGAATTGGCCGGCAAGACCATCATCACGTCCTCGGTCAATGAGGAGCGGGTGGCCCAGTTCAAGGCCAAAGGCGTCTACATGGTGATTGACGGTTCACCGACGATGTTCAACCACGTGCTGGGCCCCAATATCCTGGATGCCATGATCATCGCCGCCACCGGCAAGGATCCGCAGGACTTGCTGGAAGACGATTACCTGGAAATCATCACCGACTTGCAGGTGGAGCCGCGCATTATTTACCCTGACGGATTCAGGCGCGTCAACCGTTTTGCGTTCGTCATCCATCCCCTGTCGCAGGAATATTTCAAGGTCGTCAAGCCCATCGAGTTGCTGTCGCAGGTCTCGCCGCCGCTGTTCATGAACTCGCTCGAGAAGGTGATGGCCTATGCCCCGCCCTTTGTTTACTCAAGGGTGACGGGCATCAAATCGCCCACCGGCGTGGAAGCCGAAGGGTGGTTGATCTCCGTGGGGGGAACACCGAAAGAAATCATGGCCCATAGCCCCGAGTTCACCTACCGCCGTTTGCTGGCTGCGGCCGACGTGGCCAAGCGACTGGGCGCACAGATCATGGGCCTGGGCGCCTTCACCAAAGTGGTGGGCGATGCGGGGCTGACGGTGGCCAAGCGCGCGCCCCTGCCCATCACCACCGGCAACAGCTACAGCGCCTCTGGCGCGCTGTGGGCCGCGCATGACGCCCTGCTGCGCCTGCGGTTGCTGTCCGCCCCGAAGAAAGGCGAGAAGGTGCAATTCAAGGCCATGGTGGTCGGCGCCACGGGGGCCATCGGCTCCGTCTGCGCCCGCCTGCTGGCTACCTTCGCCGAGGAGCTTTACCTTGTCTCCCCCGAGACCGCGAAATTGCTCTCGCTCAAGGAATCCATCCTGAAAGAGACGCCAGACGCCAGCTTGTTCCTGGCGGCCCGGGCCGACAAGGACATCGCCGGCATGGACATGATCGTGACCGCCACCTCCGGCGCTGGCAAGAAGGTGCTCGACATCATGAAAGTCAAGCCCGGCTGCGTCATCACCGATGTGGCACGCCCGCTGGACCTGCCGCCCGAAGAGGTGGCCAAGCGCCCGGATGTGCTGGTGGTCGAGTCCGGCGAAATCCTGCTCCCCGGAGATGTGGAGATGAAGAACATCGGCCTGCCCAAAAACGTGGCCTATGCCTGTCTGGCCGAAACCATCGTGCTGGCGCTGGAAGGCCGGTTCGAGAACTACACCGTGGGCCGCGCCATCGAATGGGAGAAGGTGCGCGAAATCTACCGCCTCGGCTTGAAGCATGGCATGAAGCTGGCGGCCATCTCCGGGGTCAACGGCGTGTTTTCCGATGCCGACATCGAGCGGGTGCGCGAACTGGCACTGGCGGCGCGCGCCAGGAGCGAGCGGCCAGCCAGGAAGGTGGGGCCCGCCAAACGGGTGGTCACGCCACGCAAGAGGGCCGCAGCGGCTTTGAAGAAAACCTGAGGCCGCCACTCAGGCAGGCGCGGCGCCTATTGCATTGCAGAACAGTTTGTTTACACTGCAGATTCAGTGTCCATCCATCGAAGGGAGTGTTCATGAAACCCGTTCAGGAATTGTTGAAACGCCGCAAGCCGACGGTCTTTCAGGTCAGCCCTTCGGTCACCGTCTTTGAGGCACTGCGGCTGTTGGCCGACTACGAGGTGGGTGCCATGGTCGTGATGGACAAGGGCAAGCTGGTGGGCGTGGTGTCCGAGCGCGACTACACCCGCAAGGTCGCGCTGCAGGGCAAAAACTCCAAAGAAACCACCGTGGCCGAGATCATGACCCGCGACGTCATCACCGTCACACCCCGAACCGGCACCCGTGCCTGCATGGCCTTGATGAGCCAGAAGAAGATCCGCCACCTGCCCGTGATGGACGGCGGGCAGGTGCTGGGCATGATCTCGATACGCGACATCATGGACGACATCATTGCCGACCATGAGCAGACCATTTCGCAGTTGACGAGCTACATCAGCAGTTAGTTCGGCAGGGTCCGGGAATGTTTGCGACAAGGGCCGGTCAGACGCCCTGCACTGCGGCAAACACGCGCAGAAAATTGCCGCCAATCAGCTTCGCCACCTCGGGCTCCTGCAGGCCTCGCTTCAATAGCCCCGCAACATAAAGAGGCAGATTGGCATAAGTATCAAATACCGGCTTGTAGTTGGCATCCATGTCGGTTCCCAGACAGACGTGCTCAATGCCGACATGATCGATCAGCTCAAAGGTGCGGTCGACAAAGCCATTGAGATCGACAATGCCAACCCCGGCAGGCCACGCACCGAGCACGCCACCGCCCGTCTGTGCAACGGCCTTGGCCAGATCGAGTGAAATGAAGCGCGGGTGATGAAGTTTTTCGCTGTGCACATGAACGTGCGATGCCATCACGGGTTTCGACGACGCGCGAATGGCGCCCATGGCGGTCGCTTCCGAGGCGTGGGCAAGGTCGATCACCATGCCGACGGCGTTCATGGCCTTGACCACCGCCACGCCTGCGTCGCTCAGTTTTCCATGAACGGGGGCGCCGGTGATGATGTCGCCCAGCTCATTGTTGCGGTAGTGCATGAGGGTGATGGACCGCACGCCATCGGCATGGGCTTCGGCCACACGCTCCGGTTTGCCTTCCAGGAAATCGCCACCTTCCACGGTCAAGAGCGCGCCGGGCTTGCCCGCCGCCCTGGCTGACTGAAAATCTGCCAGGGCCTTGACGGGATAAACCAGCCCACTGGCGGCCAGCGCCTGGATATTGCCGATTTGCCGTTTGTAGCTTGCCCAGGCTTCACCGGGTTCGAAGTTCCGTACCGTCGTCAAGCCTTCACCGGCGGTGCCGAGCGTCTGAAAATCTGATACGGCGGCAAAGGCTGCGGCGGTCAACCCGCCCGATTGCATATCGGCAATGGTCCTTTTCTCAAACGTTCCCAGCTTTGCGTAGAGCCAGACCAGCCCGGACAGATTTTCCGCCCCGTCCACAAAGGTCCGGCCCGGATGGGCATGGGCATCAATAGAAGGATGACGCGAGAGCAACGCCCGCGCCCGTGCCAACTCCTCCGGAGTGAAGTCAAAGCCAATGGGTGCAGGCCTGGGATGCTTGATGAGATAGCCGCTGATGCCGGTCGCAGCCAATGCCATACCGCCTCCAGCCAGCAACAGACGTCGGGTCAATTTGGTCATGGCAGGCAATTCTACGGCGGCCTTCTGGCCGTGGACATAAGCTTTTCCTGCTTGCAGTGCGTGGTCGGCGTGGCGGGCGGGTGTAGATCCGGCCGAGCCAAATTTGGGACTGACACCTGTTTGTCATATTGCGCCGATATGGTCTGCGCATTGACACGGAGGAATCATGACCATCGCCATCAGCATCAAGGCACTGAACAAAACGTTTCCCGGCGGACGCAAGGCGTTGCATGACGTTGATCTGGATATCCAAGCCGGCGAGATGGTGGCGCTGATTGGCGCCTCCGGTTCCGGCAAGTCAACCCTGTTGCGCCACATGGCCGGCCTCATGGTCGGGGACGGTTCCGGCCAGGGTCTGATCCAGATCCACGGCAAGACGGTCCAGCAAAGCGGCAAGATCGCGTCCGACATCCGGCAGACCCGGGCTGACGTTGGCTTTGTGTTCCAGCAGTTCAACCTGGTGGACCGCCTTCCTGTGATCGTCAACGTACTGGCCGGCACGCTGCACCGGGTTCCCCTGTGGCGCAGCCTGCTGCGCTGGTTCACGCCCTCCGAAGTGGCCGGCGGCGTTGATGCCCTGAGACGCGTGGGCATCGCCGAATGCTGCGCCCAGCGCGCCTCAACCCTGTCGGGCGGCCAGCAGCAGCGTGCCGCCATTGCACGCGCCCTGGTGCAGGGCGCCAAGGTGATCCTGGCCGATGAGCCCATTGCCTCGCTCGACCCCGAGTCGTCGCGCAAGGTGATGGACATCCTTGCGCGTGTCAATCGGGAAGACAAATGCACCGTGGTGGTGTCCCTGCACCAGGTCAACGTCGCCATGAAGTACTGCGCCCGCACTGTCGCCCTGCACCGGGGCCGCGTCGTGTACGACGGCCCGTCGGTGGCCCTCACACCGACCTTGCTGCGCGAACTCTACGGCGCCGAGGCCGACGACATCCTGGCGCTCGGCGACCACATCTCCAGCCTGCAGGACAGCAAGCCCGCCGTGCCGCATCTGGCCTGGCCAGCGCCGCTGGCACCCCTCGCGCGTGCCGCCTGAACTCAATTTGCCATCTGTCCGATCAATCTCTACAAAGGAAACTCCCATGATCAAGAAACTGCTCGCCACCCTGGCTGGCGCCACCCTCATTGCCATCAACCCGGTGGCAGCCCAGGAACTGAAGGAACTCAACTTCGGCATCATCTCGACTGAATCGTCACAAAACCTGAAGTCGGACTGGCAACCGATCCTGGACGGCATGGCCAAAAAGACCGGTATGAAGGTCAACGCCTTCTTCGCCCCGGATTACGCCGGCATCATTGAAGGCATGCGCTTCAACAAGGTGCACGTGGCCTGGTTTGGCAACAAGTCGGCGATGGAAGCGGTCGATCGCGCCAGCGGTGAAGTGTTTGCCCAGATGGTCAACGCCGACGGCACACAGGGCTACTACTCGCACCTGATCGTGCACAAGGACAGCCCGCTCAAGTCGCTGGACGACATGCTGAAACAGGGCAAGAACCTGTCCTTCGGCAACGGCGACCCCAACTCCACCTCGGGCTTCCTGGTGCCCAGCTATTACGTATTTGCCCAGAACAAGATTGACCCGAAGACCTTCTTCAAGCTCACGCGCAGCGCCAACCATGAAACCAATTCGCTGGCAGTCGCGAACAAGCAGGTTGACGTGGCCACCAACAACAGCGAGAACCTGGACAAGCTGAAAGACAAGCTGCCTGCCAAGTTCAATGACTTGCGCATCATCTGGACCTCGCCACTCATCCCGCTGGACCCGCTGGTTATTCGCAAAGACCTGCCCGAAGCTACCAAGGCCAAAGTGCGCGATTTCTTCTACACCTATGGCCAGGGCGGCCAGCAGGAAAAAGATGCCTTGTTCAAGCTCTCCAAGCTGTCCGGCTTCAAGGCATCCACCAACAGCCAGCTCATTCCGATTCGTCAGCTTGAATTGTTCAAGGCCCGCAACAAGTTCGAAGCCGATGCCAATCTTGCTGCCGCCGACAAGCAGGCCAAACTGGCTGACATCGACAAACAGCTGGCCGCGCTGGGCCAGGCCAAGTAATGCGTCGGGCACCTCAACCCCTGTTCTGTTTGCTTGAGGTGCAGGCGTGAGCGCGCCTGTCAGCACGCCGGTGTTGTCCGCAGCACCGGCGATGCAGATACCTCGGGCCAGCCTGCTGGGCTTGCTGGCGTGGGGCATCTTGCTGGCCTTGCTGGCGGGCTCCTGGCAGGGCGCCGATATGCGGCCATTTGACCTGGTGCGCGATGCCGGCAACATGGCCACTTATGTCGCCGATTTCTTCCCGCCGAAATTTGGCGATTGGCGCATGTACCTGCGGGAAATGGTCATCACCGTGCAAATTGCGCTGTGGGGCACTGCCCTGGCCGTTGTGTTTGCGGTACCGCTGGGTTTGCTGTCGTCGGCCAATATCACGCCCTGGTGGATTCACCAGCCAGTGCGGCGCCTGATGGACGCGGCCCGCGCCATCAACGAGATGGTGTTTGCCATGCTGTTCATCGTGGCCGTGGGGCTGGGGCCTTTCGCCGGTGTGCTGGCCCTGTTTGTGCATACCACCGGCATTCTGGCCAAACTGTTTTCGGAAGCGGTCGAATCCATTGATTCCCAACCGGTTGAAGGCATCCGCGCCACCGGTGCCAATGCACTGGAAGAAATCGTCTACGGCATCATCCCGCAGGTGCTGCCCCTGTGGATTTCCTATTCGCTGTACCGGTTTGAGTCCAACGTGCGCTCTGCCTCGGTGGTGGGCATGGTCGGCGCCGGCGGCATCGGTGTCATCCTGTGGGAAATCATCCGCGGCTTCCAATACGCCGAAACTTGCGCCGTGATGATCATCATCATCGTGACGGTGACGGTGATTGACGTGATCTCTGCGCGGATTCGCAAGTCGCTGATTTAGGGAACCACCGTGTCACTGCGCAGGCAGGCAGTGCGGTTCAACCGCAACGCAATGGGGCCTGAATGGATGGCACTCACCGCGACATATGTTTCGCCTTGAACGCTTGCCCAACTGCGACTGCTGTCCGTGGCGTTTAACGACTGGCTGACTGTTCGCGGCCAAGACCTGCCCTTGAAACCAATCCTTGATTGCTGGTGGGGGTACCTTGCACATCCTGAATGTGCGCAAGAAACTGGTCACAAGCCTACCAGGGAAGCATCCGGATCGAGTCGCTTCACCATCTCAAGTATCTGACTGGATTGAAGCGCGTCTGGGTTGTACTGAACGATCAGCAAATGTGGGCGTTCGTGTTTGTCGAAGTTCGCGGAAATTACACCGACAGACGCGGCCACCTCCTGTTCTACCTTGGCCCGGTCTATCGGGGACAGTTCTGGGTGCACGTGAATCAGTACATCGACGGCTTTCATAATGGACGCTCCCAATAGTTGTTAATGAATCAACGACTAATAGTTACAGCAACCAAGAGTCAATCGATTGACGATTCTCAACAACTTCAGTGCGGCGCACGAAGGCAGCATCGCTCATTTGTAAGCTAGCCAAGAATCTGGGTTCGGTAGAACTATTGCTATGCCACACCAAGTTGGAAAGCACCGTCCAAGAAAAGTGGTGCGGCGCAACGTCTAACTGTGGCGCCTGCCGACCAAGAGCCGACGTTCGAGCATCTCCCCTAACAACATGCCATCGGAGTTTCAGAGATGAATCTCCGCCTCTTAACTCAAGGCGAAGCATCATCCGGTGAAGCTATGAGCACCTCGACATCCAACTTTTCAAGCGCCTCACGAATGCCCTGGTCGATGCCTGCATCCGTGATGATGCGCGTCACTTTGTCCAGATGTGCAATCCGGAAAATGGCCTGAGAGTGGAACTTCGATGAGTCCACCAGGACAGTGACTGTCTGGGCTGCTTCCATGAAGGCCCGGTTCATCGCGGCCTCCTCCGGGGACAGCATGGAGATACCAGCGGAAGGCGAAATGCCGTTGACGCCGAGAAACGCCGCACGTACTGTGATGTCGTCAAACGTGCCGGGAGCCGGACGACAAACCGATGCCATTTTCTTGAAGTCAACAGTGCCCGGTAAAAGATAAACGGATGCGTTCTGGCTTCTGGCGAACTCCATCGCAACCGTCAAGCCGTTGGTCACGACATGCAGATTGTGATGACCGCGCAAGGCCTCCGCAAAATGACGTGAGGTCGTGCCGGCATTGACCAAAATGCAGTCGCCATCGGAAACATGCTGCGCAGCCAACTCAGCAATCGCCCGCTTTTCCCGGACATTCTCGCGCTCACGTTCCGCGTAGCTGATGCTTTCGTAGCGGGCCCAACCCTCGGCAATGACCTCCCCCGAGACGGCGCCGCCACGGGTGCGTTCGACCAACCCTCGTTCATGAAGTTCGATTAAGTCTCGCCGAATCGTGATGGGTGAGGTCTGAAATCTGTCGGCCAAAGTATTGACCTCCACGACCCCGCCGTTGTGAAGCAGGGTAACGATTTCTTTGTGGCGAGCGGCTTTGAGCATGTGAAACCTGAGGTGATGACTGGACCTGGAAACGAACAGACTGGGACAGATATTGCCACTGTATGAGCAGATTAAGTCATGAAAGTGACATTTATTGTTCGTAACATTCAACGCATGAACACAAACGGACATTTTCGAGCGGTCATTTTTGATGTCGATGGCACCCTGTTTGACACATTGCCATCGCTCGCGGCTGCTGCCAATAGCGTGCTGGTCCAGGCCGGTCTGCGGGAAGTTTCAACATCGCTCTTGCGCACGGCGCTCAACGAAGGTTTACGGGCGATGTTTCGCAAGTCGATTGCCCTGCAAACAGTTCCCGTGGAGCCAGGGTTGGCAACCCAACTGGAAATTGAGTATCTGGAGCAGTACATGCAGCGATGGTTGCCAGCGGCGCCTTTGTATGCCCATTTGCACGATGCATTGTCGGCGCTCAAAACGCCGGATTTGAAGCTTGGCATCTGCACCAACCGCGACCGCGCCTCAACCGAGGTCTTGCTGGCCCAAGCTCGCATCGAAGGCGTTTTCGACGTCATCGTTGGAATGGGTGATGCACCTCATCCCAAGCCAGCGGCAGACCCACTGCTCCTGGTGCTGGAGCATATGGGGATATCGGCGTCCGAAGCCTTGTTTGTGGGCGACTCCTACATGGATGCCACTTGTGCCCAACAGTCGCAGGTTCGCTTCGCCGCTCACCTCGGTGGATATGCAGGGCAACCCGGTGACCTGCTTCCCAACGTGTTTAGTTTCAGCGATTACGACCAGTTGACGAACTGGGTTCTCGGCCATCAATCTGCCACCAGGGACGCTTGCCATGCCTGACATTCATATTTCCGGACTCACCAAGCAATTCGGCGACACCAAGGTCCTCAAGGGACTGGACCTGACTGTCAAGGAGGGTGAGTTCCTGACGCTGTTGGGCTCCTCGGGCTGCGGCAAATCCACCTTGCTCAAATTGATTGCAGGGCTGGACCAGCCTGATGCGGGCTCGATTCGGCTGGGCCAGCGCGACCTGCTGGCCTTGTCACCCAGTCAGCGCGACTGCGCCATGGTCTTCCAGTCGTACGCCCTGTACCCGCACATGACGGTAGGCGGCAACATCTGCACGCCTCTGCTGATGCGAGGCCTCAATTTCTGGGGTAGGCTGCCCGGCGCGAAATTCTTTTCGGCCAACACACGTCGCGTCAAGGCGGAGGCGCAAGCCAATGCCCGAAAGGTGGCGCAGAGTCTTGGCATTGATGGACTTTGGGAGCGCAAGCCCGCACAGCTGTCTGGCGGACAACGTCAGCGAGTGGCCCTTGCCCGTGCCATGGTGCGTCACCCTGCGGTCTTTCTTTTCGACGAACCCCTCTCCAACCTCGACGCCAACCTGCGCCAGGCGCTACGTACGGAAATCCGTCAGCTCCATGACCAGTTGGGCGTGACTTTCATCTACGTCACGCATGACCAGCATGAAGCCATGTCCATGTCGGACCGTGTGGCCGTGATGCGTGAGGGACTCATCCTGCAAATCGGAACACCCGAAGAAATTTACACCCAGCCAGCCAACCTCGATGTCGCTCGCTTTGTGGGTGCACCACGCATCAACTTGCTCGATGCTGAAGTCAGAGCCCATGGCGCGGTGTGGGCACAAGGGCGTCAAGTCGGCCATTCCCATGGCAGGTCTGGCACATGTCATGTTGCGTTCAGACCGCAGGCCGGGTGTCTCGAGTCCAGGGATGGCATGCAGGTTCAAGGCGTCGTTGTCAGCGTGGAGTACACCGGTGCCGAACAGATTGCATCACTCCAGGTTGACGGCACCGAAGAAACGTCTGTTTTCTGCCTGCCCGCCAACAGCCACGGAATTCGGGTCGGCCAGACCCTGCGGGTTTCAGTTCCTCTTGGTGAGATTCATCTGTTCGATGCCGATGGTCAGCGCCGGGCGTTTGAACCCTTTTCGGTTTTGATGGGCGAAGCCGCCTGAGGCTGGAACATGCGAGTCAATCCGCTTCACACGGCCCTCCTGCTGACACCCGCTACGGTGCTCATCATTGCCTTGCTGGTGATACCCGTGGCCATCGTGGCTGTCATGTCCTTTACCGACTGGCAATTTGGTGCGGCCACGCTGG
>NZ_JAUSLE010000085.1 GCF_030646845.1 Rhodoferax sp. | reverse complement strand
TTCCAGCAAGGGCAAGAGGTCTTTCAGCGAAGACAGGCGCTTGTCATACAGCAGGATGGCGGCGTTTTCCAGCGTGGCGCTCTGGCGCTCAGGGTTGTTGATGAAATAGGGCGAGAGAAAACCGCGGTCGAACTGCAGGCCTTCCACCACCTCCAGCTCGCTGCTCAGGCCCGAACCGTCTTCGATGGAGATGGCGCCCTCGCGGCCCACACTGTCGATGGCGCGCGCCAGCAGTTCGCCGATCGAGCGGTCGTTATTGGCCGAGATGGCGGCTACATGGGCGATCTCCTGCGAGCTGGCGCAGGGGCGCGCCATGCGGTGAAGTTCGGCCACCACCGCCTCGATGGCCTGCTCCATGCCGCGTTTGAGATCCATCGGGTTCATGCCGCCGGCCAGGTAGCGCAGGCCCTGCTGGATCATGGCGTGCGCGAGCACGGTGGCGGTGGTGGTGCCGTCGCCTGCCATTTCACTGGTGCGCGAGGCCACTTCGCGCAGCAGCTGCGCACCCATGTTCTCGAACCGGTTCTCCAGCTCCACCGATTTGGCCACCAGCACGCCGGAGTTGACGATCTGCGGTGGGCCGTAGTCGCGGTCCAGGATCACGGTGCGTCCGCGCGGGCCAAGCGTCACCTTCACGGCCTCGGCCAGTGCATCGACACCGCGGCGGATCTTGTCGCGGGCTTCCTCGCGAAAGAGCAGTTGTTTGGCGGTCATGCGGAAGTCCTCCTTCGGCCCCTGTTGGTGTTTGCGTGTGACAGCACTCGGGGCATTTTTTCACCTGGAAGCGTCCGCGGATTGAGCTTGCGCAATGCTGGCGCGTCTGGCCCTACGCGATCAGTGGGGCATCGGTTCAGCGCCGCCGTTCGCCTGTTGCACCAAGGCCTCGGCCCTGAGCCAATCGTCAAGCTCATGCCCAGGCTCGCAACCGCGTGCTTCAAAGCACGCGTAGGCGGCCTCGCGTATGGCCTGTTCGCGGTCGAAGGGTGCAGCCGACGGACTCTCCGGGGCCTGCTCGTTCGCCTCCGGCGCCGAAGGCCTCTTCATGGCTTTGGGTGTGCGGGCTGTGGATGGGGTGGCTACAAGTTGTCGTCCCATTTCGGATCTCCAGTTGAAGGATTGCGGAAGGTGCAGCGCGTCAGCGTGGCAGCGTTGCACCGGGCGAAGTTAGTGCGCTGTGGTCAGCGGTTGATTGAGCGTGCTCAACGCGGCAGCGCCTGAGACGCCACCGACCGATGTGCGGCTGCTGCAAGCCAACCCCATCTGCGAAGGCGTGAGTGCCCCGGTCGCGTGCATTGAGCGCACTCAATTCCACCGGGGTCTGGCGGGCACAGCATGTAGATCTGAAGCGGTTCGCTGAACCTTCTTCAGTCACTCAACCCATTGAAGGAGCTGTCCATGAACGAACTCAAAATACGTGACCTCTTTGCTGCCGATCCGTTTGAGGACGCCTTTCGCAACTTCCTGCGCCCCTGGGTGTCGCGCGGTGTTGCGCAGGCGCCCGACATCAAGGTCGATCTCACCGAAAGCAACGGTGACTACAAGCTCAAGGCCGAGATTCCGGGTGTGAGCAAGGAAGACATCCAGATCGACATCGACGAC
>NZ_JAUSLE010000083.1 GCF_030646845.1 Rhodoferax sp. | reverse complement strand
ATCGTCGCCGAGGTCACGATCACCTTCAGGTCGGGCCGGCGCGGCAGGATCTGGCGGATGTAGCCCAGCAGGAAGTCGATGTTGAGGCTGCGCTCGTGGGCCTCGTCGATGATGATGGTGTCGTAGGCCTTCAGCAGCGGGTCGGTCTGCGTTTCGGCCAGCAAAATGCCGTCGGTCATGAGCTTGACCGAGGCGTCGCGGCTCAGGCGGTCCTGGAAGCGGACCTTGAAGCCGACCACATCCCCCAGCGGGGTGTTGAGTTCCTCGGCAATGCGCTTGGCCACCGAGCTGGCGGCAATCCGGCGCGGCTGGGTGTGGCCAATCAGGCGCCCCTGGCCTGGCAGCAGGCGGCCGTCGGGCCCCTTGGGGCCATTGAGCTTGCCGCGCCCCATGGCCAGCGCGATCTTGGGCAATTGCGTCGTCTTGCCGGAGCCGGTTTCACCGCAGACGATGATGACCTGGTGCGCGTCGAGCGCGGCCATGATCTCGTCGCGTTTACCCGACACGGGCAAGGATTCTGGGAACTCGATTTTTAGGGGGGGAGCGGTCAAGGCAATAACTTCGTAGAGAATCGGAGATTATCCCAGCCCTTAGTCCCTTTCTCGCCCGCAACATCTGCCACTCGCCCGCATGTCCACTGTTTTCAACTTCACGTTTGTGCCCTGGTTCCGGTCGGTGGCGCCCTACATCCACAAATTTCGCAACCAGACCTTTGTGGTGGGGATCGCCGGTGAGGCCATCGCTGCAGGCAAGCTGCACCACCTGGCGCAAGACCTGGCGATGATCCAGAGCATGGGCGTGAAGGTCGTGTTGGTGCATGGTTTTCGGCCCCAGGTGAACGAGCAACTCAGGGCCAAGGGCCATGCCCCGAAATACTCCCACGGCGTGCGCATTACCGATGAGGTGGCGCTGGACTGCGCGCAGGAAGCTGCCGGACAGTTGCGCTACGAGATCGAGGCGGCTTTCAGCCAGGGTCTGCCCAATACCCCCATGGCCGACTCGACGGTGCGCGTCATTTCGGGCAACTTCATCACCGCACGGCCGGTCGGCATTGTGGACGGCGTGGATTTCCAGCATTCAGGCCTGGTGCGCAAGGTCGACACGGCGGGCATCACGCGCACGCTGGACATGGGCGCCATGGTGCTGTTGTCGCCCTTTGGTTTTTCACCTACCGGTGAGGCCTTCAACCTGACCATGGAAGAAGTCGCCACCTCGGTAGCCACCGCCTTGCAGGCCGACAAGCTGATTTTTGTGACTGAAATTCCGGGCATTCGCGTCCACCCCAGGGACCCCGAGAGCGCAGACAACCCGATTGACACCGAGTTGCCGCTGGCCGCCGCCGAAAAGCTGCTGGCCGACTTGCCGGCAGCCAACCAGCCCACCGACACCGCGTTTTACCTTCAACACTGTGTGAAAGCGTGCAAGAACGGCGTGGAACGCAGCCACATCATTCCCTTTGCGGTGGATGGCGCCATCCTGCTTGAGGTGTATGTGCACGACGGCATCGGCACCATGGTGGTGGACGAAAAACTGGAGAGCCTGCGTGAAGCCACGGTGGACGACGTGGGCGGCATCCTGCAGTTGATCGAGCCATTTGAGAAAGACGGCACCCTGGTCAAGCGCAGCCGCACCGAGATCGAACGCGACGTGGGCAATTACACGGTGATCGAGCACGACGGCGTCATCTTTGCCTGCGCCGCGTTATACCCTTATCCCGAAAGCAAGACCGCCGAAATGGCGGCACTCACGGTGTCGCCCCAGGTGCAGGGCCAGGGCGACGGCGAGCGTGTGCTGAAGCGTGTCGAGCAGCGCGCTCGGGCGGCGGGACTGGACAGCATTTTTGTGTTGACGACCCGCACCACCCACTGGTTCCTCAAGCGCGGCTTCGTCCTGGTGGACCCGGACTGGCTGCCCGAGGCACGCAAACGAAAATACAACTGGGACCGGAAAAGCCAGGTGCTGGTGAAGAAACTGGGCCACGCCTGACCAGCGTCGGGCCAGCCAGCGTATTGAAGCGCCGCCGGCTTTAGCGGCGTTGGACCAGACGCCAGATCAGCGTCAGGGACAGCAGGACCACCGCGCCAAAGCACAGGAACGACCAGTTGGCAATGGAGCCACCCAGGAAGGTCCAGTCGATTTTGGAGCAGTCACCACCCCCCTTGAAGATCATGGGAATGGCGCGCTGCAGCGGGAAAGTCTCGATCATTCCGTAGAAATCGCGGCCGCAACTCACGACTTCAGGCGGGTACCACTGCAACCAGCTTTGCCGGGCCGCCACAAAGGCGCCGAACCCAGCCGTTGCCAGCAGCAGCACCGAACCACCCAGGTGCATGCCTTTCTTGCTGCTAGCCCCCGTCAAGCCTGCGATAAGCGCTACCAAAATAAGAGCGTAGCGCTGGACGATGCACATCGGGCAAGGCTCCAGCCCCACCACATGCTGCAAGTACAGGCCAAAGGCCAGCAAGCCGATGCAAACGGCACTGAGCAGCGCAAAAACGCGGCGGGGAGAGTTGTCCAGCCAGCCCGTCAAGACCTGAAACACCATGGAATCAGCCGGCCGCCGCCTCGTCTGCAGCCTTGCAGGATGGCGAGCACACCGCCTGGGATTTGCCAAGTATCTTGCGCGTGACCATCTGCGAGCGGGCACGATGCTTGCCACACAGAAAGCACGACATGGTCGCGGCCCCGAACGACGTTGCCGCCGTGAACGGGGAACCCGATACTTTGGATTTGTAACGCAGGCCGTCGGCCAGCATTTTAGTTTTCGTGTCAGCTTTTGCCATAACCCGTATTTTACTTCGGCTGGCGCATGGCGCGCTCGATCACGGCTTTGGCCTGACGCTCGGCGGCCAGCGACAGCTCAAGTGACGAGCGGCACAGGCCGGCCACCTCGTAGTTAACGTTCTCGTACAGTTCCGCCGCAGCCGGATAGTTGTCCAGCAAGGCGCCCAACGCGGCACCCGATGGGACATCGCCGAACTCGTTCACCAAGTGCATCACGACCGAGCGATATTGCTCAGGGCCGACGGGCACCGTGCTGTGTTCGAGGCGTTCCAGCAAATCAGCCAACACGTGGGTGACGCCCAGATTGACTTTTGAAGGCAATGGTTTGGTATCGTTCATGCGTGGTAGCTGGGGGCGCGCCGCCGAAAATCAAGCTTTCAAATGCCAATCCCAAACCCCGCCAGCCCGACGGCCACCGAAAGCTTGCTAAAGTCGCAACCCTGACAAGAATTTGTAAAAGGCTCCAAATGGCACGCACCGTCAACTGCATCAAACTCGGCAAGGAAGCCGAAGGTCTGGATTTCCCTCCCTACCCCGGCGAACTCGGCAAACGCATCTGGGAAAACGTGAGCAAGGAAGCCTGGGCCGCCTGGCTCAAGCACCAGACCATGCTGGTCAACGAAAACCGCCTGAATCTGGCCGACGCGCGGGCCCGCCAGTACCTGGCGCGCCAGATGGAAAACCACTTTTTCGGCTCTGGTGCCGACGCCGCGCAGGGCTACGTGCCACCCAGCCCTTGAGGCTCCCGGCGCATGGCTGAGGCGGCGGCAACTGAACTGTTGCAGGCTTGTGGACTGCCGCAGGCATGGGGCCAGCAGAGCGCCTGGCGCGTCCTGGACACCCGGTTTGACCGGGGCCTGCATTTTCTGACCACCTGGCAGGCCTGGCGAAACGATCCGCGCAAACCTCGCCTCCTGCACTATGTGTCGCTGACCAGCGCGCCACCCCCGCTTGAAGAATTACTGGCCTGTGCCACGTCGTTTCCCGCACTGGCAGACGTGGCCCAGGAACTGGCGCCGCAGTGGTTTGGCCTCGCACCCGGTGTTCACCGTTTGACGCTCGATGGCGGCCACGTTCTGTTGACGCTGTGCGTGGGTGACTTGACGGCCATGTTGCGGCAGCAGCAGTTTGTGGCCGATTCGATTTACCTGGCGCCAGACGGCCCAGCCCGCGACTCAGGGCCACCGTGGACGGTCTGGACGGTAAAGGCCTTGGCAAGATGCTGTCGTCGCGGCACCCGCCTGGTGGCCATGGCTGATGCTTCTGATTTGCGCGCTGATTTGACGCAGTGCGGCTTTGAACTGCAGGCCAGCCAGACTGACCCGCTGACCGGGCCAGCCGGCGCCTTGCTCGGTGGCCAATTCAATCCCCGCTGGACGATCAAGAACACGAGAGACGCGGCACCCGCTCGTCCCGTCGAGGTGGGCACCTGCGCCGTCATCGGGGCCGGTCTGGCGGGCGCCAGCGTCGCCGCCGCCCTGGCCCGACGCGGCTGGCAGGTGCGGGTGCTCGACCAGGCTAACGAACCCGCCGCCGGGGCTTCCGGACTGCCCGTGGGTCTGGTGGTGCCGCATGTGTCGGCCGACGACTGCGCCTTGTCGCGCCTGTCGCGCAGTGGCGTGCGGCTCATGCTGTACCAGGCACGCAGTCTGCTGCGCCAGGGTCAGGACTGGGACGCCACCGGAACGCTGCAACGCCAGCTGGATGGTGCGGCCGATCTGCCCGACATCTGGCACAAGGACGCGGCGTGGCTCAAGCCGGCCCGGCTGGTAGACGCCTGGCTGGCGCAACCGGGGATCACTTTTCAGGGGGGTGCCCGGGTGTCCACCCTTCGCCGCAGCGGCGACCAATGGGAACTGCTGGACGAGCTGGGCCAAGTGCTCGCCCGCGCCGACCGGGTGGTTTTGGCCAACGCCAATGGTGCACTGCCACTGCTTGAAACTCTGCAGGCGACCCTGCCTGCACTGGGCGTTCGCGTCGACCAGCTGCCGGCCATGCACGGGGTCCGCGGTCAGTTGTCATGGGCCCTGCACCAGGGCGAACCCGATGCGGCTTTCCCGCTTTTTCCGGTCAATGGCGCCGGCAGTGTGATTCCCGCGGTGCCAGTGGACGGAGATTCCCACGCCGGCCTCGCCTGGTTCGTCGGCTCCAGTTACCAGCCCGACAACAAGCCCGAGTCGCCAGACGAAAAAAACCACGCCGCCAACTTCGGGCGGCTGCAAAAACTGATACCCGCGCTGTCCCAGGCCCTGGCGAAGCAGTTTGCCGCTGGCGCCATCAACGCGTGGAAAAACACACGCTGCGTCACTGCCGACCGTCTGCCGGTGGTCGGGCCGCTGTACCGGACAGACAACCCCACGTTGTGGATTTGTGCCGGCATGGGCTCAAGAGGACTGAGTTTCTCGGTGCTCTGTGCTGAACTGCTGGCGGCGCGCTGGGGTGCTGAGCCCCTACCGGTTGACGCGGGCCTGGCCCAATCCCTCAACGCCCTGCGCGGCACCCCGTCAATGGCCGAAAACATTTGATGAAATAGGCCCGTAGCCCCGAATTTAAAGCGCAGAATGCTATATTTTTTGTAGCAACTCAACAACCTGCAAGGGGTCAAAAGGTTTTTCCAGCAGTCCGCTGCAACCGGACGCTTCCGCCTGTTCGCGCACATGCCAGGACTTGTCGGTCGTGGTCACGATGACACTCCCGATCGCTGGCTCCAGCGCCACCAGCTGAGCAATCATTTCCCAGCCATCCATGTCCGGTACATCAAGCGAGACGATGACCAGATCGTAGTGGCGGATTTTCGCCAGCTCCAGCGCCTCGGCGCCGGTCCTGGCCTCGGCAATCTCGGTGTGACCCGCCAGTGCCAGGCGGGCACGCAGGTACATGCGATCCTCTTTGCACGGGTCCACCAGCAGCGTCACCTTGTAACCCGGAGGGACGCCAGCCCCCGCGGCGCCGTCCCCCAGATCAATGTCGACATCCAGTGTTTCCGCGGGCGCAAACAGGCTGTCCATGGCTTGCACGACATCGGGCCAGTGCAGCGGCCGCTGAAACGTACGCCAGGCGTTGGCCGGTGCGTCACGCCCGACGCAGATCATCTTCAGGTTGGGGTTCAGGCCCGGTGAGGCGAGCGCCAGCCCGGCTTCATAGGCGTCGAGGTCAATCAGCGCCAGACGGGGCGCCACGGGGGCCTCGGGCGTCCACAAGCCATAGGAAGTGGGCCGCCCGAGTGACAGTCTGAACAGCGTGTTGATGGCATGACGCTCCACATCCCTGAAGCCGACAACCTTGACATATACGCTGGGTCCCATCAATGACAGACTTTCGAAGTGTTGAGGTCAAACAAATTATGACGCCGATGCGGCCTGTCGATCTACTTCATGGCAGCCGCTGGCCGGCGCGCCGTCACGTAGTCATCGCGCGGCATGTAAGCCTTGCCGTCGGCATAGCGCCACTGCACCATGGTGCCTTTGCCTCCCCGCAGGTCCAGCTTGCCGACAAACGCGCCCATGGTGGACTGTTGGTCAAGGGCGCGGAACTCGGCCGGGCCAAACGGCGTGCTGAACTTGAGGCCACGCATGGCAGCCACCAGTTTTTCGTTGTCCGTGCTTTTTGCCTTGTTGATGGCGGCAAAAATGGCCTGCATGGTGGCGTAGCCCACCACCGAGCCCACCTTGGGATTTTCATTGAACTTCTTGTAGTAATTTGCGGCAAACGCCGCGTGCTCACGGGTGTCAATCTGGTCCCACGGATAGCCGGTCACGATCCAACCACGCGGCGTTTCATCCTTGAGCACATCCAGGTACTCGGGCTCGCCTGACAACATGGAGACCACCGGCGTTTTGGGAAACACATTGCGCTGATTGCCTTCGCGCACCAGCTTGGCCAGATCGGCGCCAAATGTCACATTAAAAATGGCATCGGGCTTGGCCTGCATGATCGCCTGCAGGGTGGTGCCGGCTTCGAGTTTGCCCAGTGCCGGCCACTGTTCGGCCACGAACTCAACATCGGGCCGCTTCGCCCTCAGGAGTGCCTTGAAGCTGGTCACCGCGCTTTGTCCGTACTCGTAGTTGGGCGCAATGGTGGCCCAGCGTTTGGCCGGCAGTTTGGCGGCCTCTTCCACCAGCATGGCGGCCTGCATGTAGGTGCTGGGGCGCAGGCGGAAGGTGTAGCGGTTGCCCTTCTCCCACACGATGGCGTCCGTCAAAGGCTCGCTGGCCACAAACAGGCGCTTGTTTTTGGCGGCGTGATCAGCCAGTGCCAATCCCACGTTGGAGAGAAACCCCCCGGCCAGCACGTCCACTTTCTCATTGGATGTCAGTTCCACCGCATGGCGCAGGGCTTCCTCCGGCTTCCCGGCGTCATCGCGCGCAATCACCTCGACCTTGCGACCGAGCAGGCCACCGGCGGCATTGATCTCCTCGACCGCCAATTGCCAGCCCTGCCGGTACGGCGTGGTGAACTGCGGCATGCTGGAATAGCTGTTGATTTCGCCAATCTTGATCGGACCGCTCTGGGCATAGGCGCCCGCCATCAGCAATGACAAAAAACCGGTAATAAGCTGCTTCATAAAATCTCCAAGGCCCCGCACTTTATCAGCGCTCGTATCCAGCGGTGTTTAATTTGGTAACCATAATCGGGTCAGGTCGCATTGATCGTCAATGCCAGTTGAATGGATTCAGCCATGATTCTTGTTGCCGGCTCAGCCAATCTCGACTTCGTCGTCCGCGCCCCCCACATCCCGGCTCCGGGTGAAACGGTGCTGGGACGGGACTTCCAGACTTTCTCCGGTGGCAAGGGTGCCAACCAGGCGGTGGCCTGCGCGCGCGCCGGTGGAGCCACCACACACATGCTGCTGGCACTGGGCGACGATGCGTATGCCGCGCCGCTGGAAGCCTCGTTGACAGGTGCAGGCGTGCAAATGCATGTCGTGCGCGTCAAGGACCAGGCCACGGGCACGGCCTTCATCTGTGTGTCGGATGACGCCGAGAACGCGATTACCGTCGCACCCGGCGCCAATTTCGCCTTGCGTGCCACCGACCTGCCATCGCTGGAGGGCTTCACCCACCTGCTGCTGCAACTCGAAATACCGATGGCGTCTGTGACGGCCTACGCCAGGGCGGCCCGGGCCAGCGGCGTCAAGGTCATTCTCAATGCCGCACCGGCACAAGCTCTGTCCGCCGAGCTACTGGCGCTGCTGGATGTGCTGATCGTGAACGAGGGCGAACTGGCTGTCGTCGCCGATCATCAGGGCAGCATTGCGCACTGCCTGGCGCGCCTTGCAGTGCCCTGCGTGGTCGTGACCCTGGGGCACCACGGCTGTTGCGCCCGCCTGGACGGTGTGTATTCCTTTGAGCCGGCCTTTCAGGTGACGCCCCTGGACACCACCGGCGCGGGCGACACCTTCTGCGGCGTTCTGGTCGCCGCCCTGAGTCAGGGACACAAGCTGCAACCCGCATTGCGGCTGGCCAGCGCCGCCGGCGCCCTGGCCTGCACCAGGCTCGGCGCGCAATCGAGTATTCCGACCCAGGCCGAAGTAGCCGCCTTTCTGGCCAGCCAGGCCGCATCCACCGAAGCCGACAGCGCAGCACTGAGCCAATTTTGTGGCTTCGACTTCATCTAAGACCGTCTTCGCACCACGCATCCCATGAACGCCCAACTCCCCTGCAAAGTCATTTATGACACCGACCCCGGCATCGATGACGCCATGGCGCTGTACTTTGCGCTGGCCCATCCGGCCATCGACGTCGTTGGCATCACCACCACTTTTGGCAACGTCACAGTGGAACAGGCTGCGGTCAATGCCCTGTATCTGACCGCCATTGCCGGCCGAAGCGTGCCGGTCACCAGGGGCGTGGCGACACCCTGGTGCAAGCCCCCGGAGGCGCCGCCGGCCCATATTCATGGCGCTGATGGTCTGGGCAATCTGCCCCACCGTGCTGCAACTTCAAACCAGCTGGACCCGCGCTCTTCGGCACAGTTCATCGTGGATGCGGCGCGTGCCCAGCCCGGTGAGATCACGCTGGTGGCGGTGGGTCCGCTGGGCAACCTGAGCCTGGCCCTCAAGCTGGAGCCCCGACTGCCCGACTTGCTGCGAGAAGTCATCATCATGGGCGGCACGATTTCTGAGCCCGGCAACGTGTCGCCGTTGGCGGAGGCCAACATCTGGAACGACCCGCACGCCGCCGACCTGGTGTTCACTGCAGGATGGAAGCTCACCATGGTGGGTCTGGATGTAACCCACCGCGTTGTTCTGCCGGTGTCCTTGTTCAAGAAAATAGCGGACCGACACCAGCATGTGGCGACCGACACGCTACACCACGCCGTCGGCTTCTATGCCAATCATTACGGCGGTGTCCATCCGCATGTCGCTGAAATTCATGGCTGCTTCGGTCACGACGTGCTGGCGTTCATCTACCTGGTCAACCCCGAGCTGTTCACGCTGGAGCGCGGACGCGTCCGCGTGGCCACAGACGGCCTGGCCCAGGGACAAACCATGATGAGACGCAAGGGTGTGGCCGACTATCCGCAGGCGGGTTGGGGAGATGACAAACCCCTCACCCAGGTCTGCATGCAGGTGCAAGCCGAGGCCTGCAAGTCCGTGCTGGAAACTGCGTTGATGGGCTCCTGGCTAAGCTTCTGAAGCCCGAGGCCAAATCACCGGTCTCACGAATAGCCACAACGCCTTCGGGCATTTTGCGCCTGCGCATAAAACAGATGCCAGCAAGGCCAATGCCAAAGAGAGTCAGAGTGGCCGGTTCCGGCACGCTAACTCGATCGGTCGAGTCAAACTGCGCGCGAATGTAGTCCTCACCGTTATAAATGGTTAACGGCGTGTTTGCGCCGAGTGAACCTGAACCCACGATGGTGTCATTGATGTCGTAAAGAACGTAGGACGCGCTGAGATCGGAACTCCCTAACGCCTTGGATAGGATCAGGTCCACCTGATCCGCAACCGGCAGCAGGGACTCGATGGAAACCGCGCCAATTACCGTGCTCGAGTTCGTTGTGTAATCCAGGAAACGCAAGGCAACAACGCGGTCTCCCAAGGTATTGACGCCGACAAAAAGCGCGTAGGTGTTGTTTCCAGAGTTCCCGATGCCCGTAGCACGATCAGTTGCGTGAAGGCCGAAACTTTGGCCTTGGACGGTGGGAAGGTTCGACATATCGTAGAGCGCATGCATTTCAAACGAACTGGCTTGCCCCAGGAAATTCGGATTGGCCGGGTTGGTTGCCAACAGTCTTGTTCCACTGGTTGAAACGTCGGCATAAGTCGCCGTGTTCACCGTAGGAGCGCCAAGCGAGGGAGTCATCGTCAACTTGCCCGCAGCTTCACTCGTAATCCCGCCTGCGCCAAAAAGCGAATAAGTGGTTGGGCCATCCGGGCCGCTTGGCGGCGGCACTGAGTTGTTGAACGAATCCCGGAATATCTCATTAGAGCCCGCCGCAGCGGAGCCCTTCACAATCCAGAATTCATCGAGAACCGGCGTGAATGGCGTGGCGAACGCCACCCCGGCACTTGACGCGACCAACATGCCGATTCCAAGGGCCGCGAGCAAACGGTTTGTAATCATTGAATGTCTCCCTGATCAAGTAGATAAAGAGTGCCAATAGTGCCAATGCACAAGTCGTACCAAGTCCGTTAAATTGTTATTTTTCAACAAGTTAGGCGCTGACGGACCAGACGCTTCCAAACGTTCGTAAAAAATCCCGACATCCCAGCGTCATGGCAGCAGTAGGTCGGGCGCAATAACACGCAGGAGCAGGTTCAGCCCTGCACGGTCTGCCGGGGCCATTGCGCTTTATATTTGTATTGCATATAGAAATCATAAAAATGTAGTTTGCAATCTAAGGGTGCGCAACTAGAGTCTGCCCCTATGCATGACTTTGCGTTCATCTTTGCCGGTTTCTTTGTAGGGCTTGTCGTCGGCGTCACCGGTGTTGGTGGCGGGTCGCTCATGACGCCGATCCTGATTTTTTTCTTTGACGTCAAGCCCTATCTGGCCGTTGGCACGGACCTGCTGTTTGCCGCCTTCACCAAGATGGGCGGCACGCTCAAGCTGGCACGGGCCCGGGTCATCGACTGGCGCGTGGTGCTTCACCTCTCGGCGGGCAGCATTCCGGCGGCCCTGATCACGCTGCTCATCCTGCGCCTGGTCGGCCCGGCCAACCCGCAAGTCCAAAGCCTGATGACCACCACCCTGGGGTTCGCCCTGCTGCTGACGGCCGCAGCCACGCTGTACAAGGCGCTGCGTGGCAAGGCAGCACCCGTTTCGGTCGTGCGCGGCCAGGAAGTGCGGGCGGCGACGCCGCGCCACTGGAGCCTGCCGCTGCTGTTTGGCGCTGTGATTGGCACCCTGGTCACGTTGACATCGGTGGGCGCCGGCGCCATTGGCGTCACCGTGCTCATGATCCTGTACCCGCTGTTGCCGCTGCCCCGCATTGTGGCGGCCGATATTGCCTACGCCGTGCCGCTCACGCTGGTGGCCGGTCTGGGACATGCCTCACTGGGCTCCGTGGACTGGCCCTTGCTCACCAAGCTGCTGGCGGGATCGCTGCCCGGCATCTGGGTGGGCTCGCACCTGATGTCGCGCATCCCGGAACGCGTCATTCGCTCCCTCCTCTCCGTGCTGCTGGCCTATGCCGGCGTGAAATTGATTGCCCTGTAAAACACCATGTACCAATACACAGACTTCGATCGCCAGTTCGTCCGCAACCGCGCCGCGCAGTACCGCGACCAGCTGGAACGCAACCTGGCAGGCGAGCTCAGCGACGACGACTTCCGTCCGCTGCGACTGCAAAACGGCTGGTACATCCAGCGCCATGCGCCGATGTTGCGGGTCGCCGTGCCCTACGGCGAGCTGTCTTCCGCACAACTGCGGGTACTGGCCAAAATTGCCCGGGACTACGACCAGCCCGATGCTCACGTCTACCAGACGGCGCAAACCACGCAGGCCAAGCTCGGCACGGCCACACTGCCCACCGGCTATGCGCACTTCAGCACGCGCCAGAACGTCCAGTACAACTGGATTCCCCTGGACAAGAGCGCCGATGTGATGGACCTGCTGGCCTCGGAAAACATGCACGGCATCCAGACCAGCGGCAACTGCATTCGCAACATCACCAGCGATGAACGGGCCGGCATCGCGGTGGACGAAATCGTGGACCCGCGCCCCTATTGCGAAATACTGCGCCAGTGGAGCACGCTGCACCCGGAGTTTGCGTTTTTGCCCCGCAAATTCAAGATTGCGGTCTCGGGTGCCCGGGAAGACCGCACGGCCTCCGCCTGGCATGACGTTGGCCTGCGCCTGGTCCGTGCCGACAACGGCGACATTGGTTTTCGGGTGCTGGTGGGTGGCGGCATGGGCCGCACGCCGGTGATTGCCAGCACGATTCGCGACTTTCTGCCCTGGAACCAGATCCTGAACTACCTGGAAGCCGTGGTGCGCGTCTACAACCGCTGGGGGCGCCGCGACAACATGTACAAGGCCCGCATCAAGATTCTGGTCAAGGCCGAAGGCCAGCGCTTCACCGATGAAGTCGAGGCCGAATACCAACAAATTATCGAGATCGACGGGGCGCCGCATACCATCGCCCAGTCCGAACTGGACCGGGTGTCGGCCTCGTTTGTGCCGCCAGCGCTGAAAGGCCACAAGCCGGACTCAGCGCTGAAGGTCGCCCAGATTCTGCGTGCCACCGCCGAGAACGATGTGGAATTTGGCCGCTGGCTGAAACAGAACGTCGCGCCGCACAAGAACCCCGACCTGCGCGCCGTCACCCTGTCGTTCAAACGGCTGGGCCATGCTCCTGGCGACGCCACGGCCAGCCAGCTGGAGACGGCCGCTGACCTGGCTGACCAATTCAGCGCCGGTGAAGCCCGCGTCACCCATGACCAGAATCTGCTGCTGCCCTGGGTGCGTTGCGACCAGTTGCCCGAGCTCTGGCGTGCGGCCCGCCAGGCCGGTCTTGCCCGCTCCAACATCCGCCTGTTGACCGACATGATTGCCTGCCCCGGCGGCGACTTCTGCGCACTGGCCAATGCCCGCTCCATTCCGATCGCGCAGGCCATTACCGAGCGCTACCAGGACATGGATGAATTGCATGACCTGGGCGAAATTGATTTGCACATCAGCGGTTGCATGAATTCATGCGGCCACCACCACAGCGGCCACATTGGCATTCTGGGCATCGACAAGGACGGACAGGAGTGGTACCAGGTGTCGCTGGGTGGTTCCGACGGCTCCACGCTGAGCGGCACACCGGTAGCAGGCAAGGTCGTCGGCCCCTCGTTTGGCGCGGCCGAAGTGCCCGATGTGATCGAAGTGGTGCTCGACACCTACCGGCGAGAACGGCAGAACGGTGAGACCTTCATCGCCACCTTTCGCCGTGTCGGCATGGACGCGTTCAAGCAAGCGGCCAACAGTGTGCGCCAGACGGCTGAAGCCGAACTGGCCTGAAAGAAGAGAATTACTATGAAATTGATAGCTGCTTACGACCATTCCACGGGGGCTACAGGCCAAAATGTTGTTGAACTCGCCAATGACGCCGATCCCCGCTCTTTGAGTCTGGCCGGCGTGGACCGCATTGACCTGAACTTCCCCAAGTTCACCGACGGCCGCGCTTTCAGCCAGGCCTTCCTGCTGCGCCGCCGTCTCGGCTTCAAGGGCGAAATTCGCGCCACTGGCGACGTGCTGATTGACCAGCTGGTGCAGATGCAGCGCAGCGGCTTTGACGCCGCAGTCTTGCGCGAAGACCAGAACACTGAATTCGCGCAGCGCCAGTTCGACCGTTACAAAGGCTTCTACCAGGGTGATGCAGTCCTGCCCACCCCCCCATTTGTTGCCGCACACGCGTCGCGAGTCGCCACTTCAGGAGTTACCGCATGAACGCCATTGAACTCAATGCCCGCGCATCAAGCGATTTCGAGGCCAAGCTGGCGGAAACGGTTTCCCTACTGCAGCAAGCCGCGCATGACTATGCACCACGGGTCGCAGGCGGCATACCACGGGTGAGCCAGGCGTCCAGCCTGGGCGCAGAGGACGTGGTGCTCAGCCACCTGATCAATTCCTTGCAGCTGGACATCGGCATTTTTGTGCTGGAAACCGGCATGCTGCACGCCGAAACGCTGGCGCTGCTGGATCGCCTCAAGGCGACTTCGCGTGCCCCGGTCGAGGTTTTCACGCCGGTCAACGAATCGGTCGTGCAGTTTGTGGCCCGCGAGGGCAAGGACGCGATGTACAAAAGCATCGCGCTGCGCAAGGCCTGCTGCCACATCCGCAAGATGGAACCGCTGGCGCGTGCGCTCGCCGGCAAGGACGCCTGGATCACCGGCCTGCGCCGCGAGCAGTCCGGCGCCCGCGCCGAGGTGCCGCTGATCGACACCACGGACGCGACGCGCGTGAAGATCAACCCGCTGGCCATCTGGACCTGGGGTGACGTCTGGCACTTCATTGACCTCCACCAGATTGACTACAACCCGCTGCATGACCAGTTCTATCCCAGCATTGGCTGCGCGCCCTGCACCCGCGCCATTAGCCTGGGCGAAGATTTCCGCGCCGGCCGCTGGTGGTGGGAAGACGAAGCGGCCAAGGAATGCGGCCTGCATGTCAATCAGTCCAGCTCACAAGAGAAAGCACCAGCATGAACGTCCGCACCCCTCCCGAATTACTTGAGACCATGCACCATTCACTACTCCGTTCTGAACACCACGATCACCTGAGCAATGCGCATCTGGACGCCCTGGAGGAAGAAACCATCTTCATCCTGCGCGAGGTGGCTGCTGCGTTTGAGCGCCCCACGCTGCTTTTCTCGGGCGGCAAGGACTCGCTGGTCATGCTCAAGTGCGCCGAAAAGGCTTTCGGCGTGGGCCGCATTCCCTTCCCGCTGCTGATGATTGACACCGGCCACAACTTCCATGAGGTGACCGACTTCCGTGATTCCCGCGCCAAGGAGCTGGGTGCGGACCTGATCGTGCGCAGTGTGGAAGACTCGATGGCGCGCGGCACGGTGCGGCTGGCGCATCCGGGCGAGTCGCGCAACGTGCACCAGTCGGTCACGCTGCTGGAGGCGATTGATGAATTCCGCTTTGACGCACTGATTGGCGGCGCCCGCCGCGACGAGGAGAAGGCGCGGGCCAAGGAGCGCATCTTCTCGCACCGCGACAGTTTCGGCCAATGGCAACCCAAGGCCCAGCGCCCCGAACTGTGGACCCTGTTCAACACCCGGCTGCAACCGGGCGAACACTTCCGCGTGTTTCCGATCTCCAACTGGACCGAACTCGACGTGTGGCAATACATCGAACGCGAACAGATCGCCCTGCCCTCGCTCTACTACACGCACAAGCGCGATGTGGTGGAGCGCAAAGGCCTGCTGGTGCCGGTGACGGAACTGACCCCTTTGAAAGAGGGCGAAACGATGGAATCGCGCGACGTGCGTTTTCGCACCGTGGGCGACATCACCTGCACCTGCCCGGTGGAAAGCACGGCCGCCACCGCGGCCGACATCGTGATCGAAACACTGGCCGCTGATGTGAGCGAGCGCGGCGCCACCCGCATGGATGACAAAACCTCCGAAGCTTCGATGGAGAAGCGCAAGAAAGATGGGTACTTCTGATGACTGCTACTATTTCAATAGCTACTCCGGCAATATCGACGGGGGCTAGAGCAAAAAAAGACACTCAATCGGCACTGAAATTCATTACTTGCGGGTCGGTGGACGATGGCAAGAGCACACTGATCGGCCGCCTGCTGATTGACAGCCGTTCGGTGCTGCTGGACCAGCTGGCCAATGTCTCCAAAAGCGGCGAGGCCGATCTGGCGCTGTTCACCGACGGCCTCTCGGCCGAACGCGAGCAGGGCATCACCATCGACGTGGCCTACCGCTACTTCAACACCGCCGAGCGCAAATTCATCATTGGTGATGCGCCCGGCCACGAGCAGTACACCCGCAACATGGTGACGGCAGCAAGCAGTGCCGATGCCGCCGTGGTGCTGGTGGATGCCACCAAACTGGCTTGGGCGAAGGAGCCGGATGCGCTGCTGCCGCCCGCAGACCGTGGTCACGGTCTGCTTCCCCAGACCCGGCGCCATTCGCTGCTGGTGAACCTGCTGCGCGTGCCCTCCATCGTGTTTGCCGTGAACAAGCTCGACGCCCTGGAAGACGCCGCCAAACCCGAGACCGCCGGTCAGGCCGCGCTGGCCTTTGCCAACATCAGTCACGCCTTGGAGGCTTTTGCCCAGGCTGCCGGCATTCAGGTGACCGCCATCGTGCCAATCTCGGCGCTTATCGGTCACAACGTGGTGGAACCCGCGCCTGGCTGGTGCGGTTACGAAGGCCCGAGTCTGCTGGAAATCCTGGAAGAGTTGCCCGCCACCCCGGCCGACACTGCAATCCCCTTCGCCTTCCCGGTGCAATGGGTTGAAAAGTTCTCGTCCTCCAGCGACACCTCGCAGGGACGCCGCATTTTCTGGGGTCGCGTGGCGACAGGGGGTGCGCAGGTCGGGCAACAAGTCAAGGTATTGCCCAACGGCCAGCTGGCCACGGTCGCCCAGGTGCTGGGTCACACGCGGCAACCTGGACCGGTGCAGGCCGGACACAGTGCGGGCATTGTGCTCGACCGTGAGGTCGATGTGTCACGCGGTGACTGGTTGCTGGCTGTCGAACCGAAAGCGGAGGCAGCGGACGATTTTGACCTTGGGGCGGGCACCTTCAACCCCAGCCGCGAGCTCAATGCCACGGTTGCCTGGATGGACGACGAGCCCCTGGTCGCGGGCCGCGTGTACTGGGCCCTGCATGGACACCGCTGGGTCAAAGCCAAAATCAGGCGGATTGTTCACAAGCTCGACATCAACACGCTGGCGGAAGAAGATGCCAGCCAGCTGGATGCCAACGCCATTGGCCACGTTGAACTGGTGCTGCAGGAACCCATTGCGGCCCTGCCCTACAGCCGCTCGCGCGTGCTGGGCTCGCTGGTTCTGGTGGACACGGCATCGCACAAAACTGCGGGTGCCGCGCTGATAAATTGACCCACCTCAATCAAATTGAACGCGTTCAAGGCCAACTTGAACAAAAGGGCTATGGAAACCCAATAAAATCTAGGGTTTCCACCCATTCGTCGAAAACTACAAAATGACACATACCGTCACTGAAGCCTGTATCAAATGCAAGTACACCGATTGCGTCGACGTTTGCCCCGTGGACTGCTTCCGTGAAGGCCCCAACTTCCTGACCATCTATCCCGATGAGTGCATTGATTGCGCGGTGTGCATCCCCGAATGCCCGGTGAACGCCATCTACGCCGAAGAAGACGTGCCGGCCGACCAGCAGCACATGACCAAGCTCAACGCCGAACTGGCCAAGCTGCCCACCTGGAAAAGCATTACCAAGCGCAAGGCGCCGCCAGAGGACGCCGACGAATGGAAAGACAAGACCGGCAAGCTCCCCCTGCTCATCAAATAACTTGCACAACAAAGTGATGGAACCTCAACTGAACCAGGAAGTGCTCAATACCGCACAGGCCCACGAAGGCCCGATTGAAACTGACGCCGTCATCGTGGGCGCGGGCCCGGTGGGCCTGTTTCAGGTGTTCGAACTCGGCCTGCTGGAAATCAAGGCCCATGTCATCGATTCGCTGGCCTACCCCGGCGGCCAATGCGTCGAGCTGTACCCTGACAAGCCCATCTACGACATTCCCGCCGTACCGGTGTGCACCGGCCAGGAACTGACGGACAACCTGCTCAAGCAGATTGAACCGTTTGGCGCCACTTTTCACTTCGGCCAGGAAGTCACCACCGTCCAGAAGCAGGACGACGGCCGTTTCTTCGTTGAAACCTCGAAGGGCACGAGGTTCCTGACCAAGACCATTTTCATTGCCGCCGGTGTCGGTGCTTTTCAGCCCCGCACGCTCAAGGTGGACGGTCTGGACGCTTTTGAAGGCAAGCAGCTTTTCTACCGCGTCAAAAACCCTGATGACTTCGCAGGCAAGAACCTGGTGATCGTCGGTGGCGGCGACTCGGCACTCGACTGGGCACTGGATTTTGTCAAGGACAGCCCGCACAAGGCGGAAAGCGTGATCCTGATCCATCGCCGTGACGGCTTCAAGGCTGCACCCGCGAACGTGGCGAAGATGAAAGAACTGTGCGACGCCTACGAGATGCAATTCATCATCGGCCAGGTAACCGGTTACGAAGAGAAAGACGGCAAGCTCACGGGGGCCAAGGTCACAGGCGCCGATGGCGTGACGCGCGTCGTGCCTCTGGATGTGCTGCTGGTGTTCTTTGGCCTGAGCCCCAAACTCGGCCCCATTGCCCAGTGGGGGTTGGACATTGAGCGCAAACAACTCAAGGTCGACACCGAGAAATTTTCCACCAGCGTACCCGGCATTTTCGCCGTAGGCGATATCAACATCTACCCCGGCAAGAAGAAGCTGATTTTGAGCGGCTTCCATGAATGCGCCTTGGCCGCTTTTGGCGCCATGCCCATCATCTTCCCCGAGAAGAAAGTCTTTTTGCAATACACCACCACCAGCCCCAAGCTGCACAAGGTGTTGGGGGTCGAAACACCCGTGTTCGACTGAGTAGAATCCGTACCGTGCTCGTTTGAGCACATTCGCTAGGGGTGTTGCCCGGCTTCTCTTGAGGCCGGGCGACTGAGAAAGTCCCTTTGAACCTGATTGAGGTAATCCTCGCGCAGGGAAGCAGGTCCGATCCAGGGCGTCACGCCATTCTCTTGTGACACGTCACCTGGTCCGGACCCCGGCCCACCTGCCAACTCTTTTGCATGGAGCAAATGAATGGCAACTATGAATTCTCCCGATACCGGCAACCGCGCCCTGACACCGGTGGCTGACGCCGATCGGGTTTTCCACTGGCATGAACACGCGTCTCTCTGGTTCAGCCTGGGCGTCGGCCTGTTGGTCATGCAGATCGGCGCCTACCTCGTGCCAGCGGTCGGCAGCCGCGATGCGGCCATTGCCATCGTGCTGGGCTCACTGGTGGGCTCCGGCCTGCTGGCCTGGACGGCCAAACTGGGTTGCGACAGCGGCCTGACCAGCGCCGGGCTGATGCATCGCACCTACGGCAGTCTGTTTGCACGCCTACCCGTGCTGTTGAACATTGCGCAGCTGATTGGCTGGACCACGTTTGAACTGGTGATCATGCGTGACGGCACCGCCGCCATCGGCAAGCAGTCCTTTGGACTGGCGCTGGACGGCCCCGGCGGCATTGTTGCCACCACACTCCTGTGGGGCGGCGTGTTGACCTTGTTGCTGGCGGGCTCGATGACCACGCTGGTGCGCAAAATCATCAGCCGCTTCGGACTGCCGCTGGTGATTGCCTCGCTGTTGTGGCTCACCTGGCAATTTGGCGGACAGCTGCAGGCGAAAGGCTTTGACGCCTTCTGGGCACGGCCTGGCGACGGCAGCATGAGCATGCTGTCCGCCATGGACCTGGTGATCGCCATGCCGGTATCGTGGCTGCCGCTGGTGGCTGACTATGCCCGCCATGGCCGCTCGGGTCGCAGTGCCATGAGCGGCACCTGGCTGGGCTACGCCATTGCCAACATCTGGTGCTATGCACTGGGCGTGATGGTGGTCAGCGTGGCACAACCGAGCACTGATCTGGTCAGCGCCCTGTTGCTGGCGCAAGGCGGCCTGATTGCGCTGAGCCTGATCCTGGTGGATGAAATCGACAACGCCTATGGCGATGTTTACTCGGGCGCCGTGTCGGCCCACAGCATCAAGCCGTCCATGAGCATCCGGAAATGGGGGCTGGGCCTGGCTGTGCTGTGCACCGGGCTGGCATTGGTGCTGCCGATGCACAGTCTGGAGCCATTTTTGCTCTTGTTGAGCTCGGTGTTTGTGCCTCTGTATGGCGTCATTCTTGGCCGCTTGGGCGTTGGCCAACCCAGCTTCGCACCGACGCAGCGCAAGGTTGACCTCACCGCCGCCTTGTTGTGGCTGGCTGGCGTCGCCACCTACCATGCGCTCGCCAAATGGGCACCCCAATGGGGCTCTGCCCTGCCGACGCTGGCACTGACCTTCACGCTGGCCTGGCTCAGCCGGCCCAGGCGGGTCTGACTCTGTTCCTTGGGGAAAAAGACATGAACATAGTCATTCTTGGCGCAGGGCTGATGGGGCGACTATTGGCCTGCCAGCTGGCGCGGGCCGGTCATGCCCTTGAACTGTTTGATGCTGGCGGCCCGGAGGCACTGAACTCGGCCGCCCGAGCCGCCGCCGCCATGCTGGCGCCCTTGGCCGAGTCAGCGATCACAGAGACAAGCGTGGTGCAAATGGGCGTCCATGGGCTCAAGCGCTGGCCCGAACTGATTGCCCAACTGGACGAGCCCGTCTTCTTTCAACAGGAGGGAACGCTGGTTCTGTGGCATCGGCAGGACGTGGGTGAGGCCGAGCGCTTTGCCCGACAGATGGACGCCACCTGTCTCGCGCTGCCGTCCCTGCCCAGTCCGCAGCGACTCGATGCCGAGGGCGTCGCCCAACTCGAACCTTCCTTAGGTTCACGTTTCGCCCAGGGCCTCTTTCTGCCCGGTGAGGGACAACTCGACAACCATCAGCTGCTGGCGGCCATGTTGCATCAGCTCCAGCGCCTGAATGTCAAACTGAACTGGGACAGCCCGCGCTCGCCCGGCGACTTTTTGCCAGGAAATCCAGGGCAGCCGGACTGGGTGTTTGACTGTCGTGGGCTGGGTGCGCGAGAGCAGTGGCCGGCCCTGCGCGGGGTGCGCGGCGAAATCATCACGCTGCAGGCACCGCAGGTGAAGTTGACCCGCCCCACCCGCCTGATTCATCCGCGCTACCCGATCTACATTGCCCCCAAAGGGGATGGTATTTTTGTGCTCGGCGCCACCGAAATTGAATCAGACGACCGGTCGCCGATGAGCGTGCGCTCCACCCTGGAACTGCTCAGCGCCGCCTACTCGGTAGACAGCGGATTTGCCGAAGCGCGCATTCTGGATCTGGTGACCCAGTGCCGCCCGGCCTTGCCGGACAACCTGCCATCCATCCGTCGGCTCGGCAAGCGTGTGATGCAAATCAACGGGCTTTATCGTCACGGCTATCTGATTGCGCCGGCCCTGCTGGATGTGGTGATGGAACTGTTCACCACCAACGCATCTCCGCTGGCGAGTACGCTTTCCTTGTCCCTGCAGGATCTGCAGCATTGAGCCCATGAACGTTTTCATCAATCAAATGCCCTACGATTTGCCGGTTGGCGCGACGCTGGCCGATGCCGTTGCGCTGCTGCAGGCAAAGCCGCCCTTTGCCGCTGCCGTCAACCTGCAGTTCATCCCCAACACCCAGTACGCCCATCAACTGCTCCAGGCCGGCGACCGCATTGACATCATCGCGCCGGTCACCGGGGGCTAATCGCTATTTATCATGACCGCTGCATCTTCCGCTGCCACATCTGCCGACCCACTGGTTCTGTACGGCCAGACTTTCCAGAGCCGCCTGTTGCTGGGGACTTCACGTTACCCCTCACCCCGTGTTCTGGAAGATGCCGTGCGAAGAGCCAAGCCGGCCATGCTCACCGCGTCGCTGCGCCGACAGAATGTCGCCGCCCATGACACCCCCAACCGCTTCTGGGACATACTGCGCGAGTTGGCTGTGCCCGTGCTGCCCAACACGGCCGGTTGCCACAGCGTCCAGGAAGTCATTACCACAGCCCAGATGGCACGTGAGGTGTTTGCAACGCCCTGGATCAAGCTGGAGCTCATTGGGGACGACTACACCTTGCAGCCCGACACCCTGAACCTCGTGGATGCCGCCAGCCGACTGATCAGGGAGGGGTTCAAGGTGCTGCCTTATTGCACCGAAGACCTGGTCTTGTGCCAGCGGCTGGTGGATGTCGGTTGCCAGGCCATCATGCCGTGGGCGGCGCCCATCGGAACCGGCAAGGGCCCCATCAACCCTTTTGCCTTGCGAACCCTGCGCGAACGCCTGTCGGTCCCCATGATCGTGGATGCCGGCCTGGGACTGCCGTCGCATGCCTGTCAGGTCATGGAATGGGGCTTCGACGGTGTGTTGCTCAACACGGCAGTGGCCCTGGCGCAAGACCCGACCAGCATGGCCGGCGCCTTCGCCAGTGCAACGCAGGCGGGTCGCGACGCCTATCTCGCCGGCACCATGACAGAACAGCACGCCGCACAACCCAGCACGCCGGTGCTGGGCACCCCTTTTTGGCATCAGACCTGAGCAGGCAAATGAGCATGAGCACGCACGACACCCTCACGCAAGCCATCGTCGCGGCACATCCGGGCCTGGCAATCACCGCCGATGCCACGAGGCCCGCCGTCTTCAGCAGCGACGCACCGGTGTACCGCGCCGCCAAGCAGGCCTGCCTGGCCCTGGGCTTCGTGGAGGCCGATGCCGAATGCGTGGCCAACGCGTGGCAGTCCATGTCACAGCGCACGGGCCGGTTCAACGCGCAAGCCTGGCCAGACCAGCCGGAAGATTTCGGTCTGCGCCCCTGGCCACGCACGGACGCGTTCGCCGCTTGCCCCCGAAAATTGGGCTTGTACGCGGTGCTGCCGGATGCCGCCTGGGTGGCACGCATGGCCCGCGCCGGAGTGCCGACGGTCCAGTTGCGCTTCAAGTCTGACGATCGCGCTGCCATTGAACGTGAGGTCCACGCTGCGGTCGATGCCGTTGAGAGCACCGGCGCATTGCTTTTCATCAATGACCACTGGCAAGCCGCGATCGCTGCCGGTGCCTATGGCGTCCATCTGGGGCAGGAAGATCTGGACACGGCGGACCTGGAAAAAATCCGCGCCGCCGGGCTGCGCCTGGGACTGAGCAGCCATGGTTATGCCGAGATGCTGCGTGCGGACCGATTCAGCCCCAGCTACCTGGCCATGGGTGCCGTATTCCCCACCACCCTCAAACGAATGGTCACGGCACCGCAGGGCACGGGACGTCTGGGTGCCTACGCCAGGCTGATGCGGGACTATCCGCTGGTAGCCATCGGCGGGATAGACAGCAGCCGGCTGCCGGAGGTCCTGGCCAGCGGCGTGGGCTCAGTGGCCGTGGTCCGTGCCCTGGTAGCCGCTGAGCACCCGGAGCAAATGGCTGCCAGTCTGCAGGCGAGGATCAGCGCAGAGGCTTGAGCCGCATGGCCACAGGCGCGTGGCCATGGTTGAGCGGACCGCTGCACTTGCCGGTGCGTACTTGCGCACCAGAGAGCAGAGCTTCCCGCACATAGGTACGCGCGTGGTGCACCGCGTCCACCAGAGTCTCGCCCAAGGCCAGGTGGGCGGCCATGGCGCTTGAGAGCGTGCAGCCCGTACCGTGGGTGTTGGGACTGTGAATGCGTGCGGCCTGCATCCAGAATTTCTCACCGGTATCCGTCACCAGTAAATCGATGACCGTGTCGCCCGGCAAATGCCCGCCTTTGAGCAAGACGGCGCGCGCGCCTTTGTCAAGCAGGGCCAGTGCGGCCTGTTCCATGTCCTGCGCAGACATCAAGGGCCGCCCCACCAGCAGCGCCGCCTCATCGAGGTTGGGCGTGATCACCGCCACGCGGGGAAACAACTCGCGCACCAACACATCCACCGCCATGTTGTCTATCAGGACGGCACCACTGGTGGCCACCATCACCGGGTCAAAGACCACGTTCTTCAAGGCATGCCGGTCGATTGCCTCGGCAACAGTGCGCACGATTTCCGGCGCATGCAGCATGCCAATCTTGACCGCATCAGCACCGATGTCCTCCAGCACCGCGTCAATCTGGTCACGCAGCATCTGTGGCGGAACACCGTGAATGGCGCGCACGCCACAGGTGTTTTGTGCCGTCAGTGCGGTGATCGCCGTCATGCCATAGCAACCCAGCGCCGAGAATGTCTTCAGATCGGCCTGTATGCCGGCACCGCCACCACTGTCCGAGCCCGCGATGGACAGGATTCTGGGGTATTCGAATTCGAATTTGAATGCATCAACAGTCATCAATTTATCCCTGTGGAGCCAGTGTTTTGTCACGGCTCATGTGCCAGCGCTCTTCAACGTCAATCCGCATCCATGAGTTTTCTCAAGGCAGCCGCGGCAGCGCGTGGGTCTTGTGCCCCACACAGCGCGCTGACAACCGCCAGTCCGTCGGCGCCGGCCGATAACACGTCGCGCGCATTGCCGGCATGAATGCCGCCAATGGCCACCAGCGGCAATGCTGTCGCGGACCGCACTTTGCGCAAGCCTTCCAGTCCCCAGGGTGCCAGAGTGTCGGTTTTGGTCGGTGTCGCATGTATCGGACTCACCCCAAGATAGTGCACCGGCATTGCGGCACTGCGGACAACGTCGTCCATCGTCTCCACGGACCAGCCGATGAACACCTCAGGAGGCAACAGCCGGCGCGCTGCTTCAACCGGCAAATCACTCTGCCCCAGATGCACGCCCTGCGCACCGCAGGCCAGCGCCACGTCAATGCGGTCATTGATCACCAACGGGATGCCATAGGGGGCCAGCAATTCCTTCAACAGAATTGCCTGGGCGAAAAAATCGCGGGTGTTGAGCTCTTTCTCTCGCAGTTGCACACAGGTGACACCACCTTGCACGGCAGCCGCGACCACATCGGTGAGCGTTCGTCCTGCGGCGCTGGATTTGTCGGTGACCAAGTACAGGCGCAGGGCCTGAGTGTCCAGACCACGACCGGAAACTATCGCGTTTACCACTCAGTGACTTCCAGCTTCAGCCGCTGTTCGAACGTCCCCTGATCGAGCAGCTGCAACTCATCCAGCAAGGCTGTCTGCATACTCCCTACGCCACAACCACGCGCCATCACTTTTTCGGCAGCAATTTCGCCGACAACGCCAAGAAATGCCATCGCGGAGACTGTGGCCCGCCAGGCGTCCGGCTGCACTGCACAAAAAGCACCGACCAGCGCAGTAGCCGAGCAACCCACACCGGTAATGCGCGTCATCCATTCATGTCCATTGAAGAGGCGTGCCCAGCGGCGTTTTACGTCCAGGACATGGTCGGTTTTTCCGCTGACGCAGACGACACCCTGGGTTCGCTGGACCAGGCTCTGTGCCGCCCCCAACGCATCAGTGGTCCCGGCGCTGCTGTCCACGCCGCGTGTTTTTGCTGAGGCACCCGCCACGCTCATGATCTCCGAAGCATTACCCCGAATGACTGTCGGCAACGCCGTCTTCAAAAGCAGTTCAATGCTCGCATTGCGGTACGGCGTGGCACCCGCGCCTACGGGGTCCAGCACCACTGGAATGCCGCGCCCGGATGCGGCAACCAGGGCCAGACGCATGCTCTCGATCCAATACGGATCCAGCGTGCCAATATTGAGCACCAGCGCCTGCGCAATGCCGACCATGTCAGCGACTTCTTCATGGGCATGGGCCATCACCGGGGACGCACCGACAGCCAGCAAGGTGTTGGCATTGAGATTCATCACCACCAGATTGGTGATGCTGTGCACCAGCGGCGAACACTCGCGTACGGTGACCACGTCGGACCAAAGATCAGAAGAAGAGAGTGTCAAAGCCATGCAATTCCATAATGGGTACGACATGGGCCAGACAGACGACAGTGGAAGTAGCTTCCCTACGCTGGCACGACCCAGATCAGGTTCAAAGAGTATGTCTCAGTCGCCCTCAGGCGACACCTCTAGCGGTGTTGGATTATCCCGGAATTCGTATTCACGGCGACGAATGAAATTTTGGCAAGGCTTTTTGCATTGATCCTGCCCCTTCCGCAAAGACTGCTGAAAAATAACGCTATAATTTGAGGCTTGTTCCTCGATAGCTCAGTTGGTAGAGCGCCGGACTGTTAATCCGTAGGTCCCTGGTTCGAGCCCAGGTCGAGGAGCCAAAGAACAAGAAACGATTTAAGCACTTACCCCTCTGGGTTAGGTGCTTTTTTCATTTTGAGGCTGCTCCATAGCGAATTTGTGGGTTCTGCATTGGTTCGGTGGTGGGCATCGGGGATATGGCGGAGGCCCCTATCTGCTCAATGCACGCACTGTTGCCCGATGTTGTTTATTCAAGCTATATTGCCTGATGCTCACGCATTGACGACTTGGGCCGCAAGCAAAAGGAACCTGAAATGATGCACTTTGGATACAACGGACTCCTTGGCGTGCTGGTGCTCGCTGGGGACATTTGGGCCATTCTCAACATTTTCCAAAGCTCGGTATCCAACGAGAAAAAATTGATCTGGATAATCGCCGTAGTGTTGCTGCCAGTTCTGGGTCTGCTGCTGTGGTACTTCCTTGGGCCGCGCAACGGCAGGTCGGGCTAGCAAGACGGTAGACCCAATGAAAAAGGGCAGAGCTCATAATGAACCCTAGCCCTAGTAGGTGCTTCCTCAAGTATGGGAAGCGTCATGACGGCAAACCGTCAGTCAGGTGTGAGCGTACGTGTGTTCCATGGTCATCTATGAGGCTCCTTCACCGAGGATAAGGACTCAGTGGAGAACAAATTCTGCTCCAGATTTTTTGGGTAGTCAATACCTTTACTGACACCAGCCACCAAGGACATCACGCTCAAGGTTGAGGGGACTAAAGGCCTCAGTCCAGCAGTCCAATAGCGTCATCACCAAGTCAACCGTGGAAGTTTCCCAAATCTATGGGATATGGCAAGCCCGCATCCTACCTGATACGAAACTCTTCCAACGAAACCTGAGCTTGACCCTTCTTGCGCAGTAGGATCAGTTTTCCGCCCTCTTCAAATATTTGTACATGCCAGTATTGCCTGCCGTCCTTATTGGTCGTATTCATGCCGTCGAGCAACGGTAAGAATTTTTCAAAGGGAATCAGAACAGTCAACACCGAAGATCCACAGCCGAATGCTGCATATCCGGTGTTCGCTTCCGCCAAAGTGTCACGTTGATGCGGATGAAAACCGAACCAGTAATCTGCCTTGCCCTTGGCATATGCCTTTGAAACAAGACATACGACACGCAACGAATCGTCGGGGCTTGAATATAGCGCGCGAGACCGCTTTACCAAGTTCACATTTAGGCTCGAACCGATACGAGCCGCACACTCATCGTTAAACGCAACCGGCGTCAGTTCCACGGTGCTATCCGTTTCAACCGCCGAATCCAACGCCGTCTTACGCACAATTTCTGTATTACTAACAGGGGACAAATTGCGCACAACCGGCTCATCCTCGACACTCTTGACATCCTCTGCGTGTTGGCGCCGACCGAAAACTGAGCCACTTATAGAGGTTGTGCCGACTCAAAACTGAGCCAGGTGTTTTACTAGCTCTGCCTTATTTTTAGGCAGGAGCAAAAAGGTGATCACCATGGAAATGTTAGGCAAGATACGGCG
>NZ_JAUSLE010000087.1 GCF_030646845.1 Rhodoferax sp. | reverse complement strand
AAGCGACTTCCGCTTCGACCTTGGGTTGCATCAGGCGGGCCATCGGAACGTCTTGCGCGTTGAGGTATTCCATGTCGTCGAACAGGACGCCAAAGTCGGGTTGGTCCACGCCCAGTTGCTGCTGCACGGCTTTGGAGGTCAGGCCCACCTTCAGGCCCACAATGCGACGACCCGCAGCGAGCTGAGCGCGGGTGTTGATTTCGGCCACCGAATACGCCGCTTCCAGACCTGTGATGCCGTGACTAGCGGAAATTGGGGGCACTGGACTGCGTGCCATACGTGCCTGGCGCAGGGCTTCTGCTGCATGCAGCAAGGAGGAATTTTGGAATGAGTTCACGATGGATCGGGTTCGGTTTGGATGAACAACTCGCCTTCACGGACGATGGTTTTGTAGACTTTGATAGGTGTGACTGCGGGAAACGTCAATGCGGAGCCCGTCTTCAGGCAAAAACGACCGGAATGCCAGGGACATTCGACGTGGCCGTCCTCAATGCTTCCCTCCGACAGCGAAGCATCTCCGTGCGAGCACGTGTCGTCCGTCACGTAGAACTCGCCATTGGCATGAAAGACTGCCAGCGGCGGGCGGCCATCAATCTCCAGGCGCAATGCCTCGCCATCTTCGATGACGTCAATGCGGCACAGCCTCATCTCGTTAATGGCCGTCAGTGGGTCTTTCTGTTCCATGGTGCTTATCTCTTTCAGAAGAATCGATCGTAGTGAATCTGGGTGGCGTGAACTTGATGGTCCACCATCAAGGCACGTACCACCGTCTCTATCATTGGTGGCGGGCCTGCCAGGTAATACTCGCGCGTCGCAAAATCGCCACCAAGACTGCGGACCAGCAACTCGTGCACGAAGCCGCGCTCGCCGGTCCAGCCACCCTGGTCTGCCAACTCAGCCACCGACACCGCCGCTTTGCACTGCACACGGTGGGGCTGGCTAAGCCAGTCTCCAAATTGAGGAATGTCTGCTGGCCCCCGCCCGCCGTAGAAGAGCGAGATGGACCGTCCGCCAAGTTCGGCACACGCGGCGGCCGCGTTGGCCACCGACAGCATGGGCGCCAGACCGGAGCCTCCCGCAATACACACCACATCGCGCGGCGCCTCTGGGCGCAGGTTCGCCAAGCCATACGGGCCGTCGATCTGCACGAACTGGCCAACCTGCAAAGCGTCAAACAGTAAGTTGCTGACCTTCCCGTTCGGCACCCTTCGCACCATGACGTTCCAGTCTCCCGCCTCATTCGGCTGGTTGGACATGGAGTAGGCGCGCACCTGCCCCACCCCCGGCAATTCCAACAATGCGTATTGACCGGGCAGAAACCGGGCCGGTTGCTTGCCGCGAAAGCGGAACTCGCGGATATCGTCCGTGACGTGTTGGCTGCCGACGTATTCGGCCTCAAAGGACTCCGGACGGACGACCGGCACAAAAGACTCGCTAACCCGGATTTTGATCTCGCAGTTCGACAGTGGGCGGCACTGGCAGGCCAGGTGACGCCCTTTGGCGCGGTCTTTGGCACTGATGCCTGGGGCGTCAGGCCAGCGGTCTTCGACTTCGCCGCTTACCACCTCAAACTTGCAGGAGCCACAGCCGCCCGCATTGCATTCGTAGGGCATGCCTATACCGGCGCGCAGGCCCGCGCGCAACAAGTTGTCTCCGGGTGGCACGGTATAGCAGGTGTCGGTTCCCGCAAGACGGATGGAATACCCAGGTTGGTTCATGTTGTCTCCCGAATGCCTCTTTGCAGAGGCTTATGCCAAGTCGAGCCAGCGCCGGGCATTGCCCGAGCGCAGCTGTTGAATCACATCGTCTGACAGCGCCAGTGAGCGCAGGCGCCCGACAGGGTCGTTGTCCATGATGGAAAACGGATAGTCAGTACCGACCATGATCTGGCTGTTACCAAAGACCTGGATCAGTCGGTGAATCGTGTCGGCGTCGTACACCAGGTTGTCGTAGAACATGCGTCGCGCGGCCTGGGCCGGCTCAATGGGCATGGCATCCCGCACATTGGGCAACGACTGCCAGGCATGCTGTAGCCGGGGCAGCAGTGCGCTGAGGCTGCCACCGCCATGGCTGTACGCGATGCGCAGATTGGGCAGGCGTGCCAGGGTGCCGCCCGTGATCATGGACGCGGCGGCCAGGCCGGTTTCACCAGGGAAGGCCAGTACCTGCTCGAGAGCAGCCGGGCCGACCAGGCGGTCCATACCACTGGGCCGCAGCGGATGCACAAAAACAGCAGCGCCCCAGTCAGCGGCAGCCTCAAAAAAGGGCAGGAAGCGAGGGTCACCAATGACCGTGCCATTGACGTTGCCCGCAATTTCGACCCCTGCCATACCGAGCCGGTGCATAGCCACGTCCAGTTCATGAATGGCCAGCGACACGTCCTGCAGTGGTACGGCACCCAGCCCCATGAAATGCGCGGGGTGGTCGGCCACCATCGACGCAATCACTTCGTTGAGGTACCGGCACATGGCGGCACCGTCCTCTGGCGCCATCCAGTACGACAGCAACTCCGGCATGGGCGACAGCACCTGACGCCCTATCTTGCGGGCGGCCATGTCCGCTTGCCGCGCCGCGCAATCCCAGCACTGGTGCGAGACAGTTCGGTAGACCGCGCCGGACACCATGACATGCTGGTGGCAGGCCTGTGCAGGCATCATCGACGGCCACGGCGCATCCAGGTGCCGCCCGAGATAGGCCGGGAACGATTGCGGCACCACGTGGGTGTGCACGTCGATCAGCCCGGCGTCGTCTTGTTGTGCGTGTGAAACCATCGAGGGTACCTTGTCTGCGTGGGATTAGACCGTCTTCAGGCCTTGGCCTGCGCCGGCACCTGGCCCGTGGTAAAGAACTGGGTCGTCACCGCGTTGAACTCGTCAGACGCTTCGTACTGGGGCCAGTGCGCAGCGTCGCCCTGCATCACGTAAAAACGGCTACCAGACACGCGTGCAGCTGCGGCACGGGCGGCCTCGATGTCATGTATCGGGTTGTCCTGGGTCCAGAGGAACAAGGTCTCGCAACGCAGCGATTCGAGAGGAATCAGGAAATCGTCGTGTCGTTGAATCACCGCGTTGATCGTGGGCGCTACGCGGCGTGTATCGGCCGACAGGTAAATGCGCAGTCGCAGATCGATCAACTCTTCGTTGAGCAGATGGTGGTTGTTGGGGTGCATCAGCCACTGCATCCGGGCTGTCACGGTCGCGCGGTTGGGCACGACATCGACATTGGCTTTGTTCAGGGCCATGAAGTTCTGCATGTCCTGCTTACCCTTGGCCGACACTACTGGAATGCCGCCAGCGGTATTGAGCATCAGCCGGCGCACGCGTTGCGGGTACTTGGCTGCAAACACGCCCGAAACCCAACCACCCAATGACTCGCCAGATAGGTGGGCCAACTCGATCTGCAGTACGTCCATCAGCTCGCGCAGCTGCTCCGCGAAGACAAGAGGGTTGTATTCGTCTATCTTCTTGTCTGACAGACCGTGGCCTACGTAATCAAAGGCGATGACATGGAATTTTTCCGACAGGGCCAACAAGTTCTTGGCGTAGGCCTCGAGGTGACCATTGAGGCCATGCTGGAAAAGGATAACTTCCGGCTTACCACGACCCGCCTCGGCAATGCGGATACGACCATAGGTGGGGGTGTTGACGTAGCGAACTTCAGCGCCCAAAAAATCAAGCCAGAGGCTCATGGGATTCTCCTTGTGTGGGGATCAATGTGATCAAACGAACGGGTTGTAGAAATATTTGGGGCGAACAGGGGCCTTGGCTTTGACGCCATCAAAAAGCACCCGGCAGGCGCGGATCAGTCAGGGATGAGGTTCAAGGTGGGGCAAGGCCTCCAGGTAGCAGGCGACCATTTGTCGCCACAGCCTGAAAAGGCGGTTGAAGCGCCGTGTGTCGTTTTGCCAGAGACGCCGCACTGCAAGGCCGCGCACAATACTGATCGTCAGCCAGAGCAAGTCCTCGGCAACAGCTTCGGGCACGCCCGACTCGATCAGCGCCTCCAACCAACTCGCTTCGACTGGCAGACGCGACGAGGCCGAGATATCTCCCACAGGGTTGCCATCGGCAATCGTCAGTCGTCCCTGGATGGCCAGGTCCATCGCAATCAGAAACAGCTCGCTGAAAAAGAAGTCCTGACTGTCCGACAACAGGATCTTGATCGCTTCGTCGACCGAGCCGACCCGTCGCGCGCGCTTGCGCCCCAGATCCGCTGTGCGTTTGAAGACGTGTTCGACCACCGCCACAAGCAATTCGTCCTTGGAAGGGAAATGATGGGTCTGGGCGCCCCGGGAGACACCTGCCATCTCGGCCACATCGGCCGTCCGAAACCCTGCATACCCTTTGGCCGCCAGTACGTCCACGGCAGCGTCCAGAATGCGCCGCCGCGTCTCCTCGGTGCGCTCGGTCTGCGTACGCCGCGTCTTCGCCGTTGCTATGGGTTTCTGTGCCACGTGATCGGAGGTCGCTTGTTTGCTCATTTTTTTTATTTGGAAAGTTGAGGACTCGATATGATTTCACAACATCGTACTCCCGCCGTTTACGCTGATGACCTGTCCTGTGACGAACGAGGCGTCGGGAGAAGCAAGGTAGGTCACCATGGAAGCCACCTCTTCCAGTTCGGCCGCGCGTCCCATCGGGATGACGCTCATGAACTTTTGTGCGACCTCGGGCTTTTCCAGTAAAAACTTGCGCATCGGCTCGCCGTTCACGGCGCAAGGTGCGACGGTATTGATCGTCACGCCTGCAGTGGCAAACTCCCGGGCCAGACCGGTGGTGAGCCCATGCACACCGCCTTTTGCGGCGTTATAGGCAGCATGGTCCGCCAACCCATTGCGAACCGAATCTGCCCCCAGGTTGACAATGCGGCCATACCCATGACGAAGCATGGCGGGCAGGAAAGCCCGGGTACACCACAGCGTTGTCCAGAGATTTCGGTCAATGGTGGCACGAAGGGTTTCGGGGGTATGACTCAGGAATGGCAAGATCACGCCGCCACCTGCGTTGTTCACAAGTACGGCGGCCTCTCCCAATGCTTGCTGTGTTTGCACCAGCAATGCCTGCGCCCCCGCCTCGGTGGATAGGTCACCCACGACCCCAATCGCTGACACAGAGTAATCCTTCTGGATCTTCTGAACGGCAGCCTGCAGGGCCGCATCGGAGACATCGGCTAAGGCGACCGAGGCGCCTTCGCGTGCGAAGGCCTCAGCAATGGCCAGCCCGATGCCCTGCGCAGCGCCGGTAATCACGGCGACCTGTCCCTTGAAGCGCGCGCCCGGGGTGACAGAAGATTTGGACGATAAGTTCATGATCGATTTGTCCCTGACTGACTCAGAGAAGAATGCTGACACGGCCGTGTGGCCGCAAGGCGTCCATGTCCAGCATTGAGCGCTTCTCGCGGATCTTCAGTTGCCCCTCAGCCACAGCAAGGCGATAACGATAAGAACCCACGTAAACGTCTGCCTGACCATTCTTGAAGCGGTGCACGGCAAAAGCGGCAGAAACCTTCAGCTCATGCTCGCCGCGTTCATCGATGAGCACGTTGGTCACCATGTGGCGGGTACGTGAACGCGGCCACTCGACGTGGGCCGCTTTCTTTTGCAACCGCACCACGCGCTCGCGCAGGCGGGCTCGATCGTCGGCAATATAGAACAGGGTGTTGTCAGGTGTGACTTCGGGGGCTGTGCCGACAGTCGGTACGTGATAGATGGCGTCATCGGTGAAGAGCGTCAGCCATTGTTCCAACTTCCAGCCGTCCAGCAATGCCGCTTCACGGTACAGAAATTCCTCAACATCGTTGCGTGTGATGTTTGCAGTCATGATGTGCTTCCTTCGGTTTAGATATTGGTTCGAAAGGTCAAGTCGCAGTGACGACTAGACGCCAAGATGCTTCTCCAGAACGTCTGGGTGGTTGCGCAGATCAGCTGACGTCGAGCGTTCGGCAATCTCACCGCGACTCATCACAAGCACGTCTTCGCAGGTGTCAAACACCGTTTCAAGACGCTGGTCGACGACGATAGCGGTCAGCCCGCTGTTGGACAGCTTCTGCAACAGCCGGACTAATTCGTGAACGATCAGCGGCGCCAGTCCTTCCGTTGGCTCGTCAAGCAGCAACAAGTCGGGCTGCGTCAACAGCGCGCGACCAATCGCCAGCATCTGCTGCTCACCACCGGAAAGTCCGCCGCCGGGTGCCTTGATCCGCTCGGCCAGGCGCGGAAACATGGATAACACGTCGTCCAGACTCCAACGTTCTTTGCGTGTGGAACCCAGACGCTGTGCTAGCTGGAGGTTCTCGAGCACGGACAGGCTGGCAAAAATGCCCTTGCGATCCAACACCAAAGAGATGCCGCATCGGGCCCGCTGCGTGGCGTCCAGACCCGCTAGTTCCTGACCCCGGAAATTGATTGCGCCGGTTGAGGATTTGACCAATCCGGCCAGCGTCTTGAGCAGCGTGGTCTTTCCCACGCCGTTGCGGCCCACGATGCCCAGGAAGCTTCCCTCGGTCATCTGGAACCCGATATCGGATAGCACTGCGAAGCGGTCATAACCGGCGGCCAGTCGAGAGACCTCAAGCATGAGTCGCCCCTTTGAGGTAGGCATGCTGAACGCGGCTGTCCGCCTTGACGTCGGTTGGCGTTCCATCGGCAATGACGGCTCCCCGCTCCAACACCACGATGCGATCGGCAATACGATCCACCACGCTGAGGTCATGTTCCACGATCACCACCGTCAGGCCCTGCAGCAATTCCATCATCAACTCCAGCACATGGGCGGTTTCAGGCGGACTCATACCCGCCGTGGGTTCATCCAGAAGAACAATGCGCGGCTGCGTGGCCAATGTGATAGCCAGTTCCAGCTGGCGCTGCTCGCCATAGGAGAGATCTTCGGCTAGCACCTCTACCGGACGGCGGATGTCGACGCGCTGCAGCATGGCGCATGCCTGCTCACGAAGGGCATCATCTGCATCGATAGGGCTCCAGGGGCTCCAGTTGCGGGCCAGCTCCAATGCCTGCAGGCCCAGACGAACATTTTCCAAAAGCGAGAGTTGGGGAAAGATGTTGGTCTTCTGAAAGCTGCGCCCCACCCCCAGGCGGGCTCGTTTGCCTGCCGGCTCATGGCTCACGTCGTGACCATTGATCAGGATGCTGCCGCTGCTCAATGACAACCGGCCGCTGATCAGGTTGAGCAGGGTAGTCTTGCCTGCCCCGTTGGGACCCAGCAGTGCGCAATGCTGCTGGGGCGGAATCGCCAAGTCCACGCTACCCACAGCCTGAAAGTCACCAAACCGTTTGCCGACGCCCTTGAGTTCAATTGCGTTCATCAGTCGATCTCCCTCTTGACCGTAACTGGCGTGAGTGCCTGCGCTGTACCGCCTTTCCGCTGCGGCAACCTGAGCCGGTCGCGAAGGATCTTCACCAGCCCCTGGGGGGCGAAAAGCACAATCGCGATGAAGGCCAGGCCTACGTACAGACGCCAGTGATCAGTGACCGACACAGCGTAGTGCGAGATACCGATGAATACGGCAGCACCAACAATCGGCCCTGCGAGAGACGCTGTCCCGCCTACGATCACCATGAGCAGCGCTTCGCCCGACATAGTCCAAAACAATGCGCCAGGCCCCACATAGCCAAACAGCATGGCATTCATGTAGCCCGCGTAGCCCCCAATCACACCCGAGATGACGAAACCAGCAAGTTTGTAGGCCTGCACCGGATAGCCCAATACCACCATGCGTTCTTCGTTCTCGCGAATACCCGCAAAAACCGAGCCCAAGCGCGATCGCTTGAGGACCCAGACCAACCACACCGTCGCGGCAAACACCGCGACGCTGAGGTAGTAGAAGCCGGCATCTGACTCCAGCGACAACCCGAAGCTCTCGCTGAGCCAGACAGGCAAACGAGGGCGCGGTACGCCCGTAAGACCATTGACGCCGCCGGTCCAACGGTCATCCGCCACAGCCAGCACGTACAGCAGTTGAGAAAAAGTGAGCGTGATCATGGTGAAGGCCGTGGCTTTGGTCTTGAGCGCAACCAGGCCAAACAGCGCGGCGACAAGGGCAGAGCACCCCGCTGTCAAGACAAACGAGGTCAGCAGGTCTGGCGACACACGCATCAGGAAGATGGCCCCCAGATAACCACCCAGCCCAAAAAACGCACTGAACCCGAAGTTCACAAGGCCCAGAAGAGCCAACTGCACGTACAGGCCAATCGCCATGATGGCGTAGATCAGGATGTCGGCCGTGAACTCAATGCCGGACCCTACAGAGAGCTTCGGCACGAGCAGCAAACCGATGGCAATCAGGGCCAGGACCACGGCCTGAACTGGCTTTCCGGAAAGCGGGGTATTCGATGTCTTCATTCTGGCTTCCCCAAAAGACCGTTTGGACGTGCCAGCAAAACCAGCCCTAAAACAAGGTACATACCAACCGGGGCATAGCCGGCGGCGAACACCTGACCGAGAGTCAGAACAAAGCCGATGATCAGACTGGCCAGCAATGATCCCGACACGGAGCCAAGCCCGCCCATCACGACCACGATCAATGCCGAGATGAGAACCTCGTCGCCCATACCCGGGAAGGCATTCACCAGCGGAACGGCCACGAATCCCGCCATGCCCGCCACTGCCGAACCAATTAGGAATACGACGCTGAAAAGCTTTCGGACGTTGACACCCAGGAGTTCAGCGGATTCACGGTCGTCCACGGCGGCACGGATCATCATGCCGAACGGCGTCTTGACCAGGCCCCAAAGCAGCAGACCGCTCAACAGTCCACCGAAGCCGATCAGGAACAGACGGTACCCCTCGATACGGGCACCAGCAAATTCATAGGTGCTACTAAGCGCAGCGGGCCTGACGAGACCGCGGATTTCGCCGCCCCAGAGGATGCGGACCAGCTCGTCGAACACGAAGATCAGACCAAACGACACCAGTATCTGGGCAAATGGCCCGCGTGAATAGATGCGCTGAAACAGGGTTCGCTCCACCGCCAGGCCGACCAGCGCACTTCCAACCGCCGCCGTGACCAGGCCCGCAACGAACGAACCGGACAGCACAGCCATCTGCAGACCCAAGAAAGCACCCACCATGTAGAAGGAGCCGTGCGCCATGTTGATGACACGCATCAATCCGAAGCTGAGAGTGAGTCCTGCTGAAATGATGAACAGCAGGAGCCCCGCTTGCAGTCCGTTGATCGCGTATTCGATGACGATGTTCATCAGATAAACCTGTACGGATGTCGCACCTTACCAAGCCAGCTTGCAGGTGGTGTCGGTATCCTGAATCTTTTCGTAGGTCTTCAAGATGTCGTGGCCATACCCACTCCCCCGCTTGACCACTTTGGTGATGTAGATGTTTTGGATCACGTTACCTGTCTTGGGGTCAATCTTGAAATAGCCGCGCGGGCTGTTGATGTCCGCATCGAGCATCGCCTGACGGACTGCTTTTTTGTCGCTCAGGTTGCCATTGAGTTTTTTCGTGGCCTCGATGATCAGATTGGCGGAGTCATAGCCCTGCAGATCAACCGCGCCCGGCAGGCGGTTGTAGCGCTTCTCGAAAGCAGCGACGAAAGACTTATTGCGCGGCGTATCCATGCTCACCACGTAATGTCCGGAGCCCACCACACCCAACGCGTTGTCCTGCATCGCCTTAAAGAAGAAATCGTCCGCATTGCTTTGTGGACCCATGCTGACGGGCTTGAGCTTGGCCTGGGCATACTGGTTCACATAATTCACTGTGCCGCTACCAGGGATAAAGGACCAGACGATATCCAGCTCATTTTCCTTCCCACGCAAGCCAGTGAAGACGTTGGAGAAGTCCGCCGTTCCCATAGCTGGCCATACTTCCTCAACCACCTTGCCGCCCTTGGCTTCGAAGCCGGCCTTGAAGGCCGCCGCCATCTGTTTACCCGCAACAAAGTTGGACGCCACCACCGCAGCACGTTTTCCCACCGTGCTGCCGGCGTACTCGCCCAGCGGGTAGTTCCACTGCCAGTTGGAAAAAGAAGTACGCACAATGTAAGGACTGCACAGCTCACGGGTCACTTCGTCATTGCCGGCGTTGGCCACCAGCAAGAAAGTCTTGGACCGATGGGCATCCTCGCGAATCGCCTGAACGATGTGCGATCCGACCGGACCAACCAGAAAGTCGACCTTATCGTCCTTGATCAGACGACGTACCAGTTGCAGCGCAACCTTGGGGTCGTTCTTATCATCGTCACCGACCACCACAATCTTGCGACCAGCCACTTGGCCCCCGGCCTCTTCAACGGCCAGTCTGAAGCCGTCCATGATGGCATTGCCATAGATACCCATCACCTGGGAGAACGACAAAACAGTGCCGACCTTCAGGTCTTCGGCAGCGTTAGCTGCCCCCGCAAATGCCATCGCTACGGCTGCAGCACACAAGCGGAAGGTGGCGCCGTGGGTATTGCGCCCCGACGACATGGAAGAAGAGTAAGACGTTTGCTGGTTCATGGTTGTCTCCATAGGGGTGTGACCCCGGTTGTTAAGTTGATGACTGTCACTGATCGGCTTGTTTACACTGGCCCCGCGGCTAATGAATCGCCCGGGGGGTCTTCACGCTCTATCGGGAGGAGGAAACCTCATCTAGCACAGGATTACTCAAGGTGCCTACGCCTTCCACGTGGACCGTGCAAAGGTCTCCGTGTTTCATCCAGAGCGGCGGGTTTCGGCCGATACCAACGCCGGAAGGCGTTCCCGTCACGATGACATCGCCCGGCATGAGCGTCATAGCCTCTGACATCAGGCTGATTTGTGTTGCGATGTCAAAAATCATGTCAGCCGTCGAGGCTTGCTGAACCACCTGCCCATTGAGGCGGGTGGTCAGCATCAGGCCGTGTGCGCCAGGCGGCAACTCATCTGCCGTCACCAGCTCCGGGCCGAATGCTCCGGTGGCATCGAAGTTTTTTCCAACGGTCCATTGCGGACTCTTGAACTGGTAATCGCGTACAGACGCATCGTTGAACAGCGAGTACCCCCCAACATATTCCAGTGCCTTGTCGCGCGGAATCTTTCTTCCACGCCGCCCAATGACGCAGACCAACTCGCCTTCAAAGTCAAACTGCTCAGAGCAAAGTGGGCGCCGCAAGGGCTCGTTGTGCGCGATCAAGGACTGAGCCTGGCGCAGGAAAACGACAGGGTACGTCGGCACCACTTGCGGGGTCGGCGCCTCCTTTATGTGCTCGGCGTAGTTCAACCCAATGCAGATGATCTTCTCGGGCCGCGGGATTGGCGTCAGGAGGGTCAGACTTGCATATGCTTTGACCGAACTGGCGGGAGCACGATCCAGTGCGCGACGAACAGCTTGCAAGCCATCCGCCTCCAGCGGGAGCAGGACACTCAGATCACGTGGCAGATCTGGCGCGGCCAAACCCAGATCGATGACATCATCACCTTGACGAACACCGAGGGAGGGCCCGCTCGCAGTTGTGAATCGCAGAAATTTCATTGCGCTCTTTTCTTGATGGGTTGTTTAAAGGGTTATGGCCTCAACCGCGCCGTGGCTGCCAAAGCCTGGTGCCGGCGCACCACCCCAGCTGTCGAGAATCTCTGGCTTCAATGGCAGCTGGCGCGCGGCGCGCGGCGCATCCTCGGGGAACTCCTCCATCCCAAAGCTGTACTCGGTGGTCAAGCCGTCCGGGTCCAGAAAGTAGATGAAGATGGAGTTCGAGATGTCATGGCGACCCGGGCCATAGACCACCTTGACGTCTGCCTTGCGCATACGGTTCATGGCGCGACCCACATCATCCACGTCAGTCACCATGAAGTTGACGTGATGCAGTCCATCGACATCCCCGCGGCTCAGGCCAAAAGTATGGTGATACGGATTGGGGAAACAACGAAGAAAGGCAACTTGATCGCCAAAGTGATCGGATACTTTGAAGTTCAACTTCTCGGTCAGCGTCTTGAGCACCGCATCCCTGTCTGCGCAACGAATCACGACATGCCCCAGCCGCTGAATCTGGCTGACCGTTGGCACGTAGTCACCGCGCCCCCGCTCCATTCGGGCGTAGAACTCAAATGTCAGGGTGCTCTCAGGAATTTGGAATCGGAAAGTCCGTCCTTGGTGGAGTTGAGCAAGCTCCGCGTCGGGAACTTCACGCAAGGTCCAGCCAGCGCTCTGAATATGGCGCGCAGCCAACTCCAGGTCTTCCTCGGACTCGAGTTCGAATGCCATACGCTTGATGCCGGGCACTTCGGCCCGATAAAGAACCACGTTATGGTGATCTTCGCTGCAACGCAGGAAAGCGACCTCCTGCCCGTCTTGGGCTTCGAGTTGCAGACCAACCAGATCGCGATAGAACTTCACCGACTTATCAATATCGGTCACATTGAGAGCCACATAGCCCGGCTTTCGGTAACGAAAAGGTAGCATGTTCATTCCTTGGTTTGCACTTGCTCTTCGACGACTTGCTCCGGCTGCGCTTGCTGCACGAGCGCATTCCAGCGCTGCCAGAAAACCCGGATCTGATGCTCATCCACCGTGGCGGGTTCTGCTTTTTTCATGCCTCTGGAAATGTCATTCCAGCCAGCTTCGCGTGCGTTGGAGTAACCGCGCTGACATTGCTCCAGCATCTCGACATCGTCTGGCGTTGCGAAACCGCCGGGGCCCAGGAATTCCAGAAAACTGTGCAGCCGGTTCTTGCGCAGCCAGCCGCTTTCTTCGGAGGGCCCGATGGCCCATGCCGTCACTTCGTTGTAGTCAGGCGCCTTGGGAAAGAAGGTCCGCAGGGTCAGAGACATCACGTCGACAATCATCAGGTTGGGAAAGATCAACAGGTTGCGACTGTGCTTGGCAATTCGGGTCGCGCGCTCCTCGCCATGCTTTGCGACAAGCTTCTGATACAGCGTGTCAATCTCTGGCTTGCGATCTTCTCCCCATGCCGGTACCCAGTTGGCCACCGGGCGGCCCCAAGGCGCTGTGTATTCAACAACGGCATGCCCATTGCCAAGATCGCGCGCGAAGCCGATGACATTGCCTTGCGAAAGAACACCGTTCATGTTCTTGAGGTAGTCGAAATAGGTGGCATGCGTGGAGAGGGCGTGATAGCCATCAAAACTGTTCTCCACCAGGAGCTTCCAGTTGGCACGAATGGCGTACTCCTGTGTCCCGCTGATGATTTCCATCCCTGCTTCAGACTGGTCTGCAACGAGGTCCAGGTATTCAGTGGCCCCAGCGAGGTACTCGACCAAGGCCACAGCCGCAGGGTCAAAACAGACAAACCAGAAGTCCCGGTATTGCTCCAGGCGCGGCACTTCCACAAGGTCCGCACAGCCACTGCCGTTGAACCCCTCCGAGTACGACTCGATGCCGGGCAGATCGCGCATCTTGCCATCCGCACCAAACACCCAGCCGTGGTAGCTGCAGGTGAAATTCTTGGCATTGCCTGCAGGCTCCCGGCACACCGTGGCGCCGCGGTGGGGGCATGAATTCAGGAAGGCATGCACCTTGCCAGCGGCATCGCGGTTGAAGATCAAATTGCGGCCACCAACGGATCGCGTCACGAAAGCGCCCTTCTTCTGCAGCTCCGAGGTATGTCCCAGATAGAGCCAGCAGCGATCGAAGATCTGCGCCCTCTCTGCCTCGAATATCTGCGGTTCGGTGAAGGACCTGCGTGCCACGCGGAATGTACCCGCATCGCGATCAACATCAAGAAGATTGGAAAGGTTGATATCACTCATGTTTTCTCCGGGGTCTCATAACGGTGCTCTGACTTAAATCAAACCGACTGAATTGTTTGTATGTTACCTCTGGAAAGATTTCAACCTATTGGTAGATACCCTAGCCGGCTGTTCCTGCCTATCGTTTTTGACCAGCAAAAGTAGCGGGCGCCGATTTGAAACTGTGGAGGCGCGAGACTCGGACGACCCTGCTCACCGCGCCTCACTGCGAGCGCGGCGTGTTGGCGGTAATGCCTATCAGGGCTATCTGTTCAGCCGTCCGCTGCCGGTTGAGGAGTTTGAGGCGTTTGAGGCGTTTGCAAGCCGAGTTGGGCTCGCCTGAGCAGGAACAGTCCGATATGAACCAACGCCCTCTGTTCGCAAGTATTTTTGAGAACTGAATAGCGCTGTAGCCCTCGTATTTATTGCTCCACAAGCTACTACATTGATAGCAATCGAGGGATGGTCAATATGAGCCGCTATGGCGCGTATTTGGCCAGAAAGCCCCGCAGGTCCTTGAAGTCCGGCAGTCGCTCGGTCAGCGTGTCGTGGTCCCAATCCCACCAGGCGGTGGCTTCGAGGGCCTCGGCAATCGCACGGGGAAAGCGTTGACGGATCACCTTGGCCGCGACGCCGCCCACGATGGCGTAAGGCGGCACATCCTTGGTCACGACCGAATTGCTCCCCACCACCGCACCATTGCCAATGCGCACCCCCGGCATGATGACGGCGCCGTGGCCGATCCAGGTGTCATGGCCAATGACGACGCGTTGCCGGCGGCGCCAATGAAAGAACTCGGCATCGTCCACGGCCGCCATGCCGTACATCGTGGGACGGTAGGTGAAATGGTGCAGCGTGGGGAATTCCATGGGATGGAAGCCGGGGTTGATGCGCACCATGGCGGCAATGTTGGCGAACTTGCCGATGTCCGCCGACATCAGGTCGCAGTGTTGCTGCAGGTAAGCGTAGTCGTCCAGCAGGCAGTCCTCCATACGCGACTGTTCGCCCACCTGGGTATAGCGGCCGAAGCGGCAATCGCGCACGATCGCGCTGGGGGCGAGCGTGGGCGCTTGCGCCAGGTGGACGGCGGTCGGCAGGTTGTGGGCGGCAATATGGGTGTAACTCATGACAACAGGTACTCCTCAAAAGAGTTGTGGGACAGCGCAAGTCCACTTCGTGTGACAGCCGACTGTCCCACAAAGTATCAGAACGCGCGCTTTCCGGCGAGCCAGGTCTCCAGCACCACAGGCATGCCAACGCGGTTCATGCGCACGCGCAGCAGGTCGGCGCGCTGGCCCACCGCCACGTCGCCACGGTCTTCCATCCCGATGGCCCGTGCCGGGTTGCGTGTGACCGTGCGCACCGCCTTGGGCAGCGTCCACTGCGCCAGACTGCCCAGCATGAAGGTGGCCAGCAGCAAGCTGCTCGGCACATAGTCCGACGAGAAAATATCCAGCAAGTCGCGCTGCGCCAGCTCGGCGGCCGAGACGTTGCCCGAATGCGAGCCGCCCTTCACCATGTTGGGCCCGCCAATGATGATGGCCATGCCGGCGTCGCGCGCCGCCTGCGCGGCTTCCACGGTGGTGGGGAACTCCGAAAGGCCCACGCCTTCTTCGACGGCGAGCGCCACATCACTGAGCAGCGTGTCGTCATGGCTGGCCAGGGTCAGCTTGCGCGCCGCACTGGCTTTGACGATGGCCTGGCGGTGCGGCAGCGCAAAGGCCTGCTGGTCCGCCTTGCGCTGGGCGATCATGGCGTCGAATTCTTCGTTGCTGTAGCGCCCGTCGCGCTCGGAGTAGCGGCGATAGCTTTTGAGGTCGCGCCATTGGCGCTGACCCGGCGTGTGGTCCATCACGCTGACGAGTCTGAGGAGTGAATCGTCAGCGTATTGGTTGAACACCTCCATGATGTCCGGCGCCGAGATCTCGCAGCGCAGGTGCAGCAGGTGCTCGACGCGCATCAGGCCCTCGTCGCGGCACTGGTGCAGGGCGGCGATCGAGGTGTGCTGGGTCTGGCAGCGTGCGCCGCCGGCGTCCAGGTCGCCGATCACCACCGAATCCAGCACAGTGGTGATGCCGGCCGCCGCGCATTGCGCGTCATGCACCATCATGGCGGAGTGGGCATTCCACAGCACGCCGGGGCGGGGCGACAGGTGTTTCTCCAGGTTGTCGGTGTGCACTTCCACCAGACCGGGCATCAGCCAGTCGCCGGCCCAGTCTTCCGCGCCAGGCGCGGAGGTGTTGCCGCGGTCCACCGCGCGAATGATGCCGTCTTCAACAGACACGCTGCCGGTGAATTCTTCGTCGGCCGCAATGATGCGGGCGTTCTGGATGATGCGTTGGTTCATGACAAAGGTTTCCTCGGGAATCAGACAGGGTTGCGGTATTGCTCGACGTTAAAACAGCGCGTCGCCACGGCCTCGCGCACTTCGTCGTCATGAAAAATGCCCACGATGGCACTGCCTTGTTCGCGTGCAGCGCGGATCAGCGCCACCACCACGCGCCGGTTGTCCGCATCCAGCGACGCGGTGGGCTCGTCCAGCAGCAGCACCGGCGGGGCGGTGATCATGCCGTGGGCGATGTTGACGCGCTGCTGCTCGCCACCCGAGAAGGTCGCGGGCGGCAAATGCCACAAATGCTCCTGCAGGTTCAGGCGCTTCAGCCACTGCGCGGCTTGCGCGCGTGCTTCATCGACGCTCACCCCAAGGCGGCGCAGCGGATCGGCCACGATATCCAGCGTGGACACCCTTGGTATGACCCGCAGGAACTGCGAGACATAGCCCAGGGTGCGACGGCGCACGTCATACACCTCGCGTGGCGCGGCAGTGGACAGGCTGACCCAGGCGTCCTGGTGCCGGATGCGCACATCGCCGCTGCTGGCGCCGTAGTTGCCATACAGGCAGCGCAGCAGCGAGCTTTTCCCGCTGCCCGAATGGCCGGTCAGCGCCAGGCATTCGCCCGCTTGCACGCTCAAGTCAATATTGGCAAACACCGGCAGCTGCAGGCCGCCGCGTCCATGCAGGGTGAAGGTCTTGGCGAGTGAAATGGTTTCAAGTGCAGCGGTCATGGTGATGGGGTTTGGTATGCGTATTCAAGGGGTCAGCACCGAGGAAACCAGCAGTTGGGTGTAGGGGTGCTGGGGGTCGTCCAGCACGCGGTCGGTCAGGCCCTGCTCCACCACACGGCCGTCCTTCATCACCAGCATGCGTTGCGCCAGCAGCCGCGCCACCGCCAGGTCGTGCGTGACCACCACAGCGGCGAGTTGCAGCTCGTCTACCAGCTCGCGCAGCAGGTCCAGCAGCCGTGCCTGCACCGATACGTCCAGACCCGTGGTGGGCTCGTCCATGAACACCAGGCGCGGGTGCGTCACCAGGTTGCGTGCAATCTGCAGCCGTTGTTGCATGCCACCCGAGTAGGTGCCGGGCAGGTCGTCAATGCGGCCGGTATCAAGCTCCACGCGCTCCATCCATGACAGGGCTTCGCTGCGCAGCTTTCCATAATGCCGCGCGCCCAGCGCCATCAGGCGCTCGCCCACATTGGCGCCGCCCGAGACATTCATGCGCAGGCCATCGCGCGCATGCTGCTCGACAAAACCCCAATCGGTGCGGGCCAGCCAGCGCAGGCGCGCCTCTGACAGCGCGGCCAGGTCCGCCAGGCCAGCCGATTCGCCGGACGACTCGGCGCGCACGTCGTAATGCACCGAGCCCTCGTCACACGCATGGCGCGCCGCCAGCAGGCGCAGCAGCGTGCTCTTGCCCGAGCCGGATTCACCCACCACCGCCAGCACTTCGCCCGGATAGAGATCGAAACTCACATCGCGGCAGGCCCAGCGCGGCTGGCCTTGATGCATGAACGCCTTGCCCACCTGACGGGCCGACAGCAACACGGGTGGGACCACTGGAGTACCTTCGTGCTGCGCACTGCGGTGCGAGCTTGCCTGGGGGCGGCCCGGCGCGGCGCTCATGCAGCCTCCTGTTCGTCGGGTGTGGCCCTGCTGGCTGGTGTGGCCAGGGCGTCGCGCAGGGTCACGGCTTGCTGGCTGCCCACATGGCCGGCTTCGCGACGCTCTTCGCAATAGTCGCTGTCCGAGCAGACGAACAGACGGCTGCCCTGGTCGTCCACGATCATCTCGTCCAGATAGCTCTCGGTTGCGCCGCACAGCGCGCAGGCGTGCTCCCAGCGCTGCACCTCAAACGGATGGTCTTCAAAGTCCAGGCTGCGCACCGGCGTGTAGGGCGGGATCGCATAGAGCCGCTTTTCGCGGCCAGCGCCAAAGAGTTGCAGGGCCGGATTCATGTGCATCTTGGGGTTGTCGAATTTGGGAATGGGCGAGGGCGACATCAGGTAACGCTCGTTCACCATCACCGGGTAGTCATAAGCGCGCGAGATCGCACCCAGCTGCGCGATGTCTTCGTACAGCCGCACATGCATCAGGCCGTATTCAGTGAGTGCATGCATCTTGATGGTCTCGCGCCGGCTCGGCTCCAGCCGGGACATGGGCTCGGGCATGGGCACCTGGTACACCAGAATCTGCGCCTCGGTCAGCGCTGCTTCGGGAATCCGGTGCCGCGTCTGGATCAGGGTGGCCTCACGCGTTTTTTCGGTGGTGGCCACGCCGGTGGTGCGGGCAAAGAAGCGCCGGATGTTGACCGCGTTGGTGGTGTCGTCCGCCCCCTGGTCGATGACCTTGAGCACGTCGCTCAAACCGATGATGCTGGCGGTGATCTGCACACCACCGGTACCCCAGCCATAGGCGAAGGGCATCTCGCGGGAGCCGAATGGGACCTGGTAGCCCGGCACCGCCACCGCCTTGAGCAGGGCGCGCCGGATGCGCTTCTTGGTGCGCTCGTCCAGAAAGGCAAAGTTGTAATGCGTGTCCGTCATGCAGCCTCCTTGGCGGCCTCGGCGTGGGCTGCGCGCAACTTGCGCACCAGCTCCAGCTCGGCCTGAAAATCCACGTAATGCGGCAATTTGAGGTGCTGCACAAAACCCGAGGCTTCGACGTTGTCGGCGTGCGAGAGCACGAACTCCTCGTCCTGCGCGGGGGCGACGCGCGGCTCGCCCAGCTCATCGGCGCGCAACGAGCGGTCGACCAGGGCCATGGCCATGGTCTTGCGCTCGGCACCGCCAAAGGCCAGGCCATAGCCCTGGGTGAATTGCGGCGGCACGTCACGGCTGCCGCTGAACTGGTTGATCATCTGGCACTCGGTGACTTCCAGGTCGCCGATGTCGATGGCGGAACCGAGCTCGTCGGGCACCAGCTCGACACTGACGAAGCCGCGCCGGATCTCGCCTGCAAACGGGTGCGAGTTCGCGTAACCACGCTGGGTCGAGTAGCCCATCGCCAGCAACCAGCCTTCGTCGCCACGTGCCAGAGCTTGCAGGCGCAGCGCGCGGTCCGCCGGAAACATGAGCGGCTCGCGGGTCAGGTCGCCCGGTGGGGCCGCATCAAACTGTTGCGGTGTTTCCAGCAGGCCTTCGCGCGCCAGCAGGTCATTGATGCGGGGCACGGTGGCCGAAGGCGCCGCGCTTGACGCGCCAGCGGTCGGCACGGTGTCCTGCTGCGGCACGGTTTCGGCGGACGGGGGGCTGGTGCCTTCTCCTTCGGCCAGCAGCGCAAAGTCGAGCAGGCGCTGGGTGTAGTCGTAGGTCGGTCCCAGCAACTGGCCGCCCGGCACCTCCTTGAAGGTGGCCGAGATGCGCCGCACCAGCGCGATGCGCGCGGTGTCCAGCGGCAGGGCGTAGCCCAGGCGCGGCAAGGTTGTGCGGTAGGCCCGCAGCAAGAATATCGCTTCGACCAGATCACCGCTGGCCTGCTTGATGGCCAGGGCCGCGAGTTCGGGGTCGTACAGGGATCCCTCGCTCATGACCCGGTCCACCGCCAGCGAAAGCTGGGCGCGGATCTGTGCCACCGACAGCTCTGCAATGGCGCTGTCGCCCCGGCGCTGGGCGTCCAGCAGGCGCCAGGAGCTCTCGATCGCGGCGGCGCCGCCTTTGACTGCAACATACATGTCAGACCCCTTCCAATCGACGGACCCGCGTCGTGCGGGGCAGACCCAGCGCGTCTTCGCCGCAGGTAAAAATAATGTCCACACCCTGCGGGAAGGCCGCATGGTTGGCGTGCCACTGCGTCCAGAAGTCGGCCGGCAAGCCCTGCAGACCGACGCGCTGCACCTCCTGAATGCCGGGGCCACGCCACTCCAGCGCCGGGCCATCCGTCAGGCTGGGCAGTTCGACGAGCAAAGTGGCAGAAAACTCGGGGGACGCGGCGGTCCCGGCGGCGAAGTCCGTCAGGGTGAGCCCCTGGCCGCTATCCGTCAGCACGGCAAAGCTGGCTGTATCGGGCCACTCGGCCACTGGCGCACCGACATGAAAACGCAGCCAGTGCTGCAGGCCCGCATCCTCGCACTGCCACCACACCGGGGTTTCGTCGTCGCTCAGGCTGAGCAGCAGCCGGGCCATCGCGCCACCCAGCGCCACGCCCGGCAAGGCCGGGCCGAGGGTGCGGACTTGTCCCGGCCGGGCCAGCGCATCCAGCACCGCACGAAACACCTGCTGCGATTCATGCACGCCGTCCAGCAGACCGGCCGCCAGGGTTTGTGTGCCGTTCATGCTTCACCTCGCACCAGGGTGAAAAATTCGACCTTGGAGCCGGCCACGTCCTGCTGCTGGCGTGCCCGGGCCTGGGCCTGGGCGAGCGCCAGCGGGGCGATGAGTACGCTTTGCAACTCGTCGTGATGGCGCGGGTCCTGCAACAGGGCATCGAACAGCGCTGCCAGCTCGGCCCGGCGCTTGTCGCGACCCAGGGCATAGGCCACGCCCAGCGGACCGTCGCCCAGTCGCACGGCGCAACGCACCACGCTGGCCTCGCCGAGGTTGAACGGATTGCCGGTGCCGCCGACGCGGCCGCGCAGCATCACCATGCCAATTTCGGGCGCTCGAACCTGCTTCAGGGAGGGCAGTTCGCCGGCGGCAGGCACCTTGGCCTCCAGTTGGGCCAGGGTTGCACGCGCCAGCACGGCCAGCCAGGCCGGCCTCGCTGGGTATTCAGTTGTTGGGGTGTCGCTTGTCATACAGATGTCTAAAGCAGTCAGCAAAGTTGGAAGCCAGCGGACACCGGGCCTGAACGCGGTGTGCAAGCTGGGTAGTTGACGTCGTCAACATGAAAGATTTATGACATGCGGTCTCGCGATGCCGCATGCGAACTGGCCTGCAACAAGCAATACGCTACATATGTAATAGCTACTCACGCATAGTGGACGGGGGCTAGAGCCTGTTTTCTTATATATTTCCTGGCGACGGGTTCGTTTGTCATACAGATGTCTAAATCGGTCACTACAGTCGGACGGCAACGCACACCGGCATGGGCAGGATGTGCAATGCCAGTGGTTCACCTCGTGCACGGAAAACATTTATGACCTTCGGCCAACTCATCACCAGCAGCCCCGGGCGGCGCAGCGGCGTGTCCGTGTGGCGGCAGATCGCCGATACCCTGACGACCGAGATTCGTGACCGCGCCTATGCGGACACCGGCCGCCTGCCCGGCGAGATCGAGCTGTCCGCCCGCTTCGCCGTCAACCGCCACACGCTGCGCCAGGCCGTGGCCGCGCTGCAAAGCGAAGGCCTGGTACGCATCGAGCCGGGGCGCGGCATGTTTGTGCAGCATGAGCTGCTGGACTACGCCCTGTCGCGCCGCACCCGCTTCAGTGAAAACCTGCTGCGCCAGGGTTTGCTGCCCAGCAAACAGCTGCTGACCGCGCGTGAGATGCCGGCGCCCGAGCGTGCCGCGCGAGAGCTCAAGCTGGACAAGGGCACCAAAGTGCTGATGGTGGAAACGCTGGATGAGGCCAATGACGCGCCCATCGGCCTGGCCACCGCCTATTACCCGGCGCTGCGCTTTGCGGGCTTGCTGGAGATGCTGGCTGAAGGCACCCGCACCACCGATATCCTCAAACATTTTGGCGTGCAGGACTATGTGCGGGAGCAAAGCCGCATCACCACGCAGATGCCCAATGAAGAAACGGCGCGACTGCTCAAGCAGCCCGGCACCCGGCCACTGCTGTGCGTGGAATGCCTCGATGTGGACATGGAGGGCACGCCGATCAAATATGGCGAGACCATTTTTTGTGGCGACCGGGTGCAACTGGTGGTAAACGCAGGGGACGAAGCATGACATCGCGCTACGCCATTTACTTCGCACCCGCGCACGGCTCGCCGTGGTGGGAGTTCGGTGCCCGCTGGCTTGGCCGTGACGAGTGCAACGACACGGCGCTGGTGCAGCACCCGCTGGCGCAGATCGCCCCGGACGAGCTGCAGGAGATCACCGCACAGCCGCGCCACTATGGCTTTCATGCCACCTTGAAAGCACCATTTGGCTTGAGTGGCAGCCACACCGAGGCTGACTTGACCGCGCGCATGGAAGCGCTCGCAGCCACGCTCAAGCCCGTGGCCCTGGGGCGCTTGCAGGCGGCGACGCTGGGCGATTTCGCGGCACTGGTGCCCGCCACCGCAACGGATGAACTGACGGACCTGGCCGCAGCCTGCGTGAAGGAGCTCGACGATCTGCGCACACCCCTGTCCGACGCTGATTTCGCGCGCCGGCGGGTCACCCATCTTGATGCGCGCGAACTGGAACTGCTGCAGCGTTACGGCTACCCGTATGTCCTGGAGCGTTTCCGTTTTCATTTCACCCTGAGCGGACCGGTGGCACACCCCACCGCGCAACGCGTGATGCAGGCGGTGGCCGATCCGGTGACGCAGCTGAACGTGACGGCGCCGTTGGTGCTGGACCGGCTGTGCCTGTTTGTCGAACCGGCGCCGGGGCAGCCCTTCCAACGCATGGCCGATGCGGCCTTGAGCGCATGAGCGGCCTGTGGGTGTTTGTGTGCGGCCCCTCGGGCGCGGGCAAGGACAGCGTGCTGGGCTGGGCTGCGAAGCGTCTGGCTGCGCGGCCGGACATTGTGTTTGCGCGCCGTATGGTGACGCGCGCGTCACAACCCGGCTCGGACCATGACGCGGTGACACCACAGCAGTTTGCCCGCCTGATCGGCTCCGGTGGCCTGGTCTGGTGCTGGGAGGCGCATGGATTTCACTACGGCATCGAGGCGCGCTATGCCGCGCAGGTGGCAGCCGGAAAGACCGTGGTGGTCAATGGCTCACGCGCGCATGTCGGCGGCCTGGAAGCAGCGGCGCAAGTGCGGGTGGTGCAAATTGTGGCCGACGCCGCACAGTTGGCGACCCGGCTGGAACAACGTGGGCGCGAAGCATCCCACGAAGTAAGCCGGCGGCTGGCGCGCAATGCGTTGTTTTCGGACCTGCGGGCCGACCACACCATTCTCAACCAGGGTGAATTGGCCGATGCCGGTCGCCATCTGGCTGACTATCTGGCAGGTGGGGTTGGGTCTTCAACTGCGCGCTGAGGGTAGTAAGCCGCCACTCTTCTTGGGTTCGCGATGCATCGGCCTTTGCCTGCGACAGTCAAACCTGATTTATCCGACGGATGCTGATTTTCTGTCGCCGTCAGGTTTGTGCCCAAAGCGGAATTACAACTCGCGCAACTGGCCGCCACAAAGCTGTCATTCAAAACCCAAGCGCAAATTCGGTGAATGACATGAAAGTCGCGGTTTGATTTGATGGGAGCATTTCGTCTGCTGACCAGGTGCGGGTATTGGGTAACGTCGCTCCAATGCGGCCTGTCATTGAACCAGATTCTCGATACCGGTGGGTCAACCTGAAAAATCGGATTTTGGCCGTTTCCGGCTCTTGGGCAGCGGAAGCGCCGGTGGCCAGTGCCAACTTTCTGGTAGTCCAATTGCATGAACTGGGTTACTGGTCAGTCGTCATGCTTCGCTGCCTGCATCGTGCCTAAGACTGACTTCAACTTGTCATCGGCGCTCCACGAAATCGGATTGCCTAGAATTAGGGTGATCCATGACATATGAACCTAAAACTAAGCCCAAGCGCGTGATGCACCACCGTACAGTCAGTGGTCAAGCGCAAAAGGCCAAGACACGGGAACTCATCATTCAAAGTGCAATACCGGTGTTCGCCAAACATGGCCCCGACAACCCCGTGATTGATGATTTCGTTCAGGCAGCCGGTATTTCACGCGGCACCTTCTATAACTACTTCCAGACTACGCGCGAGTTGCTTGATGCTGCAATGGCTACGCTGTCTGACGAGGTTATTGCAACCATTGTTCCAGTGGTTGAGGGCGAGCCAAATCCACTGATCCGTTTTTCGTCAGCTGCACGGATGTACTACCGCAAGGCCACACTCGACCCTTTGTTCGGCCAATTTCTCGGTTCCGTTTCCAGTGTGGGCGCGCTGGCGATGGAGCATGCGCGCGCTGATCTGCAAGAAGCCATGAAGGCCGGTTTTTTCAAGATTCAGGACATGGACTTGGCCGAGGCCATCGCCTTTGGCGTCATGGTCTTTTCTCTAAGGACACCCAAAGCACGCCAGGGTGGTGATGCCCGCGCACTGGAGGTGGTGCGTGCAATCTTGTCTGCGCTGGGCGTCGATCCGGCCATGATTGATCTGGCGTTGAGCGTGCCATTACCCTCATCTGACCTACGGGAAGACCCTATCTAGGACTTACCACTACATTGACGATTTTGTCATTGACACTAATGTCAATGTAAGTAGACTCCTGATCGTTGTCTCTTGTCTGGCGTGCGCTGTGCGCGCCGACCCATGAACATGGTGTTCAGCGCAGAGGCGGGGCGACACGACAGGAGTAAGCGATGGCGGAGTCCCTCTTCGTTCGCGGCCACACTCAAGGTGGCGCGGAGTGGCAAATTCATTACCAGGCAACTGGCACTGGCCCAGACATGGTGATGTTGCATGGCGGCGGACCTGGTGCTACCGGTGCCAGCAACTACAGCAAAAACGTCGAAGCACTTTCACAGCATTACCGCTGCTGGGTGATCGACTTTCCAGGTTGGGGTCAGAGCTCCAAAAACCTCAATGCATTTGGCGCGGAAGGTCCGTTCCAGAACGGTGCCCGTGCCGTGTTGGCCTTCCTGGACGCACTCGGTATTGCCAAGGCCCATCTTGTGGGCAATTCATTTGGCGGTTCTTCCGCGCTGTGTCTGGCGATGGACCATCCCGAGCGGGTGAACAAGTTGGTGCTCATGGGCCCTGGCGGTGGTGTGGTTGCGGGCGCCAAAGGCCCGACCGACGGCATCAAGCAATTGCTCACCTATTACCTCGGTGACGGTCCCAGCATCGAGAAGCTCCAGAGCTTCGTCAAGAACCTCGTGTTCGACCAAAGCATGATCACCCCTGCCTTGCTGCAGCAGCGCTTTGAGGCCAGCAACGATCCAGAAATTCGGGCCAATCCGCCACTGGTGATGGTCCCGGGTAGCGCGCCTGGCAAGGAAACCTTTATCAGCCTTGACCCGCGTCTGGCCACACTGCCCCATCGCACGCTATTCGTGTGGGGCTTGCAAGACCAGGTGAACCTCGTGGCGGGGCTAGAGCCGTTCAAGGCCATCCCTAACGCAGACCACTTGCTGCTGAGCCGCTGCGGTCACTGGGCGCAATGGGAGCACCCTGACCGCTTTAACGACGCGGTGCTCAGCTTTCTGCGCAACCCCTGATCTTTTGACTGCAACCCACAACTTATATATCCAGGAGACAAACATGAGCAACGCAATTACCGAACTGGGCTACCTCGGATTTGAGGTCAGCAACCTTGGGCAATGGGACAAATTCGCCACCGACGTGCTTGGCATGGGCGTGTCCCAAGGCCCCAACGCTGCCAGCCGTTGGCTGCGCATTGACGAGCAGCGCAACCGCGTCATCCTGACCGAAGGCCCGGCAGATGACCACGCTTTTGCCGGATGGCGTGTAGCCGATGCGGCCGCAGTCGAAGCCTTTGGCCGTGGCCTCACCGGCAAGGGCATTGCATGGTCCTGGGGCAAAGACGACGAATTAGCCTTGCGCGCCGTGCAGCGCATGTTGCACTTCAACGACCCCACTGGCACACGCCACGAAGTGTTCAGCGGCCCGCTGCTGGCAACTGACCGGTTTGGATCGTCCAAAGTAGCTTCAGGTTTTGTCACTGGCGAAGGTGGCATGGGTCATGTGGTGTACCAGTCCAGCGACTACCCCAAGACGGTGGCGTTTGCACAAGACGTTCTGGGTCTGGCCATCAGCGACACCATTACGGCACAGGCAGGACCGCTGCCTGACATGCGCATCGAGGTGTCCTTCATGCACACCAATGAGCGTCACCACTCCTTCGCGGTGGCACCACAGCCCCCCGTTCCCGGTCAAAAGCGTTTGCACCATTTCATGGTCGAAGCGTGTTCAGTCGAAGAGGTCGGCTTTGCACGCGACCGTTGCCTGGCCATGGGTCTGCCCGTGGTGCAAGACATTGGCCAGCATCCCAATGACCGCATGATTTCCTTCTATGGCGTCACGCCCTCCGGCTTCTTGGTGGAGTTTGGTTGGGGTGGAGTGAAGGTCGACCAGAACAACTGGCAAGTGCGTTCCTATGACAAGTTCAGCGAGTGGGGCCACCGCCCAGCCGCTGCCGCCTGATCAGAAAAATCAGGAGACAGACGCATGAACACCGCATCAAAACAGTCCACGAGCGAAACGGCGCTGGACGCCGAGGTCATTCTGGTGGGCTATGGCCCCACTGCAGTTGCCGCTGCCAATTTTCTAGGTGCCTATGGCATCAAAACCATTGCCTTTGAGCGCTACAAAGACATCTATGCGCGTGCCCGCGCAGTCACGGTCAATGACTGGACCATGCGCTGCTTCCAGTCCGTAGGGTTGGATGCAGCTTTGCTCAAAGACATGGATCCGACGAACACCTTGTTGTGGAAGACCTACAGCGGCAAGGAGTTGATGCGTATCAATCTCAACAAATCCACGCTGGGCCAGCCGCCGTCGAGCATGATCTATCAGCCGGTCATGGAGCAGACCCTGCGCACAGGTGTGGAACGCCATGCCTGCGTGGACGTGCAGTTTGGCAAGCAGGTGACTCATGTATCGCAGGACGCCCACTGTGCTACGGCAGAAGTCGCCGATGCAGAAACTGGAGCAAAGACGACTGTTCGTGCGCGCTATGTACTGGCCTGTGATGGTGGCAGCAGCGGTGTGCGAACGCAGCTCGACATTCCCTTGATCGGCTCGACGATCAACACCCTGTGGGTGGTGGTTGATGCCCGTGTAAAGAAGTGGTGGCCGGAGCGGCACATCCTGAAATTCTGGTCAGACAAACAGCGTCCGGTGGTGGACATCCCGCTGTCTCTTGGCAATCACCGCTGGGAATTTCCGCTCTCGGACAAGGAATCGGAGAAAGACTTCGAGACCAAGGAGCAGCTCTGGAAGATGCTCTCCACGATGGGCATCACGCCGGACCATGTGGACATTCACCAGCACGCCTTCTACCGTCACCATGTGCGCCATGCCGCGCGCTGGCGCGAAGGCCGGGTCTTCCTGCTGGGTGACGCGGCGCACATGATGCCTCCCTGGGCGGGTCAGGGCATGCAGTCGGGTGTAAGAGACTCTTTTAACTTGTGCTGGAAGTTGCGCGAAGTGATCAAGGGCAGGTTGCCCGAGAGCGTGCTCGACACCTACGAATCCGAACGCGCACCCAACGTGGCCATGATCACCGACGTCTCTGAAGAACTCGGTCGCGTCATCAAGATGACCATGACCGGCCCTGAGAAAATCAAGGCGATGGTGGGTGGCTTGCTCAGCAAACTGAAGCTACCGATCCCGCCATCTCCGCTGGACAAACCGCCCACCATCGGCAAAGGCTGGATTACCGGTGACCTTTCCGGAAGGAGCGCCGTGGGTCAGATGATTGCGCAGCCGCGCGTATCGACGCCTGCCGGGCATCGGTGTCGGTTGGATGACCTTTTGGGGCACGACTTTGTGATGCTTGGCGACGAAGTGGATCCTTCGAGCCTTTTGTCTGTGCAGGAACGCAAGGCCTGGGATGCGCTTGGCACACGCTACATCGCGGTACGTTCGGCTGTGGGGTCTGCACGCGGGGACACCGACATCATGGACATGGAAGGCACCCTATTGAACTGGTTGCGACAGCGGCAGACCAAGGCCGTAGTGGTACGCCCTGACCGCTTCGTGGCGGCAGCGTACGGGACAGGTCTGTCCGTTCCAAAATAAAGCAGGAAATCACCATGACTGCAACAACCCATGGCAGCGTTGAGGCTGCGGCGAGCGCGCTGCGCAATGCCCGTGCCAACGGCCAACCCATCGCGCCAGTGTCTGCCACTTTCGGTATCACAGGATTGGATGCGTCCTACGCCGTGGCCGAGCGCAATACTCAGGCCGCCCTGGCAGCGGGCCGGCGCATTGTCGGTCTCAAAGTGGGCTTGACCTCCAAAGCCGTGCAGCAGCAACTGGGCGTGGACCAACCCGACTTTGGCGTCCTGTTCGACGACATGGAATACCTCAACGCGCAAGACGTTCCGATGGCCCGCCTGATGCAACCCAAGGTCGAAGCGGAAGTCGCTT
>NZ_JAUSLE010000077.1 GCF_030646845.1 Rhodoferax sp. | reverse complement strand
TAGGCCAGCCACTTGGCACACTGGATGACGCCATCAAACAGGTCGCCGTGTGTCACCCAGATGTTTCGCCCATCGGCCGTGGTGTGAATCGCGTCCTCCACCACTTCAATGCCTCCAAACTGGTGTCCGATGAAGCCACGGGCAAACTCATCGTGGTTGCCGGGCACGTAGACGATGCGACAGCCTTTGCGCGCCCGGCGCAACAGCTTCTGTATGACGTCGTTGTGCGATTGTGGCCAATACCAGCGGCGGCGCAACTGCCAGCCGTCCACAATGTCGCCCACCAGGTACAGGTAGTCGCTGGGATGGTGTCTCATGAAGTCCAGCAGCGCACTGGCCTGGCAACCGGGGGTCCCCAGATGCAGATCCGAGATGAAGATGGCCCGGTATCGTTTGCCCGCCAGGTCATCGTCAGCATCATCGGGGATGTCGGCGACGGCGGGGATCATGCCGCCGACCCACGGACCCATGGCATCGAAGGCTGCCCGCATCAGTTACCCAAGAAGTGCTTGCGGTAACGGGGGGGCAAATCATTGATGCGCATCATCATGGGCAGGTCTGCGCTGTTGAAATCCGGGTCCCAGGCCGGCGCACCCAGAATCTTGGCGCCCAGACGCAGATAGCCTTTGATCAACGGGGGGGGCTCCACTTTCAGGCTGCTGTCCAATTGGTCAACTGGCAGCGGCAGGCGCGGGTGCACGTGGTGTTCGATGGGCGCGAGGTGGCTGGCCTTGAGCTGGTGCCAGATGCTGGCCGCCACATCACCGCTGACGATGCCGTTGTGCAGCATGGGGATGCTGGCGCAGCCAATCATTGTGTCGAGCTTGTTGCGCACCATGAACTCAGCCAGGGCGCCCCACAAGGCCATGATCACCCCGCCGTGGCGATAGTCCGGGTGCACACAGCTGCGCCCCAGTTCGACCATGCGCTCGCGCAGGCCGCGCAGACGGGTGAGATCGAACTCGAGATCGCTGTAGGTGCTGCCCACGCGCCGGGCCTGTGCCGGTGTCAGAAGGCGGTAGGTCCCGACAACCTCCTTCGTGACCTCGTCGCGCACCAGCAGGTGCTCGCAGTAGTTGTCAAACAGGTCAACATCGTGGCCGGGCGACATCGTGTCCAGCCGGGCGCCCATTTCCTGGGCAAAGACTCTGAACCTGAGGCGCTGCGCCTGGCGGACCTCGTCTGTGTGTTTGGCCCACGACACGGAAAGACCCCCTTTCTCAACCGGACGGGCTGGTACTTGAATCGGGTTGTCGAAATGTGGATGCGGGCGGTGAAGCAAGCCTCGCGGCAAAGACAAAGGGGACAAGGCGAAGGTGGGGTTTGGCAGTTCTTTCATTTCGTTCTCCTTTGTTGCGTTAGTGAATACTGGCGGCCTTTCGTGACGGCTCCGTGGCAGCTTCATGGCATTTCCGTGACAGGGGTCTACCGTGTCAGCGGTGAGCGCTTGATTTGGTGTGGGTGCGGCAACATGCCGATCACTGGCGAGATCGCAGCCAGACTGACAACAGAGGTGCCTGCTTACCCGAAAATGCAGAGATGGGAATCCCGCTGGGTCGCTGTAAGGCAACCCGTCATGGGCCCCAGATCCAGGCGTGCGGCTAGAAGTGTGCGCGCCGGCTCTGCAAGCGGGAACGCTGCAATGCGAGGAATTCCAGGACACCCCAAACCATGCAGGCCGGAATTGCCATCACGCGAAAAAAGGGTACCTTGCGTAACATAGTGGGAGGGATTGGCGCCCTGTAGTTTGCAACCCTGCAAGTTAGCTGCGTGATATGACACCTTCGTGTCAGTGCCAATTTACGACGCGGACGCGCCCAAGTGTTGCACGCCGTGCAACAGCGCCTGTATGCTTTGCGGCTATGCTGACCTATCTGCACCCGTGTCCCGCAGGCAAATGTGACCCCACCTAAACTGCCCGAACTGGAAGCGCTGGAACGCATCATTGAATTGGGCGCAGGCCGGCTGGAATCACGCATTGCCTGCGAAGTCAATCTGCCCGCAGGTGGCGCCTACCCCGTTCATGTGATCACCCTGGGAAATCCCGGGCGCGAGGTACCTGCAGTGGGCTATTTCGGCGGCGTTCATGGCCTGGAGCGCATTGGCGCCGGCGTGGTGATTGCCTACCTGCAAAGCCTGGTCATGCGCCTGC
>NZ_JAUSLE010000065.1 GCF_030646845.1 Rhodoferax sp. | reverse complement strand
GGTGCTGTGCAAGCCCGGTTCGATCAAGCCGCACACCCACTTCACGGGCGAGATCTACGTCTTGTCCAAAGATGAAGGTGGCCGTCACACGCCTTTCTTCAACAACTACCGTCCCCAGTTCTACTTCCGTACCACGGACGTTACCGGTGCGATCGAGTTGCCAGAAGGCAAAGAGATGGTCATGCCGGGTGACAACGTGTCGATCACGGTCAAGCTGATCAACCCGATCGCCATGGAAGAAGGCCTGCGCTTCGCCATCCGTGAAGGTGGCAAGACGGTCGGCGCCGGTGTGGTTGCCAAAATCATCGCGTAAATTTAATTAGTAGGGGCGTAGCTCAATTGGCAGAGCGTCGGTCTCCAAAACCGAAGGTTGATGGTTCGATTCCTTCCGCCCCTGCCACCTGATTATGTTGAAAAGGTGGATTCCAAGGCCCGCTATGAGAATAGCGGGCTTCAGCGTCTAAAGACAGCTGAGTTTGATTTGACAGACAAAAGCGCGAGATAGAGAAAATGGCCACCTCACAAGTTCAAACCGTCAGTACCGGAGTCGATAAGGCCAAGCTGGCCGTTGCTGCGTTGCTGGTTGTCGCAGCACTGGCGGCTTTTTATGTGCTGGGCAAACAGGGGCAGTTGGTCCAATGGGGTGCTTTGCTTGTGGGTCTGGCTGCCGCAGTGGTGATATTTTTTACATCCGAACCGGGCAAGGAGCTTTATTCCTTTGGCCGGGACGCTTGGCGCGAGGTCAAGAAAGTTGTCTGGCCGGCGCGCAAGGAGGCCATCCAGATGACTGCCTATGTGTTTGTTTTCGTGCTGGTGATGGCCCTGTTTCTCTGGCTGACTGACAAGACGCTCGAGTGGTTGTTTTATGACTTGATTCTGGGGTGGAAAAAATGATGACTGATGTTGTAGAAACCCCGTCAAACGATACGCCTGTTGCAGCGCAGGTCTTGGCCACCGCGCCGACCAATCCTGATTTGCGCTGGTATGTCGTCCATGCCTATTCGGGCATGGAAAAAGCCGTTGAGCGCAACATCATCGAGCGCATCAATCGCGCCGGCATGCAGGACAAGTTTGGCCGTATTCTGGTTCCAATGGAAGAAGTGGTCGAGATCAAGAACGGCCAGAAAAAAACCACGGAACGCAAGTTCTTCCCCGGCTACGTGCTGGTCGAAATGGTCATGGACGATGACACCTGGCACTTGGTCAAGCACACCAACAAGGTCACTGGCTTCGTGGGTGGCGCCAAGAACCGTCCGGCCCCCATTTCGGAGGCTGAGGTCTTGAAGATCGTCAACCAGATGCAGGAAGGCACCGAGAAGCCGCGTCACAAGGTCGAATTTGTGGTGGGTGAGTTTGTGCGCGTCAAGGATGGTCCGTTCACCGACTTCAATGGGTCGGTGGAAGACGTCAACTACGAAAAGAGCAAGGTCCGCGTGGCGGTCACGATTTTCGGCCGCGCCACACCGGTCGAGCTTGAGTTTTCGCAGATCGAAAAGACCTGATACAAATTTTTGGTTCGCATTTTTCGACTCGGTGCGAATGTAGTTAGTGAGTCGTTAACCCCGGGGAGCCAGGGCCTGCAACTTTAAGAGCACGGTCGGGGCGTTATTACCCGCAAGGAGAAAAGCATGGCGAAAAAAATCGTCGGTTTTGTCAAACTGCAAGTACCTGCAGGCAAGGCAAACCCATCCCCCCCCATCGGCCCGGCATTGGGTCAGCGCGGTTTGAACATCATGGAGTTCTGCAAGGCGTTCAACGCGCAGACCCAGGGTATCGAACCCGGTCTGCCACTGCCAGTGGTGATCACCGCTTTCGCGGACAAGAGCTTCACTTTCGTCATCAAATCGCCGCCATCGTCGATTTTGATCAAGAAGGCTGTGAAGATCGACAAGGGCTCTGCGACACCGCACACCGTCAAGGTCGGCAAGATCACGCGCGCCCAGCTCGAAGAGATCGCCAAAACCAAGATGAAAGATTTGACCGCTGCTGACATGGACGCAGCTGTTCGTACCATCGCCGGCTCTGCCCGCTCGATGGGCGTGAATGTGGAGGGTGTTTAAATGACCCAGCTCACCAAAAAACAAAAGTCCTTCCAGGGCAAGGTTGACAGCAACAAGCTGTATCCCCTGGCAGACGCTCTGGGCATCGTCAAAGAGTGTGCCAATGCCAAATTCGATGAATCCATCGATGTGGCCGTGCAGCTTGGTATTGATGCCAAGAAATCGGATCAAGTGGTGCGTGGCGCCGTCGTGCTGCCCAATGGCACCGGCAAGACCAAACGCGTTGCCGTGTTCGCCCAGGGTGCCAAGGCTGAAGAAGCCAAGGCAGCTGGCGCCGATATCGTCGGCATGGACGATCTGGCAGCCATGATCAAGGCCGGTGACATGCCTTTTGACATCGTCATTGCTGCGCCCGATGCCATGCGTGTCGTCGGTACTCTGGGCCAGATTCTGGGCCCACGTGGTTTGATGCCTAACCCCAAGGTAGGCACCGTCACGCCGGACGTGGCTACCGCTGTGAAGAACGCCAAGGCAGGTCAGGTGCAATTCCGTGTCGACAAGGCCGGTATTGTTCACTCCACGATCGGCCGTCGTTCGTTCGACACCGACAAGCTGCAAGGCAATCTGGCTGCGTTGGTGGACGCCTTGACCAAGGCCAAGCCCGCGACCAGCAAGGGTGTCTATTTGAGAAAAGTGGCAGTTTCGTCAACGATGGGTGTGGGTGTCCGCGTGGACCTCCAAACCATCGCAGCGTAATTGCAAAGAAAATCAGGTCATCTGAAATGGTGACCTGGTGTGGTGGGCTGCCTATGCTGCAAGGTGTGGGCAGGTCATCCAAGACCGTTGGTGTGCAAGCCGTAGAAGTACGAGCAAGCACTTAATCAAGGGACTTTGGGTTCGCCCAGGGCCTTTCGCCAACGCAGATGGCGATCCCGCTGCAGATGGAATTGGTTCCGAAACAGTTGGTCGCTGCAATGTGGCGTGCTTGAAGGCAATTTGCTGACAGGCACATTTTGAAGGAGTAGACCTTGAGTCTTAATCGCAGTGAGAAAGAAGCGGTCATCAGTGATGTGACTGGCCTCGCCGCAAAAGCTCAAACGCTCGTGATGGCGGAATACCGTGGTATCACGGTCGCTGACATGACCAAATTGCGCTCCACCGCGCGCAGCAATGGCGTGAGTCTGAGTGTGTTGAAGAACACACTGGCTCGCCGTGCTGTCGCGGGTAGCGGATTTGAAGTTGTGTCCGACCTGATGACCGGTCCGCTGATCTATAGCTTTTCTGAAGATGCAGTAGCTGCCGCGCGAGTGGTGGCTGACTTCGCGAAAACCAACGACAAGATGGTGATTCGCGGCGGTGCATACGGTGGAAAAGCCCTGGACGTGAACGGCGTGAAACAACTGGCAAGCATTCCTTCCAAGGAAGTATTGCTCGCACAGTTGCTGGGCTTGATGCAATCCCCGATTTCCCGTACAGCACGTGTGCTGGCGGCAATCGCGGAGAAAAAAGGCGCCGGAGTGGAAGCACCTGCAGAAGCAGCCGCTGAGGTAGCTGCGGCTTGATAGCCTGCAGCACGAAGTAACCAATATTGTTAGGAAATAAAAATGGCATTCGATAAAGACGCATTTTTGACCGCGCTGGACAGCATGACGGTCATGGAACTCAACGACCTGGTGAAAGCCATCGAAGAGAAGTTTGGCGTGAGCGCTGCAGCAATGTCGGCACCTGCTGGCGGCGGTGCTGCCGCCGCTGTGGCCGAAGAGAAGACTGAATTCAACGTTGTGCTGCTTGATGCTGGCGCAGCCAAGGTATCGGTCATCAAGGCTGTGCGCGAAATCACGGGCCTGGGCCTCAAGGAAGCGAAAGATCTGGTGGATGGCGCTCCGAAGAATGTCAAGGAAGGCATTTCCAAGGCCGATGCTGATGCTGCTTTGAAGAAGCTGATTGAAGCCGGTGCCAAGGCTGAACTCAAGTAATTGAGTTGGTCAAAGAGGCTGGGGTGCTCCAAAAGGGCCCCCAGCCTTTGCCGCTTGTAAGAGCGCACTGAAAAACGACCCTTTGGGACTTTTTGGGTGATCCGAACGGTCACCCAAAAGCCCAAAGGGGTTTTTCAGTGTCTTCTGACCCCGACTGCAGAAGATGCCTTGGTTCGGGTTGCACGCAATGTGTGACCGTCCGCCAATGATTGGTAGTGGCCAATCACCAAGCCTGTTGAGTGTGGTGCTCAACGCGACAGTCGCCTAGGACCCCCAGGATTCCTCAGTCTTTGCCCGGAGATCTCATGGCTTACACATACACCGAACGCAAGCGGATTCGCAAAAATTTTGGCAGTCGCGACAGCGTGCTTGAAATTCCCTACCTGTTGCAGATGCAAAAGGATGCCTACACCGCATTCCTCCAGGCCGATGTTCCTCCGAAAAAACGGACGGCCGAGGGACTGCAGGCTGCTTTTGAAGCAGCTTTCCCGATCATCTCCCACAACGGGTTTGTCGAGATGAAATATCTCGAATACAACCTGGCCAAACCGGCTTTTGACGTGCGCGAGTGCCAGACCCGTGGTCTGACCTTTGCTTCGGCGGTTCGGGCCAAGGTGCAGCTGTTCATCTATGACCGCGAATCTTCAACTTCGCAAAACAAGGTGATCAAAGAGGTCAAGGAGCAGGAGGTCTACATGGGCGAAGTGCCCTTGATGACTGGCAAGGGCTCTTTCATCATCAACGGCACTGAGCGCGTGATCGTGTCCCAGTTGCACCGTTCGCCCGGCGTCTTCTTTGAACACGACAAGGGCAAGACCCATAGTTCAGGCAAGCTGCTGTTTTCGGCGCGAATCATTCCTTACCGTGGTTCCTGGCTCGATTTCGAGTTCGACCCCAAAGACATCCTGTACTTCCGCGTCGACCGTCGCCGCAAGATGCCGGTCACGATCCTGCTCAAGGCGATCGGCCTGAATCACGAGTCCATCCTGGCGAATTTCTTCGTCAATGACAATTTCCGCCTGATGGACAGTGGTGCCCAGATGGAATTTGTGGCAGAACGTCTGCGTGGTGAAGTCGCGCGTTTCGATGTCACCGACAAGAGTGGCAAAGTGGTGGTCGCCAAAGACAAGCGCGTCACGGCGCGGCACACCCGCGAACTGGAGCAATCCGGTACCACGCACATCAGCGTGCCTGAGGATTTCCTGGTGGGCCGCGTGGTGGCTCGCAACATCGTCGAAGCCGATACCGGCGAAATCCTGGCCAAGGCCAACGAGGAACTGACGGAAGCGCTGCTCAAGAAATTGCGTACCGCTGGCGTGCAGGACCTGCCGTGTATTTACACCAACGAGCTGGATCAGGGTGCGTACATTTCGCAGACCCTGCGCACTGACGAAACGGTGGATGAGTTTGCGGCACGCGTCGCCATCTACCGCATGATGCGTCCTGGCGAGCCGCCAACAGAAGACGCCGTGCAGGCGCTGTTCCAGCGTTTGTTCTACAACCCCGACACCTACGACCTGTCGCGCGTGGGCCGCATGAAGTTCAACGCCAAGATGGGGCGTGCCGAATCAACCGGTCCGATGGTGCTGACCAATGAGGACATCTTGTCCGTGGTCAAGATCCTGGTGGACCTGCGCAATGGCCGTGGCGAAGTGGACGATATCGACCACCTTGGCAACCGGCGCGTGCGTTGCGTGGGCGAGTTGGCCGAGAACCAGTACCGTACCGGTCTGGCACGGATTGAAAAGGCCGTCAAAGAGCGTCTCGGCCAGGCCGAGCAGGAGCCGCTCATGCCGCATGACTTGATCAACAGCAAGCCGATTTCGGCTGCGTTGAAGGAATTCTTCGGCGCGTCGCAGTTGTCGCAGTTCATGGATCAGACCAATCCTTTGTCGGAGATCACCCACAAGCGCCGCGTATCGGCTCTTGGCCCAGGTGGTTTGACGCGTGAGCGTGCCGGCTTTGAAGTGCGCGACGTTCACGTCACCCACTACGGTCGTGTTTGCCCCATTGAAACGCCTGAAGGTCCAAACATTGGCCTGATCAATTCACTGGCGCTGTATGCCCGCCTCAACGAATACGGTTTCATTGAGACGCCTTATCGTCGCGTGGTGGACAGCAAGGTCACGATGGATATCGATTATTTGTCCGCCATTGAGGAAGGCAAATACGTTATCGCCCAAGCAAACTCCGTGCTGGACAAAGACGGCAAACTCACCGGCGAGCTGATTTCGGCCCGTGAAGCAGGTGAGTCGATTCTGGTGGGTGCCGAGCGTGTGCAGTACATGGACGTCTCCCCGGCACAGATTGTCTCGGTGGCCGCATCCCTGGTGCCTTTCCTGGAGCACGACGATGCAAACCGCGCCTTGATGGGCGCCAATATGTCGCGCCAGGCTGTGCCGATCCTGCGTCCGGAAAAGCCGCTGGTTGGAACCGGTATCGAGCGCGTTGCTGCGATTGACTCCGGCACCGTCGTCACCGCAACGCGTGGTGGTGTGGTGGATTACGTCGACGCGACCCGGGTTGTGATTCGTGTCAACGACGCAGAAGCGCAGGCCGGCGAAGTGGGTGTGGACATCTACAACCTCATCAAGTACCAGCGCTCCAATCAGAACACCAACATTCACCAGCGTCCCATTGTCAAAAAGGGCGACAAGCTGGCCAAGGGCGATGTGATTGCCGATGGCGCATCCACTGACCTGGGCGAACTGGCCTTGGGCCAGAACATGCTGATTGCGTTCATGCCGTGGAATGGCTACAACTTTGAAGACTCGATTTTGATCAGTGAGCGTGTGGTGGCGGAAGACCGCTATACCTCGATCCACATCGAAGAACTGGTGGTCATGGCGCGCGACACCAAGCTGGGGTCCGAAGAAATTACCCGCGACATCCCGAACCTGAGCGAGCAACAGCTCAACCGTCTGGACGAGTCGGGCATTATTTACGTGGGCGCTGAAGTGGAGCCTGGTGATACGCTGGTTGGCAAGGTCACGCCTAAAGGCGAGACCACGCTGACGCCTGAAGAAAAACTGCTGCGCGCCATCTTCGGCGAAAAAGCCAGCGACGTGAAAGACACGTCGCTGCGCGTCGACCAGGGCTCGAAAGGCACCGTGATCGATGTGCAGGTCTTCACCCGTGAAGGCATTGTGCGCGACCGCCGGGCGCAGCAAATCATCGACGACGAACTCAAGCGTTTCCGTCTTGATTTGAATGACCAGCTTCGCATTGTGGAAGCCGACGCATTTGACCGGATCGAGAAATTGCTGATCGGCAAGATCGCGAATGGCGGTCCTCAGAAACTGGCCAAAGGCACCAAGATCGACAAGGCCTATCTGGCTTCGGTGGATAAATTCCACTGGTTCGATATTCGCCCCGCCGACGACGAGGTCGCAACCCAGCTGGAGAGCATCAAGAACTCCAACGAGCAAACCCGCCACAGCTTTGACCTTGCCTTTGAAGAAAAGCGCAAGAAACTGACCCAGGGTGACGAGTTGCCGGCCGGCGTGTTGAAGATGGTCAAGGTCTACATTGCCGTCAAACGCCGGCTGCAGCCCGGTGACAAGATGGCCGGTCGCCATGGCAACAAGGGTGTGGTTTCCAAGATCGTCCCGGTCGAAGACATGCCCTACATGGCCGATGGCACCCCCTGCGATATCGTGCTGAACCCCTTGGGCGTTCCTTCACGAATGAACGTGGGCCAGGTGCTGGAAGTGCATTTGGGCTGGGCCGGCAAAGGCATTGGCCACCGCATTGGCGACATGTTGCAGGCAGAGGCCAAGGTGGCCGAGTTGCGCAAGTTCATGGAAGAGCTCTACAACGGCACCGGCCGCAAGGAAGAGCTGGCTCAATTGAGTGACGACGAAGTGCTGGAAATGGCGGGCAACCTGACATCCGGCGTGCCGTTCGCGACACCCGTGTTTGACGGCGCATCGGAAGAACAAATCCGGACCATGCTCAAGCTCGCGTACCCCGACGATGTGGTCAAGCAGAAAGGCCTTACCGCCGCTCGCACCCAGGCGCACCTGTATGACGGGCGTTCCGGTGATCCATTCGAGCGTCCGACCACGATTGGTTACATGCACTTCCTGAAGTTGCACCACTTGGTGGACGACAAGATGCACGCCCGTTCCACTGGTCCCTACAGCCTCGTTACCCAGCAGCCGCTGGGCGGCAAGGCGCAGTTCGGTGGTCAGCGTTTCGGCGAGATGGAGGTCTGGGCGCTCGAAGCGTACGGTGCCGCCTACACGCTGCAAGAGATGCTTACCGTCAAGTCAGACGACGTGCAAGGCCGTACCAAAGTGTACGAAAGCATTGTCAAGGGCGAACACTCGATCGAAGCCGGCATGCCGGAATCGTTCAATGTGCTGGTCAAGGAAATCCGCTCACTCGGTATCGATATCGAGTTGGAACGTAGCTAAGCACGGACAAGAAAAGGATTCAACATGAAATCATTACTCGACCTGTTCAAGCAGTTCACGCCTGATGAGCATTTCAATGCCATCAAGATTGGCATGGCCTCTCCCGAGAAGATCCGTTCCTGGTCTTTCGGCGAAGTCAAGAAACCGGAAACCATCAACTACCGCACGTTCAAGCCCGAGCGTGACGGCCTGTTTTGCGCCAAGATTTTTGGTCCCATCAAGGACTACGAATGCCTGTGCGGCAAGTACAAGCGCCTCAAGCACCGTGGCGTGATCTGCGAGAAGTGCGGCGTTGAAGTGACCCAGACCAAAGTGCGCCGCGAACGCATGGGCCACATCGATCTGGCAGCACCTTGCGCGCACATCTGGTTCCTGAAGTCACTGCCCAGCCGTTTGGGCCTGGTGCTCGACATGACCCTGCGTGACATCGAACGCGTGCTGTACTTCGAGGCTTACGTGGTAACCGATCCCGGCATGACGCCGCTGAAGAAATTCAGCATCATGTCGGAAGACGACTTCGACGCCAAATTCAAGGAATACGGTGACGAGTTCCAGGCCAAGATGGGCGCAGAAGGCATCAAGGATTTGCTGCAAAGCATTGATATTGATGGCTCGATCGAAAAGCTGCGCAATGACCCGACCGGCTCCGAGCTGAAGATCAAGAAGAACACCAAGCGACTCAAACTGCTTGAGGCGTTCAAAAAATCAGGCATCAAGCCCGAGTGGATGGTGCTGGACGTATTGCCCGTGTTGCCACCGGATTTGCGTCCCTTGGTGCCGCTGGACGGTGGTCGTTTTGCCACCTCGGACCTGAACGATCTGTATCGCCGCGTCATCAACCGCAACAGCCGCCTGCGTCGTCTGCTTGAATTGAAAGCGCCGGAGATCATTGCGCGCAATGAGAAGCGCATGCTGCAAGAAGCCGTGGACTCGCTGCTGGACAACGGTCGTCGCGGCAAAGCCATGACGGGCGCCAACAAGCGTGCCCTCAAGTCCTTGGCCGACATGATCAAAGGCAAGAGCGGCCGTTTCCGCCAGAACTTGCTGGGCAAGCGCGTCGACTACTCCGGTCGCTCCGTGATTGTGGTGGGCCCAACGCTCAAACTCCATCAGTGCGGTCTGCCGAAACTGATGGCGCTCGAATTGTTCAAACCCTTCATCTTCGCCCGCCTGGAAGCCATGGGCGTGGCCACGACCATCAAGGCGGCCAAGAAGGAAGTTGAGTCCGGCACGCCGGTGGTATGGGACATTCTGGAAGAGGTGATCAAAGAGCACCCGGTGATGCTGAACCGTGCACCTACCCTGCACCGTTTGGGCATCCAGGCCTTTGAACCGATCCTGATCGAAGGCAAAGCCATTCAGCTGCATCCGCTGGTTTGCGCCGCCTTCAACGCCGACTTTGACGGTGACCAGATGGCGGTTCACGTGCCTCTGTCCGTGGAAGCACAAGTGGAATGCCGCACATTGATGCTGGCGTCCAACAACGTGCTGTTCCCGTCGAATGGCGAGCCGTCAATCGTTCCGTCGCAAGACGTGGTGCTGGGCTTGTATTACACGACCCGGGACCGTATCAATGGCAAGGGCGAGGGCTTGATCTTTGCCGATACCGGTGAAGTGCAGCGCGCATTTGACGCTGGCGAGGTTGAACTGGCTGCCCGCATTAATGTGCGTCTGACGGAGTACACCAAGGACAAACAGACTGGCGAATTGGTGCCATCGACGACGCTGGTGGAAACCACGGCAGGTCGTGCCTTGCTGTCGGAGATATTGCCCAAGGGATTGCCGTTTGCCAACATCAACAAGGCACTGAAGAAGAAAGAAATTTCGAAGCTCATCAACGTCTCGTTCCGCAAGTGTGGACTCAAAGAAACCGTGGTGTTTGCCGACAAGTTGCTGCAATACGGTTTCCGCCTGGCGACGAAGGCCGGCATCTCGATCTGCATTGAAGACATGTTGGTGCCGACTGAAAAGCCGGGCATCATCGAGCGCGCCGAAAAAGAGGTCAAGGAGATCGGGCAACAGTACACGTCCGGCTTGGTAACGACCGGCGAGCGCTACAACAAGGTGGTCGACATCTGGGGTAAGGCCGGCGACGAAGTGTCTAAGGTGATGATGGCCCAGCTGTCCAAGGAAGTGGTCACCGACCGCCATGGCAATCAGGTTCAGCAGGAATCCTTCAATTCCATCTACATGATGGCTGACTCCGGCGCCCGTGGCTCTGCGGCCCAGATTCGCCAGGTGGCCGGCATGCGTGGCCTGATGGCCAAGCCTGATGGTTCCATCATTGAGACGCCGATCACCGCGAACTTCCGCGAAGGTCTGAACGTGCTCGAATACTTCATCTCCACCCACGGTGCCCGAAAAGGTCTCGCGGACACGGCGTTGAAGACGGCGAACTCGGGATACCTGACACGGCGTCTGGTTGACGTGACCCAGGATCTGGTCGTGACCGAACAGGATTGCGGCACCCACGGGGGTTACCTCATGCGCGCCATCGTCGAAGGCGGCGAGGTCATTGAATCGTTGCGCGACCGCATTTTGGGACGTACCGCAGCAGATGACGTCCTGCACCCGGAAAACCGTTCCGTGCTGGCTACGGCTGGCACCATGCTGGACGAAGACATGATCGAAGAGCTGGAAATCGCCGGCGTCGATGAGGTCAAGGTCCGCACGGCGCTGACTTGCGAAACCCGTTTTGGCATTTGCGCCAAATGCTACGGCCGCGATCTGGGCCGCGGTGGCCTGGTCAACGGTGGCGAAGCCGTCGGTGTGATTGCCGCGCAATCCATCGGTGAGCCAGGCACCCAGTTGACGATGCGTACCTTCCACATTGGTGGCGCCGCATCCCGCGCCGCCATTGCGTCCAGCGTGGAAGCCAAGTCCAACGGTAGCATCGGCTTCAACGCCACGATGCGCTATGTGACCAACGGCAAGAAGGAGCTGGTGGTGATTTCCCGCTCCGGTGAGATCGTCATTCATGACGAGCACGGTCGTGAGCGCGAACGTCACAAGGTGCCGTACGGCGCCGTGCTGGCGGTGAAGGCGGATCAGACCATCAAGTCAGGCGCGATTCTCGCCAACTGGGATCCATTGACACGCCCCATCATTACCGAGTTCGCCGGCAAGGCTCACTTCGAGAACGTGGAAGAAGGCCTGACCGTGGCCAAGCAGGTCGACGAGGTGACGGGTCTGTCCACCATGGTCGTGATCGATCCGAAACGCCGTGGTGCAGCCAAGGTGATCCGTCCGCAGGTCAAGTTGATTGACGCCTCCGGCAACGAGGTGAAAATCCCTGGAACCGATCACTCGGTGACCATCGGATTCCCGGTTGGGGCTCTGGTGCAGGTGCGTGATGGTCAGGATGTAGGCCCCGGCGAAGTGCTGGCACGTATCCCGATTGAAGGCCAGAAGACGCGCGATATTACCGGTGGTTTGCCGCGTGTTGCCGAGCTGTTCGAGGCACGTTCGCCGAAGGACAAGGGTGTTCTGGCTGAGATGACGGGTACCGTGTCATTCGGCAAGGAGACCAAAGGCAAGATCCGTTTGCAAATCACCGACCCTGAAGGCGCAGTCTGGGAAGAACTGGTGCCCAAAGAGAAGAGCATCATCGTGCACGAAGGCCAGGTCGTCAACAAGGGCGAAAGCGTCGTCGACGGTCCCGCCGACCCGCAAGACATTTTGCGACTGCTGGGCTCGGAAGAGCTGGCCCGCTACATTGTGGACGAGGTGCAGGACGTTTACCGCTTGCAGGGCGTGAAGATCAACGACAAGCACATCGAAGTGATTGTTCGCCAGATGTTGCGCCGGGTCGTGGTTGAGAACGCCGGGGACTCCAGCTATATCAACGGTGAGCAGGTTGAACGCTCGGAGATGCTCAACACCAATGATGCATTGCGCGCCGAGGGCAAGACGCCAGCGACTTTCACCAATTTGCTGCTGGGTATTACCAAAGCATCGTTGTCCACCGACAGCTTCATCAGTGCGGCATCCTTCCAGGAAACTACCCGTGTTCTGACCGAAGCAGCCATCATGGGCAAGCGCGACGAATTGCGTGGTTTGAAGGAAAACGTGATTGTTGGCCGACTGATCCCTGCCGGGACCGGTTTGGCGTATCACGAAGCTCGCAAGGTTCGCGAGAATATGGACGATGTCGAGCGCCGCGCCATTGCCGAAGCTGAAGCTGCCGAACTGGCCGGTGAGGCTGAGGCAACGGAATCAAACGAAGGATCGGCTACCGAGTAACCCTCGATACGCTGCCAAAACGATAGCGCCTCAGGCCCTTTTTACGGGGGCTTGAGGCGTTTTTCATTGCTGCTTTTGCAGGTTTTTGCCTGACTGAATCTGGAGATTGAAGGACATGAGCGATTCCGTCTTGGTCTGGATTGCCATCGCTGTCTTTTTGTTCTGGTCGATGGGGGCCTACAACCGTCTGGTGCGCCTTCGTTCCCAGGGCCTTGTTGCCTTTGCCGCCCTGGAAGGGTCGTTCAAGCAGTACTTATCGCTGGTAAAAGAAAACATCCCCGATACGGCGGAGGTCCACGATGGAGACGATGCTGGACATGGGCACGACAACTCTTCTGCCGCCTGGGCCGGGCTTGCCGCCGCCGCTGAGCAGTTCAACGCATCGCTGAAAGTGGCCCATGCGCACCCTTTGAATGGACCGACGACGAGTGCGCTGAAAACAGCATTCGAGACCCTGTGCCTGTCCTGGTCCCGGCTGCAACATCTGCCGCCCGATCTGGCGGGGTCGGCACTGCCGGCCACCTTGCAGTCGCAATGGGAGCACATTGCATTTCAGACAGAAATAGCCCGGACGGAATTCAACAGGATGGTCGCGAGTTACAACGACGCCATCAGCCAGTTTCCTGCGCTATTGCTGGCGTGGATGTTTGGTTTCAAGCCGGCGCAGCCGATATAGATTTGCAGATGAACTCGAACGAACAAAAAATTCCATTGTGGCGACAGTTGCAGGCGGTTGCCGCCTTGTTGCATGGCATCCGCTCAGGCGTGTCCGGAACGGCGGCGCTGACCGACGTCCCCTCCGACCTGCGGCCTGGCGTCCAGGCTCTGATATTTCACGTCCTGCGCTCGCTTGGACGCGCTGAAGCGCTGAGGCAGCTACTCGCGGGTCGCACCCCGCCGCCGCAAGCCGACGCCTTGTTGTGCACGGCGCTGGCCCTGGCTTGGCGCGAACAGGACGCGCCGTATGAGGTGTTCACGCTTGTCAACCAGGCGGTGGAGGCGGCCAAGAAAAACCCGGCAACCAGCGCACAGGCAAGCTTCATCAATGCCTGCTTGCGCCGCTTCTTGCGCGAACGTGACGCGCTGGTGGCGATCACTGACAAAAAACCGGTCGCGTTGTGGAACCATCCCAAATGGTGGATCGACCGCCTGCAGAAGGAATGGCCAGCCAGTTGGCAGGCCATTCTGGAAGCCAACAACCGACAGGCACCGATGACCCTGCGAGTCAACGTCAGACGAACCGCCGTGTTGCCTTATTTGCAGACACTCAAAGATGCCGGTCTGGATGCCGTTGCGGCCGGCAGTTACGGCGTGACTCTGGCGCAAGCCAGACCCGTGCAAGAGCTGCCGGGATTCGCGGACGGCGCCGTGTCGGTGCAAGATGCCGCTGCGCAGCTTGCCGCGCCCCTGTTGTTGTCCGGGCTAAGCTCAGCGGGTCCGCTCCACGTACTGGACGCCTGTGCAGCGCCGGGCGGCAAAACTGCGCATCTGCTGGAAACCGCAGATTGCGAGGTGACGGCACTGGATGTTGACCCTGTGCGCTGCGAGCGAATTCACCAGACCCTGCAACGGCTGGGACTGCGGGCCCGTGTGCTGGCGGCCGACGCGGCTGATACGGCAGCCTGGTGGGACGGCCAGTTGTTCGACGCCATTTTGCTGGACGCACCCTGCTCCGCCTCCGGCATCGTGCGACGTCACCCCGACATACGCTGGTTGCGCCGGGAATCCGATATTGCGCAGTTGGCCGTGATTCAGGCCCGACTGCTCAAGGCCTTGTGGGCCTTGCTCAAGCCAGGTGGGCGACTCCTGTACTGCACTTGCTCGGTCTTCAGGGCGGAGGGTGAGGATCAGATACAAACGTTTCTTGCGCACAACACCCAGGCAGTCTTGCTGCCTTCACCCGGGCATTTATTGCCCCATAACGGGGCAAATAGCGACGCCGTCCCGGACAATCTAGCTTGTGACCATGACGGCTTTTATTACGCACTGCTGGAGAAACGCGCGGCTTGACCTGCTTGGGCTGATCGCTGGCGCGTGTCTGGTTTGGGGCCACTTCGGGTCGGCGCACGCTGAAGCACCGATCACAGAAGTGTCTCCTTTGCGCTTTGAGCGCGCCGGCGAAGCAGTGCTACTTTCCGCCGCCGTCAAGTTCGAATTGCCTGTTGTGGTGGAGGAGGCCCTGCTCAAGGGCATCCCCATGATTTTTGTCGCTGAAGCAGACGTGTTTCGCGAGCGCTGGTACTGGACGAACAAAAGGGTGGCTGGCGCCGAGCGACATATGCGATTGGCCTATCAGCCGCTGACCCGTCGCTGGCGGCTGAACGTGGCCTCAGGCCTGATTACCAATGCCGGGCTGGGCGTCGCTCTCAATCAGAACTTTGAGGCATTGTCCGAGGCATTGGCGGCGTTGCAGCGACTGTCTCGCTGGAAGATTGCCGATGTTTCAGAACTCGATCTTGAGCAGCGCCACTTTGTGGCGTTCCGTTTTCGCCTGGACATGTCGCAGTTGCCGCGCCCATTTCAGATTGGCACGCTCGGTCAGACCGAGTGGAATATCTCTGTCTCATCCAGCCAACCTCTGATACTGGAGAGCGGCCCGTGAGAGACATCGGCCCGGCGGCGGCCGCGGCGCGCCGCTTTTCCACACGAAACTCCCGCGCCCTGCGCTGGACTGTGGGCGTCGGTCTCGCTGCGATGGTCGCTGTCGGACTGGTGCTGCTGTTCCTGCTGACGCAAGCGACCACGAACCGTGAAATGTACGAGCGCAATTACGCGCGACTTTTTGTGCTCAATGTGGTCGTCGCCGGCCTGCTGCTGCTGATCATTCTTTGGATTGCCTACCGACTGGTCAAGCGGCTACGTCAGGGCAGGTTCGGCAGCCGCCTGCTGGTCAAACTGGCGGCCATCTTTGCCTTGGCGGGCTTCGCGCCAGGTGTCCTGATTTACGTGGTCTCGTACCAGTTCGTGGCGCGCTCCATTGAAAGTTGGTTTGACGTCAAGGTCGAAGGGGCGCTGGATGCCGGCCTCAACCTTGGGCGTGTCACACTGGAAACCCTGTCCAAGGATCTGGCGACCAACGCGCGTGCATCGACCTCACAGCTGTCAGACATACCGAATGTCAGCGTGACATTGCCACTGGAACGTGTCCGCGAACAACTGGGTGCCAGTGATCTCCTGCTATGGAGCGCCTCGGGGCAGTTGATCGCCGCGGCGGGCCAATCCCGCTATCAGCTCAATCCGGAACGGCCAAGCCAGCAACAATTTCGCAATGCGCGGGCCCAGCGATCGATCACCTGGATTGAAGGGCTTGATGATGCGGTGCCGGGCGTGGCAGGGGATGCGCGCATCAAGGCGCTGGTTCTCGTTTCCAGCACAAGTCTGGGCCTGTTGAGTGAGCCGCGTTTTCTACTTGTGACACAAGCCTTGCCGCCGACGCTGGTCGCCAACGCGCTGGCCGTCACGGAAGCCAATCGCGAATACCAGGAACGGGCGCTGGCACGTGAAGGCCTGCGCCGCATGTACATCGGGACCTTGACGCTCAGTCTGTTTCTGGCGGTGTTTGGCGCGGTCTTGTTGGCGGTCTTGTTGGGCAATCAGATTGCCCGCCCGCTCCTGTTGCTGGCGGATGGTGTGAGCCAGGTGGCGGCAGGGGACTTGACACCGAAGGCATCTTTGCAGGGCAAGGATGAGCTTGATGGCTTGACCCGTTCATTTGCCGAGATGACCCAGCAACTGTCAGAGGCCCGACAGGCGGTTCAGACCAGCATGGAGCAGGTCAATGCCGCACGGGCCAATTTGCAGACAATCCTCGATAACCTGACGGCGGGTGTCATGGTGCTCGATGCGCAAGGCGTCATTCAGTCCTCCAATCCAGGTGCGACACGAATTCTGCGGGTACCACTGGCGGCCTACGAAGGCCGTCGCCTGGCTGAAATTGAAGGGCTGCAGACATTTGGCGAAAAAGTTCAGGCGCAGTTTGATTCGTTCTTGGGAGCGCGCAGCGAACATGGCCTGGATCACTGGCAGCAGTCGTTTGAGTTGGGGAACGCCGCCGCTGCGCTAACCGGCAGGCAAGCCGATGATGCTATTATTTTAGTAGCTCGAGGCGCTGAACTACCAGGGTCTTCGAGGCTTTTAGTCTTTGATGACATCTCTGAAATCGTGTCTGCTCAGCGAGCCCAGGCCTGGGGTGAAGTGGCCAGGCGCCTGGCGCACGAGATCAAAAACCCATTGACCCCGATTCAATTGTCAGCTGAACGGCTGGAGATGAAGCTGACGGGCAAGGTCGCACCGCCAGAACAGGCCCTGCTCACCAAGTCAGTCAAAACCATCGTGGACCAGGTGGACGCCATGAAGCGTCTTGTCAACGAATTCCGGGACTATGCGCGACTGCCCGCCGCTGAATTAAGGCCCGTTGACTTGAATGCCCTAGTGACGGAAGTATTGCAGCTGTATGCGAGCGAAACCTCACAGGTGCCAGTGCAGATGGAGCTTGACCCACGCAGCCCGCGAATACTGGGCGATGCCCAGCAGCTTCGACAAGTGATGCACAACTTGCTTCAGAATGCGCAAGATGCCACGGAAACCGCTGGTCATACCGATGGCGGACACGCCGTGATCATTAGAACCCAATGGCTTGAGACGGTCGGACGGGTTCGACTCAGTGTGCTTGACTGCGGCACTGGTTTTCCGGAGCACATCCTCAAACGTGCATTTGAACCCTACGTCACCACCAAGGCCAAGGGTACAGGACTGGGATTGGCCGTCGTCAAAAAAATTGCCGACGAACATGGCACCCGCGTGGACATTGCCAACCGCATGGTGGACGGCAAATTGTTGGGTGCCCAAGTATCGCTATCATTCACCACTGAGAATGTCGTGTCGGGCTAGCCGCGCGACACAGATATACCCAAGGGGCGCGCTAAAACATGGCAAACATACTGGTGGTTGACGACGAGCTCGGCATCCGCGATCTGTTGTGGGAGATTCTGAACGACGAGGGCCATACGGTCGAAGTGGCTGAAAACGCGGCGCAAGCACGTGCCGCCCGCCTGCGCGACCGGCCTGATCTGGTACTGCTGGATATATGGATGCCGGACACCGATGGCGTGACGCTTCTCAAGGAATGGGCCTCCACGGGTGCCCTCACCATGCCCGTCATCATGATGAGCGGGCATGCGACCATCGACACTGCGGTTGAGGCCACCAAGATTGGCGCGCTGGCCTTCCTGGAAAAACCCATCACCCTGCAAAAACTGCTCAAGGCGGTCGAACAGGGACTGGCCCGCGGCGCGATCCGCAAGCCGCCACCGCCCCTCACGACCTCGGCGGTCATGCAGGTGGTGGACGTTGCCGTGATGATCGGGCAATCAGCACCAGTTGCGACAGAGGCGGGACTTCAATCCCAACGAACCTTCATGCTGGACAAGCCATTGCGCGAGTCTCGCGACGAATTTGAAAAGGCATACTTTGAATACCACCTTGCCAAAGAAAATGGATCCATGACGCGGGTGGCAGAGAAAACAGGGCTTGAGCGAACACACCTGTATCGCAAGTTGAAACAATTGGGCGTCGACTTGACGCGAGGCAAACGCAACGCGGCGTGACCTGCGCCTTTGCGATCGCGTCGGAGATGCTGCTATAATTTGCCGCTCAGGCCCGGTAGCTCAGTCGGTAGAGCAGAGGATTGAAAATCCTTGTGTCGGTGGTTCGATTCCGCCCCAGGCCACCATATAAAACTCCTTGCAAATCAACGGTTTGCTTGGGGGATTACAAAATAAGCGGCCCTTCAAACAGGCCGCTTTTTTGTTTTCTGACGCAGGTTCTGACACCGACGCGCGTATGCGGATGTCTGGTGCACCCCTGCGTACAGGTTGTGCCATCACTGCGCACAGGTGCGCCTGAAATGTCTTTGGACATTTTGGAGCCCTGTGGACAAGGCAGATGAGGCAAGGCTTTGAGGAGGTCCTTTTAAGACCGCCTAAAGGCTTGCCAGGGGCTTAAAGAACAGCGCTTCTTACACGCAACTCCACCAACTCAGGAGTTGCAAATGCACCCGTTTTCAAATCAGGCCAACAAGAAGGCATCCTCCCAGCCGGCACCCGTCAAGCAGGCACCTATCGCCCGGCTCAAAAAGGGTCAGACGTCTCGCGCAAGCAAGAACGTTAGCGTGCTCAGCCCCGCCTATTTCGACCCGGCTTTTCGGGCGTTACGCGCAGGCCGCGAACCGGGTACCTTCGCTGGCGGCGCGAATCCGCAGAACCCCTCCAGGCAGGCGCCAGCCACAAGCGTCAGCCGCCTGCGACACCAAGCCAGCACGGCCGCCGTGACGCACGCGACAGCGCAAACGCCAAAGTGCGAACTCAGCGCCTGCACCCTCAAAATGCGCCAGACCTTGTTGCGCCACGTTGCGCGGATGCTCGCAGAAGGTGGGGTGTCCCATGGCTAAGGCATACAAGGAAGGTATCGGCTGGGCCATGCGCCAGCACTACAAGGGCAACGATATTTACAAGTGCGGCTACGAGCTGAAGGAGCAGGTTGAGAAAGCCGTGCGCGATTGCCTGACTGTCATCGACCGGAATTTACGTCCAGCGGGATTGGGCGCTGACAAAACCACGGTGGCGCAGGCGCTTCAGGACTACGCAGTGGAGCGACTGCCATTCATGAAGGGCGCGGTGCAGGAGGCGCGTCGAATGAACCATTACTTGCGTTACGCAGGTCTGGACACCCTGGTGGCGACCGCGATTAAGGCCCCGTCGGATGCGCCGGATGAAAAGACAAAGTCGGGCGAAGGCGCCTACTTTGAGGTGACCCTGGCGCCACATACGACCGAGCGGAAAGTTGCCAATGGCCTGCACAAGCACCGTCGCAATCAGTTGACCCAGAATGCCAATACTGAAAAGTACCGTGCAGTGATTGCCACCACGCCCATGAGTGAGGTTTCAAGAAAACTTTTACAGGACTTTGTTCTTGCCATGCAGCGCGACAAAAACGCGGCGTCCACCATTGCATTGGAGCGCTCGATGCTGCGTGTCCTGTTCAAGCACGCATTCAGCCAATGGACATGGGCCGACTTGCACGACAACCCCGCGACCAAATTGAAATTACCCCAAGTCAACAACACACGTAAACGTGTGGTTTCAGAGGAAGAGAAGTCCCTGCTCGATGCATCGATTGAAGACTGCAGAAATAGCCTGGTCGGCCCCGTCATCAGCCTGCTGCGTGAAACCGCAATGCGGGCGTCCGAGCCTCTTGAAAAAGCCCATTGGCGGGACGTCAATTGGGAGCGATGCGTCCTCATACTGCATGACCCGAAAGAAGGTGGCGAGGGCGAGGTGCCACTGTCTCCCGCTGCCCTGCAGGCTTTGCGCGACCTGGGCCCGGGAGCGCCCGACGAGCCCATTGTGAAAATCACCTATGAGTCACTCAGGGCATCCTGGAATCGCGCCTGTAAGCGCGCCGGCATCAAGAATTTGAACATGCACGACCTGCGCCGGACGGCGGCCACGCAAATGGCGCTAAAAACCGGCAATGTGTTTCTGGTACAGGCCTTGACTCGACACAAGACCTTGGCAATGGTCCATCGTTATGTTCAGGTCGGCGCCGACGACGTTGTGAAAGTCCTGCATGCGCCCACGCCGCCAGCGCAGTCAGCGCCGACCCCGGTTCAGGCAGCAGCGCTGGAGCCGGCGGTCGCGTGCGTGGCGCCGGCCTTGTTCACGCAGGAGCAGATGGAAGCCATGGCGAAACTCGCAGCACAAGCCGCGATTGCCGGGCTTGTTCAGGCGCAATCACAACGCCAGTCCAATCCGGACGTACAGGACCAACCGTGCGTGCCAGCGCTTGCCTCCCGCCAGGAGTTGCCATCGGATAGCGAGCCCGACCCAGACCGGGGACCAGGCAATGTGCTGCAGCTGGCCAGAAGGAGCGTTGCCTCAGAAGGGAGCGGTTCCTTGCTGAGCGCTCAAGGCTGATAAAGCCCGGGACCCCATCAGCCACCCGGGCTCTGCAGGAGCGACCCGGTTGATGCACTGAAACAGTATGCCGCTGCACGTGCGTGCAGCGGCATACGGCGGCGTCTGCAAAGGTCGACCTGCACATTGAAGTGGCGGACATGTCATTTGCAATGCAGTTCTGCCCGGCCACAAGCCGCTGCTGCGCCAGGAATAGTGCGTTCAGGGACTGATGCGCAGGCCGCCAGGTCTGCTGTGCGCGCGAGCGAATAGGAGTAAAGAGACGGATTGCGCCAATCCCGCTGTACAGGCGGGCTCGCGGGCTATCGCTGCATTGCAATGAACATCAGATGCATTGCAATCGACATCAAATTGCCTGTTTGTGCAGGTCAAACCGGATTGTGGGGGCACCCAGGGAGGGGGTTGCATTGCAAGTGACATCGATTGCATCGCAAACAACATGGGCTTTTGTCCATGGCTCAATCCGATGTCGATGACGGGCGTTTTTTCATCCACCGCACCTGACCCTGGCGCAATGACCAGCCGGGTTCAATGATGTCCCTGCGCGTCAGTTCCTGCAGCGCCAGGCGCATCGAGTTGACGAACGCACGCTCGCCAGAGTCCGAGCCACTGAGCTCGCGCAGGGTGGTGATGTTCATGGGGATGAGCCTGGTCTGGCTTTCGATGAATGCGTAGAGCCAGGTTGAGAGGCCCTCGGACAAGGTCAGCCGCAAAGGCATGGACAGCCAGACCCGGGGGGACAGGCGGAACAGGTCCACGATGTGCGGGTGCAGGGCGACTCTCCAGGGGCCACGGGATGGATAGTCAAAAGCAAGACACAGCTGCACGCTGAACTTGCCGGTAAGGATGAGGCCCTTTTGCAGGCGCTGGATGTGAATGCGAAGTTGCTTGCGGCTATTGCCATCGTAGCGACCGAACAGGGCGATGCAAACGGGCTCGGGTTGCAGGGTGACCCGGGTGCCAGCCTGCACGTCGCGCAGCATATGCATGAGCGCCAGAAAAACACGTCCATCCGACTGCCTGAGCTCGGGGCCGCTGTAGCGGATGGACGGCGTGCCGAGCACGACTGGCAGCTCAAGTTCGACATTGAGCTGCCGCTCCACCGAGCGGCTACGTGCATTGAAGAGGGCGCACTGGAAGAAAGCGCGTGGACTCAGAAACTGTGTCGGCCCGTGCTGGGGGATGAAAAATTCCTGCAGCCGCCTCTCAAGCTCAGCCTCCTCCTCTACGTAGAAACGGATTTCCTGGTACAGGGCATGCTTTTCTGGGGACGGCTTCAGGCCGCGCAGGTCATTGAATGCGTCTTCCCGCCGCGCACTGAAGCCCCGCTTGGTGTGCAGCACCCCCCGGCGGGTCAGCAGCGGCTCTGACGGGTTTGCACTGTCGATGGTCACATCCGGAAATAAATGCGCGGAGCAGTCGTCAACGCCAGCTGGTGCTAATGCAGCGCTGGCCAATGTGCCGTCTGGGCGAGCCGGCAACGAAGGGGTGGGATGGGAAGACGCCATGGCGGAATTGTTCGAACCATTGAAACTGGGGAATTGACTGCCCGGCCCCGGCGGCGGGCACCGGGGCATGGGGCGGCCGCGGACGAAACCGAGTTGCTGTCAGCGACGCGTGCGGTGAGGGCTCGGGCGGTTTGAAGATGTCAGACCGGTCGCCAGGCTTCTTGCACGGCAAATTGACGTTGACGCCAGTCCTGGAGCACCTTCGGGCTCCAGAAGGCCCACTTGCCCATTGGCACGCCTTTGGGGAACTTGTTCGCCAGGACGAGGTTTTCGAGGGTGCGGGCCGAGATGCCGAGCTGGGCGCAGACCTCAGCTTTTTTGAGGTAGACGGGGGTGTTTTCTGTTTGCATACATTGACCTGAGTGATTGTTAAAACACGTATATGCGACGAGTTTTAAATTTGGCGCGATACGAGCACGTTTTCTGCAATTCGACAGGCATATTGGTCAGGCCTATGGATGCAATTGCCCTTTTAGACCGGCCATTAGAAGCATCACCTGCCCGCGAGCCAGTTCAGGTATCCATCGGGACTCAAGAACGACAAACTCGTGGGTCCAGGCGGTCGTAATCCCGTTTTCTCAGCGCGCATAACTCAAGGGGTCAAGTATTTCGGTTGGCCGCGTCTGCTTTGTGCCCCTTGGCTGTCATACTTTGACAAAGAGCAACAAGGGGAGGCAGTTTTGGATGTATTCGACTTTCGCGCCAGTCTCGTTAAAGAGTATTCGGATTTCACGCGCAGTTTTACCCGCATCAGGGCAGATGACATCCGCACTTTCATCGATGCGGAATACGACTCCCAGAAGTTCTGGCCAGAACCTCTTATTCAGGTCAATCCAAACTTTCGGGAAGGTGGCACGGTGGAAGCCTTTGTTGAGGCCGGTCACTTACATCACTTGTGCGCCGATATTTTTCGATTTGGCAAGACAGATTCCTCGGCAGGGTATTCCCTGCCACTGCATAAGCACCAAGCGGAGGCCATCAGCCTGGCCGCTGCTGGTGAGAGCTATGTCCTGACCACGGGTACGGGCTCCGGCAAGTCACTCGCCTATTTCATCCCCATCGTGGACGCCTGCATCAAGGCGAAAGCAGCGGACCCCACGCCCCGGACTCGCGCCATTGTTGTCTATCCGATGAACGCTCTGGCCAACAGCCAGCTGGAGGAGCTCAAAAAATTCCTTGGCGCTGACCCCGCTTCCCGTGCGGTGACTTTCGGCCGGTTTACTGGTCAAGAAGACACTGAAGAGCGCGAAGCCATGAAAGCCAATCCGCCCGACATTCTGCTCACCAACTTCATGATGCTCGAGCTGCTGCTCACCCGGCAAAATGCCATCGACCAGCAAGTGGTGGCGAACGCCCGGGGCTTGCGTTTCCTCGTTCTTGATGAGCTGCACACCTACCGAGGCCGACAGGGTGCTGATGTTGCCTTGCTGGTTCGCCGCGTGCGTGAAGCGCTGGCGGACAACCTTGTTTGTATCGGTACCTCGGCAACCATGGCGACTGACGGCACGGAGATGGAGCGCAACGCCACGGTTGCACGCGTTGCATCGCGTCTTTTTGGCACCGCCATTCCCGACCGCAACATCGTCACCGAGACCCTCAAGCGCACCACGCCGGAAACTGAGACCGAAAAGACGGTCGCCCCCAAGTTGGCTGCTGCCATTGCCGCAGGGGTTCCGAGTAACCTGTCGTTTGCAGAAATGGCGCGTCACCCCGTGTCCGTTTGGGTCGAGCTGACGCTGGGGTTGACTTATGAGAGCAATAAGCCGCGTCGTGCCAAGCCCAAGACCCTCAAACAGGCGGCTGCTTTATTGGCGCAGGCCTCCGGCCAACCGGAGTTGCAGTGCAACGATTACCTGCAAAAGTTTTTGCTCCGGGCCTACAACGTCACCGATGCCACCGGCAAATCGCTTTTTGCGTTCAAACTGCACCAGTTCATTTCGGGTGGGGGCAAGGTCTATGCCTCCTTAGAGGCTCCAGGCAAACGCGCCATAACGCTTTTCGGCCAGCAGTTCGTCGCTGGCGACCGCAGCCGCCACCTGTACAACGTCCACTTCTGCCGAGATTGCGGCCAGGAATATGTTCCGGTGTGGGATGCAGCGGGGCCGGAAGGCCGTGTGTTGCAGCGACGCAGTATTGATGAACGCCAGAACGAGGACGATGGCATCAAGTTCGGTTTCTTCATGCCCGACGTGGACCATCAATGGAATGATGCCGACCCGGAAAGATACCCCGAAACCTGGGTCGAAGAGCGAGCGGATGGCGAGTGGCGTGTCAAAAGCACGCAAAAGAAATTCGTGCCCCAGGCGCTCAAGGTTCGCCCGGATGGCGTCACGACCACGGCCGAAGGTCTCAACGGTTGGTTCATCCCTGGAAGCTTTCGCTTTTGCCTGGCATGCAACACCAGCCATGCGACTGCCGGCAAGGACTCCCTGCGTTTGACATCGCTGTCAGGTGAAGGCCGTAGCTCGGCCACCACCATGCTGACGCTGTCCTCGCTGCGGTACCTGTACGAGCAAGACCATCAGCTGTCGCGTGAAGCCAAGAAAGTCTTGGGTTTTTCTGACAACCGGCAGGATGCCGCGCTGCAGGCCGGCCACTTCAATGACTTCTTGCAGGTCCTGTTGACGCGAGCCGCTTTGTTGTCGGCGCTCCAGCGCACGGCGGGCAAGCCGCTGTCCGAAAAGGAAATTGCCAATGCCGTGTTTGAGGCCCTGGGCTTCGAGCGCGATGATGCAGGCGTTCGTGCAGAGTACATGCAGCAACCGGAGGTGAAGGGCAATGCGCGTCGCCAGGTCCAAGACGCCATGCGCTCCATCCTGGGCTACCGCAGCTTCTATGACCTGCGGCGCGGTTGGCGTTTCAATAATCCCAATCTTGAACAATTGGGCCTGGTCCGCATTGCCTACCAGGACATTGATGACCTGGCTGGTGATGAAGCTGAGTGGGCCAATGCGCCCCAGGTGTTACGGTCGGCAAAGCCGGCAGAGCGTGCACTGGTGCTGCAAAAGTTGTTCGAGACCATGCGCCAGGGCTTGTGCATCGCCACACGTTATCTGGACCGCACCGAGCTCGACCAATTGCGCACCCTCAGTTTTGCCAATCTGCGCGAACCTTGGGGCTTCACGGAAGACGAGCGCCCGCTGCCTGCTAAATGGTTCATCACGTCACGCCCGGCGGATGACAACAGGCCGCGCGGACGCAGACAGAACATTGAAGACTACTTGGTCATTGGCTCCAGCCGCTCACGCCTGGGTCGCGAGTTGCGCAAGGGCAGCACCTGGGGTGGCGCGAATCCGTTCTACAAACAGGTCAATGACAAGTCGTACCCGGATGTCATAAACGCTTTGTTAAAGGCCGCTGAAAGTTACGGACTGGTGCGCAAGGAAGAAACCGATGTCGGCCTGATGGGCTGGCAGCTCAATGGCAGCTCCCTGCTCTGGGCCGCTGGCGATGGGCGCAGCGCATTGCAGTCGCATGACAATGTCTTTTTCCGCAACCTGTATCGCAACATTTCGCGCTTGTTGGCCGAGCCAGCCCACCAGCTGTTTGACTTTGAAGCCCGCGAACACACGGCGCAAGTGGAGCAGGAAGACCGCATGGAGCGGGAAGCCCGCTTCCGATTCACTGAAAAAGACCGCAGTGAATGGGTGAAAACGCATGGCACTGAGCTTAACTGGCTGCCGGTGTTGTTCTGTTCTCCCACGATGGAGCTCGGCGTTGATATCTCCTCGCTCAATACCGTCTACATGCGCAACGTGCCGCCGACACCGGCCAATTACGCACAGCGTAGCGGTCGTGCCGGCCGCGCCGGCCAGCCAGCGCTAGTCATCACTTACTGTGCAGCGCAATCGCCGCACGACCAGTATTACTTCCGCGACCCCGTGCGCATGGTGCACGGGCAGGTCAATCCGCCCACCTTGGACCTTGCCAACCGTGAGCTCGTGCAGAGCCACATGCAAGCCATTTGGCTTGCCGAGACCGGCAAGAAACTGGGCAACAGCATCCGTGACCTGTTGAACATGGACAAGCCTGACGACCTGCCCATCACGGACGACCTGGAGTCAGACCTTGGCAAGCCGCAGGCCCAAAAGCGTGCCCATGCGCGTGGTTTGGCGGTACTGGCCATGCTGAAAGATGAGCTGACACCGGAACGGGCTCCTTGGTACACCCCAACTTGGCCAGAGACTGTGTTTCAACGGGCCTACCTTGAATTCGACAGCTCTTTGAACCGTTGGCGCGACCTCTACCGTGCAACAGCGAGGCAGATTGAACTCAACTTCAAAATTGAGAACAACCCAGCTGCCAGCGAGCGCGAACGCCGCGAGGCTCAACAGCGGCATAACGAAGCCCGCAAGCAACGCGACTTGCTGTTGGCTGGGGAAAGCGCCTTCAACAGTGACTTTTACACGTATCGGTACCTGGCCAGCCAAGGCTTTCTGCCGGGCTACAACTTCCCGCGACTGCCGCTGCTCGCGTACATTCCGGCGCGTCGCGGCAACATTGGCCGCGAAAGCTTTCTGTCACGCCCACGGTTCTTGGCATTGAGCGAGTTTGGTCCCTACAGTCTGATTTATCACGAGGGTAGCCAGTACCGGGTGACCAAGGCCCTGCTTACCATTACCAGTCAGGACCAGGTTTCCGAGGGCGCCAAGCTAACCACCGAAGTGGCCCGCTTGTGTCCCTCTTGCGGTTACGGTCACTTCCGCTCCCAGCGGGATGCCGACCGCTGTGTTTCTTGCGATGCCTCGTTGTCTGGCGCCGAAGAGGTCAAGAACCTGTACCGAATTGAGAACGTGTCGACCAAGCGGGCCGAGCGCATTACCGCCAACGAAGAAGAACGGACGCGGCAAGGCTACGAGATGCAGACCACGCTGCAGTTCGCAGAAGCAGATGGCAAACTGCAAATGGTCATGTCGGAGGTGTCCGATGCCGAGGGGCCGCTACTGGAGCTGCAATATGGTCCGGCGGCCACCATCTGGCGCATGAACTACGGCTGGCGCCGACGCAAAGAAAAAGCTGTCCGCGGCTTCATGATGAATCCGGTTACCGGGCATTGGGTCGGTGGTGTGGATGAAGCAGGCGATGAGAATGGTGACGACGCGCCGCCGGATAAAACGCCGCCCCAGCGCATCGTCCCCTTCGTGGAAGACCGCCGCAACATTCTGGTTATTCGTCCGTCTTACCGTCTGGGTGTGCTCTCCGCGTCTTCCATGACCACACTGCAGTACGCGCTCAAGCGCGGTATCGAGGCGGTGTACCAATTGGAGGAAAGCGAGCTTGTCGGCGAGCCGCTGCCCAACCGGGACAACCGGCAGTCCATCCTATTTTTCGAGGCAGCTGAGGGCGGTGCTGGCGTGTTGACCCGCATCGCGACTGAACCCCATGCTCTTGCGGCCGTGGCGGCCGAGGCGTTGGAAATCCTGCACTTCCAGCGTCCGGCAGTCGGTCAACCCTGGGCCAAAAAGACCTTGGTCGAAGAGCTCGACGAGCATGGCAAGTCGATTTGTGAAGCAGGCTGCTACCGTTGTCTGCTGTCCTATTACAACCAGCCTGACCACCCGATTATTGACAGAAAAGACGCGGTCGCCAAAGGCCTGGTACTCGACATTCTTTGCCGGCTGACGGCGTCCAAGCTTGCTTTGGGAACGCAAGGACGGGCCCCAGCGCAGCACAGTGCCGAGCTCGCCCGCATGTCCACCAGTTCCCTGGAACAGGCTTGGTTGGCCTACGTAGAGGCGCATGGGCATCGCAAGCCTGACCGCGCGCAGCACACCATTGAATCAGTTCATGCCTGTTCCGACTTCTTCTATGACGACTACAACCTGGTTGTCTTCGTCGACGGGCCGCACCACGACAGGGCTGCCCAGCAGGAGAAGGATGAAGCCATTGACCGCAAGCTTGACGAGCAAGGATTCTTGGTTGTCCGCTTCCCGAAAGAGCAGGTCCTGTGGCCTGCCATTTTCACGAAAAATGCCGACCTCTTTGGTGCTGGTAAAAACGAATAAACGATGAATGCAATGACCGCTGAGTTTTACCCGGGGAGCCTTGTCTCCGCCCGTGGCCGCGAATGGATAGTCTTACCGGAATCTAGCCCAGACACCCTTCATCTGCGCCCTTTGGGTGGGGGTGAAAAGGATGAGTCGTTGATTTACCTGCCGCTGGAACGCCAGCCGGTTCAACCCGCCACTTTTCCTTGGCCCACCGTAGCGCAGGCGCGCAACCATGCTGCCAGCCAGCTATTGATGGATGCCCTGCAGTTGAAGCTGCGAAATGGGGCGGGGCCGTTCCGCAGCTTTGGCAACATCGCTGTGGAGCCCAGGGCCTATCAGTTGGTGCCGCTGCTGATGGCCATGAAGCTCTCAACCGTGCGTCTACTCATCGCCGACGACGTCGGTATTGGCAAGACCATCGAGGGCGCCCTGATTGCCCGTGAAATGCTGGACCGTGGCGAAATTCAACGCATGACAGTTCTGTGCCCGCCGCATTTGTGCGAGCAATGGCAGCGTGAGTTGGCGGACCGTTTTCACATCCATGCCGTGGTGGTGCGCAGTGCTACCGCCGCTCGCCTGGAGCGCGAGTTGGCTCCCGGTACGTCGGTGTTTGACGCCAATCCTTTCACCGTGGTCAGCCTGGATTACATCAAGTCCGAGCGCCGTCGCGAAGCATTTCAGCGTTTTTGCCCTGAATTCGTCATCGTCGACGAGGCCCACACCTGCACCCATGGTGGTCAGGGTCGGCAGCAGCGCTATCAGCTTCTCAAGGGTTTGTCCGAAGACGTCAACCGCCACATGGTACTGCTCACGGCAACCCCCCACAGCGGCGATGAGGATGCGTTCTTCAATTTGCTTGGTCTCTTGAAGCCGGATTTCACGCAACTCAAGGACCTAGCACCCGGTGCACGGACTGACTTGCGGGATGACCTGTCACGCCATTTTGTGCAGCGCCGCCGTCCCGACATCGCTGAGTGGCAAGACGCATCGATGTTCCCAGACCGCAAAACCGCTGAAATCACTTACCGGCTTACCGGGGCCTGGGGCCAGCTGTTCAATGACGTGCTGGACTACGCTCGTGAATTGGTCGTGCGCACCGAAGGACAGGGTTTGCGTGAGCAACGCATGGGTTGGTGGGCCGCGCTGGCCCTGTTGCGCTGCATCTCGTCTTCACCTGCCGCCGCCGTGAATGCCCTGCGCACACGGCTTGATGGTTCAGCTAAAGGCGAAGAGTCTGAAGAGTTGTCGTTGGATGACGTCGAAGCCCAGGCGGGCGAACGGGTGCTGGACGGCATAGACGACTCCTTGTCCACCGATGACATTGAGCCTGCCGCGCAAACGGAAAACAGCGCGCTGCTGCAGAAACTCATTGTCGATGCAGAGAAGCTGGCTGGCGATGCCAACGACCCCAAGCTCACCAAGCTGCTCGAGCACCTGACGCTCCTGGTTAAAGAGGGCTTTAAACCCGTCGTTTTCTGCCGGTACATCGCCACGGCGCATTACCTGGCCAACTTTCTGCGGGGCAAGTTCAAGGATGCCACTGTCAAGGCAGTCACGGGCGAGTTGACGCCAAGTGAACGTGAAGCAGCAGTCGAGGAGTTGGGGGACACTGAGAAACGAATTTTGGTGGCCACGGACTGCTTATCAGAAGGCATCAATTTGCAAGGCCTTTTTACCTCAGTGGTGCACTACGACCTGAGCTGGAATCCCACCCGCCACGAGCAGCGAGAAGGCCGCGTGGACCGCTTCGGCCAAAAGGCACGCGAAGTCCGCAGCACCATGCTGTATGGCGAAGACAACCCCGTCGATGGTGCCGTGCTGCAAGTCATTCTGCGCAAAGCCGAAAGCATCCGTAAGGAGCTCGGTGTGCTGGTTCCCATGCCAGACGACCAGGGCAAGCTTACTCAAGCGCTGCTGAATGCCGTGCTGCTGCGTAAAAACAATCGCGTCGGCAATCAAGCCCAAGTTGCCCTCGACTTTGGTGAGCCGGCGCGTGAGATTGAAACAGCCTGGCAAAGCGCCCGCGACAAAGCCGCCAAAAACCGCTCCATTTTTGCCCAGCGCCGTATCAAGCCGGAAGACGTATTGCCTGAGTGGCGCAAGTCTGCCGCTGTGTTGGGCGGTGAGGATGACGTAGCACGCTTCGTCACTCGGGCCGTGGCCAAACTCGGCGTGCCGTTAGAGCCCTATAAACAGCACAACAAGCTGCACTTGGACCAGCTGCCAACCTCCATCAAAGAGCGGCTGGCCGCTGACGGATACACAGGCACGTTGCGGGTGAACTTCCATCAACCGGCAGACCAGGGCGCGATGTTTATCCACCGCACCCATCCACTCGTCGTGGCTCTGGCGGACACTTTGCTGGAGCGCGCGCTGGCCTCGCAAGATGCGTCAGAAGACGATGCGGTGGCCCGCGCAGGTGCTGCCTTTGTGGGCCATGTCAGCGCGAAGACCACTGTGCTGCTGCTGCGCCTGCGTCACCAGCTCACCGTGACCCGCGGCAGTCAGACCCGTTTGATGCTGTGCGAAGAAACCGTGGCTGTCAGCGCCGCTGGCGCTGATGCCATTGTCAGTTTGCCAGCCAATGAAGCGCAAAACTTGTTGGGCATGGACGCCTCCCGCAATATGCCCGCTGTCATCCGTGACCGTCATCTGCAACAAGCACTCGACGCCATACCTGGTTGGCAACCGCAACTCGAGGCCATCGCCCGTGAACGGGCCCAAATTTTGTTACAGGACCACCGTCGTGTGCGCGAGGCGGCTGACGCCAAAGGCACCTATCAGGTTACTGCCAGCCTGCCGGTAGATGTGATGGGTGTTTATGTGCTGGTTCCAGCCGCAGCAGGAGTTTGACCATGTCCCGCCGCACCACCCAACTCATTTACCAAGCCATTCGTATTGAAGGCGGCCTGATTCCCGCCGACGAGCTGGCGCGCTTGACCACGCTGCAAACGCCCGACAAGACCGAGCAGACCGACAGCCATTACCGCATCCCCAAAGGCTTGAAGCTGCGCGATGAAGTGGCTCGTTTTTGGAAAATTGGCCAAAGTCTGTGGACAGACTTGCAGACCTTACGCCAGAGAAATGACGTCGATGCACACCAAGTTACTGTGCGCAATTTCCTGGTACCCCTCTTGCGGGATGTTCTGGGCTTCAGCGACCTGACTGGTGGTGCCACAGTCGGGGCCTCTGGCCACACCTACAACATCGGCCACGCCGCCAGAGAAGGCCGCCTGCCTATAGTCTTGGCTGGGCATACTCAGCTGCTGGATGCGCCCACGGAGCGCTTTGGCGAGCTCAACCCGGACACCGGTAAAACCCGCCGCCGCTCGCCCTTCATGCTGGCACAAGAGGCGCTCAATGCCTCTGACCAGTCTCTATGGGCCATCACGAGCAACGGTCTTACATTACGTATCCTGCGTGACAATCCCAGTCTGACACGGCCGGCCTATGTCGAGGTGGATTTGGAGGCGCTATTCTCAGAAGACCTGTACGCCGACTTCACCGCCTTCTGGCTGCTTGCACACGCTAGCCGTTTTGGAGTTCCAGAGGCGGAGCCCGCTGACTGTCCTTGGGAACGCTGGCGTGCTGCCGGGCAGGAGGCCGGTGTCACCATCCGCAGAAACCTCCGCTACCAGGTGGCAGATGCCTTGCGAGCCTTGGGCACAGGATTTTTAAGTCATCCTGCCAATAGCCACCTGCGTGAGCAACTGCAAAATCAAGAACCCCTGCAGGGGCTGACTAAGCAAGCCTTCTTTGAAGAGCTGCTAAGGCTGGTTTATCGACTCATCTTTCTGGCCACAGTGGAGGACCGTACGGATGCCTCCACCGGACAGTCACTCATATTCACGCCAGGGTCATCTAAAGAGACCCAACAACGTTATCGGGCCGGTTACTCCATTACCTGGCTGCGCGACCGCGCCGTGCGCCGCAGCAGCTTTGATATCCATGGCGACCTTTGGCAGGCACTGAGCATTACCTTCGACGGTTTGGCGCAGGGACAGAGCGCGTTGGCGCTGCCTGCTTTGGGCGGTCTCTATGCCGCAGACCAATGCCAGAATTTGGCCAATGCTCAGATAGAAAACCGTTGGTTGCTGAAAGCTGTCTTTCAGCTAGGTTACTTCCGCCAAATCACCGGTCTGACCCGCGTCAACTATCGCGATATGGGACCCGAAGAATTGGGCAGCGTTTACGAAAGCCTGCTGGAACTGGTGCCCGATATTCAGAGCTTGAGCCAGCCGCATGCTGCCAAACTCGCCTTCGTGGGTGATGACGATATCGATGCTTCCACCCAAGGAAACACCCGTAAGCTCACTGGCAGCTACTACACGCCCGACGGCCCAGTGCAGGAACTCATCAAGTCGGCGCTGGAGCCGGTCATCGCCGACACCGTCAGAGCCAACCCGCGGCAGCCCGTAGAGGCTCTACTGCAGCTCACAGTGTGCGATTTGGCCTGTGGCAGTGGCCACTTTTTGCTGGCCGCAGCCCGCCGTCTGGCGGACGAAGTGGCCAAACTGCGTGCTCCGGACGGTGCGCCCGCCCCCGCCGACTACCGCCACGCCCTGCGTGATGTGGTCAGCCACTGCATTTACGGCGTGGACAAAAACCCCATGGCCATTGCGCTGGCCAAAACTGCTCTCTGGTTGGAGGCCTACACCCCAGACCTGCCACTGACATTTCTAGACCACCATTTGCGGGTAGGCGATGCGCTGCTGGGTGTCTTGGACCCCAAGATTCTCAACAATGGTATTCCCGACGAAGCGTACGCAGTGCTCAGTGGGGATGACAAAGCCACCGCGGCTGCTCTAAAAAAGCAGAACAAGGCCGATTTGAAGAGTTGGAAGGAAGTTGCCGCGGGGGACATGTTCCAGGCGAGCACATTCGCCGCAGAAGCTGATGCCGTTGAGCACTTGCCCGACAACAGCTTGGATAGTATTGCTGCCAAGCGCAGCGCTTGGGCGCAATTAGCTAATAATGCGCGGCACAGTACGCTGGCTCGCTTAGCTGACACCTATGTTGCCGCCTTTTTGGCCCCCAAAGTTCCTAGCAATACCAAGTCAATCCCGCTATCCGGTTACCTGTGGGCGTTGGTGAACGGCGCAGGTGCTGTGAATGCTGACATTGACAGCGCAGCCGACCATTTGTGCCGAACGCACAGCGTTTTTCACTGGTGGCTGGCGTTTCCGCAAGTAGCCGCCAAGGGAGGGTTCTCTGTCATGCTAGCCAACCCTCCTTGGGAGCGAATCAAGTTACAAGAGGAAGAGTTTTTTGCCAACCGCAGCCCCATAGTTGCCAGTGCCAAGAACAAGTCCGAGCGCAGCAAGCGCATTGAATTGCTGCGGCAGGGTTTGCTGCTGCACACGCTCTACCCCGATGTAGAGGCCGCCGAAGGCCTACACCCGCCCAGCCGTGCCGAAATGCACCTGTATGAAGAGTTCATCATGGCGCGTCGAGGCGCCGAGGCTGCCAGTCTGTATGCGCATGATAGCGGCCGTTTTCCGCTTACCGGTGTTGGGGACGTGAACACCTATGCCTTGTTTGCCGAGTCGGTTTATCAGTTGATTTCACCCACAGGTCGGGCCGGTTTCATCGTGCCCACGGGGATTGCTACGGACGACTCCACCAAGGCCTATTTTGGCGACATCTCACAGCGCGGACGTCTGGTCAGCCTGTATGACTTTGAGAACAGCGAGGCCATATTTCCGGCAGTCCACCGAAGTTACAAGTTTTCTCTCATCACGCTAGGTAACGCGGCTGCCGCCGAGTTCGTCTGCTTTGCCACGCAGGTTAGTCATCTCACTGAGCGACAGCGCCGCTTCACGCTCACGCCAGAGGAGTTTCGCCTCATCAACCCCAATACTGGCACATGCCCCATTTTTAGAAGCCAGTGGGATGCTGTATTGACCAAAAAGCTTTACCGTGCGGCACCCGTGCTCATCGCGGAAGGAAAAGGGGATGACGAGGTTGATGTGAACCCATGGGGCATCAGCTTTCAGCGGATGTTCGATATGTCCATCGACAGTGCCCTGTTTCATGACACCCCCGCCACAGGTTTCGAATCACCGCGCCTTCCGCTGTACGAAGCTAAGATGATTCACCAGTTTGACCACCGCTGGGCTACCTACGTGGATGCGCCGGAAAAACCCAACGGTGTGGATACTGCGGACCTGAGTGACGCCCAGCGCGCCGACCCCACCTGTATCGTGCGTCCGCGATACTGGGTGGACTCCGCCCAAGTGCTGGCCCGCATCGCTCACGCACCCAGTCGTGTGGCCAATGCTTGGCTGGTCTGGCATGAAGCATGCCAATCGACTATTCACGCAGTGTCCACTGCCGCCAATAACGCTGTTTCTGGCGATACCCTAAAAGAGAGCGAAGCCGCGCTGACTCTAGCGCTGGCAGGCTGGGTAGCGGGTGAACTCTTTCGCTGCAGCGCGGGTCTGCCCACACCAGCAACCGGCAGCGAAAAATCCGGCTGGTCAACCGCGTTGAGCTGGAAAGCCACCCAGGCGGTCGAAGCCAGTTTGGCTGCCCAGCATCCGGTCTTGGCTTTGGCCCTCAAGGAAGACGACACCAGCGGCAAAAAGGCATTGCCCGCTTTTACCAAATGGGCGCTGCAAGACGCTGACGTTGGTTTGAGCAATGCGGAACTGGCCGAATTGGAGACCCTGCAAAAAGTGTCAATAGCCAATGCGGCTGAAATCGCTACTGTTTCAATAGCTGCTCACGAAGGTGATGCGAGGGCCAGAGGCACGTTTGGCCTAAATTTTATGGATGTTTGGATGGACCAGCGCAGTCCGAGGTGGCTGATGGGGTGGCGCGGCATAGCGCGTACAACGGATGAACGAAGCGTTATTCCGTCATTGTTGCCCCGTGCGGCTATAGGAAACAGCATTCACATCGTCCTACCGTCGCATCACATATCGGCAGCGTTAGTGTCAAGTCTTCTCGCCAACGTCACGTCGCTTGTTTTTGATTTCGTCGCCCGTCAAAAAATTGGAGGGGCTAACTTCAATTTCTTTATTCCAAAGCAGCTTCCGGTGCTGCCCCCAGACCGATACACAGAAACGGACCTCGCCTACATCGTTCCCCGCGTGTTGGAGCTCACTCAAACGGCTCACGACATGCAAGCCTGGGCTGACGACTTGGCCGCCTACGACCCGCGCCCAGTGGGGCAGCGCACGACGCCTTATGGATGGAACCCCGAGCGCCGTGCCCAGCTTCGTGCCGAACTCGACGCTTATTACGCACGCCTCTATGGCCTCACTCGCGACGAACTTCGCTACATCCTCGAACCTGCCGATGCCCCCTTCGGCCCCGGCGGCGCACTTCTCGGCCCCGACTACCCTAGCGAAACCTTTCGCGGACTCAAAAACAAGGAAGAGAAAGCCTTCGGTGAATACCGCACTCGGCGACTGGTTCTGGCGGTGTGGGACAACTTGGCTATGGAAAATATTTCACCGCTTCCGCTGGCGGACGAAGTTTCCTTGCCGGTTTACTCGGAACAAGGCGTCATCCGCAGTCTGCAGGAAGGAGATTTTGCGGGGCTCATCGCCACCTTGATTCAACGCAGCACTGAGGGCATCGCGGTTATGGAGCTCCAGGATGTGATTGCTCATTCAACTTTGGCCACCACTTACCTGGAGCCTGCTGATTCTGCTCGGCTATTCGTGCTGGCACAGACTGTTGAGTTGCTGGGAAGCAACTCAACATTGCCCTTGATTTCTCCTATCGTCCAACGCCTTGAAGCGGCCGGCGCGGTCACCAGAAAACGGGTAGGCGGGAAAAGTCTTTACTTCGCAGGCACTAGCGCGCTACCGTCTGACGTGTTGAGCAGGGCTGAGCACGAAGAAATGGCCCAGTTGATGCTGATGCTTGAAGCACGCCGGTCGCACGCGCAGGTCAATCAAGGCGATGAGGCGGAGCCAGGTCAGCAAGCGCAAGGCGGTCGTTAAGGAAACAACATGACAACATGGCTACACGACCACCCCGCAATCAGAGCACTCCCTCGCTTGTGGGTGGAGCGTGTATGGCTACTGGAATCGCGTGAGCCATTGACCATCACGCGTGAGGTGGGGCTGCGTCCAGGAGTCAACGTTGTCTGGGCACGGGAACCAGAGTCCGATACAGGTTCCGGGCTGGCCAGCGCTGGGCATGGGGTCGGGAAAACCTCGTTTTGCCTGCTTTTGAGATACCTTCTTGGCGATGAGGCGACGGCCATCACTGCGCTGCGCGAAAAGGCTGCTGCGAACTTTCCAAAGGGTGGCGTGGCTGCAAGGGTTCACATTGATGACGTTACCTGGCTTGTCTACCGTCCCTACGGGGCCTACAGTCATCCCATTGCCAAGGTTGGCGAGCAGCTTGAAAGCCTGTTTGAAGGTCAGCTTGCCGGAGACTTTCAGACATACCTTTCGTCGCTTCAAGCGGAGTTCATTGGCAAGCTTGCTGCACAGACGCTACCCGGCACCAACCAAAGCCTGGAATGGCGCCATCTGCTCGCGTGGTGCATACGCGAACAGCGGACTCGATTTGACGGGTTCTTTCATTGGCGTGAGGGAGATGGTCTGGGCTTTCGCCGCTCGCGCCAAGACCCACCTTTGTTCGTCAGTTCGGTGCTGGGTGTTCTGGATACCGACGCTGACCGCATGATTCGCGAGGTGGAGAGCATTCAAGCAGATTTGACAAGACTTCAGGGGCAGATTCCTGAACTCGAGCGGCAGCCCATTTACGCGCTGGAACATCTCGAGCAGCGACTTCGCGTGCAGGTCGGCGCAGGGGAAGACGAGCCAATTTTTGAGTCAATGGTTGATGCATCCTTGCAGTCGAAGGTCAACGAAGCGATTGCTGCCGCAGAGCGAGCTGAGTCTCAAGGAAACAGTGAGGTGGGCGCCGCTGAAGAAGCAATGGCTCCCATGCTGGTGAAATTGGCCGAGCTCCAGGCTGAGTTCAACCGTTTTGATATTGAGCGGGGCATCGCGAAGTCATTGGTTGAGGCCAACGAAGCTGATTACACCCGACTGACAACCGAATTGATTGAGCTCGAACGGCTCACCGGACAGTGCAAGCACGGGTTGGTTGAATTTTCTGATTGCGAGCACATCAAGAATCGGCACAGTACTGTTAGCCTGCCATGGCGAATGGACGCTTTGGCAGCAAAGGATGCGACCCCACGTCGGCAAACCCAGCTGAACGCAGCGTCCATTGCAGCGGATGCGGCCAAGCAGGCCCTTTCCGAGCAGCGTAGCCGCGTTGATAGCCAGCGAGCAATTGCCCGCAGAGCCCAGATGAGAAGCGCATCGAGTACCCTGCGCAGGGAGCAGCTTAAGCAGCAGTGGGACGAGCTCTTGCTACGAACCCGACAACGGGAAGAGCGCGTGGACTCTGCCGAGCTGACGCGTGCAAGAGCGCGGGTAAAGGCGCTGACCAGTGAGCTTGAAAGCCAAAGAGTTGCTTTGCTCAAGCGAAAACAGCAGCAATCCACAAGGGTCGACTCGCTCAAGGCGCTAACGCTGCTCATCGCAGAGAGACTATTGGGAGAGGCTGGCCATGGCCGGTTTGTTCCAGATTCGGACAGCCGACCTTTTGACTTGTCCAGGGGTGGTGAGGCTTACCAGGTCCTTGAGGTACTGCTGGGCGACATCACCTGTCTGCTGGATGCGGCCACCTCCACAGGCAATAACCATCCCGGCTTTCTTGTGCATGACTGCCCTCGCGAGGCGGACATGAGTGCTGTGCTCTACAAAAACTTTTTGATGATGGTAATGGAGGCTGAGAAACAGCTCTCTCGCAGTGGCAACGTCCCATTCCAGTACATCGTCACGACAACATCTGCCCCACCTCTTGAACTGTGTGAGGTGCCTTATCTAACGCTTGAGCTGCAACCTGGCAGCGATGACCATCTGCTTTTCAAACGGCAACTGATTACGTCGCTGCCAGGGATGGAGTCGGGTTCTCTGGAGTGATGTGATGCCAATCGTTTTTGCCAGACTCTGCGGCGCAGCACTAGTTGCTGGCCGTGGCCAATGTGAAAGAGGGATGGACAAGTGAGCCTTATCAAAGATAAATATGCATCGCTTGCACCCCAAGTTCAGTATTTATGCGACGTGGTCGTTCTGGCTCAAGCATGGAAGAAATCGCATACGTACATTCGTCGTCACAATTGGTACTCCGATAGCCTGGAGCTAGATTGTTCTGCTGTAGACCTTGAGGGAAAGCTGAGTGATTGGTCATCAGCGCTTTCTAAAGGAGATTATCAGCCCGCGCCGTCTTGGCTTGTCCCCGCACCGAAGAACGGCGCATGGGTTTTTGACCCGAACCTGCCAGGAGGTTGGGGGCCACAATCCGCGCCGAAATCTGATGGCAGTGAGCAAGTTAAATCGCTCGTGCTGCGACCGCTTGCCCACATAGGCATTAGAGACCAGTCGATAGCTACCGCGCTGATGCTATGCGTTGCGGACTGCATTGAGTCAGCTCAAGGCGACTCTTCAACGAAGCCCCTGGAAGCCGCCAGCAAAGGAATTTACAGCTATGGGAATCGGCTCTTTTGCAGTTGGTCAAATGACGGGGCCAGAGCTCGATTTTCTTGGGGTAATTCAAACACATACAGCAGATATTTTCAGGACTACCAGCAGTTTGTAGCGCGTCCGAACGAAGTGGCCCGTTCTATTGACGAGCAGAAGAATGAAGGGCAGATTGTCTATGTCGTCAAATTGGACTTGCGTGCCTTTTTTGACAATATTGATATGGACGACTTGGTAGCGTGTTTGAAGCGGGAATATCTGGCATTTCAAAGGACAGACAAGTCGGTGCCCAAGTCAGAGGACGCGTTTTGGCAATTGGCTCGTCAGATTCTCAATTTCTCTTGGCGGGAAGCGGACAAGGCTTCAGCTCCTCTGCTTAGGGATGGCGTTCTACCCGCTGGCTTGCCGCAAGGTCTCGTCGCCAGTGGTTTTTTCGCTAACGCTTACCTTCTGAGTTTTGACCGAACCATTGGCTTGGCGTCAAGAGGCAAAACACAAATCAATCCCAAGTTCAAAATTCGGATTCATGACTACTGCCGATATGTCGATGACCTCAGACTAGTAATCACTGTTGACGGTCCTGTATTGACAAGCCAAGAAGGGGAGATTGGCGAAATAGTCACGAATTGGGTTCAGGGCTGTCTCGATGCGTCAACAAGGCTCCCCACGAGTAAGGGGCCTAGATTGCTCATTAACAGTGACAAGACAGAGCTAGAACCCTACAACGCGGTCGCCGGGGAGTCTGGAGTCGCTTCGAGAATGAAGTCGATGCAGCATCAGCTGAGCGGACCATTTGACTTCGCCACCCTGCAACAATTAGAGACAGGACTTCATGGTCTGCTCGCGTTGGCCGAACTTGGGCTGCAGGAATCTCGTGTCGGTTCCTATGCGAGTCCTTTGCCTGCTTTGGCGGCAATCGCCAAGCCTAAACTTGAGGTGCGCGACGACACGCTTACCCGCTTCTCCGCATATCGGTTGACCAAATCGCTTCGAATGCGCCGAAGCATGACAGACCTCAACGAGAAGGGCGATGGTGGGGTCGCGAAGGACGCATTACTCCACGATTTCGAGGTAACTGCACGCCGGTTAATTGCAGCGTGGGCAGTGAACCCCTCACTGGTTCAAGTACTGCGGTACGCCTTGGATTTGTTTCCGTCCCCTGAACTACTAGAGGCTGTAATAGAGGCGCTGACCCGAAAGTTGATGGCAACCTCGGAAAGCGAGAAAAAGGACCAAGCGGTAGTTTTCTATGTTCTTGCTGAACTTTTCAAAGCAGGAGCGATGGAGACCGGAAAGCGGGCGGCGAAGGACGAAGGCTTTGAAGCTGGAGACATTCTCGGTTACCGAGAAAGCTTGGCAGTATTCGCACAAACCATTCTTGAGTGGGAGAACGTGCCCTGGTATGTGCAACAGCAAGCAGCACTGCTGCTGGCTACGGTGGGACAGACGACCGATATGCTGAGTCTCGGTGAAGAGCTCAGTTTCTATCGAACGCTTCACGAATTTTTGCAGTCCCAAAGTCGCAATCGTGAACTGTCAGCGATGGACGAAGTGTCCATCTCACTGATTGGGTATCAGCTGCGTGAGCAACCGATTTCGTACTTGAAGTGGTTCATGCAGTTTGCAAAAAATAGGGAAAAAAAGCAAATCAGCGCCGCACTACAGTTGATAAGTCAGACAGACCAAAAATTATTCAACAGTATGACTAGCCCTGGAAGAGGCTCTGCCGCGGTTGATGCTGGACTAATTCCCCAACACCTTGGCAGTTATGTGAACGCACGTTGGCCGCAAAACCCCAAAGCATTACCAGTTGATACTTGGATTTCGTTTGCCAAGGTCATATGCCACCCGGATGATGTTTTCAGCCAAGAAAATGCGCTGTTGCAACTTGGGCTGGCATTGACTAAGTTGACAAAGCGTGAGCTGAAAAGTCCAGAGTCACTGACGCCTTTGACACTCGAGCTTTGCTGCGCTGACTGGTCCAAACTTCTGAATCCGAGCAACGATTCTCTTCGCGCGCGCACACTACCTGATAGTGGTAACCCCGACCCACTTTATGTAACACCAAACTGGTGTTCGGCCTCTCACGCTTGGATGTATGCATTTGGGCGGCTACTGCGGGCTGCGGCTACAGGTGAGCTTGATTTCACGGCTCGGCATTGGTTGCTTCGGGATGAGCCAGGTTGGTATGCGGGCATTCGCAGTACCTGGAACAAGCGACGAATGGGCATGATGCACACTGCGACAGCCTTGGGCGGGACTACCGCTGCAGTCACACCTTGGTTCTCGAATTTGTTGCTTGGGTTACTAAGATGGCCAGGGATAGCCAATGGATTTGAGCAATCAGAAGTCGATTCATTGGAAACCACGAGCGACCTCAAAGCCGTCCTTGAACGTCGGTTGGCGCACCAAGCGATGTTATTTGGAAATGGCACAAATACTCCCGTTTATCGGTTCCCCGTGAACTGGTCATTGAAGGATACGAGGGCGTTGCGGGTGGTCCTGGTACAAGGTTTGATGCCAGCTGAAAATGATTTTGCAGGCGATGGAATTTCCGGTTTAAGCGCTCCTGGATATCGCGAACGTCACAGAAACCACACGGCCGCGCTACTGAATTTGACATTCCGACAGCTTGCTGCGCGGGACTCGGTGCTTGTGAATGAACACAAGCCTCAGGTCGATTTAGTCATATTCCCTGAATACTCAGTTCATGTCGATGACCAAGACCTTATGCGGGCATTCTCTGATGCGACCGGTGCGATGCTGTTCTATGGACTTCTTGGTGCAACTGTTCCCGGGACTGCGAAGCCCGCGAATATGGGTAGATGGCTCGTGCCGCAGCTCAGAGCCGGCCGACGCTCATGGGTTGAGGTTGACCAAGGGAAGTGGCACGTTACAGCCGATGAGAAGATTCTCGGTGTTTCGCCATGGCGTCCCTACCAGGTTGTCATTGAACTCAATTGGAAGGATGAGCCGGGGTATCGGATTTCTGGTGCGCTGTGCTACGACGCCACGGATATCGCCCTTGCAGCAGACCTGAAAGATGAGACCCACATGTTCATTGTCTCGGCAATGAACAAAGACGTTAAGACCTTTGACAGTATGGTTTCTGCACTCCGGTATCACATGTATCAACATGTTCTCGTCGCAAATTCAGGAGAGTTTGGTGGTTCTACAGCCCAGGCCCCTTACGACCAGGAGCACAAGCGTCTCGTCTCTCATGTGCATGGGTCTCAACAAATTGCAGTCAGCGTTTTTGATATAGACGTGGATGATTTTGGGCCGGCGTTGAACGCAGCAAAACTAGGTGCTCCGGTAGTCAAAAGCGTCATCGAGCGAATTGGTAAAACAGCGCCTGCGGGACTTTCGAGGAAAAGCAAATGAGTGAAACCTTATTCAAAGAAGTTCACTACACACTTGGCAATTTGGTAGCCGACATTGGTCTAGGTCGAATCGGGTTGCCGGACATTCAGCGCCCCTTCGTTTGGTCCAACGCGAAGGTTCGCGACCTTTTTGATTCAATGTATCGCGGTTATCCGGTCGGCTATTTCTTGTTTTGGCAAACCGGAGCGGACGGTGTCGACACAAAAGTCATAGGCGACTTAAATAAGCAAAAAGCACCATCGTTGCTCATCGTTGACGGCCAGCAGCGGCTCACGTCTTTATATGCAGTAATTCGGCGCGAGGCTGTCTTGCGTGAAAACTTTGAGCGTGAGCAGATTCGCATTGCCTTTCGACCGCAAGACGGAAGATTTGAAGTGCCGGATGCAACCACCGAGCGAGACCCCGAGTACATCCTCGACATCTCTGAAGTGTTTTCCAGACCCACGCACAAGACCATCGGTGACTATTTGAAACGATTGACCGCTGCTCGTGAGGTTACTGATGAGGAAGAGGAGAGGGTTGCCGAGGCCATTGGGAGGCTCTCCGGGCTGACCAATTTCCCATTCATCGCCTTGGAGCTGTCACAGACATGCAGCGAAGAGCAAGTGGCGGACGTGTTCGTCCGAATAAACAGCGAAGGCAAAAAGCTCAACCAGTCGGATTTCATTTTGACTTTGATGTCTGTGTTCTGGGATGAAGGGCGCACTCAACTTGAGACCTTTTGCAGGGATGCCAGGCGACCAGGTCCGACTGGGCAGCCGAGTCCTTTCAATCAACTTTTCCAACCTGACCCAGACCATTTGTTGCGTGTCGATGTGGGTGTCGCTTTTCGTAGAGCCCGCCTCGAAAACGTCTACTCCATCCTGCGGGGGAAAGACTTGGCTACAGGTCAATTCAGCCAACAGCAGCGCGACGGCCAATTCAACTTGCTGCGCCAGGCGCAGACTCGTGTACTTGACTTGACGTACTGGGCGGATTTTCTGAATGTCGTGCGTAGCGCCGGATACAGAAGCGAGCGGCACATAAGCTCGATTAACGGTTTGGTCTTCGCTTACCAGCTTTACCTTCTGGGTCGCACTGAATACAAAGTGGACGGATTCCTCCTGAAGAACGCCGTTGCCCGGTGGCTATTCATGTCATTGTTGACAGGGCGGTACACGTCTTCTCCTGAGTCCAGAATGGAAATGGACTTGGCATCGTTGCGGGAGGTCACCTCTGCTGCGGACTTTCTGGCGCAACTTCGCAAGGTGGAAGACGTCACCCTGACCGACGACTACTGGACCAAGACACTGCCCCTGGATTTGGCGACGGCTGCAGGCCGCAGCCCTGCGCTTTTTGGGTTTTATGCCTCGCAAACTCTGCTGGGCGCCCGCGCTCTGTTCTCAAAGAGCCCTGTATCGGATTTGCTGGACCCGCCTGCCCAAGGTCAGAAGAAGGCATTGGAGCGCCATCATCTGTTTCCAAAGAAGTATTTGAAGACACTTGGCATCGAGGGAGTGCGGGACACCAACCAGATTGCCAATTACACCCTTGTTGAATGGGATGACAACGTCGCCATATCCGACGATGCCCCGGCTTCATACTGGCCGAAGTACGCTGAGCGATTTACATCGGAAGTGGTGGATGAAATGCGTGGTTGCCATGCTTTGCCAGCCGAATGGTGGACGATGTCCTATGTCGACTTCCTCTCCGCCAGGCGGCCCTTGATTGCAACTGTAATCAGGGACGGGTACCGTAAGTTGGCTGGCGTCACATTGTGAACCCACTGGAGCTAACACGCCTCGAAAAGGCTGCTGCTGATTGCGGCTTCGAACTTTCGCCAGAGTTGGGCGAAGATGGTTTGAAACTGAGTTCTGCTCAGTTTCCTGAAACGGTAACGGTTAAGTCATTAAGCAAAGAACTTTTCGTATTGCAGGCATCCTCACCGTTGCTGCTATCGCAGGCGCTTTCTGTGGGTGAAATCATCCAAATAGATGGTTGGGACAGTCTCTATGATGCATTGGAAATGGCCAGCGCCACGGCCCGAACCATGCCAAATCGAGTGGCGCAAAAGTTCCATAAGGCGACGGCGGCGATGCCAAAGTCCACCGAGGCCGAGCGATGGGTTGTACAACGCATAGGCCAGGACCTGTTTCGCAGCGCGTTACTTGATTACTGGCAGGGAAGCTGCTGCATCACGGGGCTTGCAATGACTGAACTGCTGAGAGCCTCTCATATCAAGCCGTGGGCACGCTGTGAATCCGACGAGGAGCGGTTGGACGTGTTCAATGGCCTTTTGCTGGCCCCCCATCTAGATGCTCTCTTTGATAGCGGTTGGATGACCTTTGATGCGAGCGGGCGAGTTCGGTTTTCATCACAACTGACATCAATTGCGCTGGAGCAATTGGGTGTCCCGGCCGAGCTGGAGCTTGCAAGACTGACCGACGCACACCAGTCATATCTTCATTTTCACCGGGATGTGGTTTTCAAGAAATAGGCGGATATATACATCAAATTTCTGATTGGCCCGAGAATTTGGTAACGCATCGCTCAGGTGGTGAAAGAAAAGAGGCCGGCATTTGTCGACATTCCCTATGCTGCAACGGCCATAGCATGCTTGACCAACATCTCTCGTGGCACCTGCAGGCGCCAATGCAGCGCTGCAAGCAAGGGGATGTAGGCTGGAGCCGATACAGGCGGATTGTTGGATGGACTCGACACTCGACAAGGGCGTCGACATCGTGTTCAAGAATTCCATGGGGTCCCTGTGGACTAACCATTGTTCCGAGCTTTCTCGGAAATCGCGGAGGGGATAAATGCCTGTCCCTATAGGTTTGGCGAAGTGACATTGCACCTTCGCTGTAGCCTGGAATTGCCTCCAAAGGTTACCTGCAACCGGACCCCCTCTGAATTTCAAGGGAGGTGAGCGGTCATGAGTAAATCGCTTGATATATCAACGGATTACGATTCTTGCAGGTATTTCATTCCGACGTCTCTACTTGCTTCGCAGACATCGAAATCTACAGCTAAGGTGCGGAAACGCATCATGAAACCGGAACCTTTAACATACGCCAAGCTGATTGCTGGCCAACAACAACTCGTAGTGCGGGGAGAACTGAACCCCCGCACCTGCGCAAATCGCGCGACAGCATTGAGACACTTTCTGCGCGCGAATCATCTGCAGGAGGAGGATGTAATCGGGCTTGAGATGAGACCACATTACCCGCTCTCGGTTGAGCGAACAGTTGAAAAACTGAGGTCTGAAAATCGTGGTGACCGTGACATCACTAACACCAAGGCCGCGATTAGTCCATGGAAACGCGCCGTGGTCCAGCACGACAATGAAGTAGCTCACATCTCATCGACGCCAACCCCATTTCTGCACTTGCTCAAAGAGACGACCAAAGGTCAAAATATCAAGAAAGTGTCAAGGGAGGCCGGGGTGCCATTGGCCATGTTGCACGGCTGGCTACGGGGGAAAAGTCCCAGGCAGAGCAATGCCAAGCTCTTACGCCGGTTAGAGGTCTTCTTCGGGATTGAACGCGACAGCCTTGTTGGGCTTGCAGGTTTTTCCATTGATGCCAAGGAAAAGTCCCAGGTAGCACCCGCAGTTCCTGTGGATTTTCGAGAGCGCCAGCGCGACCGAGAAAAAAGCAGGTACTACCTGCAAGTTCCGCCGAGCTCGCCTTTGCGCGCACAGTGGTTGGAGTTCATGAGGTACAAAACAGTACCGGTACCAATCTTGGAGAGGTCGGGTAGAGGCAAATGGACGTTTGCAGCCATGCTGGCCAAAATTGAAACTCCTTCCAGTTGGTATACCTTTCTAGATGGCGTTGAAATTCCAACTGCTTACGCGGCAGCATCCAAAATCCTTGCGTATCTTGGATGGATGTCGTTGTCGCGATGCGATGGTGGACTGGGGCTTCCTGCCGACTCAATGCATACGCTCGGATGGCTGGCTGTTCCGGATTACATCGAGCAGTATCTGGACTGGATGAAGGCTCGAGCCGGAGGAAAACGGACCACCGGTACGGCACAATTTCTTGCCATCATTTCAAGCATGGTCCGCCCGCGAGTCGGCTATTTGTCTCAACTACCCGCGTTCCAATCAACGTTACCGGGAAAATACCAGGGTACTGACTGGAGCAAGTTGTGTCAGCAGCAGTTTGACTATGTGAACAAGCTCCAAGCTGCATTTCAATCCGAAATCGTTTCCAGTCGGGACTCTTTTGAGCCAATACGGCATATCCTTGATTTGCAGCAGCCAATGGAGGCGGTCGCGGATATGGTACAGCGCATGAGGGCAGACCGACCTACAGCCTGCGCCAGCGCTGAGGCGGTCTGGGCGAGGGATATCTTCACGGTCAAGCTATTTGTATCCAATCCATTGCGACTGCGAAATATCGCATGCCTGGAGTGGGCAAAAGAGAATGTTGATGGTCGACATCCTGACAGATGTTCTCTGTACCAAAAAGTGGATGGTGCATGGTGGATTTATGTTCCAAAGAGATTCATGAAAAACAGGGGAGGAAAGCAGATTCGCGATTACGACTCCCCGGTTCATCAGTCGGTATGGGGGGACCTTGAACGATATCTTCTTCGTCATCGACCTTCGCTCATCAGGTGGCCGACCGACTTGGTATTTCTAACCCGTGACAGAGACCCGGCACGTACTGAATCAGTAAAAAGCCAGCAGCCTTACAGCAAGCCGGCGCCCACTGGCCACAGGCCATTTCTAGAGATATCTGGTCGCCTGTTTGAGCTGACGCGGCGTTACTTGTGGAAATGCGATGGCATTCACTCCCATGCTTTTCGACACATCGTGGCCACGTCAATATTGAAGACGGCGGGCGGTGACATCAAAACCGCAGCACTCGTTTTGCATGACGCAGAAGCTACGGTTGCGAAGCATTACAGCGGCATGCGCAGCAGTGACGGGGCTGTACGCATGGCCGAGCTCCTGGGCAAGACATTTGAACGGATGTAATTCCTGCATATCAAGGTAGCCAGGGACGTGTTTTATGGCTGTGCTTATACGTTCTGCGACGTCATTTCGACGTGGCAGAACATAGGACCACATATGGAAGAAGAGATATTTGACCGCCGTGCACTACTTGAACTTGCGCGTAGCCAACATCTGATAAGTCTCGGGTCAATCTTGACACCTGAAGAAGTTGAGCGCGTCGTGAAGGTCAGTGGTACGCGGCAGCCTGGCATCAAAGGCTGGGTGCTTTTTGGCCAAATGCACCCGGAAATGTACGAACTAGGCAAAGCCGAAGGGGTATTGGCGCAATTTGTTTCGGTCGTCAAGTCAGACAGAGGTCTTCATTACCTGGTAATTGCGCAACAAATTGCAGACTGGCAGCATCGGTTCTTGATTCCACTTGTCGGCGGCACGTTGAAACGATTCATTGCTGAAGTTAAGGCCGATACCTTTCATTTATCACTGTCCGCCCCAGGGCAGCGAGCTTCACAAGTTGTCGAAAGCAGCCTTAACTCCTGCTCCTCGCTCCTTGATGTTGCTGGCATGTCAGATGATGATGAAGTCTTGGACTTGTCTGACGACACCAGGGAGATGGCGTACAGACTCCTGCAGTCTGATGCAGTCGTCATTCGATACTTGACGCCTGCGCACTTTGCATGTGTCACTGTGGGCATTGCAACTGAGCGAAAAAAGACCATTGAGGAAGGTGCCATGCGCATGGAGCTTACCGGAGGCCCTGAATCATCCTAATCAAAGTAGGTTCGATTTCGTTGTACTGATTTTCGCGGCGTCAATTTGATTGACGCCGCGTTTTCTTTGAGTGCCATGACCCCTGATGCAGGTTCAATTCGAAAGGAATTGCCTCGAGGCAATACTTTTGGGCTGCGTGGCAAGGAGACTCGGTATCCCTTCTCGCATTCATTTGCGTTGCGGAGCCTCACTCTAAGAATCTTGCCTCGAGGCAAGATTTTTCATTTTGCCGACGTTCTACTGGCCAATCTGCTCCAATCCCAAGTCAGTGATAGGAGTCTTGGCGCTGTCGCCGTCCGCATTGTGCCCAAAGCGGACGGCCAGTACGCTCCCTGTAGGGTTGCATTGGTACGTGAACAATGGATGAGAGCCCCAACCGTCACACCTCCATATGTATCAACAACCCATTCGTTCTCGACATTCATTCGTTCACAACTATCTCTATTTTCTTTGTGCAGTCAGTGAAGGTCTCGCACCCTGGGAGACAAGTTCTCGCGTGTTTACAGGCGACAATTACCCTCTTGGCATTCAACAAACATGCTGTCGAACAACAGTGAACTCTAGGGAAAATGCAATGAAAAAACAAATAGCAACCGTGGCGGCATTGCTGCTTTGTGGGGCTGCGATAGCAGATTGGAAATATCAAATAGATAAAAACTTAATGACTGATGAGGTGTATAGCACTTTTGCAGCTATCGAAAATCCAACGCAACCTTTCGGAAAAATCAACGTTATTAATCGAAAGGAAAGTGGTTTCGAAGTATCCATTACAAACGACGCATCGACTATCGACTGTCCTTCCCCTAGTTGCAGAATACTTGTTCGGTTTGATGACAACGCACCAATCTGGTTCCAGGTAAAGCCGGCTCTAAGTATATTTTTCTACATAATCAATACCGATGAGTTTGTTCACTTGGCACGCAAGGCTAGGAGAATCCGCGTTCAAGCCAATTTCATGCCAAAGGAAGGGCTCTCTTGGTCGGGAGAGCAAGTGATGGAGTTCAAAGCCACCCAGCCGCTTGTAGTGCAGCCATTGGTCAAGGGGCTGAAGTAGCAGTGATGCTTCATCGATTGCGAGACGAAGAAGGTTCGTTACCGCGAACTCGGTATCCGTGAGGTACTGATGCATGTATGGTCCTGTCAACTATCGTGTGACATGAGCGGCAGACATTGGCTTGACAGTGGCCGTCCGTTCGACGGGAAAAGGTTAGGCTGCTTCCTCGGACCCGAGTCTGCATAGAACATCGTCAGCCCATAGACCGACACGCATCTTGCGCCGAAAACTGGATGAGGCAACGGTATCCGACACTTTTAGTTTGAACGTCTTGTTTAGGCCCTTGTTTCCAACATGAGATACGGCGACTACGACTTTCCCTGACTTAATCAAAGGCTCGAGAAGCAATTTTGCTTTGCCACCACACAAGACCACATGGCTACAGCCCTGAAGCTCTTGACACACCCGTTCCACGTTTTGTGGATTTCGAATTTCTGTGTTCTTGGCTTCGGAAGCGGTGTGCCCAAGGGCTACAGCAATAGGCTCGCTGAATGCGTTGGTGATTCGATAGTCGTATCGATGCATCGAACCGAACAAAGATGGATGTGCGGCATGGAGGCGCACCAATGCCAAATCAAGGTTCTCACCAGTATCTCCGGCAACAGGTTTGCCTTTGAGCGCTTCCTCTGTGCCTGGAACGCTGAATACGAATGCCACAGGCAGGCGGCCTCGGCAGAAGTGGGCCGAGAACGAAACCAGTTGCGAGGAATGACTCATGTGCTCTGAAGTAATGTCGACCCTGCGGTCTGTAGTGCAGTTCGAAATAGTGGGGAGCGGTTTGGGCGACAAAGGGGGCTGGAGCCCTTGGGCAGTCTGAGCTTCTTCAAAATTAGCATGCTGCTACCTGATGAATTTCGGGCAAAAACCGGTTGGGTATTAGTCGCATTGCGCTGACGACGCGTTGACTTGAGACTCCCTGTTTCAGGTCGCTGATGATACGCGAATTGTTTCAATTTAGAGGCTCCATTTGAGAAAACGAATGTGGCGTCATCACGAAACCGGCAGCTTCGAATGAAAGAGGCTCCATCGGCAACCTGCGCGGTGTTCATGTCACCGTTTTGTGGCATACCTTGTTTGACGCAGACTTTACTTGGAGCCCCGTCACCAGTAATGGAATGTGGGTATGGAACAAGTTGGCACCCTGCAGTGAATGTCCTCTCCTGGTCAGGACCTCCCAGTCCGACCAATGCCAAAAGCTTAGGGACGCGACATACGACAGCGGGTCACTCAACGCTTGAATTCGTCGCACTTCTTCCTACGTTACTTGTTTCTCAGGAGGAAAGAGCGCTCGGAGTTCCGAAAAATCACCATTCGCACGCGAGGAAATCTCGTGCCACGCCCGCTGAAAGGCGGGACGCCGCATGTTTGACGCCATGCCATCTCGCCAGAAATTCCAAGTCTTTTCAGAGATGCGACCGGCCGTGTAAAGGAAGGACTGTTCGTTGCATAGGTCGAAGTAGTGGTACAGCTCATCGAAGTGTTCGATATGCTCTTCATCGTTGAGTGGTTCACCAAGAAGTGCTTTTGTCGGAAGCTTCGCCGCAAGTTCTCGGTACTCCTTTGCGAAGGAGTCTTCGAAGTTCGTGACGCTCTGCTTGTGAACGAGATACAACTGCCAAGCGGCTGCGATGGCACCCAGTGCCGTGGCGGCATTTGCGATTGCTGAAAGGATTGCTAGAGTCTCAGGTGACATGGCGCTGCATGGTTTAAAGAAGTTAACGTTACCATGCAATTTATGAGACATAGATTCCTTCGGTGCAGTCCTTCAGCGAATGACCGCACCTGGTCGAGATGTGCCTGACACGCCCGAGCCCTTTCTGGCCGTTCACGAGGGGCTCCCGGAAGTCAAGTACGCAGCGAAACCGGCTTCTGCCCAAGTTCACCCGAATGGGGGATGGGCAACCTGTCGGTCAGACTTTAAACGGCTGCCGACATTCGGCTGGGTGGCCTAAGGGACTATAGTGTTGGCCAACTTGAAACGCCGAGAAAATTAGCTCGACGCTGAGTGAATTTCGCTAAATTAGGCAAACGTGCAAAGGGATGGAAATGAGAATAATACTTACAGCTATTTTTGTGTCAGCGCTTCTTGGCGCCTGTGCGCACAACGATACAGTTATCTTCACAGATTCAAAGATTGATGCAGAGAAAGTGATTGCTCTTGATGCACCTCGTACCCCATGGGTAGTGGAAATTGAGGCTAGGCTCCGTAAAGAGGGTTTCAAGGTAATGCGATGGAGCAGCACGACGAATGTTCAGGTGCAGACTTCTGATGCGCGAAAAGAGCAGTACAGAGAGTCATCAACACGCTACATTCTCTCCATAAGAGGTTATGCAAATTCTGACGCAATGCACCGATGTTTTGGGGGTGGGTTTAACTTTAATGAATTAACAGCCGAACTCGTGGACACAAAAAGCAATGAAACCATGTTCAGTGTTACTGGTTCTGGGTATTCGGAAAACTGCCCCCCTATGTCTGGAACCCTTTTTGGCAATATTACGGACGCGGTCAAGCGGGCCTGGAAGTAAGGATGGCCGCTTGTAGGAGGGTGTAAGAAGTTTTGTGTAAACGGTTTTTGGCAGGAAACTGCCAACTTGCCTGGAGCAATGATGACCGTAGAAATGAAACCCTTGAACATCACGAATGCCGGGCGTAGACCTGGCATTCTCCGTTCGCTAATTGGCATATATGCCGATGGTAGTGAATGTGGAATCTCACGGATAGTCAAATGACATTCAATCTCGGTGGGATGTGGCTCGCCCGTCCCAAATCTCCGTTTTCAGATTGAGCCGCGTACGTCCGGAATTGGTCGAGAGTTGTCTGCCGTAAATGGTTCCCTGCTGTCCGAAGCGGGCAGTTGAGGAGCGCACTCCACAGGTCTTATCTTCATTGGTATTGGGCACGTGCGCGCGAAACCTGTTGAATAATGGCCAATGTATACAGGGACTCAACTATGAACGCTGCTGGGCGCCTTCTTTCCATTTATGACCGGCTTGTAGGTGGCAGCCGAGCCAATGACATTGCAATGGTCAACCTTTGGGCCGAAGTCTTCGACCTGCCGCCCGAATCTCAACACCTTGAAGACGATGTGGTGACTTGTCTTCAGGCCATGCGCTCAGAAATGGAATTGCTTCGCACAAAGTTGTTTGCATTGAAGGTGCCGGAAGAACTGATGCACCCCGGGATAGTGCGGTTCCGCAATGTCGCATCAACGGCCAACATCAATGCGGGATGGAACGGCCTACGGGAGGAAATTTCCAAGCCGGAAAATCGACTTATCTTCATGTGGGCTAACTGGGCACTTCGAGAGGAAGATGAAGAGGACATGCCAGACGACCAGCTAATGGACTTGCGAAGCGAACTCGACTCACTGGAGCAGGGCTTGCAAGACACTGAAATGACCCCGTACTTGAGGAACTTCGTGCAAAGGCAGGTTGACGTCATCCGTACCGCGCTTCGTGTCTATCGCGTTCAAGGGGGGAAGCCGATTGAAGAAGCCTTGCATCAAGTGGCCGGGGCCTACACCCTTGAAAAGGGCAGGGTTGAAGCCGAACGCGCTGCAGCATCGGAACCAGCACAGGGTGTCCTTGCACGAGCCGCTGCCTTCATCGATAAGACCGCGAAGGTAGCAGACAATCTGGACAGGATTAGAAAGGCGAGTGACGGCGCATGGACACTGGCAACAACTGTCGGTCCCTTGCTCGTAGCCTACATCAAAAGCTAACTGGTGACTTTCGGCTTGCGTCGACTGTTTGCCCTATTTGCATAGCTTGACCGCCAAGCACCATATCTTTGGAGTTTTACCGGCGATTGGGAGTTCTCGATGAACGACCGGTCTTGGTCGATATCGGTACGTGACTAAAGAAGACTATTCACTTGTTCCGCAAGCTCTCGCTCGTACTCCCGACCCCAATAAATGAAATGCCGTGCTTCGATAATTGTTGGCGCCCAGGGCAACGAAAGGCTTCGCACTGCCTTAAGTGCAGACGTTCCCGCGCACAGGATTGCGGCGGGCTGGACCACCCCGAGCATGAATTCCAGAACTGCTGTCGTTCGATGTTCACCCTTCAGGTTACTCAGACGTTTGCTCTGCTTCGCATGCGCATTGAGTTCAATTACACGATTCGTCACCTGCGGCACGAAGCGCTCCAGCGCTGCCCGTGAGCGGCTTAGATTGCCGTTGTGCAGCGCCTTATATTCATTTATCCATGAGGCGCGGTCCAAGCCTTTGTCTTCAGTCCAGAAGGGCCAAAAAGGGGTTGTCGCGGCAGGGTTGATGCCCACGACGGCTACATTGCATGCCAGCGGATTCCCCATGCACAGAAATGGGCGCATCTCAGGTGCATCAGCAACCAGTGCTCGCAGGGCTGAAGAGAATTCAGCCATTGCATTGCGGTGTTGTGCTATGTCAGTTTTGGAGTGGGTCAATATTTCGTGCATAACGGTTAGAGCAATTTAACACCCTGCAAGAGCGGGAGTGACCGTCTGCTTCTGGTCGGGTGACGACAGTCAGGTCAGTGCAGCGGATTCAACCGGTTGATATTGCGCAAGACCGTCGCGTGCTGTGTTTGCAGAATGCTCCCAGAGGGTCTGGTCGAGGCGCTAGATACCGCGACTGACAGAACAGTCATCCTGTCACGGTGGATGCAACCATCAACTCCGTGCAGTCGGCCAGTCGCCGGCCAAGTGAACACAGGGGGAGGAGAATAGTCATGTCGCTGCAGAAAAACTCCGGCCCCGTACGGTGGTTTGCCAGACTGATGAAGTCTGCCAACTGGCTGCAAAAGCTGCCAAACAAGCTCACGCCGCCGCCGTTTCGGCTAATGCAGATGGGCTCAGCCTTCTGGCAATCGCGGGTTCTCTTTGTTGCCGCTCGCCTTGATATAGCGACCGTGCTGGGAGACAGTCAGTTTTCAGCAGACAACATCGCCACCCGCATCTCAGCCCAACCTGACGCAACCTACCGTTTACTTCGCATGTTGTCAGCGATGGGCGTATTCGAAGAAGTGGAGCATCACTTGTTCAAAAACAACGCGCTTTCCAGCTATCTGCGGGAAGACAATCCCAAGAACGTCCGTGCCATGGTCCTGATGCACAGCTCGGAGGAGATGAGCCAGCCCTGGTATGAGCAACTGGAGCAGGGCCTGCGCAGCGGAGATGTACCGTTCAAACTCGCACACGGGATGGAGATGTATGCCTACATGGACAGCCATCCAGAATTCAACGCGCTATTTGCCCGTGCCATGGACAGCGTGGCGGCATTGACCGGCGACAGCTTCGCGACGGACTTCGATTGGGGACACTTCGAGCGCATCATTGACATTGGCGGCTCCAAGGGAAGCAAATCTCTTGCCATCCTAAAGCGGCATCCACATCTCAAGGCGCAGGTGATAGACCGTGCTGAGGTCATTCAAGGAGCCGCGCAATACTGGGCTGGGCGCGAAGCCCCAGCGCTGCTCTCCCGAATGAGTTTCGCAGCAGGTGACCTGCTAGAAGCAGTGCCTGCGGCCGCTGGCGACAAGGACATCTACCTGCTAAGTGCCGTCCTGCACGGCTTCGATGACGACACCTGCGTCAAGGCGCTGCACAACGTCGCCAACGCCATTGCTGAAACCGGCGCCCGCATTGCCTTGATGGAGATAGTTGTCCCTGAATCTCGCCCCGACCTTGCCAGCACCTCATTCGACATGCAGATGTTCATGGGAACCCGTGGAAGGGAGAGAACTCTCGCTGAATGGCAAAGCCTCTTTGACCGCTGCGGACTACTATTGGAAGAAGTAGTCAGCCTGCGGGCCATCGGGAATATTCTGGTCTTGCGTCCGAAATAATGAAGCTTCCCAGCGACAAACTGCTGCATTTCTCAGTGGGCGCAACAATAACGGTCCTCGTCGTCATCGCTACCGGCTCGCTTGCATTGGCCGGCGCCGCTGTATTGCTGGTCGGGGCCGGTAGAGAGGTCTATGATGCCTATCACCCGGACACGAACACGGCTGACATCTGGGACATGGTGGCGACCTGCGCGGGCTGGATTCCTGTGGCGCTGGTAGTGCAGTTAACCCAACTGTAAAGCAGAGCCCAGTGCCGACCTTCTGAATGTCCGGTCTGGGTTAGTTGGCGTACTGCCGTGAATGTCCGTTGTTGGTCGGGTGGCGACAGTCAAGACGCTTCCTAGGAAGCCCAAAGGTGTCCGCGAGAAGGGGTCAACTTCAGTTCTGGGCGTCCTTGGCGTCAATCACTTGTTCCACAAAGACTCCTTGAATTGTTCATATTTCTTGTTTTGCGAGAAGTCTTTATTCCTGCCACTCGGCGAACTGCATTTTCTCCACCTCGAGCAACATCACTGAGTGCTTCTCCAGCAGAGATGTCAGCTGGATTTGGTCAATGAGCTCGACAGAGTTCAGTTTCGCGTTTTTCTGGGCATGCTCGTTGAAAAACTGGTTGGTAATGCAAACCTTGGCAAATTCAACGTTCGGATGTCGGCGCTTGTAGAAGGCCTCACCGGTGACAACGTCCTTAACCGCCTCCCAACCCAACATGGCGCCATCAGTTCCGCTGGTTTTTGCCTGAACCAGTTCCCCACTTCCATTTGCCAGAGCAACAACGTCAACACCGTTGTCGTTGCTGCCGGGGGTCCGGTAACACGCGAAACCACGCTTGGTCCAAAGCACACCGGCCAGGCATTCGAAAGTTTGCCAACTCATGCGGAGCGCCACGTCAATACTCACTCGCTCGTCGATGTCTTTCCCCTCTGCTTCCGGGACAACATCCCCAATGTTGAAATCCCCCGGGCCAACATCGCCGGACCCATTGAGCATGTCGTCGGCAAGGCCTCGCTTGTAGGCAAGCAACTGGTCAAGTTTGATGTCAAACGTTGTGAAGTCCTCGGCACAGACCACAGGGTAGTAAACGTAGACGTCCTTTGTTTGCCCTATCCGGTACGCCCTGTCGGTTGCCTGGTCTTCTTTCGCAGGATTCCACGTGCGGGTGTAATGAACCACGTGATTGGCACCTTGGATGTTTACCCCGAAGCCTACCGCGACCGGTGACAACACGATTACGCCGAACCCCGGCTTGCTTTGAAAAGCCTTAATTCGCTTTTGCCGGCTGGCGGTGTGGCTCGCGGACGCGCTGGTGTCCCCGTTGATGATGTCCGGCCTAATGCCAAACGCTTCCTCAATGTAGTGCTGTAGCAGTCGCTGAATTTCACGAAATTCGCAAAAAACGATGACCTTTTCGCCCTTCGCTTTGATGACCTTAAGCTCTTTGAGTAACCAATCCAGCTTGGGCGCTTTTTCCCGATACTGTTGAATGGGCTCTGGCTTGAAAACGTTCAACCCGTAAGGACGGGGGTCGGTGCACACCACGCGAAGGTAATGAAGCAGCCCGAGGTGATTCTTGAAGGGTGTTGGGTGGGCCGGGTCGCCGCGCCGCTTAAAGCTTTCAACAGCCTTAGCGTACAGGTTGCGCTGGACCACCGAGAGCGGCAGTTTGCGGCACTCGTCAACGATAATTTTGTTCGGCAAGTCCTTGGCAACCTCGGCTTTCATGCGCCTCAAAATCTGAGGGGCTATTCGCGCTCGAAGCTCCTCGACGCGAGCAGTTTCTTCTTCCGTCTTGGCTTCAATGGGCTTGCGATAACGTTGCCCAAAATCGTTCAATGCCCCAAGAAGCCCAGGCTGAACAAAGTCGAACAGGCACCACATGTCAGCCAGCGTGTTTTCAACGGGTGTGCCGGTGCAGGCTATTCTGAAACCAACGTTTTGTTTCTTTGCGGCACGCGTCACCATCGCAGCCGGGTTTTTGATGCGCTGAGCCTCGTCGCAAACCATCAGGGACCATCGCTGCGCTGCGAACGAGAACTCGAGGTCACGAAGCGTCTCGTACGTAGTCAAGACGACCTTTGCTGCGCCAATCCAGTTCGGCCGCAGAAACTTCACGAGGCCATCCTCATCTCGCAAACGTTGGTCAATTTGCGCGCGAGGCACTCGCAGGGGCTGAAGTGCACTGCCATACGCGGTCAATATCGGAAGTGCCTCAGGCCGGAAGAATTTCCTTGCCTCTTCGGCCCAGTTTTCAAGGAGCGAAACGGGCGCCACAACAAGCATAGGTTCTACGTTTGGGTCGCGCTCGATAAGCCAGGCCATCAGGGCAAGAAGCTGAAATGTTTTTCCCAAGCCCATGTCGTCGCCAAGAATGGCACCGCGCACGTGCTGCTCAGCCTGCAGCTTGTACAGGTGTTGCATCCACGCCAGTCCTTCTCGCTGATGGGGCAGAAGGGAGAACTCTGGCTGCATAGTGGCGGGCAACTCTGGCTCTTTCGGGAAAGCTAACAGGGCTTCGCGTCGTGGTTCGTCGTAGTCGAGTGACTGAATGTTGGCCCTAAGGATGAGGCTCTTCGACGCGGTTGTTCCTTGCCGTCGCGCAGCACCTTGTTTGCTGGGGTCAAACCTACCGGCCTTAACGTCGTCGAATACTTCAGAAAACGTGGTCGTGATTCCATCGGCCTCTTGAATTGTCAGGGGCTTCGGCAACCACGGCACGCTGACGGTTGTTTCGCCTTTGGCTTTCGCGGTCACCACCGCTTTCCGAAGTTGGTCGATTACCTCCGAACTGGTCGGGACCGCCACTGGCTCAGATTCGCCGTGCGGCTGGTAAACAACTACGGGAAGGACGTTTTCAGGAAACCATCCCTCATCGTCTTTCTTTTTAGCGATGTAGGGTGAGTAATAGGGCTTCTCGATGCCGATAGCCTCTACCCGCGACGAATAGCCGCTCAAGTCGTGCACAGTGGCATAGGACACGAGCATGGGTGGCACCTGTCTCGTTTCCAGCGCCTCCTTCAGTTCTGCAAGATGTCGCGGGGTATCCCCCTGGATTTCCAGGTCATATCCTTGCCAGGCCACCAATTGATAGCCTCGAGCAATTGCAGTTTGCAGGGCCCTTACGAACGCGCCCAGGGAGGAATCATCCAGCCATTGCGTTTCGGAAGATGCGGGCCCATTTGTGTTTGCCGTCTCAATAAGCAGACCGACTCGGAGTGGATAACCAACGGCATCCCTTTCAAATACAGGGAGGAATCTCTCGTAGCCAAGACCAGCGTTCTCGCGCGCCTGCTCGAACTGGGATTCGACGATGACGTCGACCGCATCGTCGCCGAGGGTCGCATAGGGGTTAAGCAAGAATGCCTGTGCCCGAGAACCAGCAACACGCCGCCCCGGCAGGCGCTTAACCTCCTCCAGAACCGTCCGCACTTTGGGCGCAATGAGCACTTGGACGATGCCTTCGTCCGTCACGATGTCGTAGCGGTCCCGAACATCCCGATTGCTATCGAACGCATTTAGCCACCCAGCCGGTGCACCCTCGAAGCTAGGCTCGATTTCAATGACTCTGTCGTCTGAAACATGTTCGGACCTGCGCAACCCAATTTGCAGCCTTTCGGGTGTGATGACAACGCATCGGTGCAAGAAATCGTCCAGCCTTGCGTTGGCCGCTAACGCCAGCTTCCTTATGCGACCCCACGCCTGCCGATGTGTCAGGTTGTCGCGCTGGTCAGGACGACGTTTCGCAAATGCGACAACCTCTTTGAATAGTACCCATTGAGCCGGGCGCATGAGCTCAACTTTGTCACCGCTTGTCATCAGCGGGCCAACAAGCTCCCACTGTGATGAGCCACCGGTATCGTCGCTCCAGCCCGAAATTGCTACCGAAAAATCCGTGTCGGTCAAAGAATTCCTGCTTCGCAAGGCTGGACGCGATTGGGTGAGGTGGGGAAGTGAAAGCAGACCGGCCAGTGCACCGTTTGCCGGCTCCTCCAACGCCGAATACAGCGAGTCCCAATCCACGATGTAGCCGTCCGCGGTTTCGACGGCGTGTCCATCGTCCGCCAACTGGGTCATGAAACCATCGACCAGGGGGCTCTCGATGTGTAAGCCGCAAGAACTCTCGCCGCGGCTCAGATGAACGCCGCTTGCGGACCAACTTCGGACCCAGTGGTTTCCAGAGGGCTCTCCGGATTTTTTGAATAGTTTGAACATTGGTATCCTTACTTCCACCAACCCTTGCCGGGCTTGTGATGGAAGCCCCACTTCGTCAATAGCTGTGTGACGTAAAGGTCATCCGCAGCAGTTCGAACCCACAGGCTACCCCCGACAGCGACTTTGTCGTCAACTTGAAAGCCACGTTCTTTCGCGACCTTGGTCAGTCTGGCACGCGTATAGGGCCGAGTTAAATCCGCAGCATCCTGAAATGCCTGAGGCGTGGCCCTAAGGTCGGGCTCCACGGGAGGACGCGCCACTGACTCTGGCTGCTTTGCCACACGCACCACCCGAGGTTTTTGTGCATCTGGGCTTATTCCAAAGTGCTGATGCAATGTAGCGTCGAACATTGGTTCCCACGCGTCCCAACCATGTATGCCGTCTTGGTGGCTCTGCCACAAAATGGCCTTATCTTTCTGTTTGAGAGAGTTTTGGCTGCGACTGCCCAACGTCAGAGGCTCAGTAGTGTTGAACGGCAGCTCTGTGCGGGCGTCATAGCCGTACAACGCGTTGCCCATTGCACTGAATTCGACAGCGACGAGCGTACCCATGGTCATGATGAAAGCGTTGTTCGTTCCCGACGCATCCAGCTCACAAATAAGCCCGGCCATTTTTTTACGTAAGACAACAAAATCTCTCTCACGCGAACACCTTGCCGAAGAGCCCAAAGCAAACTGAATGTGGTCGATGGACTTGACGTATCTCTTCCAAAACTCCATACGTCGCGGGTCCGCCGTTCCGTCTTCAGCGAGCTTGGTGAAAAACGTCTCAATGAACTCAAGTTTCAGCCAATCCGCAACCATGGAGCGCGATTCTTCCGTGACTCCACCCCATCGCATTTCGTTCGATGGCAACCAGGGATTGCCCCACCAAAGCACGGAGGAGTCTCGCAAGTCTGGATGCAAATGCCCCCCTGGCACCTTGGCGTACCGGTCGAGCACCAGGATGAGGCCACGGTCTCTAAGGACTTCGTTGTCGGCAAGAAGAGTCAGAAGACGCGGTATCAACGCCTGAAACTGGGCATTGCCCAATTTGGTGGCACCGTTCACCTGCGCCAGCACCAGTTCCCGCAGAAACCAGGATGCCCGACCAATTCCCAAGTGCTTGCAAAGATGGTCAATTGCACTTGTGTCGCCGCGAAGAAGTATGTCGACGTAAGGGTCACAGGGGTTTTCGCGGAACACCTGACTGTTGCCAAACGCGGTAGCTACCCAGTCGGGGTTCGCGTGCTTGTCAGAAATTAGTCGAGTGTTTTCATTTAGGTAGTCGCGCAACTGTTTCCAATTCTGGCGCCCGACCGCTGGTGCAGTTCCATCGATTCCGTCGTAGGTGAAGTAGCTCTTGACCAAGCCCTGAAAACACCGCCGAAAAGCAATCGGACGGGATTTCCACGCTCCGACACCGTCCAACACACACTGAAATCGCGAACGGTCTTCCAATATGCAGGGGCCACCTTGGCGATGCGGAACACATAGGCCCCACGACAACTGGTAGGCATCGCGGAACGACTGAATGGACTGGCTGTCCCAAAATCGCCGCACGGCTTCGAATTGGTGGTCCGCCGGCACTTTCCCGCTTTCCCGTGCATTCGACCGTTTTTCCATCTCCGCGAGCACTTCATCGATATCGCGAGTAACCGTCATCTGGCGCGCACCTTCCGCCGTCCCGGGGCGCAGCAGCGCTTCGAGCTTGTTCAAGGAATTCATGGCAGTGCGCATTCCCCGAAGTTTCCAGACTGTTCCATCGGGGCCGCCTTCTTTTCATCTACGCCGAGGAATTCCAGGCGCATCTCTACGCGCCGACTTTCTTCATCGGTATTCTTTGCCGCATTGAATGAGTAGCCCCCCACAAGGAAAAGGCTTCGCACACTCTCCTTCTGGTCGGTCGATAATTGGTTCAGGCCCGTTGTTGCGAACATCGCGCAAAGCACTCGTTGACTGCGTTGCAGGCTGAGGTTGAGGTTGCTGAGGTAGCTCCCTCTCTTGTCCGTGTACCCCTCAACCACAATTCGCTTGAGGACGCGTTTTCCAAGTTCGTCATTGGCCAGGTTGATGATTTCGGGAACAAATTGACGCAGCACGCTGTCCTGCCCCCCACCGAGACTGGATTTCCCCAAAGCGAAGCGCGCCCTTTCGCCGAAATCGATAACGTTGTGGACCTTGTCGACGGTGATGCCCTCGTAGTGCTTTGACGCCTCGTCAAACCGCTCAAGAATCCGCTTGATATCCTGTTGATGCTGCGCTTCCTTCCTTTCCCGTTCACTGACGTTCTTAGTCACGGCGAGAAGTGCCACGCACATGACAACGAGGAATAAGACCATCAGAGCGGTCATGAGGTCGGCGAAAGAAATCCAGAACGGCTTTTCCGCTTCGTCGCGACCGCCGCGCCTGACCACAATCCTTGAGCCAAACATCGCTTAGGCCCTAGTGGGCGTAAGCGCGCCCATCGAAGCAAGCGTGATTTCCAGCTCACCGACGCCGGCGGACAACATGGCCACCGCCGACGTCAGTTTTGTATGGAACTCAGTGTTCGCAGTATTGAGAGTGCGCTTGACCTCGGTTGCGAAAGTGGTATGCGCGTCACCGAGAACACGACTTACCCCATCCAGATATTCATCGGCAGCTTTCTGTGCTGTACCTAATCGTTCTGCGGACCTTTCTATGCGGGCAAGAATGTCCCCGGTCAGCGATGCTTCCTTGCGGGCCAAATCAACCGTGGAACGCAGTTCTGTCACCAACAGTCCAACCGCATCACGTTGACTTCGGTAGTCTCGCAGGACTTCTTGAAGCGCGACGCCTCCAGTGGTGAGAGAGGCAGACGTTTCCGTAAGCTTAGCGGACACGTTGGCGGCTTGGCCCATCACGTTGCTTACCTTGTCCCCAGCGTTCGCAAAGTTCTTCGAAGCCGTGTTAAGCACTTCGGCGCCGGCGTTCATCTTGTCCACCGATGATGTTGTTACGGTCGTCAGCGTTGCGACGTTTTGCGCCATCTGCGCGGAAACCGCGCTCATTTCTTTGACTGCCCCTTCCATCGATGCCGACATGCTGTTCACGGCGGTGCTTGCCCGGTCAGTCATTGACTGCTCACGAGAGCGATTGCCTTCAAAGACTTGCTTCTGTGACTCACTTAGGGTTGCCAACATGTTGGCAACCTGTGTACCGATAGTCTCCAAGGTGGACTGGAGCTTTGTACTGGTTTCGGACTGCGAGGACGCAACCAATTGTTGAATCTGGTCGACGAACGATTGCGACTGCAAGTTCATGGCTTCCTGCCGGGACTCCATCTTCTCAATCGCTTGTGCCATACGCTCGGCCATCGTATCGGTTGACCGCTGGCTGGACTCCTCTAGATTGGCGACGAGCACTTGGAGAGTGGTCACGGCGGCTTGAATGCTCTGGGCGGTCTGCTGGTTCAGGTCGCTGAGGCCGGCGATTTGGCCCCCAAACAAATCATTCAGCCGTTGGCTGAAGCTCGTCATGACGTCTTGCAACATGCGGACAGCGTTTGCGCTTTGGTCCCCACTCGCCGACTTCACAGTGTTGGCGATATCCTGCATAGGCCCGTAAAGACTCTGCTGAATGCTCTCCGCAATCGCCGTTGCGAGCGCTTGGTTATCCTGCCGTGCAGCCTCGACCTGTTGGCGAGAAGTCTCTGCCATTCTCTCGGCAAGGTGATTCTGCTGTTCCTTCGCCGATGCAATTTGAGCACCCGTGAGTTCCCGCAACAAGTCGCCCAATTCCCCGACGAGGGCGTCCTTAAGAATTTTGGCTTGGCTGGCGGACTCTTCTGATGATTTCACAAGCCGCGACAGGTACTCTTCACCGGCACCGGAGTCAAAGCGTGCGTCGATGGCATGGGCTATTGCTTCCGTCCTGCGATACAAGGACGATAGTAGAAACTTTTCGAACAGGGTCACAACCATTGCGGTGGTGATTGCAGCAGCTGAAATCAGGAATGCTTCACTGACGGAGTGCATCAACGACTCAAGGCTTGTTCGAACAACGGCGGCGTTCTCTGTTACTTGAAAGAGCTTTAGCCCACTAATCAAGCCCGTGAACGTTCCGATAATTCCGATGCCCGTGAAAAGACCCGGCAGGTGCTTGAAGAACTCTGTGCGAAGGCGACTATCAACGACGTACTGGCTGTTGAAATAGACCTCGGCAGGCACGGTCGCGCGAACCGCCAGCGTGACCATCTGCCCGTCTCTCTCCTCGACTTGCGTATGCAACGAGTCCTGATATTCCTTCCACAGGTGGGCGAGCCGCGCATCTGCCGCGAAGATAACCTTGAACGCGTTCGCGACGTTCTTGTTTTCAATCCTTCCTATCTCTTTCTGCAGCGAACGCAGTCGGTTCAGATGCAAAAGGCCCGGGACCAGAAATACGGTGAGGAATACGACGATGAGGACCAGGAGCGTTCCTCCCGTGACCAGCACCTGAGGGGGTGCATTCAATATTGAGTCTAAAACATTCACTTGGACGTCCGTCCCTTCTTCGTTTTTTCAGTTGCAATGCGTTCGGACTCAGCCACGAATCCGTGTTCTTGGTTTCTAAGGAGGCGACAACTCTTGTGACGCGAGGGGGTCTCCAGCATGTTCGTAAGCGAACGATTCTCGTGAGCGGCAGCAGTCTCGAGCAACCGCTTGAAGCGACCGGAGAACCGAGAGCCGGATTCCGCAGCTACCACCCCATAGATTTGAGCGCACATACGCTCAAAGTCGGCACCGCTCTTTGGCGGAGGGAATTCAAAAGGAGCGCTATGCAATCAATGTACTCCGCATTTATATAGGGGGAAGGCAGCTTGGGCGCATGCGCTCATTGAGACTTTCCTTGCCAAATAGTCTGGCCCTCACGTCCAGTTTTGAAACAATAGCTTTTCGGATACCCCCAGGCTTGCCAAAGGCGGTCGAAAGACTTTTGAAGCGCCAGAGGAACGCTTGACGGCCGCTCCTCCAAATACACATCAGGAAGCTGCAGGATGGGCGTGTGGACGCGTACAGGAGCGACGTTGTCGAGGTTCTCATTCGCGTCCCGGCTAATGCTCTGGGCTCGGTAACGATGGGCGCCCACAATAGCCATTCTTATCGTCACTGGGTAGCCCAGCGACAGCAGCTCTACAGTACGGTTAAGTGCATTTTCAAGAAACTCAACAAACAATGCTTCGATTTGTTCATAAAAGATAAATTGCTCTCTGCCTTGCTCTGGAGCGTGGGGAACGAGTTCGCCGACAGCTTCGACAAGGCCAGACCGAAAGACAAGTGTGGCACTCCTCACCTCACCTAATTCGCTGCCGACCGGGCGATGATGCAGCGCTCCTTCAAAAGTGTGTGTACAGAACGCGCTGCGGATACCCGGCATGGTCCAAAACTGGCCTGGCTGGCTGAATTCTGATATATCAACTTCTTCACCATCCAAGAATGCCCGATTGGGCACTATGTGCAATACAACCTTTGGTGAATCGGTCAGATTAACTGGAAATGTGTCGGCCAAAATGTCTGAGTACCGGCGGGCAAAGAAACTTGTCACACGGTCCTCCCGCCCAAACGCCTCGGCAAACTTTGAGCGAATTCCAGAGACGTCCAGGCCTCGCTTCGAACGGCTCTCCCTGACATAGAACTGCCCATCAGGCTTTACACGGTGGATGCCGACTATCGACCGCGGCACTCTTGCCACCAGTACTCTTCCGCCCTGAACGTCAATGGCACGCATAACGATGCCGTGTAGTTTTGGCTCAAGACCATCATTCAGCGTATTTGTAAGCCTTAGAATTTCAGCATCTGGACTAAATGTTTGAGGCACGATTGATTCTGCTTGGCCATCTGCCGTCTCAGAGAGCCCGAAGAGCATGTCTCCGCCCTGAGTATTTGCAAGAGCACAAATGTCAGCCAAAAACTCTTTGCGAGCATCTCGGTCGGAGCCTACCAGCTGGCTTTTGAATTCAAGGGTAGTGCTTTCCTCTGCACCTGCGATTATCAGATTCTGGATATCGTTTTCCGTAATGGCGTCTATGGTTTTTGGAATCATGTTGCGAGTTGGTCAGTGACCGCCCTGCGAACATTTGCGATTTCGGAAAAGTTTTGAGCCATATATCCCTGGGTTATTTCTTATCGATTGGTTTGACTGCTTTGACGGCCGGCGGGGGTGTCGGTATCGGTGCCAAGTGAAGCTTTTTGGCGTGCTCGCGCACCATGACCTCAAACATGTTGGTCAGGCTGCGGTGTTCGGTGGCGGCACAACGCTCCCAGAGGTCTCGAACCTCGGGGGTCATTTTTAGCGTCGTCGCTTCTGTCTTAGTCTTGGGGCGTGCCATCGTGAAGTATTTAGCGTAATCATTTTATATTTCAAACGGATATACGCTATCACGGGCGCCAACAGAACGCAAGCTCATTCTGGTGGATTGCCGGAATGGCGTTCAGTCCACGCTCTCGGGGACTTGGGCAGGACCTCATCAAACCCCGGCCCTTGTGATTGCCGAGCACGCAAAAAACAGCACTTGCGGTGTCGTTAGCAACGACCTAAGCCCCCCCGCGCCCAATGCGGACGCTCAATGAATGCAAGAAGGAAGTTGCATCCCCGGATTGTTGGTGTCGTTGACTGCAATTAGTTAGATAGCGGAATTCTTCTCTTTGCGACGACGTGAAATGGCGCCCATCAAACCCAAGCCAGCCAACATCATGGTGTAGGTTGCTGGTTCTGGCACGGCTGCAACAGGGGCCATGGACAGCATGAAGCCGTGGTACTCCTGCCTTACGCTGCTGTAGGCATTGCCTACAATCCATCCGCTATCGTTAATGTCATTTGCACTGGTCAGCACCCACCCTGCACTAAGGTAGCTGGCATCAAGAAGACTGTTAAGGTCGATTGCCGTTGTGCCGTTCCAGAGGGTGGCGTGTGGGTATAAATCGCCTATGACGCTTGAAACCCCTACGACTTGCCCTGCATTGTTGATTGCATAGCCGTAGCTGTTATTGCCGCCCAAGGTACCAAGGTCCGTGATGGTTGTGCCATTCCAGAGGGTTGCGTGACCAACAACGTCTCCCGCGAGGTAGGAATACCCCACAACATGACCGGCATCGTTGATTGCTCGGGCTTCGCTGCGGCTTCCGCCCAAGGTACCAAGGTCTGTGGTGGTAGTGCCGTTCCAGACGGTGGCGTGCACTGCAGCATCTCCGAGAGTGGACGCGAATCCTGCGATTTGGCCTGTTTTGTTGATGGAATAAGCAGCACTGTTTGCGCCGCCCAAAGTGCCGAGGTCGGTCGCCGTGGTGCCATCCCACCGGATGGCGCGCAATGTTCCGCTTGGTGTTTGTTGCCACCCGACAACCTCGCCAGCGTCGTTGATGGATTGAGCATAGTTGTATATGCTGCCCCCCAGGCTGTCGAGGATGACCCCGGTTCCCGTTGCGCTAATCCAGACGGCCCCTTGCAGATTGGTCCCGTAGCCTCCAAAAATAGAAATCCCTGCCACTTGACCGACATTGTTGATGTCGTTGCCAATGCCGCCGGTCCTACCCAAGGTACCTAGGTTGGTGACAGTTGTGCCAGTCCAGATGACGGGGTTCCCGTCGTATGACGCGAACCCAGCGACTTGGCCGACATTGTTGATAGCATTTGCCTGGCTACTCCCCAAGGTTAGCGCCCCAAGGTCGGTGAAGGTATAGCCTGCGTATGCCTGACCTGCGCAGGCCGTCAACACAAAGGCTGCGCCCATGCTGAGCCTGAATACCTTTGATGCCATGGATTGTCCTTATTTGAAAAGCGGTAGCGTTGAGTAGGGCGGAACGGCAACGCCCCCATTTCAGTCAAGCTCAATTCCAACCTGTGTCTTTACCAGACACTGACGGCTGGGTTGAACATAAAATTCAACTGATATCTCGATGAACAGAACCGCTCAAAATAGTATGAGCCGGGATGACCGCAAACTTATGCAGTCCGGTCAGAGTATTAGGGGAATCTGTGTACTGCTTCACGTTTCTGCCAATTGTTCAGGGCGGGCCTGTCCATGCGACTATGCTTGGGAGGAGACAGCTCAGAGGAAAAGGACTTGGCAAATTTGCGTTGCCAATCACTGGGAGGCGGCGAACGCCGGCGGGCCAAAGCCTTCAAAGTTCTCAAAAAGTATCACGCTAACTGAAACCATTTGACGCATGGGGGCGGTGGTAACCATCGCACACTCCTGCCGTTCTGGGCGCGTCCTTCTCGTTGTCGCCACCCTGTAGCCAACCTTCATAAAAAAATATAGTGGTTCACTATAATTTTCTATAAGCCCTTGAACGAACGACTTGGGGGCAGCCGTGAGTTTGATTTCAGACACGCCGCCATCAGTCTTGCTCATCGAGCTTATCAAGCCCCAGCTCCGTTATTGCGCTCTTGCCATGCAGTCGTTGAAAGGGTGGCACCGGGCCATAGAGGTCCGGCAAGGCCTCATGAGCGGACTCAATATTGAGAAGCGTCGGATAGTGCCGAAGCAGCCAGCTCGCGATGCGCTGCAGCTCTGCCGAGTCCCATGGCGCCCGCGCAGGGTCCGCCAGTTGGCTGAGAAACTGTTTGCATTCAATCAGAGTGCGGGTGCGCTCGTAGGGTGTTGTCATGACGGGTCCTTTCTTACCGGCACGGTAGGTCACCCTTCTTCCGCGAATTTTTTTGCTATTGAAATCAGCGCTCCGTACGCGCTTCCGTTGTCTGAGCTGGCCGGAGCGTACCGGTGCTGCAAATACTCCACCGCTGGCTCTATTTCCACCGCCGTCAACCCGGCCTTATCTGCCGCATCGCTGAGCACACGGGCGTCTGGATGCTCGTAACTATCAGCTTGGTCACCAAGCGCCGATAGCGCGTAAAGGTATACCGCTTCAAACGCAAAATCAGCTCTCGACCGCCAGGGTGTCGCTTCTCGCTGTGCATCTTGCAGAAAGGCCGCTGCTATCGCGCGTCGGCCTTGCGATTTATCGGCTTCTGTTTCGGTCATGTTTATCTCCAGTTTTCGTTTGAAGCTACAGTCATTTCATGAAAACGATTGCTGCGACGGCAGCAACGAATGCGACAAGGATGCCCAGCACTATTCCCCAGATTACAAAATTGGCAACGCGCTCCTCTCGCTTCCCTTCCTTTGCTTTCAACACTTCAACGGCATCCGCCAGCTGCGCCTTTACGCGCTGGAGCTCTTGAGCTTCTTCTGCTGTGCGTACGACCTTTGTGCTTACACGCCTCCAATTCGGTGCGTCGATTCGTGCGAGCTCTTCGCTATCCGCCTGCCTCTCCTGCGGAGTAAGCCGAACGATGCCGTGCTCGTCGCGGCGAGCCTTCAGCTTCTCAAATTCGTCGCCGCTATCCTTGAGATGTTCAAACGCCTTGTGTGCCGCCTTAGCTGTGAACAAGTGGTCGTTTTTTGGGTCGAAAATTGCATGGTCTGCGCGCAGGTGCATGACGTTGGTTTTGTCACCAAGTTTCCTAATTACGTCGTTAAAACGCTGCTTGTCCGTGTTTGCCTGACTTGCTGTCAAGCCCGCTGGTTCTTTTGTCATTTCCGCAAATCGACCAGAGCGATAACGGGCCGCTTTGTCAGCAGCAGACAGGGGAGCCCTCGGCGTAATAGCCCTCAAATCCAGAACGGCGGGGAGCCGAGCGTTCTCGGCTTCGTCGCAAAGTGCACGAACGCGAGCCATGTCCGTCGTGGACATCACGCCGTATGTACTCAGCTCATCAGCCGTGTCCAGGAGCTCCTGGAGGATGCGTGCGTCTTCACTGGTTCTTTTCTTGTCACCAGATTTGCCGAAGCCCTTGGATTTCGGCACGCACAGCGTGCGCAGCCAGGCAATTGTGCGGAAAGGCCACGCCTGGTGCAGCCACAAGTGAAGGCGAAGGCGGGTCTCAGGCCAGTCCATCACAGCGGCTCCCATGCCCCAGGCACAACGACGCCTTGGATTGTGCAGCCTGTCGGCGCGTCGTCGGGTGCGGCCGGAACGAAGCTGGCTGTTGCTGCCCCACACCGAAAACAGCGCAGGTAGTGCTCAATCGAGTCCGTCTGCGGCCGGCCTCCCACCTCATCGTATTCGTTAGCGGACGCAACCTGCGCCTCAGCATCAGCGAGCGGTATAGCGGCGTGCACCCAGCCACATTTTGGGCATTTGTATTCTTTGTAGTTCACTTGCGCACCTTTATTTGTGTGGTGCCCAGGGCGGCTTAAGCAGCACACCTGCGACCCCCGCGCCATCCGCAGGAGTCTCTGACGAGACTGCATACCTGTCGTCAGCGATTTTGTGCAGCGTTACGCCCTCAATTTCAGCAATATGTAGCGACTGCACCTCGTCAGAGCTATCGCCGAACTGCACCACAACCAGCGCGATGGGGTCATGCTTTTGCAAACAACGAATCAACTGTGCAACAGTGGTCACCGGAAAATCTCCTGCAGTTTCAGTTGGAATTCAACCAGCACGGCGGGGTTGCCGAGGCCGGCGTGCTTGTGCGTACGCACGACGTGTGCTGCGTGTTCTACGGGCCAGCCTTCGACGTTGTCGTCGAGAGCCAACCAGGCGCGGGGTTTGCGCCGCTGGACGTCTTGCCAGACTTGCATGCATCTGGGCAGCATTGCAAACTCGTCCGGGTTCATCCTCGGGCGAAATGTGGCGCCAATTACGCGCGAGCGCAGCGCGGGCCTAAGATTCTTGGCGGCCTTTGTGCGGCCATAACGACTTACCCAAGATGTCGATAAGACAATTTGAACTTGCGGATACGGCTCCAACGTTTTCTCAAGCAGCTCCGCATGTTGAAACAGCACGTAGCAGTCAGGCGCGGATAGGTACGCCCCGACGCGAGAATGCCAAAGAACATTCTCGTGGTGGAGGACCCCATCGAAATCTAAGTAGAGCAGAAGCTCTCCGGTTCCTTTCATTTCTGCACCATCAGATTCTTGATTTCATCAGTAACGTCAACGACGTCCGTCACGTCGTTTATCGACTGCCACCGGTTCCATGTGTACTCCCCGTCGCCAGTGAAGCCGCTGGTACCGCGCAGCTCATAGACGCGTCCGCTGCGCGTTATGCCTCGGCCAGTCGCGGCATCGAACGTGACTATTGGGGAGCTGACACGGCCCTCACTGTCTGTTACGTTTTGTCCGGCAAAGTGCCGAGTGCGAGTAGGCAAGTCGACGATACCCACTTCAAAAACGTGCCAATCTGTAAGCACGATTTCTGGGCGCTCGGATACTGGTGCACAGGCCCAGACACCGCCTTCGATGGGGTCTTCATCTTCGTAATTCATGCTCTTCGCTCCATCATGTTTTGTATTTCAGTCGACACGTCAACCACGTCGTGTGCGCGATTGACGCGCACAAATGCATCCCACGCGCAAACAGCGTTAATCTCGAGCCCAGGAGGATTCTCCAGCAGGTACACGCGGCCGGACTCTGTAACACCCCGCCTAGCCACGGGGTCAAACTGCACGATAGGGGTACTTGCTTTGCCATGTCCGTCGTGTGCCTTGGTGCCAGAAAAATGCCGCGTACGTTCTGCGCGACCAGGGAGCTTGACCTCGAAAACGTGCCAGCCCACCAGCACGACCACTGGCGTCTCGGACACCGGCTCCGATTGCCAAACGCTTCCCTCGAATTTGTTTTCAAAAGTCATTCGCTCACTGTAGTCAGAGGAGGCTGGAAGGGCAACGGATGCTGGTGGTGGTGTGCAATCAGACAGGCGGTATCTGGTCGAATTTGGTAGGCGTCGCAGCTTCTGCATCGGTCAACGTCAGTGACGAAGATTGACGCCAACTGGGACGTTTTTCAATAGCCGTTTCCGGTCGATATTGGTAGTTGACAAGACCAGGTGTTTTCACTCTCTGCGCAAGCTCTCGCCCGTATTCCTGGCCGTAATGCATGAGGTGCCACCCTTTCATAATTGTTGGCAGCCAACGTAACGAAAGGCCTCGCACAGCGCTTGGTGCAGACGTTCCCGCGCACAGGACCATGACGGGCTGCTCCACCTCAAGACCGAACTGCAGAGCGCCTGGCGTTTGAGGTTCGCCCCTCCCGTCGCTCATCTTGGCAGTCCCGGTCAAATCTTGCCTCGAGGCAAGATTTCTTCGCGCCTCGAAGTCAGTTCGTTCAAGTATTCCTTGTCGTCTCGACTTAACGTGACTTTGCGCAGATTCTTTGGTCGCTTCATAAGCGCCAGAATTTTTTCAGTGCAGTCGAAGCTGAACTGCTTTTCGGATTTCAATGCTTCTTCGATTGGCACGTGCCAAATGCATCCATTCCCGTCCACCGCCATTTGCTGCTCGCTGTCAAGGAATTCGATATGCCCGGACGATAGCGCTGCGCCCGTCTTATCGAACCCTTCAAACGCGGTGACGAGCGCAACGCCAACGGCGTGCCACGAATAAATGATGTGGTGCGGTCCCGCTTGAATATGTGCTTCTTTCATTTCAGAGCCTTGTTCTCAATTTGCGGCCCGTACGGCTACGGGACTGTTTCGTGTGCTGCTTCGACGTACCGGTCGCGTGGGTAGTGCCGCAGCAGTCTCCTTCCGGTTTTCCAATGCGTCGTCGAACGAATTTCTGCCGCGAGCGCCCAAGGCGCCTCATATGTTTCCCGGTCCCGAGCTCCTGAGACTGTCCCCTTCTCGTCTCATGGTGAAGCATCTCGTCGTTCGAATTGAAGACTATGCGCCCAAGGGCCATGAAGTCGAAACGGGTATGAACCAGGTTTGACTTCAGGTTGTGCGGGTGAGTTGTCGGGCTCGCTATACATCAGGACAGCGTTGTGCTGTCGTACAGGAGGAAAATTTGATATGACAAGCAAGTCCAGTAACCCCACCATGCGTCGCAATCCGCCGCCGGTGCTGCATGACGAGCAGCCGCTGCTGCGAATTCTGGTAGCCCAGGCGACGAGGCGCGGAGACACGCTGGCGCGTTTGGCGAAGGAGCTCGGCGTTACGTACGAACGGCTGGCACAGTGGCGACGCAATGAAGCAGCAATCAGTAGTGCGAATCGCGCAGTGCACGAAAGTGCGGCAAGATATCTGGGACTGCCCACCGTGCTCGTGCTCACGCTGGCAGGAACCGTTGCCGCGCAGGACTTTATCTGGCCTGGCAAAGGCTCGCTGCAAGAACGTGTTGGGCTGGAGTTGGCTCGGCTGCGGCGGGACCCGTTTCTCGGTGCTTTTGTGCCGGCGGAATTGCTGACGGCCGGCCCTGCCGTGCAACTGTTTGTGGCTTTTCTGTATCGGGAACTCGATGGCGATGACGCGCACCGGGAGTCCAACTGCCGCTGGTTGACGGCGCTTCACCGCGCGGCGGTCGGTGACGCAACGGCTCAAGCGGAACTCGATACCCTTCGCAACCAAGCCGCCGAGCGGGCGAGCATTTTCTAAGCCGTTTATTGGCTCCTTTGATTTGCGCCTCGCCTCTACAGGGTGAGGCGCTTTCTTTCCAACGGAAAACCGTCAACGCGGTATGAAGTTAGGCTTGGAAAAAGGCACAGAGCAGTACAGGCTTCGTCTCAAAATTTCCTCAAAAACGTGCCCTGGTGTGGCCTGAATCCGTCAGCATCCTTCCCGGCGCTCTGGCGCCGGGCCGGTGCCGCGCCTCATTGCCGCGTGTTTCAGGAGTCCAGCGCGCGGGCGGCGCAGGTCAAACTGGTGGGTATCAACTTTTCCAGAGAACAGCACCGTTGGCCCGGGTTGATTGGCGACATTAGTCCTTGCCGCATGTCGCGGTGTAACTTATTGGAGAAGCAAGATGTCAAAATCCCAAATAGCCCCGATGACCCGTGAAGCCGCCACTCGCATCGCCAAGGTGACGGCCATCCAGCACGGCGGCAAAATCCCCGAAAAAAGCTTCGCCTCCCGCGCCGATGCCAGGGTGCAACGTGGGGCAACCACCCCGCCTCCGACCAAGGGCAAATAGATGATGAAGGTTGCAAGCTCAGGCGGATGACACCTGCCGTTCAAGCTCAAGCCGGTACACCTGTGTGTACCGGCTTTTTATTTGGGCCTGGACTTCCTTCCAGGCCGGGACCTCGCCGTTTGTTCCTGCGCGGGTCAGGTCGCACAGGAAGGTCAAAAACCGCGCCACGGAATGGCGTGCTTCCAATGTCTCGGCCTGTTGGTTAAGCCGCACACCGCGCAGAACCGGCTTTACGGCGGCGTGAGGCATGGCGACGACCTTCGAACTCGACCATCTCTTGAGCAAGTCATGGCTGATGTCGCGCTCATGGTGTTTTGCCCCAGCCCTGAAAAGACAGGCACTCAACTCAGCCAGACTGTCGCAGCCGGAGGCTTGCATAACTTGGACCAGCCAGTGACCCATGGGACGGTGACCTGCATCGAGAAACCCAGCGAGACGTGAGTCATGGGGAGCCGTGTCCGCTCGGAGCCTGGCGACCCGACATTCAAGCCAGGCCAGAGTTCGCAGCCCGACCTCGACCAGCAGGAGCACTTGGTGAACCAGGTGCGGATTGAGTTCTTGCCATGCCGGCTCGGCGCTGCCCAGCAGCGATTGAAATTGAGTCCTGGCTTCGGCCAGTTGGCCATTCAGGGCCAGGCTGCGAATCTCGACCATCTTGTGCTCGTAAGTGGCCATGTGGCTGGCGATATCGTGCAAGAGCTCACCGTCGCAACCGTTCATCGACCGCAGTACCGACTGCCAGTCGGACTCCGGGGGGCCGGGTGGAGGCTCCCGGCCGTCCAGAACGAGGGCCAGTGCCTCCGGTGCAATGAACCTTCCAAGGTCCTGCAGGATGTTTCTTTTAGTGCCGGACGAAGGTTTATGCATGCCCCTGCCGGCATAGAGCAGCTTTTTCAGGTTCTGGTGCATGAGCGGCGCGGTGGTGCGAATGAGCGTCTGCACGCTGGTGCCCAGCACGGCCTGCATGGCCGTCTCAAGCGACAGGGTCAGCGCCGAGGAGATGTGAACCTCGAAGCGTTCTCCGAAGACCTCGAGCGGATGTGGCAATTGCACGGGTGCAAATGCACTGACCGGGATTTGCCCCAGTGGTGGGGCGCGCGTGCTGCTGGCGTCGGTCTTCAGCGCTGACTTCTCTGTCCTCGGTCGTTGCGGTCCTGGCTTCTTGTCCATGTTGCGATGAAAAGTCCAGGCCGGGGTCATTGAGGCATTATGTCGCTCGGGAAAGGACCTGCCCGCTGAGACTTGTGCAGTCGTCAGTGGCCATGTGCCAACCGACTGTGACTTTTATCCAGATAGATGCATCAGGGCTAAGCGTCCCCAAGTTCTTGTAATGCGGATGACACAAACTGCACTGAAAATATGCCTCAGTAATGACTTAGTTGAATGACGTCGTTGCGAGGGGTCGGGGGGGCCTATGCACCTTCCTCTCCGTCTAATCATCCTTGCACCGTGCCCAGCGCGCGGTCCTGGCATCAACGTCCCCCCGACCTGTTCCAAACACCGCGCTTCAATTATTCGATTGGTGAACGCGCACCAGGTCAAGCGGTCGAACAGCGTCATGCCTTTCATCTGCAACACTGAGTTTGTGTTGCATTGATTTCGCCAAAGCCGTGGAAAAAATCTCCAGCCACCGCGTGCGGAACCTGAACAAATGGCGTAGGCCCTGCAATGAAGCATGGCTCAGCCCCGTCACAGCGAAGGCATCATTCAAGTGGGTAGTGCCGCAGGTCAGTGCAGCACCAAGTCGCCAGGTTGGGTTCCCGTTGCAGAATGTACCCATGGTCCAGTGCGGGGGCGCCAGCATGCGCATCACCAGCCCCGGGGGCCTGCAAGCCAAGCTTGAGAGTGGATTGCGCGCCTATTTGACAGCAGAGCGGTTCCAAATCGAGAAAACTCAAAAAATGAAACTCAGAAAGTTGTTGTTTGTCGTGGTGGTGGCTTTTCTGGCCGCTACGGCAATCGGGTATTGGTCTGTCCCGATGTCATACCCAGAGAAGTTGATTCGCCTTCAGGTAGAGGAGAGACTCGGAAAAATTGACAAACGCATTGCGGATGAGCCGTTGGCCGTGCAGGCCTTGTTGCTGGACTATGCGGCTGATGCGGAGACGGACGTCAAGAGTGGTCGTGGCGAGCTTGTCCTGAAAGCCTGGGTGGCGTTATTGAAATACCCGGCGCAGTCCCGTGAGGTGTTGCAACTCTTTGGCGCCGAGCCGGCATTTCAGGCGATTCTGCGAGAGCACGGAGAGTCTGTGATTCCCGTCATCAAGTACTTTTTGGACAACGACCTGCCGTCCGTGAAGCTCATCGCCAAAGCGGGTGATGTAGTCGCCGCCACGATAAAGAAAGTCAGTGACGCAGGCGATGAAGCCAAGAAGTTCACTCGAAACTTTTGGGGCTATCTCAACGGCAATGCACCGGCTCCGGCATCGCCGCCGCCGGTCCCTGCCGCACCTCAATCCGTCAAAGTGGAATTTGGCTCAATGCAGCGGGGGTGGTACGCCGTCAATTCCATCAACGGCGAAGGGCACAAGTTCCTGGGGCAGTTTGCATTGGACGCAGCGAACGTTGCGCACTGGAATCAGGTTGACCGGACTGTGACGACTGTTGCCAGCTTTCTGACGGGGGGCGTGAGTAACCTGGAAAGAAAATATGAGCTGGACGAGAAAATTGGTGCCGGCGACGTGTTTTTTGCAGCGATTGATGTCATCCCGTTTGTCGCCGCTGCGAAGTTGCTCAAGGCGGGGAAAGTTGCTGCGGCGACTGGCAAAGAGTTGAGTTTTGTGGGCAAAACCCGGGCGTTTGGCGCCCGGCTGATTCCCAAAAATCCGATGCTGGTGAAAATGGGGAAGTATGGCGTTGTGCTGGGGACCGGCTACGTGGTTCTCACGCACCCGGCCTTGCTGAATAGTGCTTTTGCTGAAATTGCGAACTTGATGGGACTGAACCCAATGCTGGTTCAGTTTGTCGGCTGGTTCCTGCTCATCTCAATTGCGCTGTATCCCTTTTTCTGGCTACTGAAAATCGCAGCCAGCTTGATTTTGCTTGGGCTCTCGTGGCTCAATAAGTCCATGAAGAAGAGGCCCGCCAGGGCGCACGCGGCGCCGCTCGCCGCCATGTCTGCCTGACAGGGCCATCGAACCAGGGGCCCGGAGCAAGCGTTCGCGAACTGCGTAGCCCCTCTTTGGGGATTGCGAAGGCACATTGATGCCGCCGTGGCGTCCAGAGCTGCAGGCGAGGCGCCGGGGTCAAGTCTGAGGAAAGCGCCTGGCCCCGCTGTCGTAAAAAGCCAGGGGGTGATGCCCGCGTCTATGGCCGGCAGTGCGCTGCCCAGCAATATCCTGCGGCGTGCAGATAGCTGAACTTTGAACCTGGGACCACGAATCGCAGGGCGCCGGGGCACAGCGTCGGCTATGCTTGGCAAAAAATTGCACTTAACGGGAGGACAACCATGGCCCAGGATGACGCGATGTCTGAGTTTCACCTGAATGGCGGGGCTGAAAGTGGATTTTCCAGAGCCATGGACCACGTCAAGGCCTGGTGCGCGCAGCATCAATGGCAAGTAGGCGTTGCGGAGATGGCATTGGGCGCAGGCATTGTTGCCGCGGGCCTCAAAACCGGGGCCATTCAGATGGGCGTGGACGTGGCGCTGAGTGCAGGAAGCCCCGCCAGTCTTTTCGGCGGCATGACAGGCGCGGGGCTTGGCGCGCTGCCTGGATATCTGTTGGGCAACATTGGCGTGGTGGCGATGGGGAGCGCCGTTGCGGTACCGGCCGTTGCGCTCATGGGCGGGGGTGCCCTCATTCTCGGGTTGGCCGGGTACGGCGTCGGCGGTCTAATCCAGAAATACCTGCACTCCGCCCCGGACTTGCTGGACCTGGCTGGCTCGAGTGCCCTCGTCCTCGTCGGGGTGGCGCTGTTGGTCGACGGCGCAAGGCGTGTCGTCAAAGACCCGGACGTCACAGCGCTGATGGCCGCCTTCAAGAACAATGTTCTCGCATTGCATCAGCTCACACCTGCGCGAGTCATCGACTCGCTGTCAGGCCTTTCTGCCTACTTTGAGGCAGAAGTCTTGCCGTTCCTCAGAGAAGTGGCGACCAATCCCAAGTCCGCGGCTGCCACGGCGGCCCTGGCGGCCCTGGGCGCCGCGGGGGGCAGTGCCGTTGCGGTCAGCTCGGTTACGCTGCTGGGTTCGAGTTCTCTGGGTGCGCTGGGATTGTCTTTGGGGATTGTTTCCGCCCCGGTATGGCCCGTCGTGGCTGGCGGGGGCCTTGCCGTTGCCGCGGCCTATGGGGTCTGGCGGTACATGAGGCGAAGTGGGCCCACCTTGGTGGCCATCGCCGGCAACGGTCTCTCACCGCCCGTACTCCCAGCGCCCAAGCCCAAGTGACTGGCCATTGGCATGAGCGACAGCGCCCGTGTTGCACCGTGGGGGGGTGCCCAAAATGCCGGGCGCACTGGCGCGAATAAACACTTCTCGCTAGAATAAAAGCATCATCGGCGTCTGACGCAGTTTCTGACGGTGGTGACGGGAATCGGGTACGTTGGATTGCGTTTGACTGCGATTGCTTGCGGTTGAATGCGCTCCAAGTGCTTGATTCATATGAATGTTGCGTGCGGAAGCGCTTGAACCGTGCACGAGGATGGGCATTGAAAATCCTTGTGTCGGTGGTTCGATTCCGCCCCAGGCCACCAGTTAATCCCGTATGGGCAAAGAAAAGCCTGCTACTTATTCAGTAGCAGGCTTTTTTCTTGTCTGTCCGGCGTAGCGACGGACATTGGCGGATTTCCCAAACTCATTTGCTTTCCCGCGCTGGAAAAAGAACGTGGACGGTGAGCCCTGTTCGCGTGACACCTCATTGCCATCAACCACCAGTGCCATTTCGCGGCAATTGAGTGATTCTCGTCTCGCATCACAGCGTCAAAACGGCACTTGCCAAAGCCGCCAGCGGTAATAAGATAGTGCGACTGGAACAATGGATCTCTGTATCTGCCATGGCGGATTCCACCCAACATCCGAACCGTCGAAATATGCTACGCGTCTGCTCCGTCTGTGGTGCCGTTGTTGAACGCAAAGATTGCCACAAGAATCGATTTGGGGAGTACATCTGCCGCAAATGCCAGGCCGCGGTGACAACGCTCAAATGGCATCAGCGACTGCGACTGCTGATGAAGGGGATGCTTCCGAAGTTTTTGTTGGGTCTGCCCATTGCGGTTCTTGCCCTTTTGGCCCTGTGGGCACTTGCCGTGTATTTTCTGTAATCTGGTTGTCCTGATTTCTTCAAGCATTCATGAATTGGCGCGGCATGAGGTTGCCCCAAAAACACGCCCGGCCCACGACCACGTCAGAACCAGTTTGTCTCTTCAGCTAATTTCCCGGTGGTCCTGACCGCTTTGGCGTCTCTGGCAGGTAAAAATCCACCATGTTTCCATTCTCGAGCGGCGGTATGGCGCCATCGCCAAGGCCATTGATCTCGTCATCGTCTGGCATCAGCAGGGGAAGGTCGGCATCCGCAGCCGACACAGGATTGGCAGCAAACCCATCTATGCCCAAATCAGTCAAATCCAGATCCAGCACGCGAGAAGGCGGCACCTCGTCCAAGGATAAATCAAGTTCCATACTGGCCGGGCGGCCAAGACCACCTGGCGGCGCGGCAGACACAAAGGCTGGGCCAGCAGCATGATGGGCAAGGCTTTCTGATACGGCGACTCCGAGGGAGGAACCGGTCCCCGGTTCGCGACCGCCTTGCAGGGGCGCCACGGCCAAACGCTGGGCAACTGTATGCAGCAACAGCAGATCGCCAAAGGCCGCCAAATCAAAGGTCTGACTTGTGGCGTCCCGGTGCCTGCGCACAATGCAAGTCTCAAGAACCTCCAGTACTTTGGGTGTCGGCCAAAGCGCACTGATGCGGGACAAAACATCCGGATAGGACTCCAGGTCCTTTCCCTGATTCTTGAACAATGCAAACTCAGGAACTTTGCCGCTAAACAAGCGATTGAAGTCCTCGCGGAGCCGCTGGAAATCAGTTTTCAGGCTGAGTGAATGGAATATGTTGAGCAAGTCCAGGTAGACGAACGGGTTGGGCTCCCTACTTGCATCGATCTGCTTCTGGAGAAGCTTGACCGCTTGGTCGGTTTGGCCAAGCGAAACAAAAAACTCTGCCTGCTGCCGAATATCCAGCGTGGCATCGGCATTGAGGTTGCTCGCAAGTCTCACCTGCGGCACCTCGGCTTGCAGAGGCGGGCCTGGCTGATTGCGACTGGCACTGCGCGCTACTCCCGGCTGCATGAGGTCATCGAACTTCGACTGACTCATTTCCATCAGATTGACATCCACCTCAGAAGACTGCCTGGCATCATTCACCGCTTTGGGCGAGCCGCCTGTACGGGATTTCCCAGATGCAGGTGGCGCGCCCAGGCTCTTGTGGGCGGTGATCGGCCCAGTTGGAATCTCAGGCTCGGTTTCGGGAAGTGTTGGCGCGGCGAGGGAGCCGCTCCACCATTCGTCACCAGTTGTCGGCGCGCGGCGCTGGCGATTCCAGAGAAGGGCCACGGCCACCAGACAGGCGAGCACGAGAGCCATCAATCCGTAAATCAATCCACTGGGGAAACGCTCCGACTCGGCTTTTTGCAGACGGCTTTTCAAGTCCACCAGATTGACTTCATTTTTCGCAGCCAAGGCGCGCAAGACCTTCACGTCCTCTTCAAGCGCCTGCGTCTTCTGCATGTTCCGCAAGGCATCCTCAGAGGGCGGGAACGTCATGTCGGCGTCCAGATTTGCCACTCTATCTGACAGTAATTCCAGCGGGTCCAGCTTCAATCGGGACTGGCCCGCAGACAAGGCCACCTTGCCCTTATTGCCGGACATCGCCTCCTGGTGGACAGGAGCAACAGCCTTCGAGTCGGGGCGTTTGCTGTCAACTCGGCTGCGAACCGTTTGTTTTGGTACGCGAGCAGCCGGCGCTTTGGCGGACGAAACCGGTGCAGTGGGAGCCAGATTCGTTTTCGATGGCACAGGCGTTGGCGCAGAGGCCGGAACGACAAGAGGCGTTGTGGGCGCCGCAACCTCGCTCTGCAAGTCCGCCAGCAACACATACCGGCGACTTGTCTTCTGTCCACAACCTGTCCGCAAATAGACAGTTACGACAGGTTCATCAACCATCGCCGAGGACAATATCCGCACATTGGCCGTATGGGGTTGCGCTGTTGCCTCGACGACGACGCGCACACGACTGGCATCCTGGCGCGTATCGGCATGAAATACCTCGGCATCAAAACACAAGGACGAGGCATCCTCGCCTGCGTCCATCTGAACCGGGACCACCATGTCCAGGGGCCGACCCACCAGCGCGGCACCGCGTATGCGGCCAAGCGTCAACGCCTCACTGCCGAGCGCAACGCAAAGTAACGCAATCCCGATAATTTTGGCTCTATGTTCCAACCAGGCTTCCCCAAGTATTGATTATTCTCTCACGGCAGGTTGGCAATCCGCAGGACAAAAATCACATATTCCACTGAAGCGGGCAACGGCGACGCCCCATGCGCGCTTCGGGTCTGCTGACGGTGCGGCATCCCCGGGCTCATGTGCTCATGGCCATCGCCGCTGGTCTGCACAGCATCGCCTCGGCCGTGGCTCTATGATGCTTGCCAATCACTGCCACCGACTTATTCCGAGGAAAACCATGCCTACCTACCATATCGAAATGCTCGAAGGGCGTACCCTTGAACAAAAGAAGAAACTGGTGGAAGCAATCACCCGCGTCACGGTCGAAGTGCTGGGCGGCACCGCGGACGCGGTCGACATTCTGATCACCGATGTCAAGCGCGAGAACTGGGCCACCGGCGGCGTCCTGTGGACCGAACCCCGTTCGTGAATCAGTCTTGAGGCATCCAGCCACCCTGCCAGAGCTGCAGGCCCGTTATGGGGAGCGTTACCGCTGGCTCTTGCTGCTGGCGGTGATGGTGGGCACCATGGCGTCGATCATGTCGTCCACGATCATCAACGTGGCAGTACCTGACATGAGTCGCCACTTTACCTTGGGGCAGGAACGTGCCCAGTGGGTGGCGTCGGGCTTCATGATCGCCATGACCGTGTCCATGCTCACGACACCGTGGCTGCTGGCGCGCTACGGTTATCGACGTACCTACGCCGGCACGATGTGGGTGCTGCTGGTGGGCAGCGTCATCGGGGGCCTGTCCAACAATTTCTCGCTGGTGCTGGCAGCGCGGGTGACGGAGGGACTGGCAGCCGGAGTCGTGCTGCCCATTCCGGCGATCATCATCCTGCGCGCTTTTGAGCCGCACGAACAGGGGCGCGCGGGTGGCATTTTTGGCATGGGCGTGGTGTTGGCCCCGGCGATTGGACCGAGTGTCGGCGGCCTGCTGGTGGACTGGTTCGGCTGGCGTTCCATCTTTTTCATGGTGGTTCCTTTTTGCCTGGCGTCACTGTGGCTGGCGCAGCGCTTCGTACCGACAATCATGTCTGGCAGCACGTCCGCCACGCGCGCCGGCGGCAAACTGGATTGGCCCGGCCTGCTGCTGGCCAGTGCCGGCACTTTGTGTCTCCTCAATGGCCTGGTGCAACTGCATGCTGGCCCGACAGTGCCCGCCGTTTTGTTGCTGACCGGTGCCGCAGCCGCGTTGATCGGCTTTGTTGCCTGGCAACGGCGACTCGGCCGTGCCATGGCACAAGGCGGCGATGCGCCCCTGATGAATTTGGCACTGTATGACCATCGGGCATTCGCCATGGGCAGCATTGTCGCGTTCATCTATGGAATGGCACTGTTTGGCTCAACCTACCTGTTGCCGATTTACATGCGGCTCGGCCTGGAGTTGTCGGCATCGCATGTGGGCACGATTTTGCTGCCCGCCGGCCTGGTGCTGGCCATCACCATTCCGCTGGTCGGGCGACTGGCCGACCAGCAGCCGACCTACCTGCTGGTGAGCATCGGACTGGCCTTGCTGGCGATGTCGTTTGCCTTGATGGGCATGGTCGGCCTGACCGGCAGTCTCTGGGTGCTGGCGGCCTTGGCCATTGTTGGCCGAATGGGCCTGGGCTTCATCTTGCCATCCCTCAACTCGGGCTCGATGCGGGGACTGCACAAAGACCTGATCCCGCAGGGGTCCAGCGCCATCAACTTTGTGCGCACACTGGGCGGCGCCGTTGGGGTCAGCGTTTGCGGCATTGTGCTGGAGTGGCGCCTGGCCGCCTACGGTGATTCGCTGTCCAACCCCGCCAGCAGCCCGGCGCGGCTGGCCGCTTTCAACGAGTCGTTCGCCTTGCTGGCGGTGCTGTGTGCACTGGCGCTGGCCGCGGCATGGCAATTGCGTCCCGGCCCGCCACAGAACAAGGGCAGATAACCGGGCATAAACCGGCCGTTAACCGGGCTTTGGCCAGCCACCGCGCAGTAAACTCACACCATGTGCCAATTGCTTGGAATGAACAGTCGCCTGCCTGCCAGTCTGCACCTGAGCTTCACGGGATTTTCGCAGCGGGGTGGCTGTACCGATCACCACGCCGATGGCTGGGGCATCGCCTTCTTTGAAAGCGACGGTGCCACACCGGACCAGCCGGGCCGGGGCGTACGTTACTTCGTCGACAAGGAGGGCGCTGCCACCTCACCCATCGCAAAGATGCTGCGCAGCTATCCCATCAAAAGCCACAACGTGATCGCCCATGTGCGCAAGGCCACGATGGGTGCGATCACGCTGGAAAACGCCCATCCGTTCGTGCGCGAACTCTGGGGGCGCTACTGGGTGTTCGCACACAACGGTGACCTCAAGGATTACGCACCGACACTGCACGGCAACTTCCGCCCGGTGGGCGACACCGACAGCGAACGGGCGTTCTGCTGGCTGATGCAGGAGCTCGTCAAATCACATGCCGGTGTTCCCAGCGTCGCCGAACTGAGCCTGACCCTGCAGGAGCTGGTGCCACAGGTCGCCGCGCACGGCACCTTCAACTTCCTGCTCAGCAACGGCCAGGCCCTGTGGGCCCATGCCAGCACCAAGCTGCACTACCTGGTGCGCCAGCACCCGTTCACCGAGGTGCACCTGCGCGACGAGGACATCAAGATGGATCTGTCGGAACACAACGGTCCGCAAGACCGCCTCGCCATCGTCGTGACCGAGCCGCTGACCACCAACGAACTCTGGACTGCCCTGGAACCGGGTCAGTTCATGACGTTCGTGGAAGGCTGTCCGCAGCCCGGCGTCGCCCTTGCCCGCGTGGCGGGCGGCTGAGCACCGAAGCGCAGCCGGAAGGTATTCAGCGCAGGCCCAGGAATGCCAGAACCGCGCCGATGACGACGACAAGACCGACGATGTAGATGATGGTGTTCATAACTGCTCTCCAGATGGATTTCGATGCAGGTCAGGTTAATCTGGAACCACCACCTGCGACAGTCGCGATCCGGACGAAGCGGTGTAGGACAACGGCGCCATTTGCCCGGCTGGTGCCAACAGGGCACGGCTCGCCGCGGCCCCGCGGGGTCCGGGCTCCCTCCTCCATTGCCCCGGCATGCGCACAGGTCAGGGCTCTGTGATCTGGTGACCCCACGACTCGACCAGGGATCGCAGGCTCGCCGCCACGACCCGGCACGCCGGCGACAACTTGCCAGTTCTGGGCAGGGCCAACGTGACATGGCGGACAAGGTCGGGCCGCACCAGCCGGCTGGCCTGCAAGCGCCCGGCCCGCAACTCGGCGGCGATGGAGTACGGGCCGAGAATCGAATAGAGTCCGGGCTGCGCGGCGACCAGTTCCTTCTGCAATGTCAACGAGTCAGCCTGCGCCACCGCATCTAGTCTGAAGCCCAGGCCCCGGGCTGTCTCGTCCAGCGCGTTGCGCCAATGGCTGGGCCTGCGTGGCAACACCAGTTTCAATCCGGACAGGCACGCGAAGTGCAGCGTCGGCACGCGCGTCAACGCGTCGCCCGGTGCGGACACCAGATAGGTGTTGGCCACGCTCAGCAGCGTCTCGTCGCTGCCGCTGGGCTTTTGGAACCGGAACAGGATCGCCAGATCGACCGCTCCGCTGTCGAGCATCGCATCGAGCTCCGCTCCCTGCGACTCCGCCACGTCGAGCCGGATTTTCGGGTGTTCCCGGATCAACTGCGCGAACAGGCGCGTGACCAGGGGATGCGCGGCCGACGGAATGATGCCCAATCGGACCTCGCCGGCAATCTCGCCGGAGGCGGCGCGCAGTTCATCGGTGAGACGCTCGGTGTCCTGCAGCCACGGGCGCAGGCGGGTCGCCGCGCGCAGCCCCAATTCGGTCAATACCACGCCGCGGCCGGTGCGCCGGAACAAGATCCCGCCGCACTGCGCCTCGAAGTCGGCGATCTGGCGGCTGATGTGCGACTGCGCCGTCTGCCGGCGCGCAGCCACCTTGTTGAGGCTCCCCGCATCAGCGACCTCGAGGAAGAGTTTGACAGCGACCGGGTTCAAGGGCATTTCCTGTGAATTGCCAATTATGGCAAGTCTGATAGCTGTGAATTCTATCTATTCATAGAACGCCAGAATGCCTAAAGTCTGCCTCATCCACCCACCACCCTGAAAGGAACCCACGATGCAAGCCATCGATATGCGCGGCCTCAACCCCGCCCCCATCACCCCGTTCACCCGCGATGGCGCTGTCGACTACCCCGCCATTCAACGCCTGGGCGCCTGGTTGGCCAGCGTACCGGGCGTCAAGAGCCTGACGCTGCTGGGGCACGCC
>NZ_JAUSLE010000053.1 GCF_030646845.1 Rhodoferax sp. | reverse complement strand
GAGGCCTTGTCGCTCTCCACGGTGATCAGGCTCTGCTCGGGCTTGATGGTGTCGCCGGGCTTGACCAGCAGCTCGATGACGGTGACTTCGGCGAAGTCGCCTATGTCGGGGACCTGGATGTCGATGGATGCCATGTGTCGTCTCGCTTCTTATTTCGTCTTCAACTTGACGGTGAATACTTCGATCGGTCCGGCGGAGTTCTTGTCGAACTCGCACCCGGCATGAACGCCGATGGCGGCCAATTCACGAGCGGTCTTGGCGCTACCCCAGGTGGCGTGCATGGCGCCGAGCGCAAAGGCCCGCCCCGAACCAATGCCCCAGAACTCATTGAATTCAAACACTTCACGATAGCTGTACAGGCCGTAAATACCGGTGGCATTGGCAATCAGCACGCTGAACTGGCTTGACTCATACGGGTCGTTGTCGTCTTCCTTGGTCTGCAGGAAAAACGTTTCTTTCAGCAACGGATGCAGCCGGGTGAACGTGTCAAACACCTCGTCCTTGCTGCCCAGTTTGAGCTGGTCCTTGGGCAAGGCGGTCATCGCCTTGCGCAACACGGGAAAGTGCGCCACGGTGCCCGCCACCCCAACGTAACTCACACCCGCCGGCGTATCCAGCTTGAACAGCTTGCTGTTGGGCTCGAACCGGTGGCTCAGGCGCGTGTCGCCAAAGGTGATCAGCGTGTCAGCCGCAATCGCCACGTGGCCGGCCTTCTTGACCACGACCACGGTCGTCACAACGAATGCCCCGTGTTCGTCATAGCAGCACCCGGCGGAAGTCACCCAGGATCTGGCCCAGATAGACGTTGAAACGCGCCGCCGCCGCGCCATCGACCACGCGATGGTCCCAGCTCAGCGAGAGCGGCAGCATCAGGCGCGGCTGGAAGGCCTTGCCGTCCCACACCGGCTGGATGCCGGACTTGCACACACCCAGAATCGCCACCTCGGGCGCGTTGATGATGGGCGAGAAGTAACGTCCGCCAATGCCGCCCAGGCTCGAGATCGTGAAGCAGGCGCCTGACATTTCGGCCGGACTGAGCTTGCCGTCACGTGCTTTCTTGGCCAGCTCGCTCATCTCCTGCGAGATTTGCATGACGCCTTTTTTATCGGCGTCCTTGATCACCGGCACCATCAGGCCATTGGGCGTGTCGGCCGCAAAGGCAATGTGAAAGTATTGCTTCAGGACGATCTGGTCACCGTCGATGCTGGCGTTGAATTCGGGGAATTTCTTGAGCGCGGCGACGCAGGCCTTGATCAGGAAGGCCAGCATGGTGACCTTGATGCCCGACTTCTCGTTTTCCTGGTTGGTGGAGACGCGGAAGGCCTCCAGGTCGGTGATGTCGCAGTCATCGTGGTTGGTGACGTGCGGAATCATGACCCAGTTGCGGTGCAGGTTGGCGCCGCTGATCTTCTTGATGCGCGACAGCGGCTGACGCTCGACCGGACCGAACTTGGTGAAGTCCACCTTGGGCCATGGCAGCAGGTCAAGCCCTGCGCCGCCACCGGTGGCTGCGGGTGCCTTGGCCACCTGGGCTTCGGTGCGGATGGCGCCCGTCATCACCGCCTTGGTGAAGGCCTGGACGTCGTCGGGTGTGATGCGGCCCTTGTAGCCCGTTCCCTTGATTTCAGCCAGCGGAACGCCGAGTTCACGGGCAAATTTTCGTACCGACGGCGAGGCGTGCGGCAGGTCGCCGCGCGGCGCCACGGTGGGTTCATGGGCGGGTACTGCTGCCGGCAACGAGGCGGTAGCAGTTGCAGTTGCAGTTGCAGTTGCCGCTGGCGCGGCTGCAGCCACGGCGTGGGGCGCAGCGGCTGGTGCCGCAACGGCAGCCGCAGGGGCCACAGCACCTTCCACAATAGCCAGCAAATCTCCGATATTGACGATGTCGCCCAGCTTGACCTTGAGCTCCTTGAGTACACCGGCGGCCGACGACGGGATTTCCATCGAGGCTTTGTCGGACTCGACCGTGATCAGCGACTGCTCGGCCATGATGCTGTCGCCGGGCTTGACCAGAATCTCGATGACCGACACATCCTTGAAGTCGCCAATGTCGGGCACATGCACTTCGACCGGGCCGCTGGCGGCGGCAGGCGCTGCCACCGGGGCCGCCGCTGGCGCTGGCGCTTCTGGCGCGGCAACCGCTTCTGTTTCAGTAGCTGCCGGGGCAGATGCAGCGGGCGCCAAAGCCTGTTTTGGCTCAGATTCAGCGGCGCCGGCCACGTCCAGTGTCAGCACGACCGAGCCCTGCTTGACCTTGTCGTCGAGCTTGACCTTGATCTCCTTGACCACGCCCGCATGGCTGGACGGAATTTCCATCGAGGCCTTGTCGGACTCGACCGTGATCAGCGACTGTTCGGCCTTGACGCTGTCGCCGGGCTTGACCAGCAGTTCGATGACGGTGACTTCGGCGAAGTCGCCGATGTCCGGGACTTTGATGTCGATAAGTGCCATGTGTCTCTTT
>NZ_JAUSLE010000070.1 GCF_030646845.1 Rhodoferax sp. | reverse complement strand
TCTTGCCGGGCATGCCGTTTACCTTCGATATCTGTTCGAAGGTCCAACGGTAGCCCCGCCTCCCGGACCCGCCCGGTGTAGGCCTCTAACCGGCCAACATAGTTGTCGTCAACCGGCCAAGGTAATTGTCGTCAACCACTTGCACGGGGTCCATGCCTTTTTGCTCATAGTGCATGGTCTTGGCAGTCACGCGCGACTTGATCCGGTCTGCCTGTTTCGGGTCACCAATAAACACCGCTTCATCCAGCACGGCGAAGGACAACGACATCAAGTGCCAAGTGAAGCGCCCGGCGATCAGTTCGGGGTCGTCTGCCAACATGGCGTGACGCCCAAACAGAAGGATTAAGGGATCGAATAGAGAGTTCTTGCCCGTGCCCTTGGCACCTTTGAATATCAGGATGGTGTCAGGCACGCCGCCAGGATTTTGAATCTTCCACGCGATCCAGTGCAGCACATAGCGCCGCTCGAACTCGTTGGGAACAAGTGCCGCCAGCACGTCAAGCCACAGCGACACATCGCCAGCAACAGGGTCCACGGCGAACCCTTGCCATAGGTTCTGCATGTTGCCGGGCAGTGCCTCACCCGGCGCGTACACCAGCCCCTCGTATTGCCGCCGCGCTGGATGCGCCAGCCACGCATCAGACAGGGCGCGCTGTTTATCCCCGGCTTTCTGGATAGGGGCAAACCGTCCGTTCAACATGGAACGAAACGCAGCCACGTCTAAGTAGCCGAAGCACCGCACTACCCCGCGCCCAGTCATGCTCGGGGTCTGGAAATCGACCACAAGCATTTTTGAACCCACCCGCACCAGGGCAAAGCGTTGATTCAGTTCGCCCACCCATTCGACTACGCTTTCCGGCTCTGTCACCTCCACACTGCCGGGTGGGGTCGTATCCACCAGTGCGCCCAATTGAATGGCGGGGTTTTTGATCTTGCCCCGGAATTCGCAGGTATCGCAGGGTCCAGCCGCTTCATGTGCCACACCCCATGCCTCGCAACCCGCAGGGCCCCCCGTCAGGCTGTCTATTTTTCTGTCGGTAGCTGCCTCCTCATAGTCAGGATGCCCGCGACTGACTGAGTGTGCGAGTTCGCGCCCCTCGATAGAAAGCTCCGCCGCTTTCACTGCCAGCAGCCACACCGGATAGGGTGTATCGCGTCCTTCGCGCTGTGCCGCTTGGAGCATCGCGCCGCACTTCCTGGCGGCTTGCATGTAGCTGAACTCCGGGAAAGCCCCCAATATGTCGCCATTGAGTGCTGGGTCAAAAGCGCTGCCGGCCCATGGCCCCCCAATGCCCGGACCTACATCAGCGCCCGGCTCGTAGCTCGTCATACGGTCCCATTCCTCCAACGTGTAGGGCTGAACCTTCCAACGGTGTGCCTTGACTTCTTTGCCCGTTTTCTGGTGGAGCGATCCCGGCGCGCGCATGATCCGCGCCGCGTCCGTGGTGCATTGGGCGTCAATCTTGAGTCCGTGCAGCTTTGCCAGCGTCACCAGCGCCTTGGCACGTCCCAGCCACTCAGCGGGGGTTATCGGCTCACTCAGCACGTAGTGCAGGTGCACGCCACCGCTGCCGGTCAGCACCAGAAAATTGGGTATCGAGGAAGCCGCGCGGACAAAAGCCCCTACGGCCTTTAATGCGGTCGGCCCATCCGGATAACCTTCTGTGGGGCCGTTGGGCTTGGCGTATTTGTCGGCACCGCCTTCAATGTCAATCCAGAACCCGCGCATAGCGATGGCGTTTTCTTTGGTCCGGCCTTTGAAGCGTGCGACGGCATCGTGGTTGAACGCGGCCATCGTGACATAGGCGGGCTTGCGCCCCTTCGCTTTCTCTGCGGCCCACGGGCCAAAGTGCGCCCCCGGCTTGTTCCAATTGTGGTCGTTGGGGGTGCTGTTCAACCCTGTAGTGACCACTGCCTGCACGCCGTCCGGGTGGTTTACCGCTACGCCTTGGAAAAACTCAGCGGCGGCATTGTCTTGCGGCCCTTTGGCTTTCACTGTGGGGGTCGTGGCAACGTTCGGCGGCTCTGTGCCTTGGGGGTTGCCCCCGTCAGATTCAATCGGTATATTCATCGCTGTTAACGTGTTTGCCCTGCCCTCTATGTGGCGGGGCATTTTTTTATGGATCAGGGCTTGCGGTTGGCTTCAACGGTTGCCAATTTCACGGCGGATTTCAGCTTGCCCGTGCGATCACGCAAGCGTTCATTCAGGGCCAGCGCAGCAGTGACGATCTTTGCGCAGTCACTGGCGTTAACCGTGGAACTCGGGGCGCAAGCCTTGTCGATCAACCCTGTCAATTGGCGTAGCTGTTCGTCGCTTTGCAGCTCGGCTTCCTCGGCGCGATCCAGTTCGGTGCGCAACATTTCGGGGCTCATGCTGTCACCCCCGTGTGGGCTTCGATCCAGCCTTGGGGGTCCGCTAGCCATTCCTGCACATCGCTGGCTTTCCAGCGGGTAAAGCGGGGACCGCAACGCAGGGCAGCGGCTGGAAAATGCCCCCTTTTGATCAAATTAAACAGGTGAGATTTTGAGATTCGGCACCGTGTCGTGATGTCGTTCTGTGTGTACAGGTCTTGCGCCAGTACGGTGGGGGTTTCTATCGGTAAGACCACTTCGGACTCCTTCGGTTTCGGTAGTCCTATTTTTCCAAGTGGTGCGGTATTTAGGGAGTGGTGTTTCTTGGCAGAAAATACATCGCACTTACGGCAGCAGCAACCTGACTGAAGCTGAAGTTGAAGTCGGTTACGACAGTTCTGGCTTTGAAGTCTGCTTTTCGATCTGCGTCCGCTTGGGCCAATTGACGGGCTTCCGGCAAAACCTTTTGAAGGTTTCGCCTATCAACACCTGTGGATCGCGCAGCCAATGCAACAGGCGCGCCGTGCTCGGTGACAAGCCTCAAAGCCGCTTGCGTTTTGTTTTCGGCAGTGCCCAGCAATTCGCTCACTGTTGTGCCGATATATTCCCCAGTCAGTCCCCGTCGGCGCTTCATGACAAAGCGCAGAGCAGTTGCTTCGGTGAAGCCCAGCAGCCTCAAACGCTGTATGCGCCCCAATCGAATTGCCAGCGCGACTTCGATGACAAAAGCGGCTTCGCCCGCTGCATCTATTTTTTGTTTTGGGGGCCGCCCCCTGGCATTTGCTTTCGGCTTGGACTCCACAGTCAGCCCCTCAAGCCACTAGCTTACGTAGCGGCAACACGTTGCCCCGCGTCAACCCTTCGAGGTAGGCACCCCACCACGCCATCATCTTGGCCCGTTGGGGCAGATACAGAGCATGGTTATAAGCAGCACTCACCTCATTGCGCTCGATATGGGCCAACTGCAATTCAATGTGGGCATGGTCGAATTCATGCTCATGCAGGACCGTTGATGCCACTCCCCTGAATCCGTGCCCCGTCATCCGGTGCTTGTATCCCATGCGGGCCAGTGCCCCAAGAATGGTGTTGTTGCTCATTGGCTTGTCGTGATCACGCTCACCCGGGAACAGCAGTTCACGCCCACCAGTGACGGTTTGCAATGTGCGCAGCACGTCGATTGCCTGCGGTGACAGCGGCACGATATGGGGTGTCCGCATCTTCATGCGCTCGGCGGGGATGTCCCAGCGTGCGGCCTCCAGGTCGAATTCTGACCAGCGAGCGCCAATCAGTTCCCCGGTTCTGACAAACGTCAGCGCGATGAGCTTTACGGCCAACCGGGTCGTGGGCGTGCCCTGATAGGCATCTATCTTGCGCAGCAACAGAGGCAGTTCGATTGCATCAACCCGGGCATAGTTGGTTTTGCGCCGGGGCTTGATCACGTCGCCGGGCTTGATGTCAGTCGCTGGGTTTCTCTTTGCTTTGCCGTGGGCAATGGCGTACCGGAACACATATGCCGTGGTCTGTAATGAGCGTTTGGCGATGTCGAGCGCGCCGCGCTTCTCGATGGTCTTGACCATGCTCACCAGTTCGGGGGCTTCAATCTCAGTGATGGGCCGTGCACCAATTGCAGGGAAAACGTCCGCCTCAAGCCTGCGGATCACATATGCGGCATGACGCTCAGTTCTTAACGGGCTCCAGACTGCCCACCACTCACGGGCCACAGACTCGAATGTGTTTTCGCTTGCCGCTGTCTTGGCTTTGCGTTCTGCATGTTTGACGGCAACTGGATCGTTTCCCGCTGCGACATGTTCCCGTGCCGCGTCACGTTTGGCCCGGGCATCGCTCAGACTCACATCAGGATATTGCCCAAGAGATGCGGTTTTCTCTTTTCCCTCATGCCTGAATCGGAGTTGCCACAGCTTCGCCCCATTTGGGCGCACCAGCAGCACCAGCCCCCGTTCGTCCGCCATGCGGTATTGTTTGTCCGTTGGCTTGGCCTTTTGAATTGCAGTGACAGTCAGCATGAGGTTCCCCGGTTCTGTGGGTAACGGCTGGGGCTGGTGTGGGTAATGCCTCCGTTACCCGCTTGGTTACCCACAAAAATCCGTGGCTTCAAGACTACCAGAAAAGACGCAAGAAAACAAAAAAGCCCCGGCTCCGCTAGGGAACAAGGGCTTTTAGGGGGTCTACTTACACGGTTGGAGACCGTTGAGAACCTATAACTGGCGGAGCAGGCGGGATTCGAACCCGCGGAGGGTTTTACCCCTCGCACGCTTTCCAGGCGTGTGACTTAAACCGCTCATCCACCGCTCCAGCATCTGGTATTTTAGCTGAGCCAAGAGCCGATTTCCGTCACCCGGGCCAAAGCGCCAAGAAAAAAGCCACCCGAGGGTGGCTTTTTCGATCCTGCACAGAACTGGATCAGTTCAGGGCAACTTTCTTGCCGTCTTTGTACACAGACAAGGTCATCGCTGGGTTCTTCAGTTCGCCGTTCGGCTCGAATGCGATGTTGGCCGTCACACCCTTGTAGCTGGTTTCGATCAGCTTTGGCGTATAGACCTTCGGGTCGGTCGAATTGGCGCGCTTCATCGCGTCAACCAGCACGAACGTGGCATCGTAGGTGTAGGGGCTGTAGATCTGGAACTGGCCGGGGTACTTGGCGTCGTACTTGGCCTTCCACGCGTTGCCACCGGGCATCTTGGCGATCGACGCACCGCCCTCGGCACACACCACGCCGTTCAGGCTCGTGGCGCCCGCAGCGATTTTGATGATCTCAGCCGTGCAGATGCCATCACCGCCGAAGAATTTGACGTTGGACAGGCCCAACTGGTCCATCTGGCGCAGCATGGCGCCGGCTTGTGCGTCCATGCCGCCGTAGAAGACGCCATCGGGCTTCTTGGCCTTGATGGCGGTCAGGATGGCCATGAAGTCGGTAGCCTTGTCGGTCGTGAACTGTTCGTCAACAATCTGGATACCCTTGGCGGCGGCCGTCTTTTTGAACACTTCGGCAACGCCCTGACCATAGGCCGTGCGGTCGTCAATTACGGCAAACTTCTTCAGCTTGAGCGCATCAGCCGCGTAGAAAGCCAAGCCGGCGCCCAACGAGTTGTCGTTCGCAATGATGCGGTAGGTTGTCTTGTAGCCCGGCTTGGTCAGGTTGGGGTTGGTAGCGGCGCCCGTCACGTGGGGGATACCGCAGTCGTTGTAGATTTTGGAAGCAGGAATGGTGGTGCCGGAGTTCAGGTGACCCACCACACCGGCGACTTTCAAGTCGCACAGTTTCTGTGCAACCGCCGTGCCCTGTTTCGGGTCAGCCGCATCGTCTTCTGCTGCAATCTCGAACTTGATTTTCTTGCCACCGATGGTGATACCCTGGGCATTCAGATCCTCGATGGCCATGCGGACACCGTTCTCATTGTCTTTACCGTAGTGGGCTTGTCCGCCGGACATTGGGGCGACGTGACCGATCTTGACGACCATGTCCTGCGCCATGGCCACGCCAGCTGCCGCTGCGATCGCTGCGGCGACGGTAATCTTCAATTTCATTTGCATAGAAAACTCCTTGATTGAGAAAAATGTGAATTTAATTGCTCCACATCCGGCACGATAACGCAATTTTCGAGCCACCCATATAGGGTAGACACCAAGCCTGTCGGTTAATGCCCCATTATTTCGACTTATGCAGATCGGCTCGCGACGCGATGGCTTCAGAGACAGCTTGCCGTACCACGCCCTCCAATTCCTCACGAAGTCGTAAACGCAAGGTCTGCGTCTGCTCGCTCACCACGGTGCGAAGCATGGCATCGACTTCTTCTGCCACGCGGCGTTCGATCATCATGTCCACCCGCTGCATGACGAACCAGACGGTTTCTTCAAGGTCTGGCGTTGCCGGAATTGCCTTCTTGACCACGCCAGATGGATGCACAACCTCGGTCAGGGTTGGCAAGAAACGGGGCAGATTTCGGGGTGTCGTGCTCATCAATGGGAAGTCTTCAAAACCAGATCATGACGCGAGATGGTGTAACCCTGATCGGTGTATTGCTTCCAGCGGCCGCGTGCGCGCTGGCGATCTTCGTCGTCCAGGCCAACGACCTCAATCACTCGCTCGAAGCGTTCAAAACCATCGGGTATGGCGGCACCGAGATTCAGTAAGACCTGTTGATGAGGTACTGCCTGGATTGAAGCTGCCAGGATCACGGGAGAAGCCGCGACGACCCGCGCATCGCTCTCCAGATGACAGTGCGGCACAAAATCTGTGGGTGAAAAAGTCCACAGAGCGTTATCCAGTTGCTGCAGCGTGTCTGGCAACCCCGTCACCACGACCTTCGCACCGCTGCCTGCTGCCTTGCGCAGCAAACGGCAGGCATACGCCACGCGGTCAGGTGCATTGAAATGAAAAGCCACCTCAGTCACTGTAAAGTCACTTGTACGGGTTGGCCGAAGTCAACAGGTATTCCAGCAAAAGCGCCACCGGACGACCGGTAGCCCCTTTTGCCGTCCCGCTCTTCCAGGCCGTGCCAGCGATGTCCAGATGGGCCCAAGGGAATTTGTCGGTGAAACGCTGCAAAAATTTGGCGGCTGTGATGGCGCCACCCGCACGTCCGGCCACGTTGGCAACATCTGCGAAATTGGTTTTAAGGCCTTCCGCGTAGTCGTCATCCAGCGGCATGCGCCAGCCCAGGTCAGAAGAAGACTCACCCGCAGCCAGCAGATCCCTGGCCAATTCATCATTGGCGCAGAACAGGCCGCTTCGCACACCCCCCAAGGCAATCATGCAAGCGCCGGTGAGTGTGGCGATGTCGACCACGGCGCGTGGCTTGAAACGCTCCGCATAGGTCAAAGCGTCGCACAGCACCAGACGCCCTTCGGCATCCGTGTTGAGGATTTCAATGGTCTGGCCACTCATACTGGTGACGACGTCGCCCGGCTTGACCGCCCGGCCACTCAAAAGGTTCTCACAGGACGGAATCAAGCCGACCACGTTGATCGCAGGTTTTAACTCCGCCAATGCCCGAAAAACGCCCAGCACGCTGGCCGCGCCGGACATGTCGAACTTCATCTCGTCCATTTCGGGGGCGGGTTTGATCGAAATGCCGCCGCTGTCAAAGGTGATGCCCTTGCCCACCAGGACGGTCGGCGCCTCAGACTTCGCCGCACCGTCGTAACGCAACACAATGAAACGCAAGGGTTCGTCCGAGCCCTGGGCCACTGCCAGGAACGAGCCCATTGCCAGTTTGGCCACTTCTTTGGGGCCAAGCACCTGGCACTTGATATTCGGGAGCTTGGCCAACGAACGCGCTGCCCCTGCAAGCAGCGTGGGCGTCGCATGGTTGGCGGGTCGGTTGGCCCATTCCTTGGCGTACTCGATGCCGGTCACCGCGGCAACGGCCCGGTCGAAAGCGGGCTTGACCTTCGGGGAATTCGGCAAACCCACGACAACGCGCTGGATCGCCCTGCCCTCGGGCTTTGATTTGGTGGTCGTAAATACATAGCTGGCCTCGGCGACCGCCATCACGGCGGCCCGGACTGCGTCTTCGCGAGGCAGGTCAGCAAAACAGACCGTCAACTTCTTGACACTCGAGCCCTTGACCGCGGCCACGGCAGCGGCAACGGCCTGGCGCACTTCTTTGGCCGATCCATCTCCGACCCCCGCCAGGACAACACGTGAACATGCCACCCCCTCAGAACGGTATAGAACCAGTGGTCTGCCGGGTTTGCCCGGTTTGGTCTCCAGATCCCCCGCCTTTAATGCATGAGCAGCCAGGATGGACAAAACGTCTTTCCCTGGTTTGAAGGACTGGCTTAGCAGGACAATCAGGGCGTCGCATTTCTCATTGGCCGCACCGCTGATGTCAAATGTCTTGAGTTCAAAGTTCATAATTCGGGTTTCCCTTCCTTCTGATGTTATTCCATTCCTCCATTCGCAAGGAGCTGGCGCGCAGTTTTGGCGCCACGCTGATCGTGCTGGCGACGGTTGTCATGACCATGACGCTGATCCGTACCCTCGGCCAGGCCTCGCGCGGCAGCTTCAACCCGTCTGACGTCATGCTGATCATGGGCTACACCGTGCTCGCCTACATGCCGACCATTCTGACCATGAGTCTGTTCATCTCCATCATCGGAACATTGTCACGCATGTACCGCGACAGCGAGATGGTGATCTGGTTCGCTAGCGGACGGGGCTTGGCCGCTGTGCTGCGTCCCCTGTTGCGGTTTTCCTGGCCCGTGCTCTTTGTGGTGATGGCGCTCGCATTGCTCGTCCTGCCCTGGTCCAATCAAAGAATTGAAAACATGAAGGATCAATACGAAAAGCGGGGTGACATTGAGCGCATCGAACCCGGTCAGTTTCAGGAATCGGCCGGGGGCAAACGGGTGTTTTTTGTGGAAAAAAACGCCGGCAGCAAGCAGTCCGGCTCGAACGTCTTCATTGCCACGACCGAGTACGGCAAGGAGACCATCACCTCCGCACGCAGCGGGCGCATCCAGAGTGTGGGGCAAGACCGGTTTCTGATGCTGAGCAACGGGCAGCGACTTGAGAGTGTGATTGGCAAGTCGGACCTGAAAATCAGCGAGTTTGAGGAATACGGCACCAAAGTAGGCGTGGATGTTATGAGCGGGAATGAATACGTTCCGGTCAACACCCGCCCGACGGTGGAATTGTTGAAGAGCCCGACACTGCCAAACCTGGCAGAGCTGTCATGGCGCTTCGGGTTGATTCTGGCTGCCGTGAATTTTGTGATCATCGGCCTTGCCGTCTCCAGCGTCAACCCGCGCGTTGGGCGCAGCGCCAATATGGTTTTTGCACTGTTTGCCTTCGTGATGTATTACAACTTGTTAAACCTTGGCCAGAGCTGGATTTCCTCTGGCAAGGTCACATTCGGCGGATTTTTGCTGGCCTTGCATGGCAGCGTTCTGGTGCTTGGCGCCCTCTGGCTTGCCAAGGGACATAACAACTGGCACTGGGGCACATTATTGCGTTCACGGTCCTCACTTTTGCGGAAGTCACCGACTTGAAAACGATCCGACGGCTGATCTATGGCGAGGTGCTGTATGCGGTGATGTTCGTCACCCTTGGGTTTCTCGCCCTGTTCTTCTTCTTTGATTTTGTGGAAGAGGTCCAGTCCCTTGGACGCCATGCGGCGACCGGGTATCGCCTGGTCCATGCGCTGACTTTTGTGGGCCTGATGATTCCGAGTCACCTCTATGAACTCCTGCCTATCGCCGTTCTGATTGGCACCATCTTTGTCATGGCCCGTTTCGCCCAGAGTTCGGAATTCACCATTTTGCGCACCAGCGGGCTGGGTCCCTGGCGCGCCCTGAAAACCCTCCTGTTGTTGGGTGCGGGCTTTGTCCTGCTGACGTTTGCGGTTGGCGACTACATCTCGCCGATAGCGGACCGCACTGGTCAACTCCTCAAGGCGCGTTACCAGGGGCGCATCACGGTGGGTCAGACCGGCGCCTGGCTCAAAGAAAAGCAGCGTTACGCGCAGTACGCGGTCAACGTCAACGCGCTGGAGTCGGATGGCAGCATGCGGGATGTGCGCATCTTCGAATTCGATAACCAGGGCTTCCTGATGTCCATGGTGCAGGCAGAGACGGCAAGCTTTGGGGATGACGACTCCTGGACCCTGACCCGCGTGGGCAGGACCGAGTTTCCGTCGCGCGAGACAGACTCGGCCCGAATAGATCGCGCTACCTTGGACCGCTATCGATGGCCCAACCGGATCAGCTCGGAAATGGTGTCGGCCGCGCTGCTCAAACCCGAGCGCATGAGCACGATTGACCTGTTCCAGTACATCCAGCATCTGCAGGCCAACGCGCAGACGGCGCAGCGCTATGAGATCGAGTTCTGGAAGAAGGTCTTTTACCCGCTAAGTTGCCTGGTGATGGTGGTCTTGGCCCTGCCCTTTGCTTACCTGCACTTCCGCTCTGGCGGTATAGCGACCTACGTATTTGGCGGGGTGATGGCGGGCATCAGCTTTTTCCTGTTGAACAATGTCTTTGGCTATATCGGCAATCTGCAGAATTGGCAACCCTGGCTGACGGCGGCATTGCCGGGCATAATTTATTCGCTGCTTTCCCTGACGGCGTTTGGATGGCTGGTACTGAGGCGATGACGTTGATGTTGTAGCAAAAATAGCGAGGTTTCAATGCAATCAGATACAGCACGCGGCACGATCCTGTTTGGGCATGGCTCGCGCGACCCTTTGTGGCGAAAACCGATTGAGGCGGTGGCCAGCCATATTCAAGGCATTGCCCCCGAAATCCATGTGCGCTGCGCCTACCTGGAGCTCACCGTGCCGGACCTGCCCACCACCGCAGCCGAATTGTCCGCCCTGGGCGTCACGACGATCACGGTTGTCCCCATGTTCCTGGGTGTGGGCAGGCATGCGCGGGACGACTTGCCGCTGCTGATGGCTGCATTGCAGCACAGTCATCCGCATATCGAGTTCGCTTTGAGGCCCGCCATCGGTGAAGAGACCCTGATGATTGAACTCATGGCTCGAATTGCCCTTTCCTGACGATTGGAAGGACGGAGGCTTATATGACTGAGGCATAATGAATTTCAATGTTAGCTGAAATTTGATATGAACCTCCACCAATTCCGCTTTGTTCAGGAAGCCGTCCGGCGCAATCTCAACCTGACTGAAGCTGCCAAAGCCCTGCACACCTCCCAACCAGGAGTCTCCAAAGCCATCATCGAGCTGGAAGAGGAGCTTGGCATCGAGATCTTTGCGCGCCACGGCAAACGCCTCAAACGCATCACCGAGCCGGGTCAACATGTGCTCAAAAGCATCGAACTCATCATGCGCGAGCTGGGCAACCTCAAACGCATCGGTGAGCAATACAGTGCCGAGGACAGTGGCACCCTGTCGATCGCCACCACCCACACGCAGGCCCGCTACGTGTTGCCGGAACCCGTGGCCAAGCTGCGTCAGGCCTATCCGAAGGTCAATGTCAGCCTGCATCAGGGCTCGCCGGAGCAGGTGGCCAGAATGTTGATCGACGAAGTGGCCGAGATTGGCATCGCCACTGAATCATTGGCCGGCTATTCGGAGCTGGTGACCCTGCCCTGCTACGAGTGGCAGCATGTGCTGGTGCTACCTGTGGGCCACCCCTTGAGCCTGAAGGAACACCTGACGCTGGAAGACATCGCCCAGGAACCCCTGATCACCTACCATCCGTCTTATACCGGCCGCACCAAGATTGACCATGCCTTCGCCACCCGCAAGCTGGAGCCCCGCATTGCGCTGGAAGCGATCGATTCAGATGTGATCAAGACCTACGTCCGGCTCGGTCTGGGCGTTGGCATCGCGGCAGAAATGGCCGTACGCGACGTCGTGGCCGAGGGCTCCAAAAGCGATCTGGTCGTGCGCCCGGCCGGTCTTTTGTTTGGCCAGAATGTGACCCGGGTGGCGTTCAAACGTGGCGCCTACCTGCGCAATTTTGTCTATAAGTTTGCCGAATTGTTAAGTGACCGGCTCAGCCGTGATCTGGTGGCTCGAGCCATGCAGGGTCATGTCGACGACTACGAGCTCTAAAAATCATCCCATCCTGAACTGATATTCGCCATGAGCACCGAAAAAACCCCGACACTGCAAACCAGACTGCCCAACGTCGGCACCACCATCTTCACCGTCATGTCCACACTGGCGGCGGAGAAAAATGCCGTCAACCTGGGGCAAGGCTTTCCCGATTTCAATTGCGACCCCAGGCTGATTGACGCGGTGACTGACGCCATGAAGCAGGGCCTGAACCAGTACCCGCCCATGGCCGGCGTGCCGGTCTTGCGCGAAGCCGTTGCCACCAAAATCAAGAGCCTGTATGGGCGTGATTACAGTGCGGCGAACGAGATCACCATCACGGCCGGTGCCACCCAGGCCATCATCACCATTGTCCTGGCCGTGGTGCACGCGGGCGATGAGGTCATCGTGCTGGAACCCTGTTACGACAGCTACGTTCCCAACATCGAACTCGCTTGCGGCGTGCCCGTGCGCGTGCCGTTGACGCCGGGCACCTTCCGCCCCGATTTCGACAAAATCGCCGCCGCCATCACGCCCAAAACCCGCGCCATCATCATCAACTCACCGCACAACCCGAGCGGCACGGTGTGGACGGCTGCTGACATGCTGCGCCTGCAGGAGATTCTCGCGCCCACCAACGTTCTGTTGATCAGCGACGAAGTCTATGAGCACATGGTGTTCGACGGTCACCAACATCAAAGTGCCGCGCGCTTCCCCGGCCTGGCGGCGCGTGCCTTCATCGTCTCCAGCTTCGGCAAAACCTACCACGTGACCGGCTGGAAAGTGGGCTACGTGGCCGCCCCGGCGGCCTTCACCACCGAGTTTCGCAAGGTACACCAGTTCAATGTCTTCACGGTCAACACCCCCGTGCAGTACGGGCTGGCGTCGTACATGGCGGACCCGAAGCCGTATCTGGAATTGCCCGCGTTTTATCAGCGCAAGCGCGACCTGTTTCGCGAAGGGCTCAAGCGCACCAAATTCAAGCTGCTGCCCAGCGAGGGCACCTACTTTCAATGCGTGGACATCTCGGCAGTGAGTGACCTGGGTGAGACCGAGTTCTGCAAATGGCTCACCACTGAAATTGGCGTCGCCGCCATTCCACTGTCGGCGTTTTACGGCAATGGCTTTGATCAACGCGTGGTGCGCTTCTGCTTCGCCAAGAAAGACGAAACGCTGAACGCCGCCCTGCAGCGCCTGCAGGCGCTATAAATATGAGAGCGTCTTGAGCAGGTAGCGTAAGGGCTACAGCCTGTTTTTATATAAATATTGGCACAAGAGACAGGTTCTTCGCCAAAAGGTACGATGGCTTTCCTGTCTGCTTGAATAGGAGGCCACCATGTCACAAGTCATCAAAGCGCTTGCATTTTGTTCGCTGTTGCTCATGGCCAGCGTGGCCGCTGTCCAGGCGCAGACGGTGCGTCCCGAGGTGGTGGCATCCGACCTGCAAAACCCGTGGGCCGTGGCCTTTTTGCCCGAGGGCAGGTTTTTGGTCACCGAACGCCCGGGTCGCATGCGGGTGATCGAGGCCAACGGCAAAGTCGGGGCTGCGCTGGACGGCTTGCCCAGGATGGCCGCGGGGGGACAAGGCGGTTTGCTGGACCTGGTGCTGGACGGTGAATTTGCCCGCAACCGCACGCTGTTTTTCTGTTTCTCCGAGCCCGGCCCCGCCGGCAACAGCAGCGCCCTCGCCCGCGCCCGCCTGTCAGAAGACCGCACGCGGCTGGAGGAAGTCAAGGTCATCTTCAGTCAGCAGCCCAAGGTCGCGAGCAACGCCCACTTTGGCTGCCGCATCGTGGAAAGTCAGCAAGCGGGCAAGCCCGACGGCCTGCTGTTTCTGACACTGGGGGAACGTTTTGTGCGCAAGGACGATGCGCAAAAGCTGGACAGTCACCACGGCAAGATCATCCGTATCCACAAGGACGGCCGCGTGCCCGCCGACAACCCTTTTGTGGGTCGCGCTGGCGCCCTGCCGGAAATCTGGAGCTATGGCCACCGCAACGTGCAAGGTGCCACCCTCTCGCCGGACGCAACCTTGTGGACCCATGAACACGGTCCGCAAGGCGGTGACGAAATCAACCTGCCCCAGCCCGGGCGCAACTACGGCTGGCCGGTGATCAGCTATGGCGAGAACTACGGTGGCGGCAAAATCGGCGACGGCATCACGGCCAAAGAAGGCATGGAGCAGCCGCTGCACTACTGGGTGCCGTCGATTGCCCCCTCGGGCATGGCATTCCTGAGCAGCGAGCGCTATGGCCGCGCCTGGGTCGGCAACCTGTTTGTTGGCTCATTGAAGTTCGGCTACCTGGATCGGATCGAGTTGACCGAGCCCTTCAAAGGCAAGGTCGTGCGAGAGCACAAGCTGCTGGCCGATCTGGGGGACCGCATCCGCGACGTCCGCCAGGGGCCGGACGGCTTGCTGTACGTGGTGACGGACAAGACGCGGGGGCAGTTGATTCGCTTGTTGCCTAAGTGAGGGAAGCACTGGCGCTACTCAGGGCAACAACGACTCAATTCAGGACCGACGTGTTTCAATCAGCCATTTAGTTGTGACCACGCCTTCTCCAGCCGCTTCACACTCACCGGCTGCGGCGTGCGCAGCTCTTGCGCGAAAAAGCTCACGCGCAGTTCTTCCAGCAGCCATCTGAATTCCTGCATGCGCTCATCGCTCACACCTTTGCGCTCGGCCACCAGGCGCCAATAGCGCTGCTCCAGAGGTCGCAGCTCGGCCAGGCGAGCGGCGTCGCGGGCCGGGTCGGCCCGGTATTTCTCCAGCCGCGCAGTGATCGCCTTGAGGTAGCGGGCAAAGTGCTGCAGCGGGCCCCATGGCGAGGTGGCCAAGAAGCGTTTCGGCATGAGGCGCGCCAGCTGCTGGGCAGCATCAAGCGTGGCCTCGGGCGCATTCTTCGTGTCCTTGATCTTGCGGGCGGCCACGGCATACTCGGCCAGGATGGTGGCGGCCAGACGTGCCACTTCATTGGCAATCAGGGTCAGGCGGCCGCGGCCCTCGTCCACCCGGCGCTTGAAGTCGAATTCGTTGGTTGGCAGCGGGTCCAGCAAAAAAGCCCGGTCCAGCGCCACCGCGATGATCTGCTCGCGCAGTTCCTCGATGGTGCCGCCGCCCGTTCCATCGGCGGCCTTGCCCACCTGCATGAAAGTGACGGCCATCTTCTGCAGATCGGGGATGTTCTTTTCCAGGTACTTGAGTGCGTCCTTGATCTGCAGTGAGAACAGGCGGCGCAAGCCGGCGCGGTGTTTGGCCGCTGCCACATCGGGCTCGTCAAACACCTCGATCGTGACGGCGTCACCGGCATCGATCAGGCCGGGGTAGCCAATCAGGGTTTGGCCGCCCTTCAGGATTTCCAGCAGTTCGGGCAGCTCGCCAAAGGTCCACGCGGCGTGGCGCTGGCCAGCGGGCGCGGCTGGGGCCACTACGTTTTTGATAGCTTTCTTGCTACTATTGACGCGGGCTACAGGCTGGTTTTCCTTAAACGCCGGCTGGGTCGCGGCAACACTGGCCATTTTCAGGCCCGCCAGCGCCTGAAACGCACCACGCGCCTTGGCGCCCAGTTCGGCTTTCAGCGCACCCAGGTTGCGTCCGGTGCCGAGCTGGCGGCCATGTTCGTCCACCACCCGGAAGTTCATGAAGAAATGCGGGCTGAGCATGTCCACCTTGATGTCGGCACGGACAACGTCGATCGAGGTCGCCGCACGTACCAGTTTCAGCAAGGCATCTAGCAGTGAGCCATGGCCGAAGGTTTCTGGTGCGTTCAGTGTTTCGGCCATTTTGGCGGCGGTATCCGGCAGCGGCACCAGCCGTGAGCGCGGGCGCTGGTGCAGGGTCTTGATCAGTGCCTGAATTTTGTCTTTCAGCATGCCGGGCACCAGCCACTCGCAGCGCTCCTCGTTCACCTGGTTCAGCACAAACAGCGGCACCGTCACGGTCAGGCCGTCTTTGGCGTCGCCGGGTTCGTGCAGGTAAGTGGCCGCACAGTCCACGCCGCCCAGGCGGATGGTTTTCGGGAACGATTGGGTGGTGATGCCGGCCGCCTCGTGGCGCATCAGTTCTTCGCGCGTCAGCAGCAACAGCTTCGGATTTTTCTTGATCTCCTCGCGGTACCAGTTCTCAAAGCTGTAACCACTGCAGACGTCTGCGGGCAGCTGCTGGTCGTAGAAGGCAAAAATCAGCTCTTCGTCCACCAGCACGTCCTGCCGGCGCGCCTTGTGCTCCAGGTCTTCCACCTGCTTGATGAGCTTCTGGTTGGCTTCGAGAAACGGTAGCTTGGTCTCCCACTGCTCGTCCACCAGGGCTTGCCGAATGAAAATCTCGCGCGCCGCCACCATGTCGACCCGGCCAAAATTGACTTTGCGGCCACTGTAGATGACGATGCCGTACAGCGTGGCGCGCTCCAGCGCGGTGACCTCGGCGACCTTCTTCTCCCAGTGCGGATCCAGCAGCTGCTTCTTGATCAAATGGCCGGCCACCTGCTCCAGCCATTGCGGCTCGATGGCGGCAATGCCGCGGCCGAAAAGGCGTGTGGTCTCCACCAGTTCGGCGGCCACAATCCAGCGCCCCGGCTTCTTGACCAGATGCGCGCCCGGATGCGGATAAAACTTGATGCCCCGCGCCCCCAGGTATTCACCCGATGCGCCCTCCGTCTCCAGCTTGCAGCCAATATTGCCCAGCAATCCGGACAACATGGACAGGTGCAGCTGCTCGTAGTTGGCGGGCAGTGTGTTGAGCCGCCATTTGTGCTCGGCCACCACGGTGTGCAACTGCGAATGAATGTCGCGCCACTCGCGCACGCGGCGGATGTTGACGAAGTTCTGGCGCAGCAGCTGCTCGTACTGGCGATTGGACAGCTTGTGCTCGGCGCCATGGCCACCACGGGCCGTGTCCAGCCATTTCCACAGCTTCAGGTAGCCGCTGAACTCGCTTTTCTCGTCATCGAACTTGACGTGCGCCTGGTCCGCCTGTTGCTGCGCTTCCATTGGACGGTCGCGCACATCCTGCACGCTGAGCGCCGAGGCGATGACCAGCACTTCGTCCAGCGCGCCCCGGCTGCGGGCCTCCAGAATCATGCGGCCCACGCGGGGGTCGAGCGGCAGTTTGGCCAGTTCCTGGCCCATCGGCGTCAGTTCATTGGCGTCGTCCACGGCGCCGAGTTCGTTGAGCAACTGGTAGCCGTCCGCAATGGCGCGGCCGGAGGGACGCTCGATGAACGGAAACTCCTCCACCAGTCCCATGTGCAGCGACTTCATTCGAAGAATCACCCCGGCCAGGGAAGAACGCAGAATCTCGGGGTCGGTAAAGCGCGGCCGCCCGTTGAAGTCTTTCTCGTCATAGAGCCGGATGCAGATGCCGTTGGCCACGCGGCCGCAACGCCCGGCGCGCTGGTTGGCCGAACTCTGGCTGATCGGCTCCACCAGCAACTGCTCGACCTTGCTCCTGAAGCTATAGCGCTTCATGCGCGCCGTGCCGGCGTCAATCACGAAGCGGATGCCCGGCACGGTGAGCGAGGTCTCGGCCACGTTGGTGGCCAGCACGATGCGCCGTCCGGTGTGGCCGTCAAAAATCCGGTCCTGCTCGGCCTGGCTCAGGCGCGCAAACAGCGGCAGCACTTCGGCGTTGCGAAACAGCGGCTGGTGGCTCAGGTGCCGGCGCAAATGGTCAGCCGCCTCGCGGATTTCGCGCTCACCAGGCAAGAACACCAGGATGTCGCCGCTGTTGTGCACATCGCGCCACAACTCGTCCACGCCGTCGGCAATGGCCGAGTTCAGGTCGTAATCGCGTGATTCTTCAAACGGCCGGTAGCGCTGCTCCACCGGGAACATGCGACCTGACACCATGATGACCGGCGCGGGACCATTGCGGGAAGCAAAGTGGTCGGCAAAGCGCTGGGCGTCGATCGTGGCCGAGGTCACGATGATTTTCAGGTCTGGCCGGCGCGGCAGGATCTGGCGCAGGTAGCCCAGCAAGAAATCGATGTTCAGGCTGCGCTCGTGCGCCTCATCGATGATGATGGTGTCGTAGGCCTTGAGCAGCGGGTCGGTCTGGGTCTCGGCCAGCAGAATACCGTCGGTCATCAATTTGATCGATGAATCGCGGCTGAGCCGATCCTGAAACCGCACCTTGAAGCCGACCACGTCGCCCAGCGTGGTCTTCAGTTCTTCGGCAATGCGCTTGGCCACGCTGCTGGCCGCAATGCGGCGCGGTTGGGTGTGGCCGATCAGCTTGGCGTGTTGGCCGGGCGGGTAATTGAGCTTGCCCCGCCCCATGGCCAGCGCAATCTTGGGCAGTTGCGTGGTTTTGCCAGAGCCGGTTTCGCCGCAAACGATGATGACCTGGTGCGCTGCCAGCGCAGCGGAAATCTCATCGCGTTTGCCGGAAACCGGCAGCGACTCGGGAAAGCTGATGGGCAGAGGAAGCCGGGAAGAGGGCAAGAAAGAATCGGCAGTCAAAGCAGCCAATTATCTATCGGGTGTTCCTGCCCGCATCGGTGTCTGCGTGGATAGGATTTTTTGGGGTCAGAGCCCAAATTTTCTCAGCCAAAGGCTGACCCTTCGGGTGCGACGCATGGCGTCGCAGAAAAATTGGTGTCTGACCCCAATAAATCCGGTCAGGACGCAACAACCGGCAACTCGACAATTTTCCGGCTTTTTTCGTCGAACCAGGCGAGCCGGCTGGGGTAGCTCCAGGCCGTGCGCGACATGCCTTGCGCCATTGCCACGGCCACTGCGGCATGCTCGTCGGCCTGCGAAAGTCGCAGCACCCCGACTCCCACCTCGGCCGCCCACCGGGTTTGCTGGTAGCCCCGCGCGCTGGCGTTCTGGCGGGTATTGAGGACCACTGATTTGGACAGGGTGGATTGCACCAAACGCGCCAGCCGGATCAGCCGACCGCTGTCATTGCTGCTGCCCTTGAGCAGCAAAAACCCGTCTTCACCGAGCCGCCCCATTTCGACATGCGCTGGCACCACACGCCGCAAGCGCCCGGCGCACACAAACAGCGCGTGGTTCACCGCTGCCCGGCCATGGAGCTTTTCGAGCGCGTACAGGTTGCCGATGGATACCGCAATAACACCCAGCGGCATGGGCTGTTCCTGATGCTGCATAAACGCCGCATCCACCATCTGCGCGGTCTCGCTGTGCGAGCGCATGCGTGTGACCGGGTCATAGTCTGGCCCCTGGGCCATCACCTCGCGCAGTTCGATGACGTGGGAATAGCGCGTCCACAGGACAATACTGATCGAGGTCAGGTAGGCCGTCGCCGCAAGGGCGCTCAGCGCGTGAACTTGCCAGGGCGCATGGGACCGGTTCAGCGCAATCCATCCCAGCCCGGCAATCGCCACCAGCATGGAAAAGACACCCGACACCATGACCCAGCCCAGCCTTTCGCCCTGCCAGGCGCTGCGCAAGCTCAGCGCCAGTGCCAGCACCCCCAGCAGGCACGCCATGGCGATGCCTGCGGTCAATGCCGACGCCGGGGCCATCGGCCAGCCCGTCACGATCGCTGCGACAGCCATCGCAAACAGGGCCAAAGCCGTGCGGCGCCGGATTTTGGGCTGGTGCAGCAGCCCGAGGGTGGCGAAAAAATAATAGACCAGCAGTGCAGAAACCAGACTGGCGACCGCGGCCAGAAAACGGTCCCGCAGGGCATCGTTTTCAATCGGAAACGCGCCCAGAAAAGCCAATACAAAAAAGGCAGCCGCCAGAGACGTCAGGGCGGCATTGAAAGCCACGCGGCGCAGCGAACGAATATAGGCAAATACCGAGCCGACCAGCATCAAGCCGGTCGCCCCAAAATAGCCGCCCCAAAACCCGATGACAAATTGCTCCATGGGCGTGGACAATACCTGCACCGCCGATATTACGCAATCAGGGCTATCGGCAAGCCGGAGCCGCCCGGCGCCAATTGAATTCGTCCCTTACACTCACAGCGTTTCGCTGTGGCGCAGCCTTGAACCATTGCCCGTCCTGGCTCTTTGCCCGACAGCGTTTGCTTTACCCCTCCTGAACCCGAAAGCGCGCCCATGTCTGCCGTCTTCAATTTCACCTTTGTCCCCTGGTTTCGCTCGGTAGCACCTTACATTCACAAGTTCCGCAACCAGACTTTTGTGGTGGGTGTGTGTGGTGAAGCCATTGCCGCGGGCAAGCTGCAGCACATTGCGCAGGACCTGGCGCTGATCCAGAGCATGGGCGTAAAGATCGTGCTGGTGCACGGCTTTCGGCCACAGGTCACTGAGCAGCTCCAGGCCACGGGCCATGCGGCCAGATACACGCACGGCATGCGCATCACCGACGAAGTGGCGCTCGATTGCGCACAGGAAGCCGCCGGCCAGTTGCGCTATGAAATCGAGGCAGCCTTCAGCCAGGGCCTGCCCAACACGCCCATGGCCGGAGCCACCGTGCGCGTCATTTCCGGCAATTTCATCACCGCGCGCCCGGTCGGCATTCTCGACGGCGTGGACTTCATACACTCCGGCATGGTGCGCAAGGTCGATAGCGGCGCCATCGGCCGCGTGCTCGACTTTGGCGCCATGGTGCTGCTGTCGCCGTTTGGCTTTTCACCGACCGGCGAAGCCTTCAACATGACCATGGAAGAAGTCGCGACCTCGGTGGCGATCGCCA
>NZ_JAUSLE010000069.1 GCF_030646845.1 Rhodoferax sp. | reverse complement strand
TCTTGCCGGGCATGCCGTTTACCTTCGATATCTGTTCGAAGGTCCAACGGTAGCCCCGCCTCCCGGACCCGCCCGGTGTAGGCCTCTAACCGGCCAACATAGTTGTCGTCAACCGGCCAAGGTAATTGTCGTCAACCACTTTGGGCAAGTCCTCGCGCAAAAGCTCGTCAAAGGCTTGAGCGTTTGCAGGGCTTGCCGCCATATGGGCATAAGCCGACAGGCGTATTACCAAGGATTGAGCCGCCAGGACAAGAGGCGACAGTGCAACGAACGGGTGATGGAGCTGGTTCGCGCCAAGCGGCTTCGTCAGCCACGCCTTGGGACACGCAAGTTACACCATATGCTCTCGGGTTCGCTTGAGAGCGCGGGATTGAAGGTCGGGCGTGATGCGCTGTTCGATATCTTGCGCCAGTCACACATGCTGGTGCCTCCCAGGCGGCGTACCACAAGACCACTGACAGCCACCATCGGTTTCGTCACCACCCCAATCTACTCAAGGCTGGGCACGAGCAAGTTCAGCCGCACGCAGCGGAACAAGTCTGGGTTGCCGACATCACCTACTTGCCCACCCACGACAGGTTTGTTTACCTGAGTTTGGTGACAGATGTGTACTCCCGCAAGATCGTTGGTTATCACGTCCATGACAGTCTGCGCACGCAGCAGGTCAGCCAGGCCTTGAAGATGGCGCTCAGGCATCGTCAAAGCCGCCAGCGGTTGATCCACCATTCGGACAGAGGTATCCAGTATTGCTCGGATGACTACCAGAGGATTCACCGAACGCACGGGCTGACGTGCTCAATGACCGATGGCTATGACTGTTATCAGAATGCCTTGGCCGAACGTATCAACGGCATTCTCAAGAACGAATTACTGTTGCAACGCCCCACTGACCTTGCGCAGGCCAGGCGAATGGTCGATGAGTCCGTGGCCATCTACAACATGGAGCGGCCTCACTTCTCCCTACAATTGAAAACGCCCGATGAGGTTCATCGGGCGTCTCTGGCTGAAGTTCGTCAGCCGGCGAATCCTGCAACTACAGGTGTCAACCTATAGCAGGACGGGTCATATTGCTGCCCTGAATATTCGCCACGTTTTTGCACCGTTTCCAGTCCAATGTGCGCCTCGGCCCGGTGGCTGAAAGTCAGAGGCTGTAAAACGTTCGAATAACGTCCCATGCTGCCGCGGGGTCGTCCACATAGGTGAAAAGGTCCAAGTCTTGTGGTGATATGACGCCTTCCTCCAACATGGCATCCGTATTGAAAAGACGCTTCCAGTAATCGGTGCCAAACAGAACAATTGGTACCGGCTTGGCTTTTTTGGTCTGCACCAAGGTGATGACTTCAAACAACTCATCCAGTGTGCCAAATCCACCGGGGAAAGCCACCAGTGCTTTCGCGCGCATCATGAAGTGCATTTTGCGCAGCGCAAAGTAGTGAAACTTGAAGCTCAGGTTGGGTGTGATGTAGGGGTTGGGGTACTGTTCGTGCGGCAGGGCAATGTTCAGGCCGACGCTCAGGGCGCCCATCTCGTGCGCGCCCCGGTTGGCGGCTTCCATGATTCCCGGGCCGCCGCCTGTAGCAATGAACAGGCGTTCCTCGGGTCGTCGGTGCGCACTGTGGCCTGCAACAAGCCGGGCAAACAGGCGCGCCTGGTCGTAGAACTGCGCGTTCCGTACCTGCCGCTGGGCGACCGCAAGAGCGCTGGCATCGCCACTCAATTGCGCTTGCTGCAGAAATATTTGGGCATCCTCGGGTGACGGAAAACGGGCACTGCCAAAAACAACAATCGTGTTTTCGATGCCTTGTTCCGCCTGATCAAGATCGGGTTTGAGCATTTCGAGCTGAAATCGTATGCCCCGTGTTTCGCGCCTCAACAAGAACTCAGGGTCGGCAAAAGCCAGGCGGTAGGCATCCGCCTCCAGTGCGTTGCCCTGGTCCGAGTGGCTCTGCAACTCTGCCCAGGCATCGGCCAGGCGGCGCTCGGTAAGGAGGTGATCTTTTTCCATAAATGCCATTGTGTTCGAAAAATATGACACATCAAATGCGCCGGCCTCAGCAAATCAGACACGGTAGGCGCTACACCACCTCGTCGCCCGCTGCACTACCCGGTAGATCCGAGGATGTTGCGGCGGCTGAAGGGGGAAAGAGCCGACCCGACAGTTGGCGGTTTTACGGTAGCCGCTGCTGCCGCGGTACGGCTGCTATCCATTTTTGTGCACGGCGCAGCATCTTCCATGACCACCAGAGACGACCACCCCAAAGGATGGCACGCCGGGGTCGAAGGACAACCAGAGCCACCAATGCGCCGAGCGGCCATTGGGGGTTGCGGTACAGCCATTGCAGTACAGCATGTGCCTGGTCCACCAGAGCCAGAGGTGTCTTGAATACCTGCCCCTGACTGGTCAAGCTGAGGCGTAATTCCGCACTGCGTGCCAGCAGACGTTGCTGACGCAAGACAAGTTCATTGTTGTTCATGCTGACCTGATGCCTTGAGTCCCACCAAATCCCGTTTTAACTCAGAGACGCTGGTACTGATCAAACCGGTCGGGCTGTGCAGGCGTCGCCGGGCTTCACGCATCAGCAGCCCGCTCGCAACAAGAAATACAAGCGCCATTACACCCGCCGCTGCGACGCGATAGCCATCCCAAAAAAGCAGGACGACAAAGCCGCACAGAAGTGCGAGACCGAGGCCGAGGACCAGCAGGGCAACGGCGCCCCAGAGCAGCCCATCAAAGAGACGTCGCTTCTCAAGTTCGATTTCGGTGCCCAAGAGCTCCAGCCGTACTTGAGCGATCTCCAGTGCAGTGGACAGCAAGCGGCGCAATGAGGCGAGCAGGCCGCGCTCTTGAACAGGATCGCTCATGAGTTGTGCAGAACTACCGGCGGCCGACCAGCAGGCCGACTACCAGTCCAATACCTGCCGCGATGCCTATGGATTTCCAGGGATTCTCATGGACGAATTCATCGGTTGCGTGACCGGCAGCCCTAGCCTTGGCAACGGCCGCTTCCTGCAAGTGCACCAGATCAGCCTTAGCCTGATTCAACCTGGCCTGTACCCGGCTGCGTATGTCGGCTGCGCCTTCGCCAGCCTCATCGGCGGTCATGCGAAGCAACTCTTCAGCATCGGCGATAACGACCCGCAAATCGCTCATCAATTTATCTTTATGAACTGTTGTCATTTCGACCATGATAGCACTCCATGTTGTTTATAACCCGATTGGATGGTACTCCGATTCGTGTTTTGTCTCTTGAGAAAAATCACAATACAGCGGTCCATTTCAAAGGCAAGTGCACCGTCGCGCCGTGGACGTCGCCGCTTTGTTTGATCACTGGGTCTCAATTGAGTTGATCAACCTCAAGTGCCGGGAACCGTGGCAGGCCTAGCATTGGCTGCATGAGAATGGCGGCATGACGATTTCGACAAAGCCAGCAATTGACCTGATGGCGCAAGCGGCGGGCCAGGCTGTTGGGCTGCGCATGAGTGTAGTTCGCCGATGATTGCTGTGTTTGATCCATTGCGATTGAGTGCCGTAGCGCTGGACGTCCTGGCCGCCGGGCGGGCCACCGCGGGTGCCCTTGCTGCACGCCAGCAGGTCCGACTCACCAGATTGCTCGACGTTGCGGTAAGGGGCTCACCGCTTTACCGCGAGCGCCTGAAAGGAAAGGCGCTCAGGGACCTGACACTGGGTGCCCTGCCCAAGGTGAGCAAAAACGAACTCATGGCCCGCTTTGATGATTGGGTGACCGACCCGCAACTCAAACTAGCGGAATTGAGGACCTTCGTTGCCGATCCCCAGCGCATCGGGGACAGCTATCTGGACAAATATCTGATTTGGGAGAGTTCCGGTACCAGCAATCAATCCGGCGTGTTTGTACAGGATGCGCAGGCCATGGCGGTCTACGATGCGCTGGAGGCGCTGCGGCGTAGCACGCCACGCGCCCTGCAACGCTGGTTTGATCCCCTGCTGATGGCCGAGCGTATTGCCTTTGTTGGTGCGACCAGTGGCCACTTCGCCAGTTTTGTGAGCATGCAGCGGATGCGCCAGCTCAACCCGTGGATGGCCCAAAACGTGCGCTGCTTCTCCATTCTGGATTCCATGAGCGCCCTGGTTGACAAGCTGAATGCTTTCGCGCCAACGGTGATTGCCACTTATCCGACATTTGCTGCGGTGCTGGCGGATGCTGCCTGTGGCGGGGCGCTACATTTTCTTCCGAAGGAAGTCTGGACCGGGGGGGAAACCTTGAGCGTGGCCGTACGGCGACGAGTGGAGCAGGCGCTGGGATGTTCCGTACGCAACAGCTATGGTGCCTCGGAATTCATGTCGATCGGATGGGAGTGCAGTTTCGGGAGGATGCACGCCAATACGGACTGGGTGATTCTTGAGCCGGTCGATGAACGGGGACTGCCGATGCCAGCAGGCCAGCCTTCGTATTCAACGCTGCTGACCAACCTGGCCAATCACGTCCAGCCGCTGATCCGCTATGACCTGGGTGACCAGATAACTGTCCATCATGAACGTTGTGAATGCGGATCCTCACTGCCGGTCATCGAGGTACAGGGACGCCGTGATGATCCTCTGGTGATGGCAGGGTCCAACGGGCACCCGGTCACATTGCTGCCGCTTGCGCTGACCACGGTGCTTGAAGACGAGGCCGGGGTGTTTGATTTCCATTTGCGCCAGCGCGACGATCACACGCTGGTATTGCGGCTTGAAATGCATGGACCTCAGGCCGCGAGCGTCGTGACGCGCTGCCGTGCGGTACTTCAGGATTTTGCAGCCGCGCAAGGCGCAGTGCCAATCCGCGTGATTGCGGAGCTGGGGCAGGTTGTTCCGAAGGGGCGCAGTGGCAAGGCGCAACGGGTGGTTGCTCGCCAGATCCCCAAGCGCCACTGATGTCTACGCTGTGGCCTGTATCCGGGCCAACGCGCCGGCGAGGGTTGTGGCCATGCTGACCGCGTTGCTTGAATGGGCGATGCAGTCGGTACTCCACACTTCGCCGACGCCTGCGTCCAGCATGACCTGCAAGGCGTCGCCCGCAAAAAGTGCGTGAGTCACAGCGACATCAACCGAAGCCGCGCCTGCGTCCAGCAGCAAATGCGCGGCGCGGGCGACGGTATGGCCGGTGCTTGCGACATCATCCAGCAGAACGACTTGACGGCCTGTCACCGTTCGATCGGGCAATGCAATTTCTACGGCCCGATCTCCGTTGCGCACCTTGCGGCACACGGCGTAGTCAAAGTCATGGCGTGAGGCCGCCAGCGCGATCCATTGAGCCGATTCCTCGTCGGGCCCCACCAACAAAGGTCGCTGTCGGCGCGCGGCTATCAGGTCAGCCAGCAGGGGCGCACCGCTCAGCGCAATGGCGTTGGCGACCGGTAGCGCTTCCTGCAGCGTGGCGACCCGGTGCAAATGGGGGTCAACAGTGATCACGGCGTCAAAGAGGCCTGCCAGAAACTGCCCCACGATACGCTGGCTGATCGCCTCGCCTGGATGAAAAGCAATATCCTGGCGCATGTAGGCGAGATAAGGAGCCACCAGCGTCAAATGCCTGGCGCCAAGGTCGCGTGCGGTGTTGGCCGCCAGCAGCAGTTCGACCAATTTCTCATTGGGATCATTCAGCGTTCGCAGAATGACCACGCGGTCCGGCAAGGTGTCCGGGAGGCGCAGCTTGATTTCGCCGTCAGGAAAACGGTGGCGTTCGATCGTCGCGAGCTCCATGCTGCTGGCACGAGCTATCCGTGTAGCGCTCTCATGCTCATCCTCAAAAAAAAGCAAGACCGGTTTCAACAGCGGGTTTGATTTCATCAGAATTCCACGAACACATGAGGCACGTCTTGGGTGCGACCAATCGTGTACCCGGTCGATTTTCCGCAGGCCTGGCGCGCAAATTCGAGGTCGCTCTGAAAGCCGGCGTGAACACGATACAGGACGTCCCCGGCCACCACCGCGGCACCCAGTTTGCGGAACAGGTCAACGCCTGCACCGATGACCTTGGGGGCACCGGCCAAACGGGCGATGCGCGCCACCTGCAGGTTGTCGATGCCGGTTACCACACCTGACTCGGTCGCGCGAATATCGAACATCAACGCGCCAAGTTGGGGATTGTTGTGGTCGAACGGTTTCTGACCTTGCGCTGCCATGATGGAATTCATTTTGGCCAGCGCGCGGCCTGAGTCGAGAATGTCCCGTGCAATGGCGAATCCGTCACCACCGCGCACATCCGGGCTGCATTCAATCAAGCGGCCTGCGAGTCGCAAAGACTTCTGCCGCAAGTCGTTGGGCGCGCGCGGGTCGTTTTCCAGCACTCGCATCACATCGCGGGCTTCGAGCACTGGGCCAACGCCATTGCCAACCGGTTGGCGACCATCCGTGATGACCACATCCAGCGACAGATGCATGCGTCCAGCCACATACTCAAACAGTCTGCGCAGGCGTTGCGCTTCCGGCATCGAGCGCACTTTGGCGGTGGGGCCGATGGGGATGTCGAGCACCAGATGGGTTGATCCCGCTGCAATTTTCTTCGAGAGAATGGACGCCACCATCTGTCCCGGAGCGTCGACCGCGAGGGGGCGCTCCACTGAAATCAGCACATCGTCCGCGGGTGACAGATTGGCCGTACCGCCCCAAGCCAAGCAGCCGCGGTGGTCGCGCACGATGTCAGCCAACTGCTCGAAGGGAAGCTCCACATTGGCCAGTACTTCCATGGTGTCGGCCGTACCTGCGGGGGAGGTGATGGCGCGTGAGGACGTTTTGGGGCAAAGCAAGCCATGCGCCGCCACAATCGGCACCACCAGCATCGAGGTTCGGTTGCCGGGAATACCGCCTATACAGTGTTTGTCAACCACCAGGCGTTCGTGCCAGTCCAGGGTTCGTCCGCTGGCCACCATGGCCTCGGTCAGGAAATAAACCTCTTCCCGGTCCAGCTCATCCCGATTCGTTGCCACCACAAAGGCAGTCAATTCAATTTTCGAATAACGCAACTCGGCGATGTCGCGAATGATGCCGCCAAAATCCTCCCGACCCAGCCGCTCGCCGCCGATTTTTCGACGAAGTGCACCGATGGATTCCGGCGGTTCGGCCTGAGACACCGAGGCGGGATGCCCGTTCTGTATATCCAACTGCAAGAAGGCGTCTTCCGAAAGACCGAGTTCATCGCAACCCACGATGTTCTGGTCATCGACCACGTTCAAGGTGGCGAGAATGCGCCGTCCGTTGGCGCGAACCTCGACTTTCGACAAGGCCTGAAAACCCTCTGCCCGGTAAACAGCGCAATCCCGGTGCAGGTAGGCTACATTTTCACGGTAAGTGTCGATCGCAACCCGGCGCAGTGCAAGGTTGGACGGGCTCAGATTCTTTCCTTCCAGCGCGTCGGGCGCCAGCCGTTCATCAGTGTCATTGCTCATGGCAGTAGCCTACACCGGTTTTGTAGTTCGGGACGATTCAAGGTGCTTGATGAACGCCGTGAAAACCCCAATAAAAAAGGCTTCCTGAGAAGCCATTTTTATTGGGGTGATGCGGGATCAGACGCGTTTTCTGTATTCGCCGGTGCGGGTGTCGATTTCGACCTTGTCGCCCTGCGCTACAAAAATTGGCACGCCAATTTCAAACCCGGTTGAAATTTTGGCGGGTTTAAGCACCTTGCCGGAGGTGTCGCCTTTGACGGCGGGCTCGGTCCAGGTGATTTCGCGCACCACGCTGGTGGGCAGTTCAACCGAGATGGCCTTGCCGTCATAGAACACCACTTCAACAGCCATGCCATCTTCGAGGTAGTTCAACGAATCGCCCATGTTTTCAGCTTCGACTTCGTACTGGTTGTAGTCGGCGTCCATGCAGACATACATGGGGTCCGCGAAGTAAGAATAGGTGCACTCTTTCTTGTCCAGAATGACCTGGTCGATCTTGTCGTCGGCCTTGAACACGACCTCGGTACCGAAGTTGGCGATCAAGCTTTTGAGCTTCATGCGCACGGTGGCAGAGTTGCGGCCGCCGCGGCTGTATTCTGTCTTGAGGACGACCATGGGGTCTTTGCCGTGCATGATGACGTTGCCGGCGCGAATTTCTTGAGCGGTTTTCATAGCGATTGTGTGAAGGTAGGCCGCTTGTCTAACGGCGAGGGCGGCATGGACTGGATGCAAATCCGGTCAATTTTCGCAAAGTCTTAGATTTTAATGGTTTTTAGTGCGAAACGCATGATCTGGGTCACAAGATCATCTCGCTGCAGCTGCAGCGTTCGTATCGCGGAGACCGTTTCTTGCCATTGGGAGGGCGCAAGCGCGGGCAAGGCCGCCTGACTCACACCATTCCAGGCGTGATGGAAAGTGCGCAGTGAGGGCGGGGCATGCAGCACGTTCAGAAAGGCTTCAAGCTTGCTGTGGTGGGCGTCGTCATGCTGCGGGTAGATCTGCCAGACAAAAGGTTTGCCAGCCCACAACGCGCGTACCAGCGAATCTTCCCCCCGCACAAAATTCAGGTCACAGGACCACAGCAGGTGATCAAAATCGCGTTGCGTGAGTGTTGGCAGATATGAAAATGATAGCGCTTGGCGCTGGTTCCACGAGGGCCGGGAACGGTATTTGTCCTTAATGCCTGCCTTGACAGCAGCGGTTGCACGGCCTGCGGTGACCAGTAACCGGGTCGCTTGGGTGTCGGCGGCCAATTGGTCTAGCAACGCGCCCAGCGCTGGCGGTTCGTAGCAAAACAGTGAGATCAGGCGTTCGCCCTGGAATCCAATGTCGAGTTGCTGCAGCCAGGCTGCGCGGTCAAACCGGGCCTGGCGTTCTGTCAGATCCGTCTCCCGCAGCAGCCCCCCAGTCCCGGTCGTGAAGCCCGGGTAGAAGAAGTGTTTGATCAGCCCGATGCCCGGCCCCGACATCACCGGTGAGGGCAGGCCGTGGCTACGTTCCACAAACCCCTCGGCGCTGAGGTACTCCAGGTTGATCCACACGGCATTTTGGCCTGTAGCCCTCTTGTTATATGCGTAAGATGCTATGAATTCAGGAGCAACTTCGCAACCAAAGGCCTCCACCAGGATATCGCCCACTGTCAGCCCATCGGTCTGGATCGGTTGCGTCCACGGTCGAACCTCAACACCCTGCGCGCCCTCGGGGGCCATCCAGCGCAGGGCGCTGGCATCGTCTACCCACAAACGGACCCGCTCGCCGCGCGCGGCCAGTCCGACGGCCAGCCGCCAGCACACGCCGATATCACCGTAGTTGTCGATGACCTTGCAGAAGATGTCCCAGAGGTTTCCTGTTTTCACGCCAGAGATTGTCCACAATACGCACCTATGCCAGTTTTGCCTGATTCCAACCCGCCGGAGCCTTCCGTGGCGCCCGCTCAGCCTGCCCCGTCCAGGCACCCCGAGCAGTTAGTGAGCGATGTGGCGAGCCTGCCCGCACTGCCGGGCGTGTACCGCTACTTTGATGCGGAGGGTGCGGTTCTGTATGTGGGCAAGGCCATCAACCTGAAGAAACGGGTGTCCAGCTATTTCCAGCGAGACCATGGTGGCACGCGCATCGGACACATGGTGAGCAAGATCGCGCGCATGGAGACCACCGTGGTGCGTTCGGAAGCAGAAGCGCTGCTACTGGAAAACAACCTCATCAAGACGCTCAACCCGAAGTACAACATCCTGTTTCGCGATGACAAGAGCTACCCCTATCTGAAGATAACCGGTGCCAGTGCTTCATCAAACCTGGGTACGAGTTTCCCCCGGGTGTCCTACTACCGGGGCGCAGTTGAAAAGAAGCATCGCTATTTCGGGCCTTATCCCAGTGCGTGGGCAGTGAAGGAAGCCATCCTGCTGATGCAAAAGGTGTTTCGCCTGCGAACCTGTGAAGACCCGGTGTTTAACAATCGCACGCGCCCCTGTCTGCTGTACCAGATCAAGCGTTGTTCTGCACCGTGCGTGGGGCATATTTCGGCGCAGGATTATGCGCAGGATGTCGCCAACGCGGAGCGGTTTTTGCGTGGCGATGCGCGGCAGGTGATGGATGTGCTGGAAGGCCGGATGATGGCCCATGCTGAACGCATGGAGTACGAGCAAGCGGCCGAACTGCGCAACCAGATCGCAGCACTCTCCAATGTATTGCACCAGCAATCGGTCGACAACGTGTCGGACCGCGATGTGGATATTCTGGCCGTGAAAGTGCAGGGCGGTCGTGCCTGTGTGAATCTGGCCATGGTGCGCGGTGGGCGCCACCTTGGCGATCGCCCGTATTTCCCGGTGCACGTGGAAGATGCGGCAGGGGTCTACAGCGGCGATGACGAAGGAGCGGCACCGGCTCCGTCTGTTGAGGCCCAGGTGCTGGAGGCCTTTGTGGCCCAGCATTACCTGAATGTGCCGGTTCCCCCTTCGCTGGTTGTCAGTGAGCCGGTGAACAAGAACCTGATCAAGGCCCTGTCGATCCAGTCCGGGGTCAAGGTGACTGCAGTGCACCAGCCGCGGGAACAGCGACGCCAGTGGCTGGAAATGGCACAAACCAACGCGGGCTTGCAACTGGCTCGTTTGCTGGCCGAAGAGGGTTCCCAGCAGGCGCGAACCCGGGCCCTTGCCGACGCGCTGGACCTGGCGCTGGACAATCTGGATGAGCTTCGTGTCGAGTGTTTCGATATTTCACACACGGCCGGTGAGGCGACCCAGGCTTCGTGTGTGGTGTTTCATCACCACAAGATGCAGAACACCGAGTACCGCCGATATCGCATCGATGGCATTACACCGGGTGACGACTACGCGGCCATGCGCCAGGTGCTGTTGCGTCGCTACGGCAAACTCGCCGAGTCCCTGCAGGAAGCGCAAAGGACGGGGCAGATCCCAGCCGGAACCGGCAGGCTGCCTGATCTTGTGCTGGTGGATGGTGGCAAAGGGCAGGTGTCCATGGCCCGCGAGGTGTTCGAGCAATTGGGCCTGGACCTGTCGCTGATCGTGGGGGTTGAGAAAGGCGAAGGACGCAAGGTCGGTCTGGAGGAACTCGTATTTGCCGATGGCCGTGAGAAAGTCTATCTGGGCAAAGACTCGGCGGCCCTGATGCTGGTGGCCCAGATTCGCGATGAGGCGCACCGTTTTGCCATCACGGGGATGCGGGCGCAACGGGCCAAGGTCCGCGTGGACGGCGGCAAGCTGGAGGAAATCCCGGGCATTGGGCCGAAGCGGCGCGCCAAATTGCTGCAGCGCTTTGGTGGCGTCCGGGGTGTGGCTCTGGCGGGTGTTGAAGACATTGCCACCGTGGAGGGAATCTCGCGGGAGCTGGCCGAAGAAATCTACCGCGTCCTGCACTGATCAGGGCCAGCCGAAACGTCGTCAAGCCGTGCCACAATCGCATCATGTTCTTTACCATTCCGACCATCATGACCTGGACGCGCATCGCCGCGATTCCCTTGATCGTCGGTGTGTTTTATTTACCCATTGATCCCGCCACCCGCAATCTGGCGGCAACCGTCATGTTTGTGGTGTTTGCGGCCACTGACTGGCTGGATGGTTATCTTGCGCGAAAGCTCAATCAGGTATCGTCCTTTGGCGCGTTTCTGGACCCGGTGGCCGACAAGTTTCTGGTATGTGCCTGCGTGCTGGTTCTGGTCCATCTCGGTCGGGCCGATGTTTTTGTCGCGCTCATCATCATTGGTCGGGAAATTGCGATTTCTGCCCTGCGTGAGTGGATGGCTCAGATCGGTGCCTCCAAGAGTGTCGCTGTGCACATGATCGGCAAGCTCAAGACGGTCGTGCAAATGGTGGCAATTCCTTTCCTGCTGTTTGACGGCATGTTGCTCGGCATCATTGACACCCATTTGTGGGGTGTCTGGCTGATCTGGATTGCTGCCGTGATGACGGTCTGGTCCATGGTGTATTACCTGCAGAAGGCCCTGCCTGAAATCCGGGCGCGGGTGAAGTGACAACGCGCGAGGACCGCGCCTTTCTCAGGGCCATGCCTGCGGTGTTTGTGCTGATCTGGAGCACTGGTTTCATTGTGGCCCGGTACGGCATGCCCCACGCACCTCCCATGAAGTTCCTGGTCGTGCGCTACATGTTATCCATGGCATGTTTCCTGCCATGGATCATGTTGGCGCGTGTCAAATGGCCTGCCAGCCGCAGCCAGTGGGCACATCTTGCCTTGACCGGCATCTTCATGCACGCGGGTTATCTGGGCGGTGTCTGGGCGGCCGTGAAGGCGGGCATGGGGTCCGGACTGTCGGCGCTGATTGTCGGTCTGCAACCCGTGTTGACCGCGGTCTGGCTGTCGGCCAGCGGCGGAAGAATTGCCGCACGGCAATGGGCCGGGCTAGGCTTGGGTTTCATCGGGCTGGTGCTGGTGGTGTCGCGCAAGTTCGGGCAAGGGGGCGAGGCCGACTGGCTGAATCTGTCTCTTGCCGTCGGAGCGTTGTTCAGTATCACCATTGGGACGCTCTATCAAAAGCGTTTTGTCGCACCTTGCGATGTGCGCACTGCCAATGTGGTTCAGCTTGGCGCGGCCTTTTTGGTGACGCTGCCACTGGCCCTGCTGGAGGTGGAGGTGATGAACTGGAATGGCGAGCTCGCAGGCGCTTTGGCCTGGTCTGTATTGGCCCTGACGCTGGGAGGCAGTTCACTGCTTTATTTGTTGATTCAGCGCGGCGCCGCAGCTTCCGTGACCAGTCTGATGTATCTTGTGCCGCCTTCCACTGCGGTGTTGGCGTGGTTGTTGTTCGCCGAGCCGATCACGGCCGTCACCATTGCAGGCACTGTGCTCACGGCGGTAGGTGTCGCATTGGTGGTTCGCCAGCCCCGGTCGGCATAGCGTTGGCAGGGCATGACCGCCGGATATATTTCTGACTACTGATTCAAGAGGAGCCATCCATGAGCAAAAAAAGAATTGCCGTCATCGCGGGTGACGGCATTGGCAAGGAAGTGATGCCCGAGGGCATCCGGGTGATGGAAGCAGCGGCTGTCAAGTTTGGCATCGATCTGCAGTTCGATCACTTTGATTTCTCCAGTTGGGATTACTTCGAGAAGCACGGCAAGATGTTGCCCGACAACTGGAAGGATCAGATTGGCGGTCACGACGCCATCTATTTTGGCGCCGTTGGCTGGCCCGATAAGATTTTGGATCACGTGTCGCTCTGGGGGTCGCTGTTGCTGTTTCGGCGCGACTTCGATCAGTATGTGAACCTGCGCCCCGCGCGCCTGATGCCGGGCATCATTGCGCCGGTGGTACGCCGTGACGGCAGCCGGCGCGAGCCTGGTGAAATCGACATGTACATCGTGCGCGAAAACACGGAAGGTGAGTACTCCAGCATTGGCGGGCGCATGTTCCCCGGCACCGAGCGTGAAATCGTGATGCAGGAAACAGTGATGTCCCGCATTGGTGTGGATCGTGTCTTGAAGTTCGCATTTGAGTTGGCCCAGTCGCGTCCCAAAAAGCATCTGACCAGTGCTACCAAATCCAACGGCATTGCCATCACGATGCCGTACTGGGACGAACGTGTGGCAGAAATGGCCAAGGGCTACCCGGGCATCACGCTCGATAAATTTCACATCGACATCCTGACTGCACACTTTGTGCAGCGGCCCGATTTCTTTGACGTGGTCGTGGCGAGCAACCTCTTTGGCGACATCCTGAGTGATTTGGGGCCGGCCTGCACCGGCACCATTGGCATTGCGCCCAGCGCCAATCTGAATCCGGAGCGCAAGTTCCCTTCGCTGTTTGAGCCAGTACACGGTTCTGCGCCGGACATTGCCGGCAAAGGCATTGCCAACCCTATTGGCCAGATCTGGTGCGGCGCCATGATGCTGGATTTTCTGGGGCACAGACAAGCGCATGATGCGGTGTTGGCAGCGATTGAAAAAGTGCTGGATCCCCAAAGCGGTGCGCCACGCACGCCGGATTTGGGTGGAACGGGCCTCACAAAGGATGTCGGACTTGCCATTGCCAGCGCGCTTTGATCGCTCCCGGTTTTGCTGAGACTGTTATTTGTTGGCTTGGCGGCGAAAACAGCCTGCAGTGCGCCGGCTTCCCTGAGAAAACCGACTAGAATTCGCGTCCGCACTGTTGTAATGCTGCATGTCGTGTTGACACGGTAAGAGTCCGTGGCTTTAATCACATGCGGCAGGGCATCTGCAAGATTTTCTGAAGAGACAATTCGACTAACTCTGTTTCCATATTAGGGGTTCTTTGTGAATAAAACCGAACTGATTGAGCACATTGCGATACACGCAGACATTTCCAAGGCGGCGGCTACCCGGGCACTGGAGTCCACCATTGGCGCTGTCAAGGCAACACTAAAAAAAGGTGGCTCCGTTTCGCTGGTGGGTTTTGGGACATTTGCGGTCGGCAAACGTGCTGCACGCGTGGGCCGCAATCCCCGTACCGGCGCTGCGATTAAAATCAAGGCGGCCAAGGTGCCAAAATTCCGTCCGGGCAAAGCGTTGAAGGATGCTTTGAACTGATAGCTGGTTCAGGTGGGGTGATTAGCTCAGTTGGTAGAGCGGCGCCTTTACACGGCGTAGGTCGGCGGTTCGAGCCCGTCATCACCCACCACCCACCCAAGTAAAGGCGAACATTGTGTTCGCCTTTTTTGTTTTCTTATTGGAGAGTTAGCGCATGTTTGATTTTGTCCGCAAGCACACGAAGATCATGATGTTCGTGATGTTTTTGCTGATCATCCCGTCATTTGTGCTGTTCGGTATTGATGGCTATAACCGCTCCCGTGATGGTGGCGAGGCTGTCGCCAGCGTGGGCGGCCATGACATTACCCAAGGTGAATGGGATGCGGCGCACAAATCAGAGTCAGATCGTCTGCGTGCATCCATGCCCAACCTGGATGTCAAGCTACTGGATTCACCAGAGGCCCGCTATGCCACGCTGGAGCGACTGGTTCGTGAGCGCGTCTTGGCGCAAGCCGCGGACAAGTTCAAACTGACGACCAGCGATGCACGGCTCGCGCGTGACTTGCAGGAGAATCCCACCATTGCGTCTCTGCGCCTGCCGGATGGCAAGCTGGATATGGAGCGCTATCGCCAACTGGCTGCCAGCCAGGGTGTGACTCCCGAAGGGTTTGAAGCCCGTGTGCGCCACGACCTGTCCGTTCGCCAGGTGGAAACCGGTGTGACCGCTACCGGCTTCGCTGCGGCGGGCGTCGCCGACGTGTCATTGAATGCGTTTTTTGAAAGACGCGAAGTGCAGATCGCCAGTTTTTCGACGACGGATTTCGCTTCAAAAGTCAATCCGACCGATGCCGAGTTGGAGGCCTTCTACCAGGCCAACCAGGCGTTGTTCCAGGCGCCCGAGCAGGCCAGCATCGAGTATGTGGTCCTGGACCTGGATTCGGTCAAGAAGAGCATCTCCATCAATGACTCCGACCTCAAATCGTATTATGAGCAGAACGCAGCCCGCCTCAGTGGCAATGAGGAGCGGCGAGCGAGCCACATCCTGATCAATGCCGCCAAGGATGCCCCGGCCGCCGATCGCCAGAAGGCGAAGGCGCGTGCCGACGAGTTGTTGCAGGCAGTGCGCAAATCGCCCGACAGCTTCGCGGATGTCGCCAAAAAGAACTCGCAGGACACCGGGTCCGCTGCTAACGGAGGTGATCTGGACTTCTTCGCGCGGGGGGCCATGGTCAAGCCATTTGAAGACGCCGCCTTTGCCATGAAGAAAGGCGATATCAGCGATGTTGTGGAATCTGATTTCGGCTACCACATCATCAAGCTGACAGATATCAAAATGCCCAAGCAACGCAGCTTTGAAGAGTTGCGCTCAAGCATCGAGGCTGACCTGAAGACACAACAAGCCAGCACCAAGTTTGCCGAGACTGCTGAGGCGTTCACCAATGGCGTTTATGAACAGTCTGACAGCCTCAAGCCGATTGCCGACAAGCTCAAGCTCGAGCTCAGGACGGCTTCCAATGTGATGCGTAAACCGGCTCCCGGCACCACAGGCGTGCTGGCCAATGCAAAATTCCTGGCAGCCATCTTCGGGCCTGATGCGGTGGAAAAAAAGCGCAATACCGAAGCGGTTGAAACAGCACCCAACCAGTTGACCGCAGGGCGGATCACGCAATACACGCCGTCTCGAACCGTGCCCTTTGCCGACGTGCGCAGCGTCGTGCGTGACCGTCTCGTTGCTGTCCGCGCTGCCGAAATGGCGAAGAAAGAGGGCACGGAAAAGCTGGCTGCCTGGAAGGCGGCACCCGCCTCTGCCGCCATGCCGGTGCCGGTGGTCGTGTCGCGCGACCAGTCGCAAAATGTTCCGCCGCAGGTTTTGGGCGCAGCGCTGCGCGTTGATGCGTCAGCCTTGCCTGCTTTTGTCGGTGTTGATTTGGGTGCCCAAGGATTTGCTGTGGTGCGGGTCAACAAGATTGTGCCGCGCCCGGCACCCACTGAGGCGGCGGCCAAGCAGGACCGTGCCCAATTTGCCCAGTGGTGGACGGCGGCCGAAAATCAGGCTTACTACGGCCTCCTCAAAGAGCGTTTCAAGGCCAAAATCATCGCGGCACCACCCGTGCGGACGTCAACTGATTTGCCAATGAGCGCTGCGAAGTAAACGACTGCGGTTATAATAAAAATCTACGGTGGCTGTAGCTCAGTTGGTAGAGTCCAGGATTGTGATTCCTGTTGTCGTGGGTTCGAGCCCCATCAGCCACCCCAAATCATAAAAAATGCCCACATCAAGTGGGCATTTTTTTGTCTGAAGATCTGACGTCAGTCCAGTCAGTTCACCATCACCAGTTTGCCTTTGACGGCCCGGGAGCCCATGTGCGCAAAGGCGGCCTTGAGGTCCGCCATTGGCATCGTGCGGTCAATCACAGGCTTGATCTTGCCCTGTCCGTACCACTGGGCCAATTCCATCATCATGGCTGCATTGGCTTTGGGTTCGCGTTTGGCGAAATCGCCCCAAAAGACGCCCACAATGGACGCGCCTTTGAGCAGCGCGAGGTTGAAGGGCAGGGCCGGGATGGGCCCTGACGCAAAGCCAACCACCAGGTAGCGACCGCGCCAGGCAATGGACCGGAAAGCCGGTTCGGCAAAATCGCCGCCCACCGGGTCATAAATGACGTCGGGGCCTTTGCCGCCGGTCAGTGTCTTCACGGCCTCGCGCAGATTCTCTGTGGTGTAGTTGATGGTGGCGTCGGCCCCGATTGACTTGCACAAGGCGCATTTTTCATCGGTCGAAGCCGCTGCAATGACCGTGGCCCCCATGGCTTTGGCAATCTGAATGGCCGAAGTTCCCACGCCGCCCGCGGCGCCCAGAACCAGGACGGTTTCACCGGCCTTTAATTGGGCACGGTCCACCAGCGCGTGGTACGAGGTGGCGTAGATCATGATGAAGGCGGCGGCATCGACGAAAGGGAAACCCGGGGGCAGTGGCATGCACAGTGCCGCGGGCGCCAGAGTGTGGGTGCCAAAGCCGCCAGTTCCAGACAGGCAGGCCACATGCTGGCCGACTTTCAGGTGGGTAACGCCTTCGCCTACCGCCTGCACGACGCCCGCATATTCGGAGCCCGGCACAAATGGCAGCGGTGGTTTCATCTGGTATTTGTTCTGCACGATCAGCAGGTCCGGGAAATTCAGGCTGGCAGCCTTGATCTCAATCAGCACCTCGCCGGCCTTGGGCTGCGGGGTGGACATTTCTTTCCAGGTCAGGGCATCTACGCCCACGGGGTTTTCACAAAGCCAGGCATGCATGGGGAGTTCTCCAAAGAAGTTGCGCGAATCATAGAGGTTAGCCGCTCTGGAAAATGTCTCACGCGTGACCCTGCCGGCGAGACTGGTCGGCCACCTACAATTCAGCTCAACTCTGCTTGAACATGAAGATTCTTATTTCCAATGACGACGGCTACCAGGCGCCTGGCATCGTGGCGCTGTTTGAGGCTCTGAAGGACGTGGCCGATGTGGAGGTGATTGCACCGGAACACAACAACAGCGCCAAATCGAACGCCTTGACCCTGCATTCCCCGCTGTATGTCAACCGCGCGAGCAATGGTTTTCGCTACATCAATGGCACACCCGCTGACTGCGTCCATATTGCGCTCACCGGATTGCTGGGATACCGGCCGGACCTGGTGGTCTCGGGCATCAACAATGGCGCCAATATGGGTGACGACACCATCTATTCCGGCACCGTCGGCGCCGCGATGGAGGGGTATCTGTTCGGCGTACCTGCGATTGCATTTTCCCAGGTTGAGAAAAATTGGGGGCATCTGGAGTCGGCTGCTCTCAAGGCGCGCGATCTGGTCTTGCAGATGGAAAGTCAAAATCTGATTGGCAGCAGCCCGTGGCTGCTCAACGTCAACATTCCGAATTTGCCTTTTGGCGAGATCGGTCATGTGAAGTTGTGCCGGCTCGGCCGTCGTCACGCCGCCGAGGCCGTCATTACCCAGGTCAGTCCGCGGGGCGACACCATGTACTGGATCGGCGCTGCAGGACCCATCCTGGACGAGGCCGAGGGTACTGACTTCCATGCCACCACGCATGGCCACATCTCGATGACGCCACTGAAGGTCGATTTGACCGACCATGATCGCCTTGGCTACTGGGCCCAGACCGCTGCCAGGATGGCGGGTCCTGCCCACCCGACCCCGCATCCGACTGCACAGACATGACGCACCCATGAAAGAACGCCCACCTTTTCCCGCCCGACTTGATTTTTCGGGTGGCAAACCCAAGGGCAATCGAGCGCCGGGGCATGCGCATCCGGCGCCGGGTCCGACAGCCAGGCCACCAGTCAGAGTGCAGTCCCACGGGGGCGGCCAGGATTCCAATGCGGTGCGCATGAACATGGTGCGCATGCTTGCCGGACAAGGTGTCGGTGATGCTCAGGTGCTGTTTGCCATGGGGTCCATTGAGCGTCACCGCTTTGTGGACAGTGCCCTGGTCAATCAGGCGTATGAGGACACGAGCCTGCCGATTGGCTTGGGTCAGACCATTTCCAAGCCCGGTGTGGTGGCGCGCATGGCTGAACTCCTGCGCAATGGTGCTTCCGGCAGACTGGGACGCGTACTGGAAATAGGGACGGGATGCGGCTATCAGGCGGCCGTACTGAGTTTGCTGGCGGACGAGGTCTACAGCATCGAACGCCTTCGCGGCCTGCACGACAAGGCCCGCGACAATCTGCGGCACTTGCGTCTGCCCAATCTGCATCTTCTGTTTGGGGACGGCATGGTCGGCTACGCCAGGGGCGCACCCTATGCGGCCATCATTGCTGCTGCCGGTGGTGAAGCGGTGCCCCAGGCCTGGGTCGATCAACTGGCAGTTGGTGGGCGACTGGTGGCACCTGTGTCCGCGGGTTCCGCCTCGGCGCGACAGCAGGCGCTTCTGGTGATCGACAAGACCGCCCAGGGTGTGCGCCAGACTGTTCTTGAGGCGGTTCACTTTGTCCCTTTAAAATCGGGGGTCGCATGAAGGGATGTCTTATGTATGGTTTAAGTGGTCGGCTGGGCTCGGTTCTGGCATTGGTGGTGGTTGGCGCGTTGCTGGGCGGGTGTGGCTCCAGGGCGCTTAATCGCGCGCCGGTGGAAGACCGGGGCACTGGCGCGGGCAGATCCGCAGTAATGGACCCGTCGACACAGGCGGTCAAGCAGCCACCGGGATTTGAGAATGCCGGCAAGCCTGGCTATTACACGGTGAAGCCGGGTGACACGCTGATTCGAATCGGGCTGGATCACGGGCAGGCTGCCAAGGACATCGCACGCTGGAGCAACCTGGAGAACCCCAATCGTCTGGAAGTGGGGCAAGTACTGCGCGTGGTGCCGCCTACGGCGACTGTGACCGCCAGCGGTGTGGTGGCGAAGCCCGTGACCCAGGCCAGCGCCACATCGGTCGCAAGCGTGCCGGCCCCGGCTGCCAGCGCGGAGAAGCCGGCAGCAGCAGCGCCGACACCGGCGAGTTCGGCGCCTGCGCCCGCCGCCGCGACGGGTGAAGATGAGATTGCCTGGATATGGCCGACCAACGGCCCCGTGCTGGCCGGGTTTGACGAGGTCAAGAACAAGGGCCTGGATATTGCGGGCACGGCGGGAGACCCTGTGGTGGCAGCAGCGGATGGCCGAGTAGTCTATGTCGGGGCGGGTCTGCGCGGCTACGGCAACCTGATCATCCTGAAGCACAACAACACGTACCTGACGGCCTACGCGCACAATCAGACCCTGTTGATCAAAGAGGATCAGTCGGTCCGCAAAGGGCAGAAGATTGCAGAGATGGGCAGCAGCGATGCAGATCGCGTCAAGCTCCATTTCGAAGTGCGCCGACAAGGCAAGCCGGTCGATCCAGCGAAGTACCTGCCAGCCAGGTGATGGGAACATGCCGTGAAAAAACGTCCGGTGAATGGCAATGGCGTAGCGGCCAGACACCAGACACGCGGCGTGCCAGATTATCTGGAGAATCTGCCTCCAGCCCCCGTCGATATTGCGCCGGTAGCTATTGATTTTGTAGCGGATCAAGCGTCTTCAGAGATTGCGTTGTCGGCGGAGGTCGCAGGCGAGTCGAGTGACGTGCTGACCGCCTATCTGCGCAACGTCCGCCGCACCGCACTGTTCACCGCAGAAGAAGAGTTCGAGTACGCCACCAGGGCGCGGGCTGGCGACTTCGCTGCGCGCCAAAGCATGATTGAACACAATCTGCGCCTGGTCGTGAGTATCGCCAAGGCGTATCTGGGGCGCGGCGTGCCCTTGTCGGACCTGATCGAGGAGGGCAACCTCGGTCTCATGCATGCCATCGACAAGTTTGAACCCGAGCGCGGGTTTCGTTTCTCCACCTATGCCACCTGGTGGATTCGCCAATCCGTGGAGCGTGCCTTGATATACCAGGGACGAGCGGTGCGTCTCCCCGTGAACGTGGTCAGGGAACTGCAGCAGGTGCTGCGTGCGCGACGGGCTCTGGAGAACGATGCCGGCTTTGTGGCGCGGCGACCCGATGGCATTCGGGTGGAAGACATTGCCGCCTTGTTGGGTCGCGACACGGCCGGCGTGGCCGACTTGCTGGCCCTGGCTGAGACGCCCAAGTCGCTGGACGCTGCCATGGACCGCTCGGATGAAACTCAGACGCTGTCGGATTCACTGATTGATGAACTCACCGTCGATCCTTCCGGTGTGACGCAAGCGCACGAGGTGGAGCGCCTGCTGGAGGAATGGATTGGCACCCTGTCGGAACGCGAAAAAGAAATTCTGGAAGGGCGGTTTGGTTTGCATGACCGTGAACCCGAGACGCTTGACGTGCTCAGTACGCGGCTGGGTCTGACCCGTGAGCGCGTGCGACAGGTCCAGAACGAGGCGCTGGTCAAGCTCAAGCGGTACCTGGCGCGACGCGGCATCACACGGGAAGCTCTGCTTTGAGGTGCAATCGATGAGCTGGCCGGTTCTTGTCTTCGACATCGAGACCATTCCTGATGTGGCGGGTTTGCGGGTCTTGCGGGGTGATTCGCCCGAGGTGAGTGACGCCGACATCTATGGCGCCTGGCTGGAAGAGCGCAAGGCGAAAGGGCAAAGCGACTTCATGCCCTTGCATCTGCAACGCGTTGTGGTGATCAGCGCGGTATTTCGCAACGCCGAAGGCTTGCGTGTTCATTCGTTCGTGGACAAGGACGGTCACAGCGAGGGCAAGGTGATCCAGACATTTTTCAATACGCTGGAAAAACATGCGCCGCAACTGGTGAGCTGGAACGGCGGTGGGTTTGACTTGCCCGTGCTGCACTACCGCGGGCTGCAGCACGGCGTGGTGGCTGACAAATATTGGGACATGGGTGAGGATGACCGCGAGTACAAATGGAACAACTACATCAGTCGTTACCACATGCGGCATCTTGATCTGATGGATCTGCTGGCGAGGTACCAGCCAAAAAACAACGCGCCGATGGACGCCATGGCCAGGCTCTGCGGATTCCCCGGCAAGCTGGGGATGGACGGCTCGGCCGTCTACCCGGCGTACCTGGAGGGCAAGCTGGACGAAATCAGTCGTTACTGCGAAACCGACGTCATGAACACTTACCTGCTGTATTGCAGATTCCAGAAAATGCGGGGCGGCCTGCTGGAGAACGAGTACGAGCAGGAGATTGCACTGGTCAAAGACACACTGGGAAATCTGGCGCCCACTGAGGCGCATTGGGATCAGTATCTGAAGGCCTGGACTTGAGCATCAAAGCGGTCAGATCCCTCGCCTTCATGGCTTTGGCAAACAGCCAGCCTTGGTAAACCTCACAACCATACTGGCGCAAGAACGCCAGCTGATCATCGGTTTCCACGCCCTCGGCGACCAGTGTCATCCCCAAGCTGTGAGCGAGGGCAATGATCGCTCGGGAAATGGTGGCATCGCCGGCGTCGTCGGGGATGCCGTCCATGAAGCTCTTGTCGATTTTGAGCTTGCTCACCGGCAGGGCCTTGAGATAGGCGAGGGATGAATAGCCGGTACCAAAGTCATCCAGCACCACGCGGCAACCCAGTGCCACCAGGGCATGGAGTTGTTCGCCCGCCTGCTCGGGCTGGGTCATGGCGACCGATTCAGTGATTTCAATGTCCAGCCATTCGGCCTGCGCACCGGTGCGCTCCAGCGCTGCGCGCACCATATCAGGCAGGTCGCGCTGGCGAAATTGCTGCGCCGAAAAATTGACTGCCACCCGCAGCGGCGTTCCAGCCTGAGTCCAGGCCGCAATTTGCTGGCACGCCGTGTCCAGCACCCAGTCCGACAAGGGCAAGATCAAACCTGTGGCCTCGGCCACCGGAATGAACCGTGCCGGTGACACGTCGCCCAGTTCGGGGTCGCGCCAGCGCAACAGGGCCTCCGCGCCCACGATGGCCCCACTCTCCACGTCCACCTGCGGCTGATAGTGCAACTCCAAAATCCCCTGGGCCAGGGCTTCTTTCAACCCCGTATGCAGCCGCATGTCTTCGTGTACGCGGCGGTCCATGTCCATTGAATAGCAGGCATAGGCGCCGCGCCCGGATTGTTTGGCCTGGTACATGGCCATGTCCGCATAGCGCAGCAGGGTGTCGCTGTCCTGCGCATCATCCGGGTAAAACGCCAGACCCAGACTGCCGCTTGAATACACATCCTGGTTCTGAAGCCGGTAGGAGGCCTGCAGCGACGTGAGGAGCTTGGCGGCCACATTCACCGCTTCATCCACGTCCGCCAGGTCGGACAGCAAAATGGCGAACTCATCCCCGCCCAGGCGTGCCAGCGTGTCGTTTTCGCGCAAGGCACTGCTGATACGGCTGCCTACCTGTACCAGCAGGGCGTCACCGGTGGCGTGGCCAAAACTGTCGTTCACCGTTTTGAAATAATCCAGATCGAGAAACAGCACCGCCACACGCTGACCGGTACGCCCGGCGCGCGCCAAAGCCTGGCCAAGGTGCAGACGAAACAACCAGCGGTTGGGCAGGCCGGTGAGTTCATCGTGGGTCGCCTGGTGCCGCAGCGCCTCTTCAAATTTCTTGCGTTCGGTCAGGTCGCGGACATAGGCAATGGCGTGGGGCGTGCCCTCGTCGTCCCAGTGCCCCAGAGAGATGTCCACCGGCAGCAGCCGGCCATCGCGACGCAGCAGTTTCAGATCCATCAAGCCCATGGCGCGGGACTGCGGCGCCATGAAATAGCCCCGCATCGATTGCGCGTGGCGCGCCCGCAAGTGCTCGGGTAGGAAGATGTCCACGTTTTGCCCCAACAGCTCGGCCGCTGAGTAGCCTGTCAGTGTTTCCGTGGCGGGGTTGGCCATCAAGATGCGCCCGGTATCGTCAACCCACAAAACGCCATCGGGCGCCGCGTTCAGCGTCACGCTTTCCCGCAGGGACTGCACTTCGAGCCGCTCCAGCGGGCGACGCAGGGCCTCATTGAAGGTGGCATGAAACAAATACAGATAGGCGGCTACCTTGTAAAGGTGGCCAAGCGCATTGGCACCATCTTTGTCAATCACCCCCAGCATGGTGAAAAAAAGTTCTGAGACGGCCGACAGGGCCGCTGCAAAGCCCAGGGCCATGAGACATTCATGTGCCAACTGCTCGCGGCGATGCCATAGCACCGTGATCGTCGCGAGGTTCAGCGTCACGATCAGCCACTCCAGCCCGATCTTCAGGGGCGTCAGGCCGGTCCCCTGAATGAAAAGCGCAGGCATGTCGTCCTGCCGGTACAGCCCGACATAACCCAGGAGGCCGACCACCGCAAGCATCAAGGCCAGGGCGAGACGTTTTTTCTGCTTTGTGATCTCCGGCACCGTGGGCAGCATGGCGTACACCAGCAAGGCTGTGGCAGCCAATATGCGCGCAGCCAGCCAGAAGAAAATGGATTTCTGGGGGCTGTTGGCGGTCACGGCATCGGGCATGCCGGCATAACTCATGGTGTGCAGGAAGTCGAGCAGGCCCACGCCGAAAAATGCCACGCCCAGCAACACCACCGCTCCCTTGCGCGCCGACAAAATGGCGCGGTAGCCGGTGACAAAGACCAGCATCGCCACCACCACCGCGAACAGTTCGATCACGCTGTGCCAGAACACAAACGTCATCGGCTCGATCACGATCTGCCGGACCGGGTGCGACACCCACCACAGCAGTGGCACCGCCAGCACCAGCAAGGTCCAGCCGATGGCGTTTTGATAAGGGTGAGAGTGCTCCTGCTGCATCTGTGTGAATTCTATGTTCTTGCTGCGGGTGTGGAGGAGGCGACAGTGACGGTCTCCTAAACCGAAAACACCTTCACTGCCTCGACCAGGCGCTGGGCCTGGTCGCTCATGCTGTTGGCAGCGGCGCTGCTCTGCTCCACCATGGCGGCGTTTTGCTGCGTCATCTCGTCGAGCTGCGCCACCGCCTGGCCCACCTGCGAGATGCCAATGGTCTGCTCCTTGGAGGCGGCCGTGATCTCGGCAATCAAATCATTGACGCGTTTGACCTGACTCACCACTTCGGTCATGGTCTGGCCGGCATCGGCCACCAGGCGCGAACCGCCTTCGACCTTTTCTACCGAGTCATCAATCAGCCCCTTGATTTCCTTGGCCGCTGCCGCCGAGCGCCCGGCGAGACTGCGCACCTCGCTGGCCACCACGGCAAAACCGCGCCCCTGCTCACCGGCCCGGGCCGCTTCCACAGCGGCGTTGAGCGCCAGAATGTTGGTCTGGAAGGCAATGCCGTCAATCACGCTGATGATGTCGGCTATCTTGCGGCTCGACCCCGAGATCAAGGCCATGGTGGACACCACGTTGGCCACGGCCTCACCGCCCTTGGTGGCGATTTCAGTGGCGGCATTGGCCAGCTGGCTGGCCTGCTGCGCCGTGTCGGCGTTCTGGCGTACGGTGGCGGTCTGCTGCTCCATGGCTGCCGCCGTCTGTTCCAGGCTGGACGCTGTCTGTTCGGTCCGGCTTGACAAGTCATTGTTGGCCGCTGCAATCTGCTGGCTGGCCACCCGAACCCCGGACACCTGCTCATAGACGTCAGACACCAGGGACTGCAGATTCAGCCCAGCCTGGTTGATGGCGCGGGCAATCAGCCCGATTTCGTCGCAGCGGTTGAAGTTCAGATCCTCGCCCGCCTCACCGCTGGCCACCTGCTGCGCCACGCCCAGGATCTTCTTTAAGGGCGAGGTTACCTGCGCCTCGATGAAAAGATCAGCCAGCAGCAGGCTGACCGCCACCACCGCGCCCACCGCCGCCAGGCTTGCACCAGCCAGGCCGGACGCCGCCAGGGTCGCACCCATGGCGACGCCTGCGCCCAGCAATGGCAGGCGCACGCGCCAGGCTGCGGGCAATAGCTGTAGCGCACTGGCCCAGCGCATCACGCCGGTGCGAACGATCAGGCCGCGATGAAACGCAATGCCGGAGGCGCGTCCTTCCTTGAAACGACGGTACAGCGCATCGGTCGCGTCGACTTCGGCGCGTGCGGGCTTGGTACGCACCGACAGATAACCCACCACCTGGCCGTTGCGACGCATTGGCGCGGCGTTGGCGCGCACCCAGTAGTGGTCACCGTCCTTGCGGCGGTTCTTGACCAGCGCCGTCCAGGACTGGCCCTCCTTGAGGCTGCGCCACATGTCGGCAAATGCCTCGACCGGCATGTCCGGGTGGCGCACCAGGTTGTGCGGCTGGTCCATCAGTTCGTCAGTGCTGTAGCCACTGGTGCGGATGAAGGCCGCGTTGGCGTAGGAAATGTGACTGGCGGTATCCGTGGTGGACAGCAGGGTCTCACTGCCGGGGAACTGGTATTCGTGCTGCGTGACGGGAAGATTGGTTCTCATGGCTGGGCTCCTTTGACCCATGCCGCCAGGCTGGTCGCCAAGGGCATGCACAGGCCGGAGTTGCGCCTTGGCGACAAATCGGAAATCTGGAGACTGGAAATTACAGGCAGCTTGAACACGGTCTTGTTAGTCCTGGTTGGGGACTATTCGTTATGGTGTCTGCGGTGCCCATTGGGCGCTCACAGACTGGTTAACGAGGCGTGTTCAGGGCCTCAACGCACTGGAGCCGGGGTCAGGGGCAGCCAATTTGGTTGTGAAACTGGTTTATATCAGTAATTGTTGCTGCAAATCAAAACAATTTTCTTGATTCAAAGATTCAGGGGCCCGCCGGTGGTGCGGCCTCCGCCTCGTCGTCACCGACAATTGAGGTATGACTGACGAAATTGAAACTACCGAGAATATGCACCCCGACTGGCTTTTGGTCGAGTCGCTAGACATGGAAGCGCAAGGTGTTGCACACAGGGCTGATGGCAAGGTGGTCTTTATCAAAGGCGCGCTGCCGTTTGAAGTGGTGAGTGCCACTGTGCACCGCAAGAAGAACAACTGGGAGCAGGGCATCGTGACTGAGGTGCACCGGGAGTCCTCGCAACGCGTCCGCCCCGGTTGCCCTCATTTTGGTCTGCATGAAGGCGCTTGTGGTGGCTGCAAGATGCAGCATCTGCATGTGGCGGCGCAGGTTGCCGTCAAGCAGCGGGTGCTGGAGGACAACCTGTGGCATCTGGGCAAGGTCAAGGCCGACAATATTTTGCGGCCAATAGAAGGCCCAGCCTGGGGCTACCGCTACCGGGCACGGCTGTCGGTGCGTCACGTGCGCAAGAAGGGCGCGGTGCTGGTCGGCTTTCATGAACGCAAGAGCGGCTATGTGGCCGACATGAAGGAGTGCCCCGTGCTGCCGCCCCAGGTGAGCGCCTTGTTGCTGCCACTGCGTGCGCTGATCACGTCGATGGATGCGATCGACACCTGTCCACAGATCGAATTGGCGTGCGGTGACACGGTGATCGCGCTGGTGTTGCGCCACATGGAGCCTCTGAGCCTGGGTGACCTGGACAAGCTGCGTGCCTTTGCCGACCATCATGCCGGCGTGCAATGGTGGCTGCAGCCCAAGGGGCCAGAGACGGTGCATCTGCTGGTTGAAGGCGGCGAGGAGTTGAGTTACGACCTGCCAGCGTTCGGCATCCATATGCCTTTCAGGCCGACCGACTTCACACAGGTCAACCCGCACATCAACCGGGTTCTGGTGTCCCGTTCGTTGCGGCTGTTGAATGCACAAAAAAGCGAACGGGTAATCGACTGGTTCTGTGGCTTGGGCAATTTCACCTTGCCCATCGCAACCCAGGCGCGGGAGGTCCTGGGCGTGGAGGGCAGCGATACCCTGGTGGCGCGATCGCGCGAGAACTTCAAGATAAATCAGGCGCTAGCCCCCGTCGAACAAGCGCTATGCGCTACAAAGTTTGTAGCAAGAAACCTGTTCGAAATGACTCCGGCTATGCTGATTGCAGACGGGGTGGCAGACAAATGGCTGGTGGATCCCCCGCGAGACGGGGCGTTTGCCCTGGTCCAGGCCCTAGTGGCCCTGCACCAGCAAAAGCTGGATCCGGTAGCCAATCCTCCAACGGCTGGTGCCGAGGCCTGGTCACAGCCGAAACGGATTGTCTATGTGAGCTGCAACCCGGCGACGCTGGCGCGAGACGCTGATTTGCTGGTGCATCAGGCGGGGTATCGATGCTCCGCTGCGGGCGTGGTGAACATGTTTCCCCATACGGCCCACGTGGAGAGCATGGCGGTGTTTGACCTGGAGATGTGAACGCGCAACGGGCGTGAACCTCGAGGGTTGACTTCAGTGCGTCGTTGTTGAAGGCTTGTCGGTCGATTTGGCGCCCGCCTTGACGACACTTCTGGGCTTGCTTTCAGGTGATTTCTCCTTGGCCTCGGTCTTCGGCTTCGGGTCTTCTACGATCTCTTCTTCCGCCGCGGCCGTGGCCACCGTGGCGCGAACGCCCTCAATCTTGTTTTCACGCATGTACTGGTCCATCTCTTTCCAGCCCGTGAACATGTCGGCTTTCGATGCGCCGTCATTGAGGCTGTAGCAGTCCTCAATGCTGCGCAGCCCATGCCGGCAGGCGCCGCCAATGGCCTTGGCCTCGGCCTCGCGCTGGGCGATTCTCGGGTCAGGCCCCATGCCGGGGATTTCGCAGCCTGCCAGCAGCAGGGCGACAGCGGTGATCAGCAGGCGCAGGGTCATGGGATTGGCGGATGGATGGTGTCGATATCGTCTATATCGGCAAGTTCTGCACCGGATTGAGTACCGTGAGCTTGGGATAAGCAAAGAAAAAAGACCCCGAAGGGTCTTTTTTCAATCGGCGCAAAGCAGATTAGTCGCGTTCGCCGCCAGCGAGGCCCAGCAGGGCCAGCAAGGCCTGGAACACATTGATGATGTCCAGGTACAACGCCAGCGTGGCACTGATGTAGTTGGTTTCACCGCCGTCCACAATGCGTTTCAGGTCGTACAGCATGTAGGCGCTGAAAATCCCGATCACCGCGACCGAGATCGCCATCATGGCAGCCGTCGATCCGACAAACACATTGATGATGCCGCCGATCATCACCGCCATGGCGCCGACAAACAACCACTTGCCCATGCCGGAGAGGTCACGTTTGATGACGCTGGACAGACTGGCCATCACAAAAAACACGCCAGCTGTGCCACCAAAGGCGGTCATGATCAGATCCGGGCCGTTCTTGAAGCCCAGCACCATGGCAATCATGCGCGACAGCATCAAGCCCATGAAGAACGTGAATCCCAGCAATACTGGCACGCCAGCCGCTGAGTTCTTGGTCTTCTCTATGGCATACATGAAGCCGAAAGCACCGCCCAAAAACACAATCAGCCCCAAGCCACCGCCCAGAGACTGGGTGATGCCGGTCGCGACACCAAGCCAAGCACCCAGAACAGTCGGCACCAGGCTCAAAGCCAGCAGCCAATAGGTATTGCGCAACACTTTGTTGCGTTGCTCGGCGGAGGCAACATAGCCATAGCCGCGGTCAATTGATTGAACGTTGTCAGTCATAGTCAAACTCCTTCAATGTCTGCAAGGTGCAGATGGGGTGGATTCTAGGACGTATCAAGGGCTTGCGCGAAAACCATTCCCCCCGGGTGCCTACTTTTTGTAAGGATAATTTCAACCGCAATCGCCGCAAACCTGAGCCCGACTGCCGTTATGCTCGATTCCTGTTCAAAACGAGGGCTTACCCCATGAAAAACAAACCTGTGCTGGAATTGTCGGATGTCAAAGCCATCGCGGCTGCCGCCGAGGCTGAAGCATTGAAAAACAATTGGGCGGTGACCATCGCCATCGTCGACGACGGCGGTCATCTGCTGTGGTTGCAGCGTCTGGACGGCGCCGCCCCGATTTCTGCCCACATTGCGCCCGCCAAGGCGCATACGGCCGCGCTGGGCCGGCGCGAAAGCAAAGTGTATGAAGATGTCATCAACGGCGGGCGCACCTCGTTTCTGAGCGCACCTGACATCAAGGGCCTGCTGGAAGGCGGTGTCCCGGTCATGAAGGATGGCCAGTGCCTGGGCGCCGTCGGCGTCAGTGGCGTGAAGTCCACCGAAGATGCCCAGATCGCCAAGGCGGGTATTGCGGCGATTGGCCTCTGACAATTTGCCAGACTGCCACTGATCAGGGCGCCGTGCGACAAGCCGCAACAATCGTGTCGCGTCAGCGCTGGATCTGGTTGCTCTGCGGCGCAATGTCCTTGAGCACCGGTGTCATCGGCATGGTGTTGCCCGTGTTGCCGACCACACCGTTTGTTTTGCTGGCGGCGTATTGCTTTTCCCGTGGCAGTGCGCGCTACGAGCGGTGGTTGCTGACCCATCCCCGCTTTGGTCCCATGGTGCGCGATTGGCGAACCAACCGCGCCGTGCCCCTGCGGGCCAAGCAGTTTGCCACTGTCATGATGATCCTGAGCTCCGGCATCACGTGGTGGACATTGCCCACCCCTGTGCGATGGATGCCCATGGCTTGCTGCGTGGTGGTGGGGGCCTGGTTGTGGCGCTTGCCGACTGCGCCTGAACGCAACCGGCAGTAGCCTCGCAATCAACCCCACCCACCCGACGCTCAGGCTGCTTCCAGTATCGGTGTGCGAATCAGGTAGTCAAACGCGCTCAGCGCTGCTTTGGCACCGTCACCAGCCGCAATCACGATCTGCTTGTAAGGCACGGTGGTGGCGTCACCGGCGGCGAACACGCCGGGCAGGTTGGTGTGGCCTTTGGCGTCCACCACAATTTCGCCGTGTTTGCTCAACTCCAGTGTTCCCTTGAGCCACTCGGTGTTGGGCACCAGGCCAATTTGCACGAACACTCCTTCGAGTGCCACGTGGTGCACCTCGTCCGTGGCGCGGTCCTTGTAGCTCAGGCCATTCACCTTCTGGCCGTCGCCGGTGATCTCGGTGGTTTGCGCATTGGTGTGGATGGTGACGTTGGACAGGCTCTTGAGCTTGTTCACCAGCACTGCATCGGCCTTCAACTGGTCGGCAAATTCCACCAGCGTCACGTGGGCCACGATGCCGGCCAGATCGATTGCCGCCTCCACGCCCGAGTTGCCGCCGCCAATCACCGAGACGCGCTTGCCCTTGAACAAGGGGCCGTCACAGTGCGGGCAGTAGGCCACGCCCTTGTTGCGGTACTGGTCTTCACCCGGGACATTCACATTGCGCCAGCGCGCGCCGGTGGACAGGATGACCGTTTTGGACTTGAGCGAGCCGCCGTTGGCCAGTTGCACCTCAATCAGGCCACCCGGCTCGCTGGCGGGGATGAGCTTGTCGGCCCGCTGCAGGTTCATGATCTCCACGCCGTAGTGCCTGACCTGGGCTTCCAGCCCGGCTGTGAACTTGGGGCCATCGGTTTCCAGCACCGAGATGTAGTTTTCAATCGCCAGCGTGTCGTTCACCTGACCGCCAAAGCGCTCGGCCGCCACCCCCGTGCGAATACCCTTGCGGGCGGCGTACACGGCCGCGGCTGCGCCAGCAGGGCCGCCGCCGATGATCAGCACATCGTAGGGATCTTTGGCCGAGAGCTTGGCAGCATCCTTGGCCGCAGCGTTGGTGTCCAGCTTGGCCACGATTTCTTCCACCGTCATGCGGCCGGAACCGAAAACCTGGCCATTGAGAAAGACCATGGGCACGGCCATGATCTCGCGGGCCTTGACCTCGTCCTGGAAGGCGCCGCCTTCAATCACGGTGGTCTTGACCTTCGGGTTCAGGATCGCCATCAGGCTCAAGGCCTGCACCACATCGGGACAGTTGTGGCAGGTCAGGGACATGTAGACCTCAAAATTGAAGTCGCCGTCCAGTCCCTTGATCTGATCAATCACATCCTGTTCGACCTTGGGTGGATGGCCGCCCGTCCACAGCAAGGCCAGCACCAGGGAGGTGAATTCGTGGCCCAGGGGCAGCCCCGCGAAGCGCAGACAAGTGGCAGTGCCGGCACGCTGCAGGGTGAACGATGGCTTGCGCGCATCCTGGCCATCGGTACGCAAGGTGATCTTGTCACTGCGCAAGCCCTGGATGGTCTGCAGCAAATCGCGCATTTGCGCGGAGTTGTCGTCGTCGCCCAAGGACGCCACCATCTCGATCGGCAATGCCACGCGTTCCAGATAGGCTGCAAGCTGGGTTTTAAGAGTGTCGTCGAGCATGATGGTTTCCTATTACTACTGATTTGATAGCTGCTTGCGCATATACCGCAAGGGCTAGAGGCTGTTTTTGCTTATAAAAAAGCCGGACGGCAAGGCGCTGGGCGCCCTGACGCTGTCCGGCTTGGTGAGCGCTCAGAGCGCTCTGCCGTCTGTGCAGGAAGGCTTAGATCTTGCCAACCAGATCCAGCGAGGGCGTCAGCGTCTTGGCGCCTTCGTTCCACTTGGCCGGGCACACCTCGCCGGGGTGGGCGGCGGTGTACTGGGCAGCCTTGAGCTTGCGCAGGGTTTCCTTGACGTCGCGGGCGATTTCGTTGGAATGGACTTCCATGGTCTTGATCACGCCATCGGGGTTGATGATGAAGGTACCGCGCAGCGCCAGGCCTTCTTCTTCGATGTGCACGTCAAACGCGCGGGTCAGCTTGTGGGTGGGGTCACCGATCAGCGGGAACCTGGCCTTGCCCACAGCGGGGGAAGTCTCGTGCCACACCTTGTGCGAGAAGTGGGTGTCGGTCGTCACGATGTAGACCTCGGCACCGGCTTTCTGGAACTCGGCGTAGTTGTCAGCAGCGTCTTCCACTTCGGTCGGGCAGTTGAAGGTGAACGCGGCGGGCATGAAAATGAACACATTCCACTTGCCTTTGAGGGTTTCGTTGGTCACGGTCACGAACTTGCCGTTGTGGAAGGCTTCGTTCTTGAAAGGTACGACTTCGGTGTTGATAAGGGACATGAGAAAACTCCTTTGAGGTTGAAGAAAAAATAACGTGAAGCGTTTGATTGCTGCGTTGCACAAATTATAGCGAGTGACTATGCAAATGGTCGTTCAATAAATTAAAACTATTTATAGGAAAAAGCTATTGAACTGGCCTGTTGCTTTCTCGGTTTCGGAAATCGGGAGGTCTTGTGGTTCTTCCGACAGATCGTTCAGGCCAGTCAGAACCCAATCCCGGTAAGCGACAAGGGCTTGCGGACTGTGCCGCAAGCATCGAGAGGGTGATAAGTAAATTGCTATAAATAAGATAGCAATATACCAATATTGGACGAGGGCTCAGGCCCTATTTCGTCAAAATCAGCTTGCCCAGCTTGGTTGTCTGCAGCCGGTAGACGCAACCGTTGTGCTCAATCGCGACAGACTTCTGGCCCTTGAACAGGTCGGTACTGTGAACGGCGACGGGCCGTGCTGCGGGAGACTGGCCGGCTGGGGTGCCAGCCAGATGGGAGGCGGGTTCTGGAGCCGGGGCGCGGGATTGCATCATCAGGCCTGAAATCAGTTCTTCGGTTCGGTGATGAAGCCGATCTTTTTGATGCCGGCGCGCTGCGCAGCCGCCATGGCTTGTGCCACGCGCTCGTAGCGCACGTCCTTGTCGCCCCGGATGTGCAGATCGGGTTGCGGGTTCTTCGCCGCTTCGGCCTCCAGCAGGGCGGGCAGGCTGGCGTCGTCCACGCGCGCCTCGTTCCAGTAGTAGCTGCCTTGCGCGTCCACACTGAGGCGGATGGTCTGCGGCTTGACCTCCTGCGCCTGATTGGTGGCGCGCGGCAAGTCCACGTTGACCGCGTGCTTCATGACCGGCACGGTGATGATGAAGATGATGAGCAGCACCAGCATGACATCCACCAGGGGCGTCATGTTGATCTCGTTCATCACCTCATCGGGTTCGTCCTGTGTTCCGAAAGCCATGATGGTCCCCTTAAGCCTTCTTCATCGGCACGACTTTGCCGTCACCGCTGCCGACGCGGGCACCGGTGACAAAGTAGGCGTGCAGATCGTGGGCGAAGCGGTTGAGTTTGGTCAGGATGGATTTATTGCCCCGCACCAGCGCGTTGTAGCCCAGGACGGCCGGAATCGCCACGGCCAGGCCCAGGGCGGTCATGATGAGCGCCTCGCCAATGGGGCCGGCCACCTTGTCGATGGTCGCTTGTCCTGCTGCGCCAATGCCCAGCAGCGCGTGATAAATGCCCCAGACCGTACCGAACAAGCCCACGAACGGGGCGGTTGAGCCGACCGACGCCAATACGGCCAGGCCCGACTGCAGGCGCGCCGTGCTGTCGTCGATCGAGTTGCGCAGACTGCGCGTGATCCAGTCGCTGGCGTCCAGGGTGTCGTGCAGCTGCACCTTGGTATTGCGGTGATGGGCCGTGGCCTCACGCCCGGCCAGCGCCAGCTGACGAAACGGGCTGCTGTCGTCGCCTCCGAGTCGGGCCAGGCCAGCGGCAAAGTCTTCGCTGTGCCAGAAGTCCTCGGCCCGTCCGGCGAGTTTTTTGTATTTCAGGATGTCCAGGGCCTTGAGGACGATGACCATCCAGGAAGCCAGCGACATGGTGAGCAATACCAAAGCCACGGTTTTCGTGACCCAGTCACCCTGGGTCCAGACATTGACCAGGCCGAGTTGTGATTCCATAAAGAACTCCAGAGAAAAGATAAATGAACTATTCAAGAACGAAGCTGATGGGCACGTTGAACCACATCGCTTCAGGTATGCCCGCGCGCTTGCCCGGCACGTAACGCCAGCGCATCACCGTGGCCAGCGCGGATTGATCCAGCCGGTCAAAACCGCTGGACTGTTGGATTTCTGCTTTTTGCGCCGTGCCGTCCACGCCGATCAGCACACGCACCACGACCTTGCCCTGTTCGCCCAGCCGTTTGCTCAAGGCCGGGTAGGGTGGCTTGGGGTTTTGCAGGTAGTCGGCGTCGCTTGATGGCAACTCCACCCGGGCAGGCGCGGGCGGCGCCGCGGCGACGGGCGTGGCAATTGCGGGGAGGCTCGGCTGCGGTGCCGTGACGCCGGCCGGCGCATTGGGTGAGGGCGTCGGGTCGGCAATGGCGATGGGCTGGGGGGCAACGGTCCGGACCGGAACCGGCGCTTTGGCGACTGGCTGTCTGACGGCTACCGGGGGCGCCGGCGGTGGGGGCGCGACTTTGGGCGCGGGGGGCTCAATGAACTCGCTCAGGATTTCTGCCGGCACTACCAGTTCGACGGCGCGGCGCAGCAAACCCGTTTGCAGAGCCCATAACGCGGCGATGTGAAAAACGACCACGCTGAGGGCGATGATGACGTTTCGGTTCATGCCGGGAAAATTGTGGGGGCGTTCAGATAAAACCATAGTTTAGAAGCTTACAGCCTCGCATCAGGACGTGGCTACTTGCGAAAAATCCAGCACGCCGAGCAAATGACCAAGGCCAGGCTGGCGCCAAGTGTTGCGACGAATTCCATATGCATCGATTGATTGTGAATGGTATTTATTATAAATGAGAATGAATCGCATTTGCAACAATTGGGTTTGATTTTGTGTCGCTTCTGCTGGCTGTGCGCGCAGGTCGGCAATGCATTGTCAGGTGTCGGCCCACATGCGCAGCAGGTTGTGATAGGTGCCGGTCAGCCCGGTGGTCTCGGCGGTTTCACCATGGCGCTCACGCAGGCGCAGCAGGTTCATGTCCAGTTCATACAGCAGGCGACGCTGCTCGTCGCTGCGCACCATGCTCTCAATCCAGAAAAAGCAGGCCAGGCGGTGGCCGCGCGTCACGGGTTTGACCTGGTGCAGGCTGGTGCCGGGGTACAGCACCATGTGACCGGCCGGCAACTTGACGGCTTGTTCGCCGTAAGTGTCTGAAATACACAGTTCGCCACCCTCGTAGTCGGTTGGGTCGGACAGAAACACCGTGCACGACACATCGGTGCGAACGCGCTGGCCGGTACCTGGCAAGTACCGCACGGAGCCATCAATATGGTTGCCGTAGTAATTGCTGTCTCCGCCGTAGCGGTTCAGTCGCGGCGGAAACACCCGTTTGGGCAAGGCCGCCGAAAAGAAGAGCGGATTGGCGTCCAGCCCCCGCAGGACCATGGCGCGTATGTCACGGGCAGCGTCGCAATCATGCGGCAGCTGCTCGTTGTTCTTGACCTGGGCCGCCTGCACGCCCGCGCCCGGCCGTCCATCGCCCCGGGGTGCGCTGGCCAGGAGGTTCTGGGCGTGGCGCACTTCATCAGCAGTCAGGATGTCGGGAATGTGGAGCAGCATGGCGTTGGCTTGAAGGGTTTAGAACTTGGCGTTGAGGGTCAGTTGCACGGTACGGCCAGCCCCCGGAATGTAGTGGCCGGTGTAGAGCGCATCCGCGTACAGCTTGTTGGTGATGTTGCTCACATTGCCTTTGAGCGTGAACCGGTCATTGATCCTGTACTCCGCCATCAGGTCGGCGGTCACGTAGCTGTCTACCGTCCAGCCGGGGTTGCGAATCGGTGTCTGCTCACCGCGGAAGTTCACACCCAGGCCTACGCGCCACTGCGAGGTGAGCTGGTAGGTATTCCACACCGTGCCGCTGTGCTCCGGGGTGAGCGAGGGGCGCGTGCCCTGGCCCTCCGAGCCGGCCACGCCAATGTCGATGTTGGCCTCGGGTATCCACATGTAGGAGCCATAGATCTCCCATTGCGGTGTGAGCTTGCCCGCCACATCCACTTCAAAGCCTGCCACATGGCGCTTGCCCGAGAGAGTCACCAGATTGACCAGCGGGTCGGTGTTGCGTTCATGCAGCTTGGTCGAGCGGAACAGCGCCAGACGGGTGGTGAAGCGTTTGTCGGCCGAATCGAGCTTGGCGCCCAGCTCCAGGTTGATGCTTTGCTCTGGTGGAATATCCTGGTTGTTGGCGCTGAGTGAATACGCTTCACCCGAGGTGTTGAAGGAGGTGGCAGCCGAGAAATGGTAGGACTGCAACTCATTGGGCTGGTACAGCACGCCCACCCGTTTGCTGATCTCGGACACCTTCATCAAATAGCTGGTGGTGGTGACGGGGCCCGCCGCGTTGTTGGGAATGGCGAAAGTGCTGTAGTCGCCCGTCAGGTTGTCATAGCGCAGGCCTGCCAGCAGTTTCCAGTGCGGCGCCACCTGCACCAGGTCTTGCACGTACAGGCCGTAGCCGGTGGAGTCGAACTGATTGGTCTGGCGCAGCACGCGGGACGATTCATTGATGGACGCGCCGTCATCCGGCGTGCCCGCGGTCGTGCTGGGCTTGGTCAGGTTGACGCCGCCTTGGGCTGCGGTGCGGGCCGCGTACACCTGGCGCTTTTCATCGGCAAAGTCTGCACCGGCCAGCAGTTCGTGCTGCAGGCCCAGTGCCTTGAACTTGGCGCTGTAGTCGCTTTGCAGATACAGCGTGTCCATGTCCTGGATCTTCAATTGGGTGCCGCGATTCAACACTGTGGCGCCGGAGAAGTTGGCCAGGTTGGTGCCGCTGGCCAGACGCACCGTGCCAGCGCGCTGGTCGCGCTCATAGCTTCCTTTACGGACGGACGTTTTCAGTTCGCTGTCATCCTGAAAGCGGTGGGTATGGCTGGCGGTGACGTGCTGGGCGCTGCCGCCGTTGTAGTCGCTGGCCATGCCAAAGTAGGCGCTGGGATCGAGTTTGTCGATGAGCGTTGTGTCTGATACCGGGGATGCGGCGGTGGGCCGGATCCACGGCATGCCGTAGTTCATGCCGTTGTTGTTTTGCAGGTCGTAAAGGCCTACAGAGAACTCGTCCCTTGTTCCAATGCCAAAGCGGTAGGTGGCGGCGATGCCTTTTTTGTCCAGGCTGCTGCCAGCGCCATTGTTGTCGGCCCTGGTTGCCATCGCGTTGATGCGCAGCGCGGCGTTTTCGCCTGTCTGGATGTTGAAGTCACCCGTGGCGCGGAGGTAGTTGTGACTGCCCGCCGTGATCGAGATTTCGTTTTCGTCCATGGTGCGGGGCTGTTTGCTGACCTGATTCACCGCGCCGCCGGTGGAGCCGCGGCCAAACAGCATCGAGGCGGAGCCGCGCAGTACTTCCAGCCGATCCAGGTTGAAGGTGTCGCGCTCGTAAAACGCCGGATCGCGCATGCCGTCAATGAAGACGTCGCCCGTGGCTTGCAGGGAGAAGCCGCGCAGCCGAATGTCTTCCTCGCCGCCTTCTGCCGCCAGGAAGGAGATGCCGCTGGTGTTCTTCAACGCCTCTTTGACGGTGTCCAGGTTGCGGTCGTCAATCAGCTTTTCAGTCACAACGGTCACCGACTGGGGAATGTCGCGCAGTTGCTGTTTGCCCTTGCCAATCGTGGTGGTGGTCGCGCGCAGGGCATCCTTGCCCTCGGGTGCTTCGGCTTTTTCCTTGACCACGACGGGTTTGAGGGTCTTGTCCGGGTCGGCGGTGGTTTGCTGTGCCATGGCGTTCATCGAGCCCGCCAGCAACATGGCCCCCAAGGGAAGCAGGGGAGATGATTTTGCTATTAGTTTAATAGCTGGCTGTGCAATAGACACGTGGGCTAGAGCCTTTTTTTGCTGTATTTTTGAGCGTTTGGACATGGTAGTGGTCAGGTTCAGGGAGTGGCTGGCTGGCTGAATCCGCAAACGCCAAACGAGTGCGCGGTGTGGCTGGCTTAATTGGTGATGCAGATTAATTATAAATGCGAATCGTTATTAGTTACAATCGTGTTTTAATTTTTTAACTTGCATGATGAAAAAACGTTGTTTCCTGGAAGGCGCCTCGGTGGCGTTTGCTGCATCCCTGATGCCTGGCGTTGCTGCAGCGCAGTTGTCGACCCCTGCCAAATCACAGGCCTCGCCGGATGAGCCAGTGGCTATTCCCGCAGCGCCACCTCAGTCACTCACACTGGCCGCTGCCTGGCGCAGCCGCGCCGGCGTGCCGGGTAATTTCGTCGGCCTGTTGCAGATCGATTGGTCTGCCGGGCTTGTTGAAGTGAGGTCCGCAGTGCCGGTGCCGACCCGGGCCCACGGCCTTTTGGCCGAGCCGGGCGGTGGCTTTGTCGCCGTGGCCAGCCGTCCGGGGCAGTGGCTGCTGCGCTGCGATGCGCAGGGTCAGGTTGTGCAATGGCACCGAATGGACAGCGAGGCCGAGGGGCGCACACTGGACGGTCATGTCTGCGCCAGTCCCGACGGCGAGTGGCTTTACACCGCCGAGACCAACCCCCTGTCTGGTCAGGGCTGGGTCGGTGTGCGCGAGCGGCGCAGCCTGCGCAAGGTCGCGCAGTGGCGCACGCACGGTGTGGAGCCACACCAGTTGCTGGTGGATGCGACTGGCGCGCTGATGGTGGCCAACGGCGGCATCCTTCGAGCCGAAGCGGACAAGAAACGTGATCTGCACTTGATGGATTCGTCGCTGGTCCGACTGGATCCTGTCACTGGTGAGCGACTGGGTCAATGGCGTTTGAAAGACCAGCGGCTGGGGATGCGGCATCTGGCCTGGAGTCATCCGCAACCTGATGCCGGTGAGTCAGGGAACCACAGGCCCCTGCTGGGCATCGCTCTGCAAAACGAACATGACGACCTGATGCTGCGCAGAAGTTCCCCGGTGCTGGCGGTGTGGGACGGTGACAAGCTGCTGACACCAACGATGCTGCCCGCAGGCGGTGGCTATGCCGGGGATATTGCCGCCGGGCCGCAGGGCGGGTTTGTGTTGAGTTGCCAACGCACCAACATGGCTCTGCAGTGGTCTCCAGAAGCGCCTGCTGATCTGGTGGTGGTGGCGAACTTGCAGGAGGTGGGGGCGCTGGCGCCTTGGGGACCGGCGAAGCAGCCGCAGGGTGTTCTGCTGGGTGCATCCCGAGGGGTAGGGCGCTGGCATCCGGCGATTGCGCCAGGTTTTCTGAAATGGCCCGACGCCATGGCCGTTGACAACCATTGGGTCGTGCTGTGATCCCTGGCCGTCAGGGCTTCCGGGGATGCCACTTCACTGCTTGTGGGGTGGCGGCAGTGGAGGGGCAGGCGCCGCCGCAACTCGAACCACAAGCGCCGGTGGCTGTGGGTTGCCGCAGCCTTGCTGTGACAAAGGCCGGGAGCGGGAAGCGCAGCAACAGCTGTCTCAACGGTCGTTTGACAATGTCGGGGGCGAGCGTGAGCAGACAGTACACGCCGCAACCCACGACCAGTGCAGCAACCACCAGAAACTGGAAAACGTCAAACAGGAAGTGCGCGTTCATGGTGGTCAATTGTGCGTGAGTGCCGTCACAAGGCGAAACGTGATGAACGATGCCAGGTAGGCCAGGGCAAACAGGTAGGCCGCCATCAAGGCCGGGTAGCGCCAGGAGTTGGTTTCGCGTCTGACCACGACCAGCGTGGAGATGCATTGCGGCGCAAACACGTACCAGGCCAGCAGCGAATAGGCCGTGGCCATGGACCAGCCCTGGGCAATGATGGGCCCGAGTGCCTGGGCCGTTTCCTCGCCCGTGGACGACAAGGAGTAAACGGTCGCCAAGGCGCCCACGGCAACTTCGCGTGCCGCCATGCCCGGCACCAGCGCGAGAGAAATCTGCCAGTTGAACCCAATCGGGGCGAAAACATATTCCAGCGCGTGGCCCAGCATGCCGGCAAAGCTGTATTGAATGGCGGCCCCAGTGGCCCCCGGCGGCGGGCCGGGGAAGCTGGACAGGAACCACAGCAATACCATCACGGCAAAAATGATGGTGCCGACCCGCTGCAAAAAGATGGCGGCCCGTTGCCACAGCCCCAGCAGCAAGTTGCGCAAATTGGGCGTGCGATAGGGGGGCAATTCGAGCATCAGCGGCTGGTAGCTGCTTTTCATCCAGGTGCGCTTGAAGATCCAGGCCACCGCCATGGCTGACAGAATGCCGGCAGCGTACAGGCCAAACAGGGTCAGGCCCTGCAGATTGAACATTCCGACATCACGTGCTGGAATGAAGGCCCCGATCAACAAGGCGTAGAGAGGCAGCCGGGCCGAACAGGTCATCAACGGCGCAATCATGATGGTGGCCAGTCGGTCCCGCCAGTTCGGGATGGTGCGGGTGGCCATGATGCCCGGAATGGCGCAGGCAAAGCTGGACAAGAGAGGAATGAAGGCGCGACCCGACAGGCCCACCTTGCCCATCACGTTGTCCAGCAAAAAGGCAGCACGCGGCAGATAACCCGAATCCTCGAGCAGCAGGATGAAGAAGAACAAGATCAGGATTTGCGGCAAGAACACCACCACCCCGCCCAGGCCCGCCACCACGCCGTCTACCAGCAGGCTTCGCAGCATCCCTTCCGGCATGTTTGTCCGGATGAAGTCGCCGATTGCGGCCACGACCTCCTTGATGGCGTCCATCGGCACGTTGGCCCATGAAAACACCGCCTGAAAAATCATCATCAACAGAGCTGACAGCAGCACCAGTCCCCAGACCGGGTGCATCACCACGGCATCGATGCGGTCGTTGAAGCGCTTGATGCGGGGCGCTTTGGGGACCGTCACGGCGAGGATACGGTTGACCTGCTGTTGCAGCAGCAGCTGGTCAAGCGGCACCTGGTGGGAGGGATCGGGGCGCTCAATTTTCCGAGTCTGGGTTGCCAGGGCCTGCTGGGCTGCTGCCAGCAGGGCTTCGCGGCCATTTTCTACAGCGTGACCTGTCCAGCGCGCCATGCCCTTGCCGAGCAGGCTGTTGTCGATGGCGACGGTCTCCACCACCGGCAGACCGAGTTCGGCGCTGAGCTTCGTCACGTCGATTTGCAGACCGTGCGCTCGCGCCACATCCATCATGTTCAGGGCTACCACCATGGGCTGGCCCAGCGCGCGCAGTTGCAGCACCAGTCGCAGGTTCATGCGCAAATTGGTGGCATCCACCACGGCCACGATGGCGTCGGGCGGTGTTTCTCCAGAACGAAGCCCCATCAGCACATCATGCGTCACCGACTCGTCGGCGGTCGTGGGGTTCAAGCTGTAGGTGCCCGGCAAATCGACGATGGAGATGGTACCTCCGTCGGCCAGCTGGGCATGGCCTTGCTTGCGTTCCACCGTGACTCCGGCGTAGTTGGCGACCTTCTGGCGTGCCCCGGTGAGCAGGTTGAACAGCGCAGTCTTGCCGCAGTTGGGATTGCCCACCAACGCAACGTAGGACTGGCGCGCAGCCATGGGCGTCATTGGGTTCATGGCTGTCCCGCCACAACGCAACTCTGGACCTGGATGCAGGAGGCTTCAAGGCTTCGGAGTGCAAAAACCGTCTCTCCAATTTGCACCGCGATGGGTTCCCGCCCGCCTGGTCCACGTCGCAGGACGGTGACTATTTCACCGGGCAAAAAACCCAGCTCAGCCAAGCGGCGCACGACACCCGATTCACCGCCCGCACCCGCTGGCTCAACCAGGCCGAGGACGGTTGCGCTGCTGCGGGGCGCCATCTGATCGACGGAATTGCAGACTGTGGGCGTTGCGATCGTCTTCAGTGGCCTGGGTAGCATGGGCGTTGTGGTGTGAATTGGGGCGCGGACTTGCGGTAATGATTGACCATCATCCTGGCTGCCCAATGCCAGTATACGCAAAATCCATGCAAATAGCAATGATTCTCAATAAGATCCTCCGCTCGACTGCGAGCCGCGGGATCCAGATCAATAAGCGAGCCGCTCCGGCCTGATTTCCTGCAGGATGGTGGTCGCGATCTCTTCGATCGATTTGGTCGTGGTTGACAGCCAGCGGATACCGGCGCGTCGCATCATGGCCTCGGCCTCATTCACTTCCATTCGGCAGTTTTCCAGTGACGCGTAGACCGAGTTGGGTCGGCGCTCGTTGCGAATCTCGCTCAGGCGTTCGGGCTGGATCGTCAGGCCAAACAGTTTGTGCTGGTGCGCTTTCAGCGCTGGCGGCAAATGCCGGCGTTCAAAGTCCTCAGGAATCAGCGGGTAGTTGGAGGCCTTGAGCCCGTATTGCATCGCCAGGTAGAGCGAGGTCGGCGTCTTTCCGCTGCGGCTGACACCCACCAGAATGACATCGGAATGCTCCAGGTCGCGGTGGGACTGTCCATCGTCATGGGCCAACGAGAAGTTGATGGCTTCAATGCGCGACTGGTATTCCTTGCTCTTGCTGGCGTCGCTGAAGCGGCCAACGCGATGGTGGGACTTGATCTGGAGCTCGGTCTCAAGCGGATGCACGAAGGTGCCGAACATGTCCAGCAGCATGCCCTGGCAGCCGTCGGTGATGACCTTGAGCACCTCCATATTGACCAGCGTGGTAAACACAATCGGTCTCTTTCCGTCCACGATTCCTGCATGATTGATCTGGCGCACGGCCTGGTGGGCCTTGTCCACGGAGTCAATGAAGGGCAGGCGCACGTGGCGCGCTTTGGTTTCAAACTGGGCCAGGATGGCATTTCCAAAGGTTTCCGCGGTGATGCCGGTGCCATCGGAAATAAAAAATACAGTTCGGTTGGACATGATGGGGGGATGGGTAAGGGCTCGGTTGGCTTTCAGCATTCTGCAAGGACGATCTGCATTGTCAGCCGGTTCGCGACCTACAATGGCGACAATCTAACCGAATTCTTCCGTGTGCCGCACTGGCCGACCAGAACAAAAACAACAAAGTCAGGCTGCGCGCACGGGCATAACCAGCGCCACCAGAACGCTTGGCGTCGTGCTTCGATCCGCTTTTAACTTCTGGAGCTATGTCCCATGTCTGCACTTTTCAATCCGACCGCGTTGGTCGTGCCGTTTGAAAACCTGAGAATGACCGATGTCGAGGCGGTTGGCGGAAAAAACGCCAGCCTCGGCGAAATGATTTCCAATTTGCCGTCGGGGGTCAAAGTGCCCACCGGTTTCGCAACGACGGCACACGCTTTCCGCGATTTCCTGGCCTATGAGGACTTGAGCGGCCGGATCAATGCCCGCCTGAGCGCCCTGGACACCGAAGACGTGAGGGCGCTGGCGCAGGTTGGCGCCGAGATTCGCGCCATGGTCGAGGCCCAGCCCTTTCCCGCCGATCTGGAGCAGGCTATTCGTGCCGCATTCATCACCCTGAGCTCGGGCAATCCGGAGGTCTCATTTGCGGTGCGCTCGTCCGCCACGGCAGAGGATCTGCCAGATGCCTCATTCGCAGGCCAGCAGGAAACCTTTTTGAACGTGATCGGGATCGACGAAATTCTTCACAAAATCAAGGAAGTGTTTGCCTCCTTGTACAACGACCGCGCCATCAGCTACCGCGTGCACAAAGGCTTTGCGCACGAGCATGTGGCCCTGAGCGCAGGTATTCAGCGCATGGTGCGCTCGGACCTGGGGGCAGCCGGCGTCATGTTCACCATCGACACCGAGTCCGGTTTTCAGGATGTGGTGTTCATCACCTCCAGCTACGGACTGGGTGAGACCGTGGTGCAGGGCGCGGTGAATCCCGACGAGTTCTACGTGCACAAGCCGATGCTCAAGGCCGGCAAGCGTGCCGTGATCCGTCGCAGTCTGGGCTCCAAGCTGATTCAGATGCAGTTCACAACGCCGCAGGAGAAGGCCGTCAGCGGCAAGCTGGTCAAAACCACCGACGTGCCCACCGAGTTGCGCAACCGTTATTCCCTGACCGACGCCGATGTCGAAAAATTGGCCGCCTATGCGATGGTGATCGAGGCGCACTATGGCAGGGCCATGGACATTGAATGGGGTAAGGACGGCCTGGACGGCGAACTCTATATTCTGCAGGCCCGTCCAGAAACCGTGAAGAGCCAGGCCGCGGGCAAGGCGGAATACCGTTACAAGCTCAAGGGCAAGAGTGCCGTGATTGTTGAAGGCCGGGCCATCGGTCAGAAGATCGGTACCGGGCCGGTTCGCATCGTGCACAACCTCAGCGAGATGGACAAGGTGCAGCCCGGCGACATTTTGGTGACCGACATGACCGACCCCAACTGGGAGCCGGTGATGAAGCGGGCATCCGCCATTGTCACTAACCGTGGCGGGCGCACCTGCCATGCCGCCATCATCGCGCGCGAACTGGGTATCCCGGCTGTGGTGGGTTGTGGCGATGCGAGCGAGGTGTTGAAGGACGGCATGCTGGTGACAGTCAGTTGTGCCGAGGGTGACACCGGCTTTATCTACGACGGTTTGCTGGAAACCGAAGTCACCGAAGTCCAGCGCGGCGAGATGCCCGAGATTGCCGTCAAGATCATGATGAATGTCGGCAATCCGCAGCTGGCGTTTGACTTCTGCCAACTGCCCAATGAAGGTGTCGGTTTGGCGCGCCTTGAGTTCATCATCAACAACAACATTGGCGTGCATCCGAAGGCGATTCTCGACTATCCCAATATCGATGCCGATCTGAAAAAAGCGGTCGAATCGGTCGCGCGTGGCCATGCGTCGCCGCGCGCGTTCTACGTCGATCGGGTGGCCGAGGGCGTCGCCACGATTGGTGCGGCCTTCTGGCCCAAGCCCGTCATCGTGCGTCTGTCGGATTTCAAGAGCAACGAATACCGCAAACTCATTGGCGGCAGCCGTTACGAGCCGGAGGAAGAGAACCCGATGCTCGGTTTCCGGGGTGCCGCGCGATACGTCAGTGCCGATTTTGGCGAGGCCTTCGCCATGGAGTGCGAGGCGCTGAAACGTGTGCGCGAGGACATGGGACTGAGCAACGTCCAGGTGATGGTGCCTTTTGTGCGAACGCTGGGGCAAGCCAAGAAAGTGACTGAACTGCTGGCCGCTCATGGGCTGAAACGCGGTGAAAACGGTCTGAAGATCATCATGATGTGCGAGATTCCCAGCAACGCCATCCTGGCGAATGAGTTCTTGCAGTACTTTGATGGCTTCTCGATTGGCTCCAACGATCTGACCCAGCTGACCCTGGGGCTGGACCGGGATTCCGGCCTGGAATTGCTGGCAGCCGACTTTGACGAGCGCGACCCTGCCGTCACAGCGCTGATCAGTCAGGCCATCAGTGCCTGCAAGGCGCAGGGCAAATACATCGGCATATGTGGCCAGGGTCCCAGTGATCACCCTGATTTCGCCGAGTGGCTGGCAAAGGAAGGGATTTCATCGATTTCCCTGAATCCGGATTCTGTGGTTGCCACCTGGCAGAGGCTGGCCAAACAATAGAAAACACCTATGGCCTGTGGCGCCACAGGCTGTCATGATCCAGCGATGTTGAATCCAGCGGTGGGTGTGGGGGGGGAAGAATTCAGGCCGATTTCAGGCGGTCTTCGCTTGCACGGCTGGCTTCTGGCAATTTGGTTTGCAGCATCGTTTGGCATCGTTTTCTTCGCGCATGACCTGCAGATGATTGTCGGCAGCTGGCCGGTGGGCTACTGGTTTGCGGCGCAAGGTAGCGTATTCGTTTTTATTGCCATCGTCGCCGTGTTTGCCTGGGTTGCCAACAGGCGGGACGGCGAAGTCTCCACCGTTGATGCTGCGTATATCGCCTACAAGCATCGATTGAATCGCAGATTTGCCGTTTACGTCGTGGCCTTGCTGCTGTTTCTGCTGGCGCTGGCGCTGGCTGAGAGGTGGGGTCTTAAAAAGACATGGGTGGGCGGCATATTCCTGTTCGCCACGCTCGTCTTGTACGCCGTGATCGGCATTTATGGCCGCACTTCGGATGCTTCGGAATACTACGTTGCCGGACGCAGCATCCCGGCCGTCTACAACGGCATGGCGACCGCCGCAGACTGGATGAGTGCGGCATCATTCATCAGCATGGCTGGCGGGCTATACCTTCAGGGCTTTTCCGGCAGTGAGTCGCAGCCCGGCGGGCTGGTTTATGTTTTGGGTTGGACGGGTGGTTTCTGTCTGGTTGCGCTGCTGGTGGCGCCCTATCTGAGGAGGCTGGGCCTCTACACCATTCCTGACTATTTTGGCCTGCGTTTCGGCAGTCGCTGGCCACGGTTGATTGCGGCATTTGCAGCGGTACTGTGTTCCTTTACCTATGTAGTAGCGCAGATCTACGGTGTCGGGTTGATCACTTCACGTCTGACAGGCGTCCAATTTGAAGTCGGCATTCTGCTGGGCCTCGGTGGTGTTCTGGTGTGTTCATTTCTGGGGGGCATGCGGGCCGTGACCTGGACGCAGGTGACGCAGTATGTCGTCTTGATTCTGGCTTTCCTGATTCCGGTTTCATGGCTGGCGTACAAGCAGCTGGGCAACCCCCTGGCGCCGTTTGTTTACGGTCAGCAATTGCAGAAAATCAGTGAACTGGAGCAGCGACTCTCCAATTCGCCCGCGGAGTTGCAGGTGGTCAATGAGTATGCCCGGCGTGCTCGGGACTATGAGTTGAAGTTGCGCAACGTGGATGCATCACTGGAGAGTGAGCGCAGCGCGCTGAGGGAGAGAATTCGTTCGTTGAACAATCAACGGGCTGATGAGTCGGTCATTGTCGCTGCCAGACGTGAGCTTGTGGCACTGCCCAAAGACGGGGTGTCTGCCCGCGAGCGCTGGACACGCGCCATGCAGGACAACCTGGATCGGGCGAAACCCCTGGCTGGCATGCCGCCCCACACCAAGCCCTTCGCCGGCGACCCCAAAGGGAACGTGGATGAGCAACAGGCGTTTGACTTGTCGCGACGCAACTTTCTGGCCCTGATGTTTTGCCTGATGGTGGGTACGGCCGGCTTACCCCATTTGCTGACCCGTTTCTACACGACTCGCTCGGTGGCTGAGGCGCGCACGTCGGTGGCCTGGTCGCTGTTTTTCATCGCGCTGCTGTACTTGTCGGCCCCTGCCTTGGCTGTCCTTGTCAAATTTGAGATCATGAGTCAACTGGTGGGGCAGAATTTCGACTCCCTGCCTGCATGGATTGCCCAGTGGGCGAAGGTGGATTCAACATTGATCTCGGTCAGTGACGTGAACGGGGACCACATCCTCCAGTTCTCGGAACTCAGGCTGGGGGCCGACATCGTGATGCTGGCGACACCTGAGCTCGGCGGCATGCCGTACGTCGTCTCCGGTCTTGTGGCCGCTGGTGGACTCGCTGCTGCCCTCTCCACGGCGGATGGCCTGCTGTTGACGATTGGCAATGCGCTGGCGCATGACTTCTTCTTCAGGGGCGAGAGTGACCAGGCTGGCGCGGTTCGAAGGGTGATGTTGTCGAAGTTCGCGTTGCTGGTGGTGGCCCTGGCCGCCGCCTACGTGGCTGCTCAACGCCCAGCCGACATCCTCTATCTGGTATCAGCCTCGTTTTCTCTGGCCGGGGCGGCATTTGTGCCGGCGATGGTGCTGGGGATATTCTGGTCCAGGACGACCGACAGGGCGGCCGTCGCGGGCATGATCGCGGGCCTCGGATTGACGATCTACTACCTGGTGATCAATGCCGTACCTGTCCGGTCTGCCTTCGGTCTGGGTGGCACGGGGTTGTGGTTTGGCATACAGCCTGTTTCTGCCGGTGTCTTCGGCGTCTTTGGGGGGCTGGCGGTGATCGTGCTGTTCAGTCTCCTGTCCCGCCCGCAAGTTGTCTCGGAAAACTGATTCAGGCATGCGACCGATGCATGGCATATAATGTTGGGCTTCGCCTTGCCACACCTCAATTAGACGCTGAGGGTGGCTTTTTCTGCCCAACTTCGGGCCATCCATAAGGAGTATCAATGCGTCATTACGAAATCATTCTCATGATCCACCCGGATCAGAGCGAGCAGGTTCCCGCCATGCTGGAACGTTACAAGGGCATGATCACGGCCGGCGGCGGTAAAGTGCACCGTGTCGAAGACTGGGGCCGTCGTCAGCTGATCTATATGATCAACAAGCTCGCCAAAGCCCACTATCTGTGCGTCAACATCGAAGCCGATCAGGCTGTGATGGCGGAACTGGAACACGCGTTCAAGTTCAATGATGCCGTGCTGCGTCACCTGACAGTTTTGAAGAAGAAGGCTGACACCGGTCCTTCTTCGATGATGAAAACAGTCGAACGTGAAGACGCCCGCAAGGCCCAACAGGCTGAGTACCAGGCCTGACGGCATTTTTGCCAGCGAGGAGCGTGAACCACGTTGTCAACCAGCTTGTTCTGACTGCCTGTATCGCCGAGATTGATGTCTTGCGTTACACGCCAGCCGGATTGCCTGCACTGAACATGAGACTCGAACATGAGTCAGACCTTCAGGAAGCAGGGCAGACAAGACAGGTCAAGGCAGCAATTAAAGCAGTGGCTTTTGGTGCAATGGCTGAGCGGCTTGCAAAGCAAGCCATCGGCAGTGCCTGGAAGTTCAACGGTTTTCTGGCGACCCCCCGCAATGGCAAACACGTCGTGTTTCACATTCAAGAATTTCAGCAAGATTAACGAATTCGTAAAAATTTAAGGAGTCCATCATGGCCGGACCAAAACGTTTCAATAACAAAGACAAGCGCCCCAAGCGCCCAGCCCAGAATCTGCTGTTCAAGCGCAAGCGCTTTTGCCGCTTTACCGTGACTGGCGTTGAAGAGATCGATTACAAAGACATCGACACGCTGCGCGATTTCATTGCCGAAAACGGCAAGATCATCCCCGCTCGCCTGACTGGCACCCGTGCCATTTTCCCGCGCCAGCTCAACACCGCTATCAAGCGCGCGCGTTTTCTCGCGATGCTGCCGTACAGCGATCAGCACAAGATCTAAGGAAAACGACCATGCAAATTATTCTGCTCGACAAGGTCGTGAACCTTGGCAATCTCGGTGAAGTCGTTCGCGTTAAAGACGGTTATGCCCGCAACTTTCTGATTCCCTCTGGCCGCGCCCGTCGCGCCACGGCATCGGCAAAGCAGGAGTTCGAAGCCAAGCGCGCTGAACTCGAAAAAGCCGCTGCAGCCAAGTTGGCTGAACAGCAGGCTGTGGGTGAAAAGCTGGCGGGCACCACCTGCAAGCTGACCCAAAAGGCCGGTGTGGATGGTCGTCTGTTTGGTTCTGTGACCAACGCCGACATCGCTGAAGAGCTGACCAAGAACGGCTACAAAGTGGCCAAGGCGCAAATTCGCATGCCGAATGGCCCGATCAAGGTCGTTGGCGACAGCACCGTCAGCGTGGCATTGCACACCGACGTGGTTGTGGATATCACGGTTTCGGTATACGGCGAAACAGCTTAAACAGCTGCGTTCCGCTAGAAGCCGTCGGGGTTGCAAAGCCCCGGCGGCTTTTGTATTGGTGGCGCTGCTTGTCCCGCGATTTCCACAGTTTGTGCACAGCTTATAAGAGACTTGTGCCCAGCATTTCACTCGACGCCGGACCAGCGCTGGCGTAGCATCGAACGCTCAAAGGAAATTTAATGTCTGCTGTACTTTCTGCTGTGGGTGACGACTACGGTCAAGACCGGCAAGTGGCGCAATTGCGCATACCACCGCACTCCATCGAGGCAGAGTCCAGTGTGTTGGGCGGGCTGTTGCTGGATAACGGCGCCTGGGACCGTGTGGGTGACTTGCTGGCGGAGGGTGACTTTTACCGTTACGAACACCGCATGGTGTTCAGCGCCATCGGTGCCCTGATCAACGCCTCCAAGCCGGCCGACGTGATCACGGTGTTTGAGCAACTGCAAAGTCAGGGCAAGGCCGAGGAAATCGGCGGCTTGAGCTACCTCAACTCACTGGCCCAGTATGTGCCCAGCGCCGGCAATATCCGGCGCTACGCGGAGATCGTTCGTGAACGCTCGGTCCTGCGCAAGCTGGTGAGCGCCAGTGACGAAATATCCACCAACGCCTTCAATCCCAAAGGCCGGCCCGTAGCTGCCATTCTGGACGAGGCCGAGCAAAAAATCTTCAACATCGGTGAAGAGGGCGCCCGCACGAAGCAGGGTTTCCAGGCCATGGATACCTTGGTGGTGGATCTGCTGGATCGGGTTCAGGAGATGGCCGACAACCCCAATGATGTGACCGGCGTGCCGACCGGGTTTTATGACCTGGACCGGATGACGGCCGGTTTTCAGGCGGGTGATTTGATCGTGCTGGCGGCTCGTCCGTCGATGGGAAAAACGGCGTTGGCCATCAATATTGCGGAGCATGTGGCACTGAACGAAGGTCTGCCAGTCGCCGTGTTTTCAATGGAAATGGGCGCGGCGCAATTGGCAGTGCGTATTGTGGGTTCGATCGGGCGTATTGACCAGGGCCACTTGCGCACCGGCAAGCTGACCGACGACGAATGGCCGCGTTTGACTGAAGCCATCGAAAAGCTGCGCACCATTTCTTTGCACATCGATGAAACAGCCGGTTTGACCTCCAGCGAACTGCGTGCCAACGCCAGACGCCTGTCGCGTCAGTGCGGCAAGCTCGGGCTGATTGTGGTGGACTATTTGCAGCTGATGAGCGGGTCCAGCAACGATGGTGAAAACCGTGCCACCGAGCTGGGCGAGATCTCCCGCGGCCTGAAAATGTTGGCCAAAGAGTTGCAGTGCCCGGTGATTGCCTTGTCCCAGCTCAACCGCAGCGTGGAGCAGCGCCCCGACAAACGCCCCATGATGAGCGACTTGCGCGAGTCTGGCGCTATTGAGCAGGATGCGGACATCATCATGTTCATCTACCGCGACGAGTACTACACCAAGGATGCCTGCAAGGAGCCTGGGGTGGCAGAGGTCATCATCGCCAAGCAGCGTAACGGCCCGACAGGCGTGGTGAAGCTTGCCTTCCTGCGGCACATCACGAAATTCGAGTCGCTGGCATCCGGAGGCAATGGGGACTTTTAGGTCGAATTGGCCTGCAGCCCTTGATTTTATTGCCTGAGTAGCTATTTAATATATAGCGCTCAATGCCGGCATGCGCCGTCTGCCCCAGACCCTGTGGGGACGGGAGCAGGCGTGGCGTCAGCGAGAAAAAGCTACAGGACTTCGCTGGCAAAGTCTGCCAGCCGTGACCGCTCGCCACGTGCCAGGGTGATGTGTCCCCCGTGCTGCCAGCCCTTGAATTTGTCAACGGCGAAGGTCAGGCCGGAAGAGCCCTCGGTCAGGTACGGCGTGTCAATCTGGGCCAGATTGCCCATGCAAATGATCTTGGTGCCCGGACCGGCACGGGTGATCAGGGTTTTCATCTGCTTGGGCGTCAGATTCTGCGCTTCGTCGATGATGACGTACTTGTTCAGGAAGGTGCGCCCGCGCATGAAGTTCATGCTCTTGATCTTGATGCGACTGCGGATGAGTTCACTGGTGGCGGCGCGGCCCCATTCGCCGGCGCTGGTGTCTGTCTTGCCCAGCACCTCGAGGTTGTCATCCAGTGCGCCCATCCAGGGGCCCATTTTTTCTTCTTCCGTGCCGGGCAGAAAGCCGATGTCCTCTCCGACACTGACCGTGGCGCGCGTCACGATGATTTCGGTATAGCGTCGATCGTCCAGCACCTGGGTCAGACCGGACGCCAGCGCCATCAAGGTTTTGCCGGTACCGGCCGTCCCCGTCAAGGTGACAAAGTCAATCTCGGGGTCCATCAGCAGGTTCATGGCAAAGTTTTGCTCACGGTTGCGCGTGGTGATGCCCCATACCGCGTTCTTGAGGTGCGTGAAGTCCTTGAGGGTTTTGAAGACGGCCGTCTTGCCACGAATTTCCGTGACCCTGGCGTACAGGCTGGGCTCGCCGGGGGACTCGAAATAGACAAACTGGTTGATCAGAAGACTGGGGACGATGGGGCCGGTAATGCGGTAAAAGGTGTGCGCGCCCTGCTGCCAGCTCTCCACTGCCTGGCCGTGGGTGGTCCAAAAATCGGCGGGCAGTGAGATGGAGCCGGCATACAGCAAGTCACCGTCTTCCAGCGTTTTGTCGTTCTGGTAATCGTCGGTGGCCAGACCCAACGCACGCGATTTGACGCGCATGTTGATGTCTTTGGACACCAGAACGACTTCCCGTGGCGCATGTTGCAGGCGCAGCGCATCCACGACTCCCAGAATCTGGTTGTCCGCCTTGCCTTGGGGCAGGCTGGTGGGCAGCGTGTAGTTCAGAAGCTGGGTCTGGAAAAACAATTTGCCGCGTGCCTCCCGGTGGCCCGTAGTGTGCAGCGGCAACCCGGTGGTGATGTCTGCACCTTGATGGGCAGCCAGGGCGTCCAGCGTCCGGCTGGTTTGTCGTGCATTGCGGGCGACTTCGGTCATGCCTTTTTTGTGGGCATCCAGTTCTTCCAGAACGATCATGGGAAGAAAGATGTCATGTTCCTCGAAGCGGAACAGGCACATGGGGTCATGCAGGAGCACGTTGGTGTCCAGCACAAACAGTTTGGCGGGCCCGGTGTGCTTTGCTCTCCTGGATCTGGCTTCAGCCGGTGCTTGAGGCTCTGCCGGCGCCTTGGCTTCGGGACGGTTTTTCCGGAGTGAGGCATCGGCCCGGGGCGTCTTCGCACGCGTTTCCGGCGCCCCTTTTTCCAGAAAAGAGACGGCAGGTACCCCGGTGGCCGTGGGCTCGGGTGTCTCCCGCGCTTGCGGTCTTTCGGCAACGGAATGCTCAGTCAGCGAAGATTCAGGCCTGCGTGACTTGGGCTGAACTCGGGCCGGCACATCGTAGTCTTTCTCGGACAGCAGCGCGGCGCGTTTGACAGGGGCGGTTGGCAATGGCATGGGTTAGGCTTGCTCGCAAAAAGTTAAATGAATATGGGCTTTAAAAGCAAAAAACCGCCTGGAGACCAAGGCGGCTTTTTGTTTGAGAGCGGTTGCACATTTGAAGGGCATATGACCCATTATGCATAAACTTTGAAGATATCAACGCCCCATGGAGGACGCTCTCCATCCATCCTCAGACCAGCGCAGCAGTTTTCTTCAGCGCCTTGACGGCCTTCAATACGTCGTCCACATGGCCTGGCACCTTGAGGCCGCGCCATTCTTCCTTGAGCAGGCCATCGGCGCCGATCAGGAAAGTGCTGCGCTCAATGCCTTTGACCTTCTTGCCGTACATGATCTTGTTCTTGACGACGCCGAACATGTGGCACATTTTTTCTTCGGTGTCGGCGATCAATTCAAAGGGGAGTTCCAGCTTGGTCTTGAACTCGTCGTGGGATTTCATGTTGTCGCGCGACACGCCAAACACGGTGGCGCCAGCCTTCACAAAGTCTTTGTATTTGTCGCGGAACTGCATGGCCTCTGTGGTGCAGCCCGGGGTGTTGTCCTTCGGGTAGAAGTAAAGGATGACGACTTTTCCGAGGTGGGAGGTGTTCGAAACCCTGATACCACCAGTGGCATTAGATTCAAATTCAGGGATGGGTTTATTGACAACAATCGCCATAGTTCTTAAATCTCGTGTGACAGGATGCGTCATTCGCTCAAGTCGTGGGCACTATCCTGTGACAGCTCTCCGGCGCCCCCGACTACAACCGATGATTTTACCCCGAAAACTACTTGCGGCCCGTTGAGTCGGCGCTAGTGTTATCCCGAAGGTGTTTCCAGTATCAGTGCAACGGCAACATGACGCCCTTCGCCCGCAAGAATGTTGTAGGTGCGGCAGGCCGCCTGGGTATCCATGGTTTCAATGCCGGTCTGTTTGTCAATCAGAGGTTTGATCCAGACGGCCGGGGGAAACCGAATACGGTTGCCGCTGCCAAAAATGACCAGTTCGGTGCCCATGGCCGCCAGTTGGGCAAAGTGCTCCGCAGTCAGCTCTTCGAATCGGCTGCAATCCCAGTTGAAGCGTTCGCCGCGCGATCCAAGCACCACGCTCGCGGTAATTTTTTCGTTGCCAACGCCAATCCAGCCGGGGCCATAACCCCTGATGGATTGGACGCTGATGATGTCGGGCTGGATCTTCATGTGAAAAAAGGTCGGGTCTGGTTGCTGCAGTGCATCAATAACTGGGGGTATTGGACGGAAATGTGGTCAAATTATAGGTTTCGCCTCACGTCACCCGCTACTGGAGAGACCTTGAAGACCATTCGAAAATCAGCCAAGCTGGCCAACGTCTGCTACGACATTCGCGGCCCCATCATGGACGCGGCCCGCCAGATGGAGGAAGAGGGTCACAAGATCATCAAGCTCAACATCGGCAATCTGGCCGTGTTCGGCTTTGATGCGCCGGAGGAAATCCAGCAGGACATGATCCGCAACCTGCCCAACTCCGCGGGTTATTCCGACAGCAAGGGTATTTTTGCAGCGCGCAAGGCGGTCATGCACTACACGCAGGAGCAGGGCATCAAGGGCGTGACGCTGGACGACATCTACCTGGGCAACGGCGCCAGCGAACTGATCGTCATGGCGACGAATGCGTTGCTCGACACTGGCGACGAGTTGCTGCTGCCTTCACCCGACTATCCACTGTGGACCGCGGCGGCCAGCCTGTCGGGCGGCACACCGGTGCACTACCTGTGCGATGAGGCCAACGGCTGGATGCCCGACCTGAACGACATTCGCGCCAAGATCACGCCACGGACCAAGGGCATTGTGGTCATCAACCCCAACAACCCGACGGGGGCCCTGTATTCCGATGAACTGCTCAAGGCCATTGTGCTGATTGCACGAGAGCACGGTCTGGTGATCTTCGCCGACGAGGTGTACGACAAGGTGCTGTATGACGGGGTCAAACATACGGCGATCGGCAGTCTCTCCGACGATGTGCTGACGCTCACCTTCAACTCGCTGTCCACGAGCTACCGCTCCTGCGGCTACCGTGCCGGCTGGATGGTGGTGTCGGGCGACAAGAAGCCGGCCAAGGATTACATCGAGGGGTTGAACATGCTCTCGAACATGCGTCTGTGTTCCAACGTCCCCGGCCAGTGGGCCATCCAGACCGCCCTGGGCGGGTATCAGAGCATCAATGACCTGGTGGGTGAGGGCGGGCGCCTGCGCCGCCAGCGCGACCTGGCATACGAGTTGATCACGGCGATCCCGGGTGTGACCTGCGTCAAGCCAACGGCCGCGCTGTACATGTTTCCACGGCTGGACCCGACCATGTACCCGATCGAGGACGACCAGCAGTTCTTTCTGGAACTGCTGCAGGAAACCAAGGTGATGCTGGTGCAGGGCACCGGCTTCAACTGGCCGACGCCCGACCACTTCCGCATCGTGTTCTTGCCGCATGAGGACGACTTGCGTGAAGCGATCGGCCGTGTCGCCAAGTTCCTTGAAATCTACCGCAAGCGGTACAGCAACTGAATTGCTATCTAATTGATAGCTGTCTGCGCATATAGTGCGGTGGCTAGAGGCCAATTTAACTAATAAAACTTTATGAAACCGATTCAAGTAGGCCTGCTGGGCATGGGTGTTGTGGGCTCGGGCACGTTCAACGTGCTGCGTCGCAACCAGGAAGAAATCAAGCGTCGTGCCGGCCGCGGGATCGAGATCACCATGGTGGCGGATCTGGATGTCGCGCGCGCGCAAGGCCTGGTGGGTGAGGGCGTCCAGGTGGTGAATGAGGCCCGGGCGGTGATCGCCAACCCGGACATTGACATCGTGATCGAGTTGATCGGCGGCTACGGCATTGCCAAGGCACTGGTGCTGGAAGCGATTGCGGCCGGCAAGCATGTGGTGACGGCGAACAAGGCGCTGCTGGCGGTGCACGGTACCGAGATCTTTGCGGCCGCGTCTGCCAAGGGCGTGATGGTGGCCTTTGAAGCAGCGGTGGCGGGCGGCATCCCGATCATCAAGGCGCTGCGCGAAGGCCTGACGGCCAACAGCATCCAGTGGATTGCCGGCATCATCAACGGCACGACCAATTTCATCCTGTCCGAGATGCGCGACAAGGGCCTGGACTTCGACGTCGTGCTCAAGGAAGCGCAACGCCTGGGCTACGCCGAAGCCGACCCGACCTTCGACATCGAAGGCGTGGACGCCGCGCACAAGGCCACCATCATGTCGGCCATTGCGTTCGGCATTCCGGTGCAGTTCGACAAGGCCTATGTGGAAGGCATCACCAAACTCGGCGCTGCCGACATCAAGTACGCCGAGCAACTGGGCTATCGCATCAAATTGCTGGGGATTACCAAGCGTCGCGAGGCAGACGCGACCAAGGGCACTTCAGCGGGCATCGAGTTACGGGTGCACCCGAGCCTGGTGCCTACCAAACGCCTGATCGCCAATGTGGAAGGCGCCATGAACGCGGTCATGGTGCAGGGCGACGCCGTCGGCACCACCCTGTACTACGGCAAGGGTGCGGGCTCCGAGCCCACCGCCAGCGCTGTCATTGCCGACCTGGTGGACATCACCCGGCTGCACACGGCGGACGCCGCGCAGCGGGTCCCGCACCTGGCATTTCAGCCCAACGCGATGAGCGATTTGCCGGTGCTGCCCATGAGCGAAGTGGTGACCAGCTATTACCTGCGTTTGCGCGTGGCGGATGAAACCGGCGTGTTGGCCAAGGTGACCGGCATCCTGGCCGAGGCGGGCATCAGCATCGATGCGGTGCTGCAGCGCGAAGCCGACGAGGTGGGCGGTGAGGGCTCCACGCAAACCGACCTGATCATTCTGACGCACGACTGCGTGGAAGCCAGGATGAACGCTGCTCTGGCCCAGATGCAGGCCCTGCCCACTGTGTTGGCGCCCATCACCCGCATCCGCAAGGAAGAACTGGCCTGATGAAGTACCTCTCCACCCGCGCTGCATCCAGCGACTCGACTGAGCGCAAACGCTTTTGCGAAATCCTGCTCGAAGGCCTGGCGCCCGATGGCGGCCTGTATTTGCCGGAGCACTACCCGCAGGTGGACGACGCCACGCTGTTGAAGTGGCGCGGTGTCTACCGAGACCAGGGCTATGCCGCGCTGGCGTTCGAGGTGCTGTCGCTGTACATCGACGATATTCCCGCTGTCGACCTGAAGGCCATTTGCGACAAGACCTACACCGAGGCTGTTTTTGGCACGAAGGAAATCGTGCCGCTGAAGAAGCTCGAAAACAGCCTGTGGCTCGAAGCCCTGTCCAACGGCCCCACACTGGCCTTCAAGGACATGGCCATGCAGTTGCTGGGCAACCTGTTTGAGTACGAGTTGGCGCGGCGCGGTGAAGAGCTCAACATCCTGGGCGCGACCAGCGGCGACACCGGCAGCGCGGCCGAATACGCCATGCGTGGTAAAAAAGGCGTACGCGTCTTCATGACCAGCCCGTTTGGCCGCATGAGCCCGTTCCAGCAGGCGCAGATGTTCAGCCTGATGGACGCGAACATTCACAACATCGCCGTGGACGGTGTCTTTGACGACTGCCAGGACATGGTCAAGGCTGTGTCCAATGACCTGGAGTTCAAACGCCAGTACAGAATTGGCACGGTCAATTCCATCAACTGGGCGCGCCTGATGGCGCAGGTGGTGTATTACTTCGCTGGCTACTTCCAGGCGACCACGGCGAATGACCAGAAGATCAGCTTCACCGTGCCATCGGGCAATTTCGGCAACGTCTGCGCCGGCCATGTGGCACGCATGATGGGCTTGCCGATCGACAAGCTGGTGGTCGCCACCAATGAGAACGATGTGCTGGACGAGTTTTTCCGCACCGGTGTTTACCGCGTGCGCGGCAGCGCCGATACGCACGAGACATCAAGCCCGTCGATGGATATTTCCAAGGCCAGTAACTTCGAGCGCTTTGTCTTTGACCTGCTGGGGCGTGACGGTGCGCGCGTGAAGGCCTTGTTCGGTGATGCGCTGGGGAAGGACGGCCGCTTCGACCTGAGCGCCGATCCCGCATTCAAGGAAGCCGCCACTCGCTATGGCTTCCTGAGCGGCAAGAGCACCCATGCCAATCGCCTGGCCACCATTCGCGATACCTTTGAGCGCTTCGGCGTGATGATCGACACCCACACCGCCGACGCCGTCAAGGTGGCGCGTGAGCACCTGCAGCCAGGCGTGCCGATGATCGTGCTGGAGACTGCTTTGCCCATCAAGTTTGCGGCCACCATTGTGGAGGCCCTCGGGCGCGAGCCGGACCGTCCGGCAAAATTTGAAGGCATTGAGGCCCTGCCCAAGCGCGTGACGCGTATGGCGGCCGACGTGGATGCCGTCAAAGCCTACATTGCGCAGCATTGCACATGAAGGTCGTGGGCTTTGCCGGCTATTCCGGCTCCGGCAAGACAACGCTGGTCGAGCGTCTGATTCCAGCGTTCCGGCTCATGGGCCTGCGCGTGTCGGTCGTGAAACACGCCCATCATCGCTTCGACATTGACCATGTCGGAAAAGACACTTACCGGCACCGCGAGGCGGGTGCTTTTGAGGTGGTGGTGGCGTCGGACAGGCGTCTGGCGTTGATGCGCGAATTTGAGCAACCGATGCAGCTTTCCGTGCACCAGTTGATTGCCGAACTGTACGAGGGCGTCGACTGGGTGCTGGTGGAAGGCTTCAAAGAGTCGGATCTGCTCAAGATCGAGGTGTGGCGGGCGCAGGCGGACAAACCCGCCCGCTATATGGATGATGATTTCATCGTGGCGATTGCCACGGATTCGCCGGAACAGCTGCCCCATGCCACGCAGCGGCCCGTGCTGGATCTCAACGATGCCGATGCGGTTGTGAACTGGCTGACAGCCAACGAAGCCCGTTTTGAGTACTGCCTGGAGACCTACGCATGAATGCGCCACGCCTTCCCCTGAAATCGCTGGATGACGCCCTGGCTGAATTGCTGGGATTTGCCACGGCGCTGAAGGGTGTGGAGTCGGTTTCGACATTTGATGCCGACGCCCGGGTGCTGGCGCAAGACGTGGTGTCGGCCTTGCACGTGCCGCCGCAGGACAACAGTTCCATGGATGGCTACGCGGTGCGCTGCGCGGATGTGTCGCAGGCGCTCAATGTTCAGCCAGCGCAAGGGCTGCTTCCGGTGACGCAGCGGATTGCGGCCGGCTCGCCGGGTGCTCCGCTGGCGCCCATGAGCGTGGCCCGCATCTTCACTGGCGCCCCAATTCCAGCGGGGGCGGATGCGGTGGTGATGCAGGAAGACTGCGAGGTGGTGGAGGGCGGCGGCGTGCGCATCAAGGCCATGCCAGCGCCGGGACAATGGATTCGCCGTGCCGGCGAGGACGTCACGCGCGGCGCCGTGGTGCTCTCAAAGGGCGAGCGCCTGACGCCGGCTTCACTGGGCTTGGCGGCCAGTATTGGCATGAACCTGCTGCCGGTGGTGCGCCGCCCGCGGGTCGCCTTGTTCTCCACCGGCGACGAGTTGGTGATGCCCGGTGCCGTGGCACCCGAGCAGATGAGGCCCGGCGCGATCTACAACTCCAACCGGTTTTTCTTGCGCGCGCTGCTGCTGCGCCTGGGCTGTGAGGTGAGCGACCTGGGTATCGTGCCAGACCGGCTGGATGCGACGGTGCAGGCCCTGCAGGGGGCGGCGCAGCACCACGACCTGATTCTGACCAGCGGTGGCGTCTCGGTGGGCGAAGAAGACCACATCAAGCCTGCCGTCCAGTCGCTGGGTTCGCTGGATCTGTGGCAAATCGCCATCAAACCCGGCAAGCCATTTGCCTACGGGCGGGTGCAGAACGCCCACTTCATCGGGCTGCCAGGCAACCCAGTGTCGAGCTTTGTTACCTTTCTGGTCCTGGTACGCCCGTTCCTGCTGACACTGATGGGTGTTGCCGATGTTGCTACCAAATCAATAGCATTACCTGCCCATTTCACGTGGGCCAGGGCCGATAAGCGCCGTGAATTCCTGCGCGTGCGGCGCAATGCGGCGGGAGGGCTCGATTTGTTTTCCAACCAGAGTTCGGGGGTGTTGACCTCGGCCGTCTGGGGTGATGGTGTGGTGGACAACGCGCCGGGTCAGACGATTGCGCCTGGCGACCTGGTCCGGTTTGTTCCTTTTGCGGAGATCATGGGATGAAGGTCACAGTGAAATATTTTGCCTCCATCCGCGAGGCCATTGGTGTGCCCGGCGAGTCCCTCGACTCTGCTGCAACCACCCTGTCGGACCTGCGTGACGAGCTGATTGCCCGAGGCGGCGCCCATGCCGAGAGCCTGGCGCGGGGCCGTTCTGTGCGCATGGCGCTCAACAAGGACATGAGCGACGAGTCCGTGGCACTGGTTGACGGGGCAGAAGTGGCCTTTTTTCCACCGGTCACGGGCGGCTAAACCCACACGGAATCTACCTATGGCTCATTTGCAGGTTTCCACCCCACGCGTCTGCATTCAGACCGGCGACTTTGACGTGAGTGCCGAGATCAATGCCTTGCGGGCGCACGACGCGCGCGTCGGGGCCGTGTGCAGTTTTGTCGGCACTGTTCGTGACCGGACGGCTGGCACCCCGGGCAGCATCAGCAGCATGGAGCTGGAGCACTACCCGGGCATGACCGAGAAAGCCATCGAAGCCATGATCGACGAGGCGCACAAGCGCTTTGACATTCTTGGCGCCCGCGTCATTCACCGGATTGGCGTGTTGCATCCGCTGGACCAGATCGTGTTGGTGGCGGTAACCTCGGCCCATCGCGGGGAGAGTTTCCAGGCCTGCGAGTTCCTGATGGACTACCTGAAAACGCAGGCGCCGTTCTGGAAGAAAGAACAGACGCCGGAGGGTGCGCGTTGGGTTGACGCGCGGGTCTCGGACGATGCAGCCCTGGCCAAATGGGGTATCGAGGCTCGCAACATTTGACGGGTTGGGGGAGGGCGCCGGGTCCTTACCTTGATTAATGTCAACCGAATGGCAGGGTCAGACCCTTGAAAATCCTCAATCAGCATCAAGCTGCGAGGGAATTCAAAGGACTGACATGCGAATCGAAAAACTCACTACCAAATTTCAGGAAGCATTGGGCGAAGCCCAGACGCTCGCCTTGGGCAACGACAACCAGTACATCGAGCCTGCCCACGTGCTGCTCGCCATGCTGCGCCAGGAGGACGGCCCGAAGGCCTTGCTGCAACGGGCTGGCGTGAATGTGCCGGGCTTGCTGGCGGCGGCCGAGACCGCCATGAAAAAGCTGCCGCAAGTGCAGGGTCATGAGCAGGTGCAGGTCGGCCGTGACATGGTCTCACTCCTGCAGGCAGCGGAGAAGGAAGCCATCAAGCGCGGCGACCAGTTTGTCGCCGGCGAATTGTTCCTGCTCGCGTTGACCGACAGCAAACAGGACATCGGAAAAATCGTCAAAGAAAATGGCCTGACCCGCAAGTCGCTTGAGACCGCGATTGACGCCGTGCGTGGTGGCCAGAACGTGGACAGCGCCGATGCAGAAGACCAGCGTGAATCGCTCAAGAAATATTGCGTGGACCTGACCGAGCGCGCCCGCATGGGCAAGCTCGATCCGGTGATTGGCCGCGATGACGAAATTCGCCGTGCCATCCAGGTGCTGCAGCGCCGTACCAAAAACAACCCGGTTCTGATTGGTGAGCCCGGTGTCGGCAAGACCGCGATTGTCGAAGGCCTTGCCCAGCGCATCGTCGCTGGCGAGGTGCCGGACTCCCTCAAGGGCAAGCGCGTCTTGTCGCTCGACATGGCCTCGCTCTTGGCCGGTGCCAAGTTCCGTGGCGAGTTTGAAGAGCGCCTGAAGAACGTGCTGAAGGACCTGGCCAAGGACGAAGGCCAGACCATTGTGTTCATTGATGAGTTGCACACGATGGTGGGCGCGGGCAAGGCCGAAGGCGCCATGGACGCCGGCAACATGCTCAAGCCGGCGCTGGCGCGTGGCGAGTTGCACTGCGTGGGCGCCACCACACTGGACGAGTACCGCAAATACATCGAGAAAGATGCCGCACTGGAGCGCCGCTTCCAGAAAATCCTGGTGGGCGAGCCCACCGTGGAGGCCACCATTGCCATCCTGCGCGGCCTGAAAGAACGTTACGAGGTGCACCATGGCGTGGACATCACGGACCCGGCCATTGTGGCTGCGGCCGAGCTCAGCCACCGCTACATCACCGATCGTTTCCTGCCAGACAAAGCCATTGACCTGATCGACGAGGCCGCGTCCAAGATCAAGATCGAAATGGATTCCAAGCCGGAGGTCATGGACAAGCTGGACCGTCGTCTGATCCAGTTGCAGATCGAGCGCGAAGCGGTCAAGAAAGAGAAGGATGAGGCGTCGCAAAAGCGCTATGAACTCATCAACGAAGAAATTGCCAAGCTGCAAAAGGAAATTGCCGATCTCGATGAGGTCTGGAAGTCCGAGAAAGCCAGTGCCCAGGGCAGTGCCCAGGTGCGCGAGGAGATCGACAAGCTCAATTTCCAGATCAAGGAACTCACCCGCAAGGGCGATCTGGCGAAAGTGGCCGAGCTGCAATACGGCCAGTTGCCCGATCTGGAGAAGAAGCTCAAGGCGGCGCAAGACCAGGAAGCAGGCAAAGCCAAGACTGCCAAGGACGGCGGCCGTCCGCAGTTGCTGCGCACCCAGGTTGGCGCCGAGGAAATCGCCGAGGTGGTGAGCCGCGCCACCGGCATTCCCGTGAGCAAGATGATGCAGGGCGAGCGCGACAAGTTGCTGCAGATGGAAGACAAGCTGCACCAGCGTGTGGTGGGGCAGAACGAAGCCATCGCGGCCGTGTCCAACGCGATTCGCCGCTCGCGCTCCGGCCTGTCCGATCCCAATCGTCCAACCGGTTCTTTCCTGTTCCTTGGCCCTACGGGGGTGGGCAAGACCGAGCTGTGCAAGGCGCTGGCGGGCTTTCTGTTTGATTCGGAAGACCACCTGATTCGCATCGACATGAGCGAGTTCATGGAGAAACATTCGGTGGCCCGCCTCATTGGTGCGCCCCCCGGCTACGTGGGCTACGAGGAGGGCGGTTATCTGACTGAAGCCGTGCGGCGCAAGCCCTACAGCGTGTTGCTGCTCGACGAGGTGGAAAAAGCGCACCCCGATGTGTTCAACGTGCTGCTGCAGGTGCTGGACGATGGTCGCCTGACCGATGGCCAGGGCCGTACCGTGGACTTCAAGAACACGGTGATCGTGATGACCAGCAACATCGGTTCGCAGTTGATCCAGTCCATGGTGGGCCAGGACAGTGAGGACATCAAGGATGCGGTGACGGGTGAGTTGAAAAACCACTTCCGGCCAGAATTCTTGAACCGCATCGACGAGACCGTGGTGTTCCACGCCCTTGACGCCGCGCACATTGCCGAAATTGCCGGCATCCAGATTCAGGTGCTGCAAGCGCGTTTGGCCAAGATGGATCTGACACTGGAGGTGTCACCCGCGGCGCTGGCCGAGCTGGCCAAGGTCGGCTTCGATCCGGTCTTTGGCGCGCGGCCCCTGAAGCGTGCGATCCAGCAGCGGATTGAAAACCCGCTGTCCAAGTTGCTGCTCGAAGGCAAGTTCCTGCCCAAAGACGTGATCCCGGTCGATGTGGATCCGATCCGCTCGCCAGGGCAGTTCAGCTTTGGGCGCGCGGAGCAGTAAGTCTCTGATGTGAGGCTGGCGGGCCAGCGATGGCCCGCCAAACGTCTTTGTAGTGGTTCTTTTGACCGGGCGAATTCGTTGGCCTGGATAATCTGCAGCTTATGAACCACACCCAACTCAATTCCAGTTTCGACGATATTGCCGCGGACGCTCCCGACAACATTCCCGAAGGGTTCCGGCCCGTCAAGATCGGTGGCCCATTTATTTCGCATAACGGACCGCTGTACGGCAAGTGGACAGGGCAGCGCCTGCTGCTGGGGTTTCGCGTTGAAGAGCGGCATACCAACCCGCTGAAGATTTGCCACGGTGGCATGCTGGCGACCTTTGCCGACATGCTGATTCCCTGCGCCTCTATGTATCAGAGCGACATGGAGCGGCGCTTCTTGCCCACCATCAGTCTTCAGATCGACTACATGGGTGCCGCTGCCCTGGGCGCCTGGATACAGGGTGAGGCCGATGTGCTTCGCACCACGCGCAATATGTTGTTTGGTCAGGGGCTGGTGAGCGCCGATGGCCAACCCGCCCTGCGGGTGAGCGGCATCTTCAAGATGGGGCAACTCATCGGTGACGGCAAGGCCACCGATCCACTGGGCTTGAAGTAGACAATCGTCCCTGGCTGAGGGCTTGGGGACGACAGGCTTCCTTCCCTATGGATGGTCATGCCGGTGCGTGTGCACGCGCCGCTCCGTCAGGTGCAACCAGAGCCCCGTGGCCATGAGCAAGCCCGCGCCCCAGAACAGGGGTGACGTGGTTTCATCGAATACGGCAATGGCGATGGCCACACCCATGAATGGCGCCGCGCCGAAGTAAGCGCCGGTGCGCGCCGCACCCAAGTCCCGCAGAGCGACAACGAACAAGGTGAGGCTGACCCCATAGCCCAGAAAACCGATCAACAGGACTGGAGCTGCGACGCTCCACGGCGGCATGGGTTGGCCCCAGAAGATGGCCAGGCCGATGTTCACGGCGGCAGCGATCAGTCCTTTCAATCCGGCAATAAACACGGCATCCGAATTGGAAACACGACGCGTCAAATTGTTGTCCAGCGCCCAGCACAGGCATGCCCCCACAATGAACGCAGCTCCCAGCCAGCTGTTCTCCTCGCCGGTTGGCGCACCGGGCCATGACAACACAAGTCCCCCCAGCACGACCAGTACCATACCGGTAACAACGCGCCGGTTGGCGTTTTCCTTGAATACGATCCAGGCCAGCATCGCCGTCAATACAACTTCGAAATTGAGTAGCAGGGACGCAGACGCGGCGCTCGAGCGTGCCAGGCCCAGCATCAGCAAGACAGGTCCGGCGATGCCTCCACAGATGGCCGCGGCGAGCAGCCAGGGCCACTCAAGGCGCGCCAGTCCCGGGTTGCGCCAGCCCCGGTCGCGCATGAGGCGAAAGGCAGTTAACCCGACACCACTGCCCAGGTACAACAAGCCCGCCAGCAGGAGCGCCGGCATATCGCCCACGAATTGTTTGGCAAATGGGGTGCTGGCACCGAACAGGACCGCAGCGCCCAGCGCGGCCAGCACGGCAGTCGGGGCATTGAGCGCTCTCACACGGTGATGCCCTGAGCGTGGTTCACAGGCCGGCTTGTTTTTTCAGGTTCAAAACGGCCAGCTGGACCGCGCTGGACGCATAGCTGTAGGCCGTTCCCGGCGCCAGCATGGTTTGGGCGTCGGTGTATTTCCGGGTGTTGATGGCTGCCGCCACCTTGGACGCCTCAATGTGAAATTTTGCGTGTTTGGCCACGCAGTCCGCATGACTGGTCAGCGTTCCGAACTGATGCCGGGCTTCGCCATGCAGCCATTTCCCAAGATCGCAACAATTGTCTCTGGCAATGGTGGCGGTATCCAGCGTTTCGTTGTTGGTGATCGCGGCCAGCAACCGGGCTTTCCACTCGGTGTGTTTGGCGATGGCGAGGTCCAGATCCATGGGTCATCCTGATTGAATGGCGAAAGGCGTTGTCAGCAGTCGATTGTGCCGGAAATCCTGCACAGCGGCGTCACCGCCGCATCCGCGATTTGCTATTAAAAAAATAGCCCTCTGTCCATATTTGACGGGGGCTACACCGCCATTTTACGTCCGAGATCGGCAGGGGCGTCCATCGCGAATGGCGGGCCCGTTCCACTTGCAATCTGGGCGGTGAAACGGCGGGATGGCGTGATTTACCATATCACCATGATCAGCGCCGCACACCACTTGCCCCTTACGGTGCCTCTCAAGCAGGATGCCACCATCATCGGACTGGTGGGGCTGGCCCATGCCAGTTCTCACTTTGCCCATCTGCTGCTGCCGCTGATGTTTCCGGTGTTCATGAAAGAGTTCGGCTTGAGCTACTCCGAGTTGGGATTGCTGATGACCACGTTTTTCGTCGTGTCAGGGCTGGGGCAGGCTTCGGCAGGTTTTGTGGTCGACCGGCTGGGTGCGCGGCCATTGCTGTTTGTGGCGCTGGGCATTTTTGTGGTGGCGTGCAGCGCGGCGTCCATGGTGAACGGCTATAGCGGCTTGCTGGCGGTGGCGGCCCTCGCCGGCCTGGGCAACGCGACGTTTCACCCCGTCGACTTCACTATTTTGAACCAGCGCGTCTCCGCCCCGCGCCTGGGTCATGCCTTCAGTGCCCATGGTCTGACGGGCAATCTGGGCTGGGCTGCCGCACCTTTGTTCTTTGCCACGATCAGCAGCCTGTACTCCTGGCGCACCGCCTATCTGGCGGCTGCGGCAATGTATGTTGGCATCTTGTTGTTGCTGATCCTGCACCGCGACAAACTCAAGACCCAGGTGGTGCGGCGCCACGCAGATGTCCAGACGGAGCACGACCTGGCGTTCATGAAGCTGCCTGTGGTCTGGTGGTGTTTTGGCTTTTTCCTGCTGTCCACCATGACGCTTGCGGTGGTGCAGAGTTTTTCTGTCTCGATTCTGAAAGCCATGCATGGCGTGAGTTTCGAAGCGGCCACCCTGACATTGACCGCTTACATGCTGTGCGGCGCGGTGGGCATGTTCGTGGGAGGTTTTATTGCGGCACGCACCGCCAACAGTGATCGCGTGGTCGCCATCGCGATGGGGGCGGCGGCTGTTTTGCTGGCGCTGTGTGGCACCGGGATTTTTGGTGCCATCGGCACGATGGTGGTGCTGGCCGGTACCGGTTTTGCCGTCGGGATAGGCGGCCCTTCGCGTGACATGATGATCAAGAAGGCGACGCCCAAGGGCGCCACCGGCCGTGTGTACGGCATGGTGTATTCCGGGCTGGACGTCGGCTTTGCCATTTCCCCCATTCTGTTTGGCGTGTTCATGGATCGCGGCTGGTACGGCGCGACCCTGTTCGGTGCCGCGGCAGTGTTGCTGCTCAGCGTCGTGGCGGCGCTGGGGGTTGGGCGGCGTACTTCCGGGCGGCCGGGGCGGGCCTGAGCTGTCCAGGGCTTGCAGCCGGCCAAGCCGCTTTGTCAGTTCCGCAAGGGGCGCAACGTGTTCAAATGGACACCGATAAGAGCTCTGCGCATTGCCTTTGGCGGTTCGACAAGTTGACTATTCAGTTGGAAAAGCAAATGAAAATTTCTACGCGTTTGATGCTGTTGGGGGGCACGATGTCGGCCCTGGTGGTCGTCATTGCGGGCCTGGGCCTGTTTGGCATGGATGCCTCCAGCACTGCTTTGCGATCGGTCTACGAGGATCGCACGGTGCCCGTCGGGCAGACGGGTGAGATCGAGGCCATGATTCTTGAAAACCGTCTGGCCATTGCCGTTGCGCTGGCTAGCCCCACCCCGGCGGTCATCGCCGCCAGCGCGGCAACGGTGGACGCCAACATCGCGGCAATCAGCAAGACCTGGACCGCTTTGATGGCGACCAAGCTGACAGCGGACGAAGAGAAACTCGCCAAGGCCTTTGCAGAGGATCGCCGGCGGTTTGTCCAGGAAGGGCTTCAACCGACGGTGGCGGCTTTGCGCGCCAACGATATAGCCGGGGCCCAGCGCCTCGTCGCGGAGAAAGTCGAACCCCTGTACGTTCCGGTTAACAAGGGCATCCGTTCGCTGATTCAGATCGAGCTTGACGGGGCGAGAAAAGCGTTCACTGATGCCGAGGCGCGCGACGCCACGATACGTTCGCTCGCAATCGCCATCTTTGTCGTCGGCATGTTGGCATCGGGCTTGTACAACTTCCTGCTGATTCGCTCTATCCGCAGGCAACTCGGTGCCGAGCCGGCCGAAGCTGCCGAAGTCGCCAAAACGGTTGGTGCAGGCGACCTGAGCATGCGCATTGAACTGATGCAGGGTGACACCACGAGTCTGATGGCACAACTCAAGTCCATGCAGGAAAGCCTCACCAAAATGGTGACCCGTGTGCGTCAGGGCTCCCAGAGCGTGGAGACGGCCAGCGCCGAAATCGCCCAGGGCAACAACGACCTTTCGGCCCGCACCGAGAGCCAGGCCAGCGCCCTGGAGGAGACCGCCGCCTCCATGGAGGAACTCAGTGCCACGGTGAAACAAAACGCCGACAGCGCCCGTCAGGCCAACCAGCTCGCCATGGGTGCCAGCACTGTGGCCGTCAAGGGTGGCGAGGTGGTGTCGCAGGTGGTGGACACCATGAAAGGCATCAACGAATCTTCCCGCAAGATATCGGACATCATCAGCGTGATTGACGGCATTGCCTTCCAGACCAACATCCTGGCCCTGAATGCGGCAGTGGAAGCGGCCCGCGCGGGTGAACAGGGCCGCGGCTTTGCCGTGGTGGCCACGGAGGTGCGCAGCCTGGCCGGGCGCTCGGCGGAGGCGGCCAGGGAGATCAAGTCGCTGATCAATGCCAGCGTGGAGCGGGTTGAGCAGGGCACCGCTCTGGTGGACCAGGCCGGCATCACCATGGCCGAGGTGGTCAGCAGCATTCGCCGCGTTACTGACATCATGGGCGAGATCAGTTCGGCCAGCAGCGAACAGGCCCTGGGCGTGGCGCAGGTGGGCGAAGCAGTCACCCATATGGACCAGGCCACGCAGCAAAATGCCGCGCTGGTGGAAGAGATGGCGGCGGCGGCCAGCAGCCTCAAATCCCAGGCGGGGGAACTGGTGGAAGTCGTGGCGGTGTTCACATTGCCAGGTTCTCAAAATGGTTTGCCGATGAGCCGTGCACCGACCACCCGGCTTGCCCCCGCCAGAAAGCCCGCTCCATCCGTCGCGATGAACCAGAAAAAGCCAGCGGTCCGCCCACCTGCGAGGCAAACCGCTTTGAACGCGCCCGCACCGGCGACCAAGGCCACGCCCACGGCAGCGCCGGATGACGGTTGGGACACGTTTTGATGTGCGAGATATTTGAAAAATGAGCACAAGAATTGCGGGCCATCTTCTCGTTGAATGCCTTGTGGCCCAGGGCGTCACCCATGCTTTTGGCGTACCGGGTGAAAGTTATCTGGCCGTGCTGGATGGTTTCCACCTTCATCGGGATCAGATCCGCTTCATCATCAATCGGCAGGAAGGCGGCGCGGCCTTCATGGCCGAGGCCCACGGCAAACTGACCGGGCGTCCCGGTGTCTGTTTTGTGACGCGCGGACCCGGCGCCACCAACGCGTCCATTGGCGTACACACCGCATTTCAGGACTCGACGCCCATGGTGCTGTTTGTGGGCGATGTGGCCAGTGACACCCGTGACCGCGAAGCGTTTCAGGAAGTCGACTACCTGAGCTTTTTCGGGCCCAGTACCAAAGGGTTTGCGAAACGGGTGGAGCGCATCGATGATGCGCGCCGCATCCCCGAATACGTGGCGCGTGCTTTTGCCACCGCCATGAACGGCCGCCCCGGTCCGGTGGTGCTGGTGTTGCCGGAGGACATGCTGACACAGGTTGTGGCGGCTCACGCGGGTACGGGTGTGCTGCCGCAAGCCCTGCCACGGGTTGACGCGGTCGAGGCCTGGAGTGACCCCGGGTCCTTGCGCACCTTGCGGGAGATGCTATTAAAAGCAGAGCGGCCTTTTGTCATTGCCGGTGGTGGTGGCTGGACGGTACAGGCAGCGCAGGCCTTGCAGCGCTTCGCTGAAAACTGGAAGCTGCCGGTCGGCAACGCGTTTCGCTTTCAGGACACGTTTGACAACCACCATCCGCTGTATGCGGGTGACGTGGGCATCGGCATCAATCCCCGGCTGGCGGCGCGCATCAAGAACAGTGACCTGATTCTGGCCATCGGGCCACGGCTGGGCGAAATGACCAGCGCCGGCTATACCCTGCTAGACGTCCCCAAGCCCAGGCAGAAACTGGTGCACATACACGCCAGCGCGGAAGAGCTTAACCGCGTCTACCAGGCCGACCTGGCCATCAACGCGACCATGAATGCGGCGGCCCGCTCTCTGGAGGTGCTTGATGCACCGGTGGCCGTGGCCTGGGATGCCTGGACACAAGCTTGTCACGCGGACTATCTGGCCAATCTCGAGCCGCAGCCCTTGCCGGGCGACATCGACATGCCCGCCATTGTGGCGACGCTACAAAAACATTTGCCGACGGATGCCGTGCTGACCAATGGCGCGGGCAACTTTGCCAGCTGGATGCACCGCTTTTACAGGCACCACGGGCTGGCCAAGGGGTTCAAGACGCAACTGGCACCGACCAACGGTGCCATGGGCTATGGCGTGCCCGCCGGCATTGCGGCGGCCATTTCCACCGGGCGCCTGGCCTTCACCATCGCCGGTGACGGCGACTTCTTGATGAACGGGCAAGAGCTGGCCACGGCCACGCAATACGGCGCCAAAACCATCATCGTGCTGCTGAACAACGGCATGTTTGGCACCATCCGCATGCATCAGGAGCGCGAGTATCCGCAGCACGTGACCGGGACCCAGCTCAAGAACCCGGATTTCGTAGCGTTGGCGTCTGCCTACGGCTACGCAGGTGCGCGCATTACCAAAACTTCTGAGTTCGAAGCCCAATTGCTCGCCGCGCTGGACCGGCCGCAAGGCACGCTGATTGAGGTGATGCTGGACCCGGAAGTGATCAGCACCCGTGGCACCTTGTCCGCCATCACGCAAAACGCCTTGAAGCAGTTGCAGCAAAAAGAGTAGCGAATGTCATGTGCTGCCCGCGTGAAGGGCGATGCGGCCTGAGCCCACCGGGAGCATAGGCCTGACCCTTTCACAAATCGTTACGCCTTCAAGGTCGGCATGTCGTGCCACTCAAGCGTTATCGAAGTGGACATACTCTGAAAGACCATGATGAAGAAAATCGCTGCGATCGCCTTGTTCGCCTGTGCCTGTGCAACAGGCTCCGTGTTTGCGCAAACCAGCGTGGGCGTCTCGATTGGCATCAATCAACCGGGGGTCTATGGGCGCATCAATATCGGCAACTACCCACCACCCGTGCTCGTGTACCCGCAACCGGTGATCATCGCGCCCGCACCCGTGCTGGTGCAGCGCGAACCCATCTACCTCTATGTTCCCCCGGGTCACCAGAAGAAGTGGGGCAAGCATTGCGCTCGCTACAACGCGTGCGGACAGCCCGTTTATTTCGTGCAGGAACAATGGGTGAGAGAACGCTATGCGCACGAGCATCCGGGTTGGCGCGATGACCGCCGCGATCGCCGTGACCATCGTGACAACCGCAGGCAGGACCACGATGACCATCGGGAACGCCGCGATCACGATAACCGCAGGTAGCAAAAAAAAGGCCGGTTTGCACCGGCCTTCTGGTTTCACTCAACTTGCGTTCACTCTTTGATGTCTACGCCGTAAAAGCTGTGGCGTCCAAACGGGCTGAGCTTGAAGTCGATCACTTCCTTGCGCACGGGTTTGAGTTGCACCGCGTGCGCAATGGTGAACCAGGGCGCTTGCTCTTTGAAGATCAGCTGTGCTTTTTCATACAGCTTGGCGCGTTCCGCCTGATTTGATTCGGTTTTTGCCTTGCTGATCAAATCTTCAAACGGCTTGTAGCAGAACTTGGCGACATTGGAGCCATTGGTCTTGGCAGAGCTGCAGCCCAGCAGGGTGTTGAGGAAGTTGTCCGGATCGCCGTTGTCGCCGGTCCAGCCCAGCATGCCCATCTGATGTTCGCCCGCCTGCATGCGCTTGCGGTATTCGCCCCACTCAAAGCTCTTGATTTCTGCCTTGATGCCCACCTTGGCCAGATCGGCCTGCATCAACTCGGCAATGCGCTTGGCGTTCGGGTTGTAGGGGCGCTGTACCGGCATGGCCCACAGGTCGGTTGTGAAGCCATTGGCCAGCCCCGCATCTGCCAGCAGTTTTTTAGCCGCTGCCGGGTCAAACGGATCGTCCTTGACGGCATTGTTGTAAGACCACTGGGTCGGCGGAATCGGGTTCTTGGCGGCGACACCCGTACCCAGGTAAACGGCATCCACAATGGCTTGTTTGTTGATCGCCATGTTGACCGCTTTGCGCACGCGCACATCGTCAAACGGCTTCTTGGTGGTGTTGTAGGCGAGGTAGCCCACGTTCAGGCCGGGTTGCTCCAGCACCACGACGCTGGCGTCCTTGCGGATGGCGGGCAAATCAGCCGGGTTGGGGTAGGGCATGACATGGCACTCGCCTTTTTGCAGCTTGGCCCAACGCACGGACGCATCTGGCGTGATCGCGAAAATCAGGTCATCGATCTTGGCCTTGCCGGCCCAGTATTGGGGGAATGCCTTGTAGCGAATCAACGCATCTTTCTGGTACTGCACCAGCATGAAGGCGCCGGTACCCAACGGTTCCTGGTCAATCTTCTCCGGTGTACCCGCTTTCAGCATGGCAATGGCGTACTCTTTGGACTGGATGCCCGCGTACTGCATGGCCAGGTTGGAGAGGAACGGGGCCTCGGCCTGGGTCAGCGTGACTTTGACCGTGTAGTCGTCCACCCGGTCAACCGACTGGAGCAACTTGTCCATGCCCATGTCGTTGAAATACGAGTGATTCGAGCTGGTCACCTTGAAGTAGGGGTCGGCCGGCTTCCACTGACGCTCGATGGAGAAAATGAAGTCGTCGGCGTTGAAGTCGCGCGAGGGTTTGAAATTCTTGTTGGCGTGCCACTTGACGCCCTTGCGCAGATGAAAGGTGTACTCCTTGCCGTCTTTGGAAATCGTCCAGCGCTCGGCCAGGCCCGGCACCACCTTAGTGCCGCCACGCTCGAATTTGACGATGGTGTCGTAGATCTGGTCATTGGCATCGAACGAGGTGCCAGTGGTATTGACGCTGGGCGCGAAATTCTCAGGGCTGCCTTCAGAACAATACACCAGCGTTTTGGCCGAGACGGGCGCCAGTGCCAGCAGGGCAGGCAGTGCCAGGGCACACAGTACGCCTGGCTTGACCGTAAATTTTCGGTTGACGCTTGTTTTTGATCGGATCATCTTGTGGACTCCTCTGGGGTTATTGCTGCGGGGCAGCGGGTTGGGTAAATTGTTCAGCTTCATGGCAGGCCACCTGTCGCCCGCCGAGCTCACGCAGCATGGGACGCTCAATATGACAACGTGCGACGACATTGGGGCAACGCGTAGAAAACACACAACCGCTGGGCGGATTCAATGGCGAGGGTAACTCGCCTTTGAGAACGATGCGCTGTCGTGCTGCGCCACTGCCCGTGATTCCGGGGGTGGAGGCCAGCAGCGCCTGGGTGTAGGGGTGGAGCGGCTGCGAGAAGATGGTCTTTTTCTCGCCCTGTTCAACGGCGTGCCCCAGGTACATCACCAGCACATCATGGGCAATATGGCGCACGACGCCCAGATCGTGCGAAATAAACAGATAGGCCAGGCCCAGCTCCTGCTGCAGATCAGCCAGCAGGTTGAGCACTTGCGCCTGAATGGACACATCCAGCGCCGAAACCGGTTCGTCGGCCACGATCAAGGACGGTTTGAGCATGAGCGCGCGCGCAATGGCTATGCGCTGGCGCTGTCCGCCCGAAAACATGTGCGGGTAGCGGTCATAGTGTTCCGGGCGCAGACCGACCAGCGCCAGCATGGCCCGGGCCTGCTCCGCGCGATCGAGGGCCGTCAGCGGGGTATTGATCTCCAGCGGCGCCTCCAGAATGGCGCCGATCTTTTTGCGCGGGTTGAGCGAGCCGTAGGGATTTTGAAACACCATCTGCACGGTGCGACGCAGTGCGTGGCGTTCGACCTGGGATGCCTGGACCACGTCCACGCCATTCAGCCGCAACTCACCCGCTGACGGTGTTTCGATCAGGGAAACCATGCGCGCCAGCGTGGACTTGCCGCAGCCAGACTCGCCCACCACGGCCAGGGTTTTTCCGGCGTGCAGCGTGAACGAAACGCCGCCAACGGCCTGCAGCTGATCGGGTGGGTGAAAGAAACCCCGACCTATCTTGTAGACCTGCTTCAAATCCCTGGCGACGATCACCGGCGTATCGCTCGCCGGATCTCTGGCGTCTGCGGCACTCATGGCATGGTCTCTGTCAGCGGCTTGTGATGGCCGGAGGAGGCTTGTCCGCGCGATTCACCCAAGGGGTACAGGCACCGCACCATGCCCTCCTGCCAGGGCCGCAGCGGCGGGCGTTGCGCACGGCAGCTGTCAACGGCATAGGCACAACGCGGCGCGAACAGGCAGCCGGTGGGCCGGTCATACAGGCCGGGGACCATGCCTGGAATGGTGGCCAGGCGCGTCAGACCTTCGCTGCGTTCGGGCAGGGCGGCCATGAGTGCTTCCGTATAGGGATGCTGTGGCCTGGCAAACAGGTCCTGAGCGCTGCGTTCTTCCATGATCTGGCCGGCGTACATCACGGCGACGCGCTGCGCCATCTCGGATACGACGCCCATGTTGTGGGTGATCAGCACCAGCGCCATGCCACGTTCTTTCTGCAGGCTGCGCAGCAAATCCAGAATTTGGGCCTGAATGGTGACATCCAGTGCCGTGGTGGGTTCGTCGGCGATCAGCAGCTTGGGATTGCAGGCAATCGCCATGGCGATCATGACGCGTTGGTTCATGCCGCCCGACATCTGGTGCGGGTAGACCTTGAGCCGGCTCTCGGGCGCCGGAATGCCCACCTGCTCCAGCAACTCGATGGAACGATGCTTTGCGGCCCTGGCATCCAGTCCCAAGTGCAGCCTGAGCGTTTCCGCCAGCTGGAAGCCCACGGTAAAACAGGGGATCAGGCTGGTGGTGGGGTCCTGGAAGATCATCGCCACGTCTTTGCCGGTGAGCTTGCTGCGCTCACTCGCAGACAAGGCCAGCAGGTCGTGGCCGTCAAAGCGCAGCTTGTCGGCGGTGACCCGCCCGGGGTAGGAGACCAGGCCCATCAACGCCATCATCGTGACGCTTTTGCCCGAGCCGGACTCGCCCACAATGCCCAGTACGTCGCCGGCTTCCAGCGACAGGCTGACGCCATCCACGGCGTGCATCACGCTGTTCTTCGAGGGGAACTCGACCGACAGGTTCTCGATTTCAAGAAGGGCCATGAGAAGGGTCTTTCAGCGCTTCAGTTTGGGGTCGAAGGCGTCGCGCAGGCCATCACCCAGCAAATTGAAAGCCAGGACGGTGATCAGAATCGCCAGCCCCGGGAAGGTCACTACCCACCACGCCCGCAGTACGAACTCGCGGGCGTCTGCCAGCATGGTGCCCCATTCAGGTGACGGGGGCTGGGCACCCAGTCCCAAAAAGCCCAGCGCAGCGGCATCCAGAATCGCTGTTGAGATGCCAAGAGAGGCCTGCACGATCAGCGGCGCCGTGCAGTTGGGCAATACTTCATTGAACATCAGGCGCAGGTGGCCCGCACCATTCATGCGGGCCGCGGTAACGTAGTCCTTCGACATCTCTGAAATCACTGCGGCGCGCGTGATGCGGACATAGTGGGGAAGCACCACCACGGCCACCGCCAGCATGGCATTCATCAGGCCTGGTCCCAGAATGGCCACGATCACAATGGCCAGCAGCAGGCTGGGCAGAGTCAGGATGATGTCCATCAGGCGCATGACCGCAATCTCGAAGAGGCCGCGAAAATAGCCAGCGGTCAATCCCAGAATGGTGCCAACAACCACGGAGAGGGCGACGACCGCCAGGCCAATCGCCAGCGACAGACGGGCACCAAAAATGATGCGGGAGAGGATGTCGCGACCGATGGCGTCTGTGCCCAGCCAGTGCGCGGTGGATCCGCCAGACTGCCAGAAAGGGGGGGTCAGAAATACGGATGGGTCGGTGAGGTCCGGTGCGTAGGGCGCGATGAGGGGTGCAAATGCGGCCATCAGCAGCACCAACGCCACGATGACCATGCCGGCGACGGCGCCTTTGTTGGCGCTGAAGTAGCTCCAGAACTCACGCAGCGGGCGGGGCGGTTCGGCGGCAGGATTTTGAAGAACTGGATTCACCGCTAGTGCCTTATGCGCGGGTTGATGATGCCGTACGTCACGTCCACCAGCAGATTGACCGTCATCACGATGACGCCCAGCAGCAGCATGCCGCCCTGCAACACGGGATAGTCGCGTCGGCCAATGGCCTCAATCAGCCACTTGCCAACGCCGGGCCAGGAGAAGATGGTTTCGGTGAGTATGGCGCCTGTAAACAGCACGCCGACCTGCAAACCGATGACCGTTACCACGGGGATAAGCGCGTTGCGAAAGGCATGCAGTGCGACCACCCGCAGGTTCCCCAGGCCTTTGGCACGTGCGGTACGGATGTAGTCTTCGCCCAGCACTTCGAGCATGGCCGAGCGCGTCATGCGTGCAATGACGGCCAGCGGATTGGTGCCCAGCACAATGGTAGGCAAGATAAGGTGGGTGAGGGCCGACCAGAAGGCACCTTTGTCGCCTGCCAGCAGGGTGTCGATCAACAAAAAACCGGTGACAGGTTCAATGAAATACCTGACGGCGATCCTCCCCGAGACCGGCGTCAAGTCCAACTGGACGGAAAAAAACAGAATCAGAAGCAGTCCCCACCAGAAGATGGGCATGGAATAGCCAGTGAGCGAAACCCCCATGACGCCGTGGTCCAGCACCGAATTTCGTTTCACCGCGGCAAGAATGCCGGCCGGTATGCCAAGCAGAAGAGCAAAGAGAATCGCGCAGAGTGCCAATTCAATGGTCGCGGGAAAAAGCGCCATGAACTCGGTCAGCACCGGCTCATGGGTGATGATGGATTTCCCCAAGTCACCTTGCAGCACGCGACCGATGTAAATGCCGTATTGCACCAGCACGGGCTGGTCTAGTCCGTACTCCTTGAGCAAGGCGGCGTGTCTTGCAGCGTCAATTCCGCGTTCACCCGCAAGGGTTTCGATCGGGTCACCCGGCACCATGCGAATCAAAAAGAATGCGACCAGCGTCATGCCGATAAAAGTCGGAATGATCAGGCTGAAGCGGGTCAACAGAAAACGCAGCATTGTTTGAGGTGAAGGACGAAGCTCGAAGTGTCTTTTGAAGACATGGAAATCCTGACCTGACAGTCAGGAATGCACCAAATTTTAGCAAGCCACGGTAGAGCTTGAGGTCGGAACGGCGAGCTATTTGCCTCGGATAAACCCTCGTGTGGTACTGGCCCCCAGGTGCTGGTGATGAAACAAAAAAAAGGCCGACTTGCGTCGGCCTTTCAAGTATGCAGCAGTCGCTGATTACTTGAGGTGTTTGCCAATCAGGCCAGCCATCTCGAACATGGACACCTGTGCCTTGTTGAAGACTTCCTTCAGCTTGGCGTCGGCATTGATCATGCGCTTGTTGACCGCGTCTTGCAGCTTGTTCTTTTTGATGTAAGTCCACAGTTGCTTCACCACCTCTGTACGTGGCAGTGGGCCCGCACCGACGATGGCCGCCAGCGCGGAGCTGGGCGTCAAGGCTTTCATGAACGCTGCATTGGCGGTCCGCTTTTTGGCGGGCGCTTTTTTCGCAGCTACTTTTTTCGCTGGAGCAGCTTTCTTGGCGGGCGCAGCTTTTTTAGCTGGTGCTGCCTTTTTGGCCGGTGCCTTGGCGGCTACTTTCTTGGCGGGTGCTGCTGCCTTTGCGGGCGCAGCCTTTTTAGCCGGTGCTGCTTTTTTTGCGGGTGCAGCTTTCTTTGCCGGAGCTTTCTTTGCAGTTGCCATGATTTATTGTCCTTCTAGAAGTTGATTAATCACCAGAGAAAAACTGCTTCTTCACTGGCAGAGCGGATGCTACTGGAGAATTTGTGTGTTTCATAGGGAAAATGCGTTTATTTCATTGGGGCGTGTTGTTTTTTTCATTGGCGAGTTAAGCGCCTTCTCCCTCTGGACACTGAATGAGACCTTCTGTGTGCGCAGCAAAGTGTTCATGCAGTGAAGCACATGTCCCGATTAACACCGCGCCGCGACACGATATTTCACCAATCCGGGTGTAGCGCGGGTCCGATCTGAAGCTCTACAATTTTGTCTACACAAGGAACCTGACCATGCCTCCCTCATTTGCCACATGTGACCTGTGCGATGCGCACAAAAACGACTCCTCGGCTGACTTTCGGGTCATGCCTCCCGTGTTTCGCGACTTCGGTGGGGTGCGAAAATTCTGTGGGCCTGTCGTGACCGTCAAGTGCTTCGAGGACAACACGCTGGTCAAGGCGGCGGTTGATTCGGCGGGCTTTGATGACACGCCTGCGGGTCGAGTGGGCAAAGTGCTGGTGATCGATGGTGGTGGGTCGCTGCGCCGGGCCTTGCTGGGCGGCAATCTCGGCGCCGCTGCGGCCAAAAACGGATGGGCCGGCGTTGTGATTGACGGCTGTGTGCGCGACGTCGCCGAGCTCGCCGCGCTGGATGTGGGTATTCGTGCCCTGGCGAGCATGCCGCTGCCAACCGAGAAGCGCAACGAAGGGCAGAAGGAACTTGCGGTCCAGGTCCAGGGCGTCTGGGTTCGTCCCGGCGACTGGCTTTATGCGGATGAAGACGGCATGGTGATTGGCGCGAGCCGTCTCATTTGAGCTTCGCTGGCGTGGAGCGGGTGCGGGCCGGCAGGGTGGCCAGCACGACCCCCAGCAATGCGATGCCGAAAGCCAGCAGCTGCACGCCACGCAGTGTTTCGCCGAGGGCAAACACGCCGACCAGCGCGGCGGAGATCGGCAGCATCACGGTGAACACCCCGGCCTTGGCTGCGGGCACGGTCTTCAGCCCCGTCATCCAAAGCCACACGGTCCAAACGCTGGCCGCCAGCGCGTAGAAGACCAGCAGCAGCCAGGTGCCGGCCGTCACCGCACGGAAGTCGAAGTCGACGGCCATGTAGAGGCCCAGAGGCGTCATCAACATGAATCCCCACAAATTGATCAGCGAAGTGATCCGCTTGGGCGTGAGCACGCCCGTCAGCTTCTTTCCGATCACGGCATACGCGGCTTCGCACAGTACTGCGCCAAAAACCAGCAGGCTGCCTATCAGCACGTTTTTCGAAGTCAAATTGGCATCCAGCCCTTGTCCGTATTGCGCGGATAGCTCCGATTTTGATAGCGAAAACAATCCGATGCCGAACGCGGCGCAGGCGATCGCGGCCCAGACCCGAAGGCCGATGCGCTCGCGCAGGAAGAACCAGCTCATCAAGGCCACCGCCGCCGGAATCGACGCCATGATCACACCCGCCGAGATCGCGCTGGTCATGCTCACCCCGTACAGCATGCAGATGGAAAACAGGAAATTTCCCAGCAGGGACTCCAGAAACACCAGTCGGCGGGTCGCCGGGGTCATCGGTGGTTCATCGGCGGGCTTGATCAGCCAGTGCGGCATGGCGAGACCACCGATGCCAAAGCGCATCCAGGCCAGCAGAAAGACCGGCAGGGTCGCCACCAGGGGCTTTGACAGGGCAACGTAGCTTCCGACCAGCGACATGCTGAGCGCAAGAAGCAAATAGGCCGCAAGGCGGTTGGGTGGGTTGTGCATGAAGTCGGGATGCGAAGCCACGGCAGTCGCATGCCTTGGGAAATTGTCGAAGCCCCGCATCATGCCTGATGGCCACCGTGGCGTCGCGGGTGCTCACAGTAAACTGATTGCACGAGCACAATGGTGCAAAGGATATGGAGAGGCAGATGGGAAACCCGCAGCGCGTCGGCTGACACGTAGCGCGACGTGGCGGCCAGATTGTGATCATGTTGTGGCAACCGCAGCCAGGAGCATTTGATGAACGACAAGAAGACAATGAACTTCAACGATCTGGAACAATGGCTCAATCAGCGTCGTGTCACTGAGGTGGAGTGCCTGGTTCCCGATTTGACCGGCGTCGCACGCGGGAAAATCTTGCCACGGGGCAAGTTCACGGAAGACCGCGGCATGCGCCTGCCGCAGGCCGTGGTGGCCATGGGTGTCACGGGGGAGTTTCCTGAGAGCGGGCCCTATTACGACGTGATTGATCCCACCGACAAGGACATGCAGTTGCGCCCCGATCCGTCCACCGTGCGCATCGTGCCCTGGGCCACCGATCCGACGGCCCAGGTGATTCACGACTGTTTTGACCATCAGGGCAACCTCGTTCCGTTTGCGCCCCGGTCTGTGCTGCGCCGGGTGTGTGAGCTGTTTGCTGCCGACGGCCTGCAGCCGATCGTGGCGCCGGAACTCGAGTTCTACCTGACGGCGCGCAACACCGACCCGAACACCTTGTTGCGTGCCCCCGTCGGCCGCAGCGGTCGTGCGGAGACCTCGCGTCAGGCCTACAGCATTGACGCAGTGAATGAGTTTGATCCGCTGTTTGAGGATATTTACGACTACAGCGACAAGATGGAGCTCAATGTCGACACCCTGATTCACGAGGTCGGCGCGGGCCAGATGGAAATCAACTTCTTCCATGCCGAACCTCTGGGGCTGGCCGACGAGGTGTTCTTTTTCAAGCGCACGGTGCGTGAGGCTGCGCTGCGTCACGACATGTACGCCACGTTCATGGCGAAGCCGATTGCGTCGGAGCCCGGCAGCGCGATGCACGTGCACCAGAGCATTCTGAACATGGCGACCGGCAAGAATATCTTCAGCAATGACGATGGTTCGCCGTCTGATGCATTCATGCACTACATCGGCGGCTTGCAGCGGTACATTCCAGCGGCCATGGTGCTGGTGGCGCCCTACGTCAACAGCTACCGTCGTTTGTCCCGCAACACGGCGGCCCCGATCAACATTGAATGGGGCTATGACAACCGAACTGTCGGTATCCGCTCGCCGATTTCATCGCCGGAGGCGCGGCGTGTGGAAAACCGGGTGATTGGTGCCGACGCCAATCCCTATGTGGCACTGGCCATGACCCTGGCGTGCGGCTATCTGGGCCTCAAGAACAAGATCAAGCCGAAGGCTGAGATGAAGGGGGATGCCTATCTGTCTCCCTATTCGCTTCCGCGCAGTCTGGGCGAGGCGCTGGACTGGCTGCGCCGCGAGTCGGACCTGCATGAGGTGCTGGGCAAGGAGTTCATCACGGTGTACTCCGAAATCAAGGAACTTGAATTTGATGAGTTCATGAAAGTGATTTCACCCTGGGAGCGTGAGCACCTTTTGCTCCATGTCTGATTGCCGGGTCGTGCGCGGACCGGAAGGACTATTGAAAAGAGCGGCCGATGCCATCCATCCCCAGCGGCCAGGCCTCAGCGCACCAGCGACTTGCTGACAACCGGGCTCCCGTCGGCGCAGTTGTCGGCCAAGCGGGGGAGGGGTAGAGGCCGCCGCAGGGAGTTACCATTCCTGCTTTTTTAATTTGGTTGATTCATTTGCCGGGGTAATGAGTTGGACATTGCATTGGAAGACAGGTTGATGGACATGCATACAGAAGGCAATGGACCGCAGGTTGCAGCGCCGTTTCTGCAGATCAAACGCGTCGTCAAGAAATTCGATGATGTGTTTGCCGTGGACGACGTTTCCCTGGACATCCAGCAGGGTGAGATTTTTGCATTGCTGGGCTCCTCCGGCTGTGGCAAGTCCACGCTGCTGCGCATGCTGGCGGGATTTGAGGTGCCGACGAGTGGCCAGATCATGTTGGCCGGTCGGGATGTTGTCGGACTCGCGCCGTACGAGCGCCCGGTCAACATGATGTTCCAGAACTATGCGCTGTTCCCCCATCTCAGCGTGTGGGACAACATTGCGTTCGGCTTGAGACGGGATCACCTGCCCAAGGCGGAAATTGAAGCGCGCGTTGAACAAATGCTGGCGCTGGTACAACTGAAGCCCTATGCGAAACGCAAGCCACATCAGCTCTCGGGTGGACAGCAGCAGCGGGTGGCACTGGCGCGCAGTCTGGCCAAGCGCCCTCAGTTGTTGTTGCTTGACGAACCGCTCGCTGCGCTGGACGCGAAGCTGCGCAAGAGAACCCAGCTTGAATTGGTGGACATCATCGAGCAGGTGGGTGTGACCTGCGTCATGGTGACGCACGATCAGGAAGAGGCCATGACGATGGCCACGCGAATCGGCGTGATGAGTGAAGGCAAGATTCTGCAAATCGGGAAGCCGCCCGAGATCTATGAAACACCGAACTGCCGCTTTGTCGCTGACTTTATCGGCAGTGTCAATTTGTTCCAGGGTACGGTTGATGTGGATGAACCTGATCACGTCATCATTACCTCACCCGAATGCCGGCATTACGTGAGCCACGGCATCACAGGGACAAGTGGCATGTCGGTACATGTCGCTGTGCGCCCCGAAAAAATGAGCATTCAGCCGGGGCCTCCCCGCAGTGACGAGCAGGAGTCACCGGAACAAGTCGGCTTCAACATGGTGCAGGGGGTCATCAAGGACTTGGCCTACCTGGGCAGTCTCACCACCTATCACGTTCAGATTGACGGTGGCACCAGCGTCGTCAATGTGACGCATACCAATGATGCCAGGCACGATGCCACCCATCTCACATGGGGCGATCATGTGCATGTGTGGTGGTACGGCAGTGATGTCGTGGTTTTGACAAGGTGAAAGCGCCATGACCGCGTCCGCTTCGCCAGTGCCCTCTCTGCGCGACAAGCTCACGGGAGCGTGGGGCCGACAAGCCGTAATTGGCATTCCGCTGGTGTTCCTTCTCGTCTTCTTCTTGTTGCCGTTCCTGGTTGTCTTCAAGATCAGCGTGTCCGAAATGGACAACGTGGTGTTCAAAGACCTGTTTGTTTGGGTCGATGGCGTCCTCCAGATCAACATCAAGCTCGGTAACTACATTTATATTGCCCTGGACGACCTCTACCTTGAAACCTACCTCAGCTCACTGAAGTTCGCGGGCATTACCACCGGGATTTGCCTTCTGATTGCTTATCCTTTCGCCTACTTCATGGCACGAAGTCCGGCGGACAGGCGCCCGGCCTTGCTCATGCTGGTGATGTTGCCGTTCTGGACATCTTTCCTGCTACGTGTGTACGCATGGAAGATGCTGTTGGCCGACAACGGCGTTTTCAATAATTTGGCGATCTGGCTGGGTCTGATTTCGGAGCCCGTCAAGATGATGAACACACCGTTCTCTCTGGTCCTGGGGATGGTGTACACCTATCTCCCATTCATGATTCTCCCTTTGTATGCCAATCTCGTCAAAATGGACTTGCGATTGCTGGAGGCAGCGCAGGATCTCGGTGCCACGCCGTGGCAGGCGTTCTGGCGGATTACGGTCCCTCTTTCCAGGAGCGGGATTGTGGCCGGTTCGATGCTGGTATTCATCCCCTGTGTGGGAGAGTTCGTGATTCCAGAATTGCTGGGGGGGCCGCAGACCCTGATGATTGGCCGTGTCTTGTGGGATGAGTTTTTCAGCAACAACGACTGGCCCATGGCCGCCACGGTGGCCGTGGTCATGGTTTTGCTCATCATTGTTCCGCTCGCCCTGTTCAACAAGTACCAGGCTGAAAACTCAGCAGGAGGGCGCCCATGAAGGTCAATGCCGGTCGGGTGACGTCGAGGATATGGCTGGGTGCGGTCTTTGTTTTCCTCTATCTTCCTATCCTGACGCTTATTCTGCTCAGCTTCAATAGCAGTCCAATGGTCACGAGTTGGGGAGGGTGGTCGTTGCGCTGGTATGAAGCTCTGGCCGACGACGTCGAGATCATTGCCGGCTTCAAGCTGTCGCTGGGGATTGCGTTCCTGACGGCCTGTGCGTCGGTGGTTCTCGGCACCTTGGCCGCGTTGGCCCTGACCCGGTTCAAGCGCTTTCCCGGCCGAACGCTCTTCGTCGGCATGGTTAATTCGCCGCTCGTCATGCCGGAGGTGATCATCGGCTTGTCCTTGCTGCTGATGCTGGTGTCGGTCCAGCGCACCTTTGGCTTCCCGGATCGTGGCCTGATGACGATCTGGTTCGGCCATACCTTGCTGGGCATGGCGTATGCCACTGTGGTGGTGCAGTCGCGGCTGCAGGAGATGAATCCCCAACTGGAAGAGGCGGCACAAGACTTGGGCTGCCGCCCGTGGCAAGTGTTCTTTCTGGTGACGCTGCCGGTGATTTCGCAAGCCATCGGTTCGGCCTGGCTTTTGACATTCACCTTGTCGCTGGACGATGTGGTGCTCTCTTCTTTCCTGTCGGGGCCGGGTTCCACCACCATGCCAATCACTATTTTCAGTCGTGCCCGCCTGGGGCTGAGTCCCAGTGTCAACACGGTGGCGACCCTGACTGTTGCTGTTGTCAGCATTGTGGTGGTCTTTGCAAGTGTCTGGATCGCGCGTGCGCAGCGCAGACGTGCGCAAGAGATGTCGGCGGCGTTCAGGAGCGCCGGCGCCTGATTTTGTCAAGTTTTTCGAGTCTGTAGTGGAGCCATGAATGAAGAACGAAGATGCCCCCCAAAAATTGCAGTTTGACGGTCGCTCACTCATCAATGGCAAGCGGGTTCACGCCGTAAGCGGCGAGGCCTTTGACTGCATTTCCCCCGTGGATGGACGCCTGTTGACGACGGTGGCGCGGTGCGGCGAGGCCGACGTGAATGCTGCCGTTGCTGCGGCACGGGACGCGTTTGAAGACCGACGCTGGTGTGGCCTTGCTCCGGCGCAGCGCAAGCGCATCATGATCCGTTTTGCTGACTTGTTGCTGGCCCATGGGGACGAGTTGGCGCTCACCGAAACGCTGGACATGGGCAAGCCCGTCAAGTACGCCCGCGCCGTCGATGTCAACAGCGCGGCGAATTGCATCCGGTGGTACGGAGAGGCGGTGGACAAGATTTATGACGAAATCGCCCCGACGGCCAGCACGGCGCTGGCGCTCATCACACGCGGGCCTGTCGGTGTGGTGGGCGTGATCGTGCCGTGGAACTACCCGATGATCATGGCATCGTGGAAGATTGCGCCCGCCCTGGCCGCGGGCAACTCGGTGGTGCTCAAGCCCAGCGAGAAATCACCGTTGACTGCGTTGCGCATGGCTGATCTGGCACTGGAAGCGGGTATTCCACCCGGCGTGTTCAATGTGGTGACAGGCTATGGCCCGGAGGCGGGTTCGCCTTTGGCGCTGCACATGGATGTGGACTGCATTGCTTTCACCGGCTCCACCCGGGTGGGCAAGCAGATCCACGTGATGGCGGGACAAAGCAACCTCAAGCGAGCGTGGACCGAACTCGGCGGCAAGTCTCCCAACATTGTTTTTGCCGATTGTCCGAACCTGGACAAAGCGGTGGAGGCCGCCGTGGGCAGTATTTTCTTCAACCAGGGAGAAAGCTGCAACGCCCCCTCGCGGCTTTTTGTGGAGGAGAGCATCAAGGAGCAATTCCTGGAGAAAGCGCTGAAGCTCGTGCCCGCCTATGCGCCAGGCAATCCGCTGGACAAGGCCACCATCATGGGCGCGATCGTCGATCAAACGCAGATGAACACCGTGTTGCGCTACATCGAGAGCGGCATGAGCGAAGGCGCCAGGTTGCTGGCCGGCGGTGAGCAAGCGCTGCAGGAGACGGGGGGGTACTACGTTCAGCCCACCATTTTTGACGGCGTACGCAATGACATGACGATTGCACGGGAAGAGATTTTTGGCCCGGTTCTTTCTGTGCTTTCGTTTACCGACGCCTCCGATGTGGTCCGCCAGTCCAACCAAAGCGTGTACGGGCTGCAGGCGGCCGTTTGGACGCGCGACATCAACAAGGCGCACGGTGTTGCACGCGCCTTGCGAGCCGGAACGGTACATGTCAATCAGTATGACGAAGACGACATCACGGTGCCATTTGGTGGCTTCCGGCAGAGCGGCATCGGGCGCGACAAGTCGCTCCATGCTTTTGACAAATACACCGAAACCAAAACCACCTGGATACGAATCGACAGTCCGGTCTGAGATGTGATCTTCTGCCGAAGAGCTACGGGGTCATTTTTCACATGACGGAAACGAAATTTCATTTTGTAAAAAATTTGATTGCTGCATCGCGGCATTTTTTCTCAAAGTGAAAAATATGTTTTCACATTGCGAACTGAAATCTGTAAGTCATTGATTTTATTTAATTTAATTTATGTCTTCTATAAGACATAAGATTTAAAATAAGTCTTATAGAAGACTTAGAATCAACCCATCGACACCGATCTTGAACAGCGACCGGTGCAGACTGTTTTATCAACTTAAGGAGTGATCTCATGCCGAAGACTGTCACCGAACAATTGAGCCGCGAGCAACAAATCGCCGCCCTGGAAAAAGACTGGGCCACCAACCCCCGCTGGAAAGGCATCAAACGCGGTTACAGCGCTGCTGACGTCGTGCGCCTGCGCGGTTCCTTCCCCATTGAGCACACCCTGGCCCGCCGCGGCGCTGAAAAGCTCTGGAATCTGGTGAACACCGAGCCCTACGTCAATTGCCTGGGCGCGTTGACCGGTGGCCAAGCCATGCAGCAGGTCAAAGCTGGCGTCAAGGCCATCTACCTGTCCGGCTGGCAAGTCGCTGCTGACAATAATTCCTATGCTTCCATGTACCCCGACCAGTCCCTGTACCCAGTGGACTCGGTGCCGACCGTGGTGGAGCGCATCAACAACACCTTCCGCCGTGCCGATGAAATTCAGCACTCCAAAGGCATTGACGCTGGCGACAAGGGTTACATCGACAACTTCGCGCCCATCGTGGCCGACGCAGAAGCCGGTTTCGGTGGCGTGTTGAACGCGTTTGAATTGATGAAGGCCATGATCAAGGCTGGCGCAGCTGGCGTGCATTGGGAAGACCAATTGGCTTCGGTCAAGAAATGCGGCCACATGGGCGGCAAAGTGTTGGTGCCAACTGCCGAAGCCATCCAGAAACTGGTTGCAGCCCGCATGGCTGCCGACGTTTGCGGCGTGCCTACGTTGGTGATCGCCCGTACCGATGCCGAAGCGGCTGATCTGTTGACCAGCGACTACGACGAAAACGACAAGCCATTCCTGACTGGTGAGCGCACCGCTGAAGGCTTCTACAAGACCAAGAAGGGTATGGACCAAGCCATCTCCCGCGCCGTCGCTTACGCTGAGTATGCTGATCTAGTGTGGTGCGAAACCGGTACGCCTGACCTCGAATTTGCCAAGAAGTTTGCCGACGCCGTGCACGCCAAACACCCTGGCAAGATGTTGGCTTACAACTGCTCGCCTTCCTTCAACTGGAAGAAAAACCTGGACGACGCGACCATCGCCAAGTTCCAGCGCGAACTCGGTGCCATGGGTTACAAGTACCAGTTCATCACCTTGGCCGGTATCCACTCCATGTGGTACAACATGTTCGACTTGGCACAAGACTACGTCAAGCGCGGCATGTCGGCCTACGTCGAGAAGGTGCAAGAGCCTGAATTTGCAGCCCGTGACCGTGGCTACACTTTCGTGTCGCACCAGCAGGAAGTGGGCACCGGTTACTTCGACGAAGTGACCACCGTGATTCAGGGTGGCAAGTCCAGCGTGACCGCGCTGACCGGCTCCACCGAAGAAGAGCAGTTCCACTAAGCCGCGAGGCTGATCACAAGAGGGCCTGTGCCATTCTGTAAGGGGTGGCACAGGCCCTTTTTGTTAAACTCGGCGATCGACTGAGATAACAAGAGCGAGAAAGGCATTCTGGTTATGACACCGCGAACTACAATGACCAAGTTTATGCAGCTTATAGACCGCTAGCCCGCGCGCCTTGTGCGCTGGTAGCTATGGAATTAATAGTAAAGCGCGGCAGATTCCGCGCTTTTTGTTTTGCTCCCCCCATTTTCTGGTTTTTCATCATGATTCAAATCACACTTCCTGACGGCTCCAAACGCGATTTCGCTGGTCCAGTGACGGTGGCCGAAGTGGCGGCCTCCATTGGCACGGGACTGGCAAAGGCGGCGCTGGCAGGCAAGGTTGACGGCAAGGTGGTTGACACCAGTTACCTGATTGAGGCCGATAGTCCTCTGTCCATCATCACGGCAAAGGATGCGGATGGTCTGGAAGTCATTCGGCACTCGACAGCCCACTTGCTGGCTTACGCCGTCAAAGAATTGTTCCCGGACGCCCAGGTGACGATTGGCCCGGTGATTGAGCACGGCTTTTTCTACGATTTTTCGTACAAGCGTCCCTTTACGCCTGAAGACTTGATTGCCATCGAAAAGAAGATGGTCGAATTGGCTGCCAAAGATGAGCCAGTGACACGGCGTGTACTGCCTCGCGACGAGGCCGTGGCTTATTTCAAAGGCTTGGGCGAGCACTACAAGGCCGAGATCATTGCCAGCATTCCTGCGAACGAAGATGTCTCGCTTTACCGCGAAGGCAAGTTCGAAGACTTGTGCCGCGGGCCGCATGTGCCCAGCACTGGCAAGCTCAAGTTTTTCAAGCTGATGAAACTTGCCGGAGCGTATTGGCGCGGCGATCATCGCAACGAAATGCTGCAGCGCATCTACGGCACGGCCTGGGCCACGAAGGACGAATTGCAGCAGCACTTGACGATGCTCGAAGAAGCCGAGAAGCGCGATCACCGCAAACTCGGGCGCGAACTCGACCTGTTTCATATCGACGACCATGCGCCCGGACTGGTGTTCTGGCACCCCAAGGGCTGGACGCTCTGGCAGGGGGTTGAGCAGTACATGCGCCAGGTCTACCGCGATAACGGTTACCAGGAGGTCAAAGGCCCGCAAGTCATCGACAAGACGCTGTGGGAGAAGACAGGCCATTGGGACAAGTACCGCGAGAACATGTTCACGACCGAGTCGGAAAAACGTGAATACGCCCTCAAGCCGATGAATTGTCCGGGTCACATCCTGATCTTCAAGCAGGGCATCAAGAGCTACCGTGACCTGCCGCTACGCTACGGCGAGTTTGGCCAGTGCCACCGCAATGAGCCTTCGGGCGGGCTGCACGGCATCATGCGGGTGCGTGGTTTCACGCAGGATGATGGCCATATTTTTTGTACTGAAGATCAGATTCTTCAGGAGTGCGTCGATTACACCGCCCTGTTGCAGAAGGTCTATACCGACTTTGGTTTCAAGAACATCATCTACAAGATCGCCACCCGTCCTGAGCAGCGTATCGGCTCGGATGAAGTATGGGACAAGGCAGAAGCTGCATTGATTGAAAGCCTGCGCGCATCCGGATGCGAGTACGAAATTTCCCCGGGCGAGGGCGCTTTTTATGGCCCCAAGATCGAATACACACTCAAAGATGCGATCGGCCGCCATTGGCAATGTGGCACGATCCAGGTCGATTTCTCGATGCCCGAGCGGCTGGATGCCGAATATGTAGGAGAAGACGGCGCCCGCCACCGCCCGGTCATGCTGCATCGTGCGATCGTGGGCAGTCTGGAGCGTTTTATCGGGATTTTGATTGAAGAAAGCGCAGGCGCATTGCCCGCCTGGCTGGCCCCGGTGCAAGTTGCGGTGCTGAATATCACTGATGCACAGGCGGATTATTGTCGCGAAATCGTCGAGAAATTGAAGAAATCATTGCCAAATCAAGAGCTTAGGGTTGTGACCGATCTGCGCAACGAGAAAATTACGTATAAAATACGCGAGCATTCAATGCAGAAGCTGCCTTATATCCTTGTCGTGGGCGATAAAGAGAAGGCAGCAGGTACCGTTGCAGTGCGCGCCCGAGGTGGTCAAGACCTTGGTGTGATGTCCCTTGATGCATTCGTGCAGAAAATTTCAGACGACATCACTCACAAGTCTGTTATCTAAGCTGATATCAAGCAGGATTGCAGTTTGCTAGCGCGTACACAGTGGTTTTAGCTACGTTTTTCGTAGCAGAATTTGTGAAGGATTAAGCCATCGCTACTGAATTTCGTGACCGCCGTCACCGCGAAGAACGCAAACACCGCCTGAACCGGGAAATCATGGCTCCGGATGTTCGACTCTCTGGAGTTGAGAACGAGCCACTTGGCGTCGTTAGTCTCACCGAGGCCCTGCGTATGGCCGGTGAGTTGGATGTTGACCTGGTTGAAATTTCTGCCACGGCGGTTCCGCCGGTCTGTCGTTTGATGGATTACGGCAAGTTCAAGTACCAGGAGCAAAAGAAGGCGGCGGAAGCGAAGGCCAAGCAGACGGTTATCGAGATCAAGGAAATCAAGTTCCGGCCAGGGACTGATGACGGCGACTACAACATCAAGATGCGCAACATCAAGCGTTTCTTGGCTGAAGGTGACAAGTGCAAGATCACGCTGCGGTTTCGGGGGCGAGAAATTACGCACCAGGAAATCGGGATGGCTTTGCTGAATCGCATTCGGAGTGAGTTGGGTGATTTGATTGTGATTGAGCAGTTTCCCAAGCTCGAGGGGCGCCAGATGATCATGATGATCGCGCCTGGCAAGAAGAAGATTGCTGCGAAGCCGGCCGCAGACGCGGCACCTGCCGTGGCATCTTAAAAATTTTTTGTCGTGCATTGGTTTTCGTAACCGGTGCACGGTGGGAAGTGGTGAGGTAATACTCACCACGCAAGTGGCGAGCTAACAAGCGCCACTAAAAGTGGCTCGGGGCCAACAAGGCTGCAAATAGTTTGCAGACGCCTCACGAGCACAATGAAGAAGGAGCATGAATATGCCCAAAATGAAGACCAAGAGCGCGGCGAAGAAACGCTTCCGCGTCCGTCCAGGTGGCACCGTCAAACGCGGTCAAGCCTTCAAACGTCACATTCTGACCAAGAAGACCACCAAAAATAAACGCCAATTGCGCGGTTCCGCAGCTGTTCATGAGACCAATATGGGTCACATGGCACAGATGTTGCCCGGCCGTGGTATTTAATTAACGACGAACAAGGAGTAATCACATGCCTCGCGTCAAACGTGGTGTAACGGCTCGCGCCCGCCATAAAAAAGTTTTAGCCCTTGCAAAAGGTTTTCGCGGTCGCCGCGGTAATGTTTACCGCGTCGCCAAAGAAGCGGTAATGAAGGCTGGGCAATATGCCTACCGTGACCGTCGTACCAAAAAACGTGTCTTCCGTCAGTTGTGGATCGCCCGTATCAATGCCGCTGCGCGCCAGTGCGGCATGACATACAGCCAGTTCGCCAACGGTCTGAAGAAAGCGAACATCGAGATCGACCGCAAAGTGCTGTCGGACATCGCTGTGCATGACATGGCCGCATTTGCCGGCATCGTGGAGCAGGTGAAGGCCAAGCTGGCTGCTTGAGTTCACGGCAGCTCGCTATTCTTTGAATAGCGTTCCATGCACTAGAAACAAGGGCTAGAGCTTGAAAAAGCGCTAGCCCTTTTTCATTGAAAACGCAGTTTCAGAGAGGACTGACCTGTACTCGGGTTATGTCGGAACTACAAGAGAATATATGAACGAGTTGAACGTCGTCGTTGACAGCGCCAAGGCAGCCTTTGAGCAGGCCAGCACACCCGCCGCCCTGGAAAACGCCAAAGCAATGTTTCTCGGCAAATCTGGCCGCATCACTGAGTTGATGAAGGGCATGGCCGCCCTGCCCGTTGATGAAAAGAAGTCACGCGGTGCTGCCATCAATATCGCCAAGCAAGCCATTGAAGCGGCCTTGAATGGTCGTCGCCAAGCCCTCGCCGATGCCGAATTGCAGGTGCAACTTCAGGCAGAAGCCCTGGACGTCACCCTGCCAGGCCGCCAGCGCGGGCAGGGCGGTTTGCACCCCGTCTCACTGACGCTTGAGCGTATCGAGGCCATTTTTGGTTCAATGGGTTTCGATGTGGCCGAGGGCCCGGAGATCGAGGCCGACTGGTTCAACTTCACTGCCTTGAATACGCCAGAGGACCATCCTGCACGTTCGATGCACGACACCTTCTACGTCGAAGGGGGCTACCTGCTGCGCACGCACACCAGTCCGGTGCAGGTACGTCATGCGGTGCAGCACGTCAAGAAGCACCGTGCATTGATTGACAGCGGTGGCGCCATGCCTGAGATCCGGGTCATCGTTCCTGGCCGCACCTATCGGGTCGACAGCGACGCCACGCATTCGCCCATGTTCCACCAATGCGAGGGGCTCTGGATCGGCGAGAACATGAGCTTCAAGGACTTGAAGGTCGTCTTCACTGACTTCTGTCGCACGTTCTTCGAGAACGATGATCTTGTGCTGCGGTTCCGTCCGAGCTTTTTCCCATTCACCGAGCCGAGCGCCGAAATCGACATCCAGTTCCCGAGCGGCCCGCTGGCCGGCCGCTGGCTGGAAGTGGCCGGCTCTGGTCAGGTGCATCCGAACGTGGTTCGGAACATGGGGCTGGACCCCGAGAAATACATCGGCTTTGCTTTTGGCATGGGGCCGGACCGGCTCACCATGTTGCGCTACGGGGTGAACGACTTGCGTTTGTTTTTTGACGGCGATATCCGCTTTCTGTCGCAATTCCAATGAAAACAAACTGATTAGAAAAGCTGACTATGCAATTCCCTGAATCCTGGTTGCGTGAATTCTGTAACCCACCCCTGTCTACGGATCAACTTGCTGAGACGCTGACGATGGCGGGTCTTGAAGTTGAAGAACTCAAGCCCGTGGCCCCGCCTTTCACAAAAATCGTTGTCGGTGAAATCAAGGAGGCGGTGCAGCACCCCAATGCGGATCGCCTGCGCGTGTGCAAGGTGGATGTGGGCGACCCTGCTCTGCTCGATATCGTGTGTGGCGCTCCCAACGCCCGGGTTGGCATCAAAGTACCGGTTGCCTTGGTCGGCGCCGAGTTACCGCCTGGCGATGACGGAAAACCTTTTTTGATCAAGGTCGGAAAACTGCGTGGCGTCGAGAGCCAAGGCATGTTGTGCTCGGCCCGCGAACTGAAGCTGTCGGAAGACCATGGGGGCCTCCTGGAGCTTGGCCTTGACGCGCCGCTGGGACAAAGCATTCGCGAGCACCTGAATCTGGACGATACGCTGTTCACCCTCAAGCTCACGCCAAATCTGGCGCATTGTCTGAGCGTGTTCGGCGTGGCGCGTGAAGTGGCGGCCTTGACCGGCGCACCTTTGAAGGCTCCCAGCTTCCCCGCAGTCAGCGTCGGCAGCGCAGATGCATTGCCGGTGACGGTCAGCGCGCCAGATCTGTGCGGGCGTTTCTCTGGCCGCATCGTGCGCCACGTCAACCCCCGGGCCAGCACGCCGCAGTGGATGGTGGACCGGCTGGCCCGCTGCGGCCAGCGCAGTGTCACGGCGCTGGTGGATATCTCCAACTACGTGATGTTCGAACTTGGGCGCCCATCCCATATTTTTGATCTGGACAAAATCCATGGTGGCCTGGAGGTGCGCTGGGGCAGGCCGGGTGAACAACTCAAGCTGCTCAATGGCAACACCGTCACGGTGGACGACAAGGTTGGTGTGATTGCAGACGAAGCCCAGGTGGAGTCCCTTGCGGGCATCATGGGCGGGGACGCGACGGCGGTTTCGGATGACACGCTGCACGTCTATGTGGAGGCTGCCTTCTGGTGGCCCAAGGCCATCGCCGGCCGGTCACGGCGCTTCAACTTCTCCACCGATGCGGGTCACCGGTTTGAGCGTGGCGTGGATCCGAGCCAGACCGTGGAGCACATTGAACGCATCACACAGTTGATCATTGACATTTGTGGCACGGCCAACACGGCATGTGGCCCCATCAACGACCTGCAGGTGAATATGCCTGCTGCCCCTGCAGTCACCCTGCGCGTGGCGCGTGCCAGCAAGGTCATCGGCATGTCTCTGACGCAGGCGCGATGCGTCGACGCGCTGACGCGGCTCGGGTTGCCGGTCACACAGGGCGATGGCACCCTCACCGTGGCCCCGCCGTCATACCGCTTTGACCTGCAGATTGAAGAAGACCTCATCGAAGAGGTGGCCCGCATGGTGGGTTATGACAATCTGCCGCAGACACCGCCCCTGGCGCCCATCACCGCCAAAACCCGGCCCGAGGCGCAGCGCAGTCCCTTCGCTGTGCGTCGTGTGATCGCTGCGCTAGGTTATCAAGAGACCATCAACTTCAGTTTTGTTGAAGAGCGCTGGGAGCACGAACTTGCGGGCAACCCCAACCCTATCAAGCTGCTCAACCCCATAGCAAGCCAGATGAGCGTGATGCGCTCGTCTTTGCTTGGCTCGCTGCTGCAGGTGTTGAAGTTCAACCTCGATCGCAAAGCCCAGCGCGTGCGCGTATTTGAACTGGGTCGCGTGTTCTTGCGTGATGCCACCGTCAAAAATACCGACGCGACCGTTGAAGGCTTCCATCAGCCGATGCGCGTTGCGGGCATGGTATGCGGTAGTGCCGATGCGCTGCAGTGGGGGCGCAAAGAGCAGGGCGCTGATTTCTTCGATATCAAAGGCGATGTCGAGGCATTGCTGGCGCCACGCAAGCCCGTCTTTGCGCCCGCCGAGCATCCCGCCATGCACCCAGGGCGCTGTGCCAGCGTCGTGCTGGGTGGCGTGTCGATTGGTTTTGTCGGGGAGTTGCATCCCCGATGGCGTCAGGCCTATGACCTGGCGCAGGCGCCCGTCATGTTTGAGCTGGAGCTTGACGCAGTGCAGCGGCGCGAGGTGCCCGTATTCGAGACCGTCGCGAAGCATCAGGCCGTTGAGCGTGATATCGCCGTGATGGTGAGCGAGTCGGTCACCCATGCGGCTTTGATGTCTGCCGTGTGGGCTGCCCCCACGGCCGGGCTGCTGCGCGACGCCAACCTGTTTGACCTCTATCGTCCCAAACCAGCGAAAGACCCGGATGGTGTGGCCGTGCCAAGCCATGAAAAGAGCATGGCGGTGCGCCTGACGCTCAACAGCGACGACGCCACCTTGACCGAAGAGCAAATCGATACGGCGGTGCAAGCCGTGGTGAATGCGCTGGTGGCCACGCTGGGTGCCCGTCAGCGTACCTGAAGCGTAACGGTCTCCCAAACAAGAAACGAGGACTGAATGGACATATCAGTTGAAAGCCTGGAAACCCCTGCGCTGACCAAAGCCCAACTGGCTGAACTGCTGTTTGAGCAAATTGGCCTCAACAAACGCGAATCCAAGGACATGATTGACGCGTTCTTTGACCTGGTGTCTGACAGCCTGGTCGACGGGGACGATGTCAAGATCTCAGGCTTTGGCAACTTCCAGATCCGTACCAAGGCACCGCGACCGGGGCGTAACCCTCGAACCGGCGAAGCTATCCCTATTCAGGCTCGCCGGGTAGTGACCTTTCATGCTAGCCACAAACTCAAGGAACAAATTCAGGACGAAGGTCGCACGGTTTCGGTGCTTTAGTACCGGCTTTGGGCTATTTGATGCTCAGGAGTGAATCGTGGCTTTACACACGGTGGCAACTTAGAGTAATCTTGAAGCTTTCTCTCCTACAGCATTGATTTCAATGGAGAAAGCCCTCCCTGCCATACCTGCAAAACGCTATTTCACCATCGGTGAAGTCGGCGATCTATGCGGCGTCAAACCTCACGTGCTACGGTATTGGGAGCAGGAATTCACGCAACTGCGCCCGATGAAGCGGCGCGGCAATCGCCGCTACTACCAGCATCATGAAGTGCTGATGATCCGCCGAATCCGCGACCTGCTCTACGACCAGGGATTCACCATCAGCGGCGCCCGCAACAAAATGCAGGAAATACTGCAGGCCGAACGCGACAAAAAGCACAACGGTGAGGTGCTCCTCGATGGGGTTGAGGTCATTGAATTCAGCGATTCCGAGATGATTGACTTTAGAGATAGTGACTTCAAAGACAGCCAGTTCGACTCGACGGCCGACAGCGATTCAGAGCGCCTGGAGTTGGTGCGGCGTGAACTGTTTGAAATTCGTGAACTCCTGTCACTAGGGCGCTGAATTCAGAGTATCCAAGGGTTATAATAATCGACTAGATCGGTGTGTGGCGCAGCCTGGTAGCGCACTTGCATGGGGTGCAAGGGGTCGAAGGTTCGAATCCTTTCACACCGACCAGAACCAAAGAGAAAAGCCTTTAAGGAAATTGATTCCTTGAGGCTTTTTTCCATTGGAAAATCAATCAATGCGGAACGCGCGTTCGCAGTATGGCGGCCTTCACCAGAGGCAGCCGGTCATTGCCAAAATACATATCATCTCCAAGGTATATCGTCGGCGAACCAAACCCCCCACGACGGATGACTTCTTCGGTATTGGCCTTGAGTTGGTCCTTGATCCCGGGCTGTGCAATGCCGGTCAAAAATTCACTTGCATCCACGCCCACCTGCTCGCAAATTCTTGTCAGCACCGCGTCTTGTGAAATGTCTTCCTCGCGCGACCAGTAGGCCTCAAATACAGCGGTGGCAAAAGGCAGCAGTTTGTCTTGTGACTCCAGCCAGATGCAGCCACGCATGGCCTTGACGCTGTTGACCGGGAACACCTTGGGTGGCATGACGATCTTCAGGCCGGCGTCTTTCGCCCAGTCCTGCAGGTCCTTGAGCATGTAGCTCATTTTTGCGGGAACCGGGTTGTCACGCATCGCATAGACGCTGGGGTTCACGCTATTGAAAATGCCGCCTACCAGCACGGGTCGCCAGCGAATGGGTTCATTCAACCCGGCCGCGATTGGCTGGATGTTGTGAAAGGCGATATAGGTCCAGGGACTGGAGCAGTCAAAGAAGAATTCAATCATGGTCAATGGCTTTCAAGTGAGTCTGTGATCACCATCGCGCACGCTTTGTGCCGTCTGGCCAAAAAGCGCCTTGCGGGCTTCTTCAGTCATCGTGCCAGCGCGCAGTTCCTTGCCCAGATCCAGCCCGCGCTTGAGGGCGGGACGCTGGAACAGTGCGTTGTACCAACGTTGCACGTGAGGAAAGTCGTCGAGCGACACGTTCTGTGCTTTGTGGGTTCGTATCCATGGAAAGATGGCCATATCGGCGATAGAGTATTCGGGTCCCGCCACGAACGCGTCTGTTCGCCCGAGCTGGTCATTGAGTACCCCGTACAACCGGTTCACTTCCCTGCCATATCGGTCAATAGCGTAGGGAATTTTCTCCGGGGCGTACAGCAGGAAGTGACCATTTTGTCCGGCCATGGGACCAAGTCCTCCCATTTGCCACATCAACCACTGCAGGACCTGGTTTCGATTGCGCACATCGGCTGGCATGAACAGGCCCGTCTTCTCGGCGAGGTAAATCAGAATGGCGCCGCTCTCAAATACCGGAATCGGCTCGCCGCCGCCGGCAGGGTCGTCGTCCACGATGGCGGGCATCCGGTTGTTGGGACTGATCGCCATGAACTCTTGCGTGAACTGCTCTCCCTTGCCGATGTTGACCGGCACCAGCCTGTACGGCAAGCCACATTCCTCCAGCATGATGGAGACTTTCCAGCCATTGGGCGTGGGCCAGTAATGTAAGTTCACCATAGGGCACCTCTGCGAAAATAGCGATGATATTCTTGAAGACCAATGCCTGACATCCGCACCGCCATCGTGAATCCCGCTGTTGACATCGCCTCGCCGACAGGCAAGGTTGTGCCCAGGCACACACTCCGGTTCGCCCAGCTTGGTTGGAGTCACGGCGTCTTGTTGCCCGATTGCACGGCCGGGTCACCTTGATATGAACGCAATTGCATGGGAGTTCCTGCGGCAAATACCATCGGGGTCATGGTAGGCTGGGCTTCTCCATTCAAAGACGTATGAACGAATCTCTCTCCGAACTTATTGATCTCAGCCAATTGCGAATCGGCATGTTCATCGAGCTTGAACTGGGCTGGATGTCGCACCCTTTTCCCAAGGGGAGTTTCAAAATCTCATCCGACAAACAGATTGAGATTATTCGGGGACTTGGTCTTGATCGCGTTCGTTATGTGCCGGCAAAGAGCGACCTCGCGCCAGGATCGTCCGCTGCCGGGGCGGGCGAACCCGAGCCGGGCCGTGACCTGAACGGTGGGGCTGACCTGGAGCGGGCCAACGCGGCAGCCGAGGAGCTTCGCCGTCGAAAGCAGAGAAGCGATTTGTTGAGCGCGCAGGAGCGCGGCATGGCCATCTGTGAGCGCCGGTTTGGTGAGGCCATTCGCCAGTACAAGCTGACCGTGGAGCAGGTCAACACAAAACCCCGCCTGGCCATGGAGCAGTGTGTTGGAATGGTCAACAGGTTTGTCTCCGAGATCTTGGGAGACGGTGAATCGGCCATTCGGCTGCTGTCTGACGGCATGGGGGACAAGGCCTCCATGCATCCGGTGAATGTGACAATTATTTCCCTGCTACTGGGGAAGTCCCTGGGTCTGGCGCAGTCAGACATGGTCGATCTGGGGATGGCGGCGTTCCTGCATGACATTGGTAAAACTGAATTGCCCGACCGGGTTCGCTGGCTGGAAGAAAACTTCTCGTCGGCTGAGTACAAGCTATACCAGGAACATGTTGGGCAGAGTGTCAGGCTGGGGCAGCGCATGGAGTTGACTGCCGGGGCGTTGCAGGCCATCGGCCAGCATCATGAATTGATTGACGGTAGCGGTTTCCCCGCGCGCCTCAGGGGCGACAGTCTGTCAATGTCCGCCAAAATATTGGCGTTGGTAAATCGGTATGAGAACCTGTGCAATCCGGGCCGACCAGCTGCCGCCATCACGCCACATGAAGCTTTGTCGCTCATCTTTGCCCAATTGAAAACGCGTTTTGACAGCGTGGCGCTCAGCGCCTTTATTCGCATGATGGGGGTGTATCCGCCGGGTTCGATCGTGCAACTGGTGGATGAGAGATTTGCCATCGTGGTGTCGGTCAACTCCTCGCGGCCCTTAAAGCCCCGGCTTGTCGTGTATGAGCCGGGTGTTTCAAAACATGAGGCTCTGATTCTCGATCTCGAACAGGCGCCCGCGGTTGGTATTCGCCGCAGCGTCAAACCCGCCAGTCTGCCCAGGGCGGCCATGGACTACCTGTCGCCCCGACAGCGGATCTGTTACTTTTTCGAGAGGGCGATTGATCCGTCGGTTGCACAGGAAGCGCTGTGAAGTCCCCTGAGTGGGGCCCTCTCCTCGAAGGCTTGCTGGAGGCCGTCTGGCTGGTTGATCCGGTAAGTCTTCGCATCCTTGCTGTCAATCGCGCGGCGGGTGACTTGCTCGGTCTTGCGTCTGATGATCTGGTCGGCAAGCCGGCCATCGAGTTGACCGCGACGCCGGAAGACCAGTTCTTTTGGGAAGATATCGCCGCGGGTCTGATCGCTGGCATTCACTCGCAGACCCTGTTGCGTGGTGCCGATGGGATTGCCGTGCCGGTAGAACGCCGTGTCAGTCGGGTTTGGCCTGAACCTGATCGCGCGGTGTATGTGGTCGCCCTGCGGGATTTGCGTCAGCAGCGCCACGCCGAGGACGAGCTTGAAAGGCTGCTGGCAGAACTGCGGGCCACCCTGGAGTCAACAGCCGATGGCATTCTGGTCACTGACCTGAACGGCGACATCCGGAACTACAACCGCCATTTCGCCGCGCTCTGGGAGGTGCCTGAAGACCTGTTGTTGAAACGAAATGACAGGGCGTTGTACACCCATCTCGCCAGCCTTGTGGTTGATTCAGGGCCTTACGAAAAGCGTCTTCTTGAGATTGCCCAGAGTCCCCTGGTCGAGACCTCCGATGTCTTGGTCCTGATCACCGGACGCATGCTGGAGCGGGTGACACGACCGCTGTACAGCAGAGGTCAACCCACTGGGCGGGTGTTTTCCTTTCGCGATATCACGCAGAGCATGGATGCCGAGTCCAGGCTTCGTCTGGCGGCGAAGGTTTTTGAATCGAGTCTGGATGCCATTTTCATCACGGACCCTGGCTTTGTCATCCTTGCTGTCAATCCTGTGTGTGAACGCCTGACGGAAAGCCCCCAGGCGCAATTGACAGGGGCTTCACCCAACGATTTGTTCCAGGATCCGCAGGACCCCGAGTTCATTTCCCGTCTGGCGCAGAAGCTCACTGACGACGGATTTTGGCGCGGCCAGCTCTGGCTCAAGAGAGAAAATCGCGCAGCCTGTGCCGTCCAGGTTTCCTGGGTCCTGTTGCGCGACGATCAGGGCGATGTTTTGCACACCATCTGTTTCTTCAAAGACCTGACGGAAGAACTGGCGGCCCAGAAACGTATTGAACAACTGGCTTACAGCGATGTATTGACCGGTTTGCCGAACCGGCTGCTGCTGTCTCAGCGGGTGGCTTATTCCTTGCGTCTGGCGGAGAGAAACGGCAGCGAGTTTGGTGTTTTCTATCTTGACCTGGACCGTTTCAAAAATATTAACGATTCGATGGGCCGCACGTTCGGCGATCGGGTTCTGGTGGAAGTGGCGGAGCGCATCAAGCGTTGTCTGCGTGAAGTCGATACCTTGTGCCGTCTTGGCGGCGACGAGTTCGTCATCTTTTTGCAGGAGATTGATGCTCACTGTGCCGAGGTGCTGGCGCGCCGGGTCCTTGAAGTCATCGGGCGACCATTCCAGATCGACGACATGAGTTTTTCCGTAGGCTGCAGCATCGGCATCGCGCTGTATCCGGAAGATGGAAAGTCTCTGGATGAGCTGATCAGATGTGCTGACGCCGCGATGTACCTGGTCAAGGAGCGCGGGCGCGGAAGTTTTCGCTTCTATCAACCGCAGATGAACGTCGATTTGCTGTCCCGCATGAAGATGGATCACGCCATGCGCCAGGCCATGGAACAGGGCTTGTTCCGGTTGCATTACCAGCCCCAGATTTCGCTGGCCACGGGAGAGTTGCTCGGTGCCGAAGCCTTGATTCGCTGGTCTGACTCTGAACTCGGCAATGTATCGCCAGCACTGTTCATTCCATTGGCTGAAGAGTCGGGTTTCATCATCACGATTGGCAATTGGGTGCTGCAGGAGGCTGTGCGGCAAGCGGTGGTCTGGCAAAACCGCGGGACGCCCGTGACGGTGTCGATTAACGTGTCAGCACTGCAGTTTCAGCAATCTGATTTTGTCGAGATCGTCGCAGCCGTGCTCCGGGGCTCGGGTCTGGCTGCGCAGCTTCTGGAATTGGAGTTGACCGAGTCCATTCTGGTCCGGGACGCCAACGAGGCACTTGAGCGTCTGCATGCGTTGGCCGATCTCGGCGTGGTCATGTCCATCGATGACTTCGGAACCGGCTATTCCAGCCTGGCGTACCTGAAGAAATTTCCCATCTCCAAACTCAAGATCGATCGATCATTTGTGATGGGCTTGCCTGAAGACGAGAGCGATCGCGCGATTGTGAGTGCAACCATTGGCATGGCACGCGGCCTCAAACTGAAAGTAGTCGCAGAGGGTGTGGAAACCATCGCGCAAAAAGACTACCTGGCCGCGTTGGATTGCGAATCTTTTCAGGGTTATCTGTGCTCACCCGGCTTGCCTGCAGACGAGTTTGAACTGCTGATGCAGACGCTGCCTCGAGGCTAGTCGCCTTGCGAGACTCCGGCAGGCCGCTCAGGTTGCAGGTGCCCGGCTTCACGCACTGACAATACCTTTGTACAGCATGTAGGCGGCCAACAGGTACAGAATGCTGGCAAACACGCGCTTGAGTTGTTTGACCGGAAGCAGGTGCGCCGCCCGCGCGCCCAGCGGTGCGGTCAGCACGCTGCAGGTCGCTATCACGGCCAGTGCGGGCAGCCAGATGTAGCCGAAGGAGTAGGGTGGCAAGTGCTGCAAACCCTGGCCACTGATGACGTAGCCAACCACGTTGGCCAGCGCAATGGGAAAGCCGAGCGCCGCAGAGGTGGCCACCGCGTTGTGTATGGCAACGTTGCACCAGGTCATGAAAGGCACGCTCACAAAGCCGCCACCGGCACCCACCAGTCCGGACAGAAAACCGATCACACCACCCGCGCCGATGAGGCCACCCGTACCAGGCACCTGCCGCGTCGGGGCGGGCTTCTTGTCCAGGAACATCTGGGTGGCAGAGAAACTCACGAAGGCCGCAAAAAACAGGGCCAGCCACGAGCCCTTGAGCAGGGCAAAAACACCCATGCTGGCCAGAGCGCCGCCAAGAACGATGCCTGGCGCCAGGCCCTTGACCAGATCCCAGCGCACCAGGCCGCGTTTGTGGTGGGCGCGCACGCTGGACACTGACGTGAAGATGATGGTGGCCATCGAGGTGGCTATCGCCATCTTTACCGCCAGGTCCGGATCGACGCCACGGCCGGACAAGATGATGGTGATGAAGGGCACCATGATCATGCCTCCGCCAATGCCCAGCAGACCCGCCAGAAAGCCGGTGCCCAGGCCCAGCAGGGCGAGTTGAATGATCAGCAGGGGTTCAAAGGTCATAGCGGCCGGGGGAGAAGGAATTAGGTGTCTGCAAGTGCCACCGGACCGGCATCCTGAACCGGGGTTCAGGTGGGCGAGGTCAACTGGACATTGGGTCCATCTGACGCGAGATGGTCACGCTTGACCAGCAATGTTCCAAGCCCGGGCTCTAAGAGCATTGGTTCAAGGAAATATAAAGCCCGGCGAGCACTGCAGACAAAAGAGATTGTAGGCGCTGGCGGCTCGCTTTGCCTCGGGGAGGAAACTCCCACGTGAGTTTTTCACCACTCTGAACGAGTCGCTGTCGCGGGCAATTGAATGTGCTCGAGAAAAAATCGCCCGCCGCGCAGCGCGCCACTTTCGTTGCTTGCGCGCTGACCGAACAGCAGCTCGGACAGATTCAGCCCAATGCCTATGAAGCCGCGACGGCTACGGCCCACGCCGTCAAGCTGCTCCTCCCGGCTGAATCCGCGCGTGTAGTAGCCTGTCTGCAACTCAAGGTAACGCAACGGCGTGTCTCGCGTCCCATTGAAGCCGGCGAGTTTCAGCGCCAGCACGTACTTGTGACCAGCGTAGTCCGAAATCGGGTTGCCGCCCTTGTACCCTGTTGGCGTGTATTCCAGCCGGAAATCCAGTTTGTCACGTACGCCCGGCGTCACCTGACGCCAGTACGCCGTGCCCGAGCCCAGCATGTTCATCACGACGTCTTCCGTGGACCAGCCGTGGTCTACCGAATAGCCGTCAAGAATCTCCACCCCAAGCATCAACGCCTGGGTGATGACGACGGCGGTCAGCGCGCCGCGTTCGGGACTTCGTCCCTGGCGCAGCAACTGCTCGGTAAGACCATTGGTGATCAGGTAGGCGGAAAAGGCATGCCCCAGTTTGTCGGCGCCCCCCGACTCGGTGTCGGGTCCGAACCATCCCTCGGAGGTGGTTCTGAACGAGTGGCTGCTGCCCCAATTCCAGTTCTTTGAGCCAAAGACGATGGCGCCACCAAACAGCAGGCCGGTCTCCCACTTGACGGCCCGGGTGTCTTCCCAGAAAGTCTGTCTTGAATAAGGGAGTGTCTGTGCGGTGGCGTCGCTGTGTGTCAAAACGACAGCCAGTGCCCATGCCGTGCACTGGAGAAAGGTCGTTTTTTTGCATGGCATGGCGATCCCCCCAAAGATGTGAAATCACAGCTTCGGGCCTCTGGCCCTGTAGTGCATTGACTTGCATCAACGCATGGGCTGACTACCTGGTTTTGCGCCCGGCCAATGCCTTGGCTAGATCAGCCGGCCGTCCTCGCCCAAGGCAACATCCAGGCGTTCCAGCAGGGAAGTGAGCAGCACGTCGTTGTCTGCTGGCGGCTGGTCATTTGCCGCCTCAGACTGCAGGCTTCGGGAGTGCGCTGGGGCGGGTGCCTGCGGTGCGGTGGTCCCACGGTCTGCCAGATCAAATGCCAGATTCAGCGCGGCCAGCACGGCAATGCGGTCACGTGCCCTGACTTTGCCCCCATCCCGGATTTTGCACATGGCGGTGTCCACGCGTTCGACGGCTTCCAGCAGGCGGGAGTCTCCGCCATCGGGGCAACCCAGCAGATAGCTTTGCCCCATGATTTGTACTTCGAGTTGTTTCATACATTGCCTTTATGCGTGCTGCGGCCCGTCGCGTCAGGCAGGCGCTCCAGCAGCGCATCGACCCGTGCGCGCGCCGCACCGAGCCGGGATTTGAGGGAATCGCGTTCCTGGGAAAGGGATTCGACCTGCGCGCTGAGCAATGCGTTGGTGCGCTGCAACTCTTCATAGCGCACGAGCAGACGCTCGACACGCTCGGCAATTTGGTCGATTTGGGACTGGTTCGACATAGCCCCGCATTGTAGGGTTTGCGAAAGCGAACGGCTGTAAAATCGCCGGGTTGGTGCTCGCGGTGTGGTTCACACGCCGCAGTTCAACGGGAAGCAGGAGGGTGATGCTGGCAACAGCTGACCTAACCTGCGCTGCCCCCGCAACGGTAAGTGGACGAATCCCCCGCGATTCCGCTTCCATCACGGCCACTGAGCGTTTTGAACACGCGCTTGGGAAGGCGATGGAGGTTGTTCCACCAGCCCGGATACCGGCCAACAAGGTGGCTGCACGCCTGCGTGCAGCCGTGACGCTCATGCACTGTCGGGGACGACGGTGAGGGCTTTTTGTTGATAGTACTTTTACCCATGAAAACTAGTCTTAGCTGTGCACGCCTCGCGGTACTTCCCCTGGCCTTGGCCGCTGCATTTCCTTCGTTTGCCCAAACCCAACTCAAAGATGTCGTGGTGACGGCAACCCGTTTCGCGGAGCCGGCTGCCTCGCTGCCGTTCGGCGTCAGCGTGATTTCCGCTGACGAGATCCAGGCCTCGGGCGTCAACTCTGTCAATGAGGCGGTGATGAAGCTGCTGGGTGTTCCCGGACGCCTGGATACCTCGGGCGGCAATAACTACACACTGGATCTGCGCGGCTTTGGCGTGACGGCCAACAGCAATCAGCTTGTGATTGTTGATGGTTTGCGTCTCAACGAAGCAGACCTTTCGAGTGCCGGACTGGCCTCCATTCCGATTGAGTCGGTGGACAAGATTGAGGTCTTGCGCGGTACCGGCGCTGTGTTGTACGGAGAAGGCGCGACAGGGGGCGTCATCGTCGTGACGACCAAAGCGGCAACGGCCGCGCAAAGAGTCAATTCCGCCCGGCTGTATGGTGCTGCCGGCAGCAACGGTCTGCAGGACCTCCGCGCCAGTGCGGTGCTGGCCTCAGGTGGCTTTTCGATGGACGTGTCGGCCGATGATCGCCGCAGCGACGGGCACCGGCAGAATTTCGCATCCAGCTCCGACAGCCTGGCGGCGACGGGCCAATGGAGCAACGCATGGTTGCGCCTGGGGGCCCGGGCGGGTCGAAATTCGATGGAGAGTGGTTTGCCGGGCGCGTTGTCGGCTGCGGCATACGCCGCCGATCCGTATCAGGCGGATCCGAGTCGGGCCAGTTCCAGGACTGACCATGTCTCCACCAAGAAAGAAAACGCCGGCGTTTTTTTCGAGGCCACTTTGGGCAGTTGGCAATTGGCGGGTGACGCCAACCAGCGTTCCAAAGAGCTTGTGAGCGTCAACTATGCAAGCCCGTATTCTTACAACGTGGATGCATCGAATTACAGTTTGCGAGCCCGGCACGAAGGGAAGTTTGGCGCTGATGCCAATGTCTTCGTGATCGGGTACGACGACGGTGCCTGGGACAGGACGATCACGCAGTCCACCTTCACCCCAGTTGGCACCCTGGCAACGGCCCGATCGTCGGCGTATTACCTGAAAGACGACCTGACCTTTGCTTCGACGGGTACGCGGCTGAGCGTGGGCTGGCGCAGCGAAGGGATGAAGAAGACAGAAGCCTCGTCCGTGACCGCATTGGATGAGCGTCAGAACGCATGGGATGTGGGTGTGAGTCAGCCGGTGACCAGGAATGTGACGGTCTACGGCCGCGTGGGCAGCAGCTTTCGGCTGGCCAACGTGGACGAGTTTTCGTTCAGCACGCCGGGTGTGCCTCTGAAGGCCCAGACTTCAAGGGATTTTGAGTTGGGCGCGCGCTGGAAGCTGGCCGCGGGCGGGGTGGACGTTCGCTGGTATCGCCATGACCTCACCAATGAGATTGGATATGACCCCACAGCATTCGGCCCCTATGGCCCCTACGGCGCCAATATCAACTTCGACCCAACACAAAGACAGGGGCTGGAACTGGAAGTCAAGCAGGCGCTCAGCCCTTCACTGGACGTGCGTTTGAACGCTGCCCTGCGGCAGGCCACGTTCACCGCAGGCGCCTACGCGGGCAAGGACATGGCGCTGGTGCCCGGCCAAACCATTGGGGCAAGAGCGAACTGGCGTCCGGCGCCAGGGCATACGCTGGACGGCGGCGTGAACTGGGTGGCCGAGCAGAGCCCTGACTTTGCCAACGCCTGCAAAATGCCCAGCTATGCAACGGTGGACCTGCGTTATGCCTACCAGTATCGCAATGCCGAGTTCGCAGTGGGTGTTGCGAATCTGACCGATGAAAAGTACTACACCCAGGCTTATGGCTGTACCGCGGGTGTCACCACGTCCATTTATCCGGAGCCTGGTCGGACCGTCACGGCGTCGGTAAGGGTCAAGTTCTAAGGCGGGTGACAAAGCCGCACATAAAAGTCACGGAAGGTCAAATATGGCAGGCGATGAAATGTCTACGGCAAGTCTGGGCCCGCAGCGCATCGTCTGCCTGACCGAGGAAACGACTGAGTGGCTGTATTTGCTGGGCGAGGAGCGGCGCATCGTGGGCATCTCTGGCTACACGGTGCGACCGGCGCGGGCCCGGACAGAGAAGCCACGGGTCAGTGCATTTTTGAGCGCAAAGATCGACAAGATCCTGGCGCTCGAGCCGGATTGCGTGTTCGGCTTTTCCGACCTGCAGGCCGACATCGCTGCCGCGCTGATTCGCCACGGTGTGCAGGTGACCGTGTTCAACCAGCGCAGCGTGGCCGAGATTTTTTCCATGCTGTACCAGGTAGCGGCCATGGTGGGGCAGGGCGAGCGCGGATTGGTGCTGATCAAGGAGATGCAGCAGCAACTGGCTGACATTCAGCGTGCCGCGGCTGCCTTGGCGCGCCGGCCCAAAATCTTCTTCGAGGAATGGGACGAACCCCACATCAGCGCCATCCGCTGGGTGTCCGAGCTGATGGGCATCGCGGGCGGCGACGATTGCTTTCCTGAACTCGCAACCCAGTCCCTGGGCAAGAACCGCATCATTGCCGATGGCGCCGAGATCGTGCGGCGCAACCCCGACATCATCATCGGCTCCTGGTGCGGCAAGAAATTCCGGCCCGAGAAGGTGGCGGTACGCCCGGGGTGGGAAACCGTGAATGCGGTCAAAAACCGGCAACTGTTTGAAATCAAGTCGGCCGATATTCTGCAGCCAGGCCCCGCCGCGCTGACGGACGGCGTGGCACAACTGCACCGCATCGTGATGGATTGGAGTCTTGCGCATGGATAACACCGAACTGCAACTGGCGTACAGCGAGCTGATTCTGGGCGGCCAGAGAAGCGGCAAGTCGCGCCGTGCCGAGTTGCTGGCACAAACCTGGCTGGGGACATCGGCCAGCCACCGGGCCGTGCTGATTGCCACGGGCCAGCCCGGCGATGAGGAGATGCGCCAGCGCATCCATCGCCATCAGGCGGACCGGGCCCTGCGGGTGCCGGGCATGGAAACGGTGGAGGAACCGCTGGCGCTCGCTCAAACCATGACGCAATACAGTCGCGCCGACACGCTGGTGGTGGTGGATTGTCTGACCTTGTGGCTGACCAACCAGCTTATGCCCGTGAACCAGGAGTTTGAATCAAATCAGCCTCTAGCCCCCGTCAATAGTGCGCCAGTAGCTATGCTTTTGGAAGCAATTACCCAAGCACCCGGCCCCGTGGTGCTGGTGGGCAACGAGATCGGCATGGGCGTGATTCCGATGGGAGCGCAAGTGCGGGCGTTTGTTGACGCATTGGGTCGGCTCAACCAGGACGTGGCCCGCGTGTGTCAGCGCGTCACCCTGATGGTGGCCGGTTTGCCACTCAATTTGAAAGATGCCGAATGAAGATGCTGGGCCGCAAACGGTTGCCGCGCTGGGTCACCCTGGTTGCCCTCACGGTATTCACCGCTGTGACGGGTGCCGGCGTTGCGCACGCCCTGCAAGTCACGGATGAGCGCGGCGTGACTGTCACGTTTGCCCAGCCGCCGCAGCGCATTGTCAGTCTGCTGCCGTCGCTGACCGAGACCGTGTGTGCCCTGGGACAATGCCAGCGGCTGGTCGGGGTGGACCGCTATTCCGACTTCCCCCTTAGTGTGCGCAGCTTGCCGCAGGTGGGCGGCGGGCTGGACCCGAACATTGAAGCCATCGTGGCACTGAAGCCCGACGTGGTGCTGATGGCCACGTCGTCACGGGTCGGCGACCGATTGCAGTCGCTGGGCATCAAGGTGGTGGCGCTGGAGCCCATGAGCCATGCCGATGTGAAGCGCGTGCTGCAGACGCTTGGCCAACTGCTGGAAGTGCCAGATGCCCAACAGGTCTGGCGGGTGATTGATGCCGGCGTGCTGGCGGCAGCGCAATCGCTGCCCGCCAGCGTCAAGCAGACGCGGGTGTATTTTGAAGTCAACAGCGCACCCTATGCCGCCGGTGCGGCGTCCTTCATCGGCGAGACCCTGACGCGCCTGGGTGCCCGGAATATTGTGCCCGGCCATCTGGGGCCGTTCCCCAAACTCAACCCCGAATTCGTGGTGCGCGCCAACCCTGATGTGATCATGGTCGGCGACCGCAACTACGCTGGGATGGACGGTCGCCCCGGCTGGTCCGGCATGCGCGCCATCCGGGAGCGCCGGGTGTGTGTCTTCAGCGCGGCCCAGTCCGATGCGCTGGTGCGGCCTGGCCCGCGCATGGCAGAGGGCGCCCGCATCATGGCGCAGTGCCTGCAAGAGATGGCGGGCCGCACGCCGTGACCGAGATCCTCCGCCAGCAACGGATCGCCTCCTGGCTGGGCGTGGGCCTGTTGCTGGCCAGCGTGGCGCTGCTGGTCCTGGGTGTTCTGGTGGGAAGCACCGGACTGGAGAGCGTTTTTAACGCCTGGAGCGATCCGGTGGCGCTGCAGATCGTGTGGGACATTCGCCTGCCGCGCACCCTGGGCGCCTGGGCGGCGGGTGCCTTGCTGGGCCTGGCCGGCGCCGTGGCGCAAGGGCTTTTTCGCAACCCGCTGGCGGATCCCTATTTGTTGGGCAGTGCGTCGGGCGCCTCACTGGGGGTGGCCCTGGCCCTGGTGTTCTTTGGCGTGTCGCCTTTTGCGACGCAATGGCTGGTGCGCCTGGGGCTGACCGGTGCGGCATTCGCCGGTGCGGTCGGTGCCGTGCTGCTGACACTGGTGCTGGCCCAGGGCGTACAGCACACGCTGCGCCTGCTGCTGGCCGGGGTCATTGTGGGCGTGGTGCTGGGCGCATTGGCGTCACTCACCATGCTGATGGTGCCCGAGGTGATGCAGGCCATGCAGGCCTTCATGCTTGGCAGCACCGGCTATGTCGGCTGGACCGCCTGCGCCGTGATGGCGGTCGTGTGGCTGGTCTGCATGGTGGTCGCCTGGATGCTCAGCCATGTGCTGGACGGCCTCTCGCTCGGTGAGGCCACGGCGGCCAGCCTCGGGTTGCCCCTGCCCCAGTTGCGTGCCGCGCTGGTGGCGGTGCTGGCGCTGGCCACCGGCACGGCCGTGGCGCAGACCGGGCTGATTGCCTTTGTCGGTCTGGCGGCACCGCATCTGGTGCGCTCGGTCACCAAGACCACGCATGGCCGCCTGATCCTGCTGTCCAGCCTGATGGGCGGCGCCTTGCTGATGGCCGCCGACATGCTGGCACGCGGCCTGATGGCGCCGCAGGAACTGCCGGTGGGCGTGTTGACCGCCGTGCTGGGTGGCGGCTATCTGCTGTGGCTGATGCACCGCAACACGCGTGCATCCTCAAGGGGAGGCCTGTGACAGACGCTATGCATTCAATAGCAATCAACGCCCATTCCATAACGGCGAGCTTGGGAAATGTGCCCGTATTGCACGGCATCGACCTGGCCTTGCCGGCGGGGCGCTGGACCAGCATCGTGGGTCCCAACGGCGCCGGCAAATCGACCCTGCTGAAGGTGCTGGCCGGACTGCTGCCCCACACGGGGCAGGTCACCCTGCTGGGCCAGCCGCTGGCCACCATGCCGGGACGGCTGCGCGCGCAGCAACTGGCCTGGCTGGGGCAGAACGAAGCCACCGGTGATGATTTGACCGTGTGGGATGTGGCCATGCTGGGCCGGCTGCCGCATCAGGCCTGGCTCGCTCCGCCCAGTGCCGCCGACCACGTCGCCGTGGAGCAGGCCCTGCGCGCGACCCAGGCCTGGGACTGGCGCGCCCGTAGCCTGGGCCAACTCTCGGGCGGCGAGCGTCAGCGTGCGCTGCTGGCGCGGGCGCTCGCGGTGCAGGCGCAGGTGCTGCTGATGGACGAACCGCTGGCCAACCTGGACCCGCCGCACCAGGCCGACTGGCTGGCGGTGGTCCATGGGCTCATCCAGCAGGGCAGAACGGTGGTGAGTGTGCTGCATGAGATTTCCATGGCGCTGCATGCGCAGGAGATGGTCATCCTGCGCCAGGGGCGCGTCAGTCATCAAGGCCCGTGTGCTGACACGGCGACGCACCGCGCGCTGGAAGATGTGTTCGAAGGGCGCATCGCCATTCATGCGCTGGGTGACCAATGGGTTGCCTTGCCAAAGCTGAGCCACAGTTCGAGAACCTGACATGACCGCCAAATGTGTAATGGTGCTGGGCACCACCAGTGGCGCCGGCAAAAGCTGGCTCACCACCGCCCTGTGCCGCTACTACGCGCGCCAAGGGCTTAAAGTGGCGCCGTTCAAGGCGCAGAACATGAGCAACAACGCACGGGTTGTTGCCTCGGTCAATGGGCAGGGCGAAATTGGCAGCGCCCAATACTTTCAGTCCCTGGCCGCGAACGCGATCCCGGACGTGCGCATGAATCCGCTGCTGCTCAAGCCCGAGCGCGACACCCACAGCCAGGTGGTGTTGATGGGGCAGGTGGACGAGGCCCTGTCCCAAATGGCGTGGCGTGGCCGCAGCGCCAGCGTGTGGCCGGTGATTTCCGCTGCACTCGATGAATTGATGGCCGAGAACGACGTGGTGGTGATCGAAGGCGCCGGCTCGCCGGCCGAGATCAACCTGCACGACAGCGACATCGTCAACATGCGGGTGGCGTTGCACAGCAAGGCGGCCTGTCTGCTGGTGACCGACATCGACCGCGGCGGCGCCTTTGCCCACCTGTACGGCACCTGGGCGTTGCTGCCCGAAAACGAGCGCGCCTTGATCAAGGGCTATGTGTTGAACAAGTTTCGCGGCGATGCGAGTTTGCTGGCACCGGCGCCGCAGATGCTGCGAGACCTGACCGGCGTGCCCACGGTCGCGACGCTGCCGATGTGGTGGCAGCACGGCCTGCCGGAAGAGGACGGTATTTTTGATGACCGCAGCACGGTGGCAGGCACCGTCAAGCTCACGGTGGCCGTCATCGCCTACCCGCGCATCAGCAACCTGGACGAATTCCAGCCGCTCAAAAACATCCCCGGCCTGCGGCTGCAATGGGTGCGCAGTCCTTCTGAACTGGCCGGTCTGGCGCCTGCGGACTGGATCATCCTGCCGGGCTCCAAGCACACCAGCGGTGACCTGGCGTGGCTGCGCCAGCAGGGGCTGGACGCGGCAATAGCCCGCCACGCCGGGCAGGGTGGGGCGGTACTCGGCATTTGCGGTGGTCTGCAGATGCTGGGCGAGGCATTGATTGACCCGCACGGCATTGACGGCAACGGACCCGGCCTGGGGCTGTTGCCTTTGGTGACGGTGTTCGATGCCGACAAGACCGTGCAGCACACGCTGGCACGCTTCGATGCCGACATGGCAAAGCCCGGCACTCTAGCCTCTGCCACTAATCCGTGGGCCGCACTGGCCGGCGTGCAGGTGGCCGGCTACGAAATTCACCACGGCCAGACGCAGCAGCATCCCGCGATGGCGAAAGCCGGCGATGTGGCCCGCGTTGCCATGCCGGCCGGCCTGGCCTGGCAGAACGGCGCCGGCAATGTGTTGGGCTTGTACCTGCATGGTCTGTTTGAAGACGCCGCCGCCTTGCAGGCCCTGTTTGGCGCGAGTCTGGGCGGTCCGGTACCGACGCTGGATTCGGTCTTTGACGGACTGGCCGATTTCATTGAACAGCATTTCGAGCCGGGCGTTTTGTCGGCCTTGATTGCGTGATCGCCCGCCTTCAATCCCACTTTCTGTACAAACGCACCGTCTTCCTTCTCACGCTTTCGTTCATCAAGATCACCAGCTCGCAACCTCTAACCAAGCCATCCCCATGACCACTTCCTTGCCCATCCTGGCTGACATCCGCAACCCCGTGCTCACCCAGGCGCTGCAGCACAAGCTGGACCACAAGACCAAGCCCCTGGGCTCGCTCGGTCGGATCGAGTCCCTGGCGCTGCAACTGGGCGAGATTCTGGGCACCGAGTCGCCCGCGCTGGAGCAGCCGCAGCTGGTCGTGTTCGCCGGTGACCACGGCCTGACGGCGCGCGGCATCTCGGCGTTTCCCAGCGATGTGAGCTGGCAGATGGTGGAGAACTTTCTGGCCGGTGGCGCCGCCGTGAGCGTGCTGGCGCGCCAGAACGGCATCAGCCTCACGGTGGTCGATTGCGGCGTGAACCATGACTTTCTGGCCGGGCTGCCCACCGGCACGCAGCGCCCGGGCCTGCTGGTGCGCAAGGTGGCGAACGGCACCGCAGACTCTTCAATGCAGCCCGCCATGACCGCAGCGCAATGCCGGCAGGCGCTGCAAAACGGGCAGGACATCGTCAAAGGCTTGCCCGGCAACGCACTGCTGCTGGGTGAAATGGGCATTGGCAACACCTCGGCCGCTTCGCTGCTGCTGGCCCGCCTGACCGGGCTGGACATTGAGGTCTGCACCGGCGCCGGCACTGGCTTGGACGCGCCCGCCGTACAACGCAAAACCGCGGTGCTGCGCGAGGTGCTGGCGCGCCATCCGTCGGCCACCGCGCCGCTGGAGGCGCTGGCGGCCCTCGGTGGTTTCGAGATTGCCACGATGGTGGGGGCCGTGCTGCAAGCCGCTGCCGAACGCCGCGTGGTGCTGGTGGATGGCTTTATCGCCACCTCGGCCGTGCTGGTGGCGCACGCCTTGCAGCCGCTGGTGCTGCAGCGCTGCGTGTTTGCGCACCGTTCGGGCGAGCGCGGTCATGAATTCATGCTGCAGCACCTGGGTGTGCAGGCCTTGCTGGATCTGGGCCTGCGTCTGGGCGAAGGCTCGGGCGCGGCACTGGCCTGGCCGCTGTTGCAGTCGGCCTGCACCATCCTGCGCGAGATGGCCAGTTTTGAGTCCGCCGGGGTGTCAGAAAAATCGGCCACGGACACCACCGCAGCATGAGCTTTTTGCGCCAGTCCTGTCGGCATTACCTGCTGTCATTGCAGTTCTTCACCCGCATCCCGGTGACCGGGCGGCTGGCCGACTGGGTCGGCTACAGCCCGGCCATGCTGCGCGCCAGTGCCGGGCATTTTCCGGGCGTGGGCTGGCTGGTGGGTGCCCTGGTCGCCGGCTTTGCCGCGCTGCTGATGGCGGGCCTGCCCGCGGGCGGCTATTCACCGCTGGTGGTCGCCGTGTGGAGTACCGCATTTGGCGTGTTGCTGACGGGCGCGTTTCATGAGGATGGCCTGGCCGATGTTTTTGACGGGCTGGGCGGCAGCCCGGAGCGCGAGCGGGCGCTGATCATCATGAAGGACTCGCGGGTGGGGGCGTTTGGCGCGATGGCCCTCATGCTGGTGCTGCTGGCCAAAGTGTCATTGCTGGCGCTGCTGGGTTCGGTGAGCCCTGTGCTGCTGTGCAGCGCGCTCTTCCTGGCGCACGTGGTGTCGCGCACCTGGCCGTTGCTGCTGATTCGCCTCATGCCGCATGTGGGCGATGCGGCTGGGTCCAAATCGAAACCGCTGGCCGATCAGATCAGTGGGGTCAGCCTGTTCACCGCCTTTATATGGTGCTTTATGGCTCTAGCCCTCGTGGTATATGCGCAGGTAGCTACTGATTTGATAGCGATTGCGATGCCGGGGACGGTGCTGCTGCAAGCGCTGGTCTCGGCACTGGCGTTGTCTGCCGTGGCCTGGGGGCTGATGGGGCGCTGGTTTTGGCGGCGTCTGCAGGGCTTTACCGGCGACTGCCTGGGCGCCACGCAACAGGTGTGTGAACTGGCGTTTTACCTCGGGCTGGCCGTGAGCCTCTGACGCTGGAGATGCGTTCATGAAACTGTGGCTGGTGCGCCATGCGCAACCCCTGATCGCCCCGGGTGTCTGCTACGGCGCCACCGATGTGGCGGCCGAGCCGCAGGCCACGCTGCAGGCGGCCCAGGCATTGGCGCAGGCGCTGCCCAACGGTGTTGCTGTCGTTTCGTCGACGCTACAAAGATGTGAGCGCCTGGCGCACTGTTTACGGGGGCTGCGGCCTGATTTGGCTTATAGAATCGATGCGCGCCTGGTGGAGATGGACTTTGGCTGCTTTGAGGGTCAACGTTGGGACGCCATCCCGCAAGCCGACTATGACCGCTGGATGGTCGCGTTTGGCGAGCATCGGTTTGGCGGCCGGGAGAGCGTGCATGAGTTCATGCAACGGATCGCCAGTGCCTGGGACGAGACCCGCCACGTGGGGCTTGATGCGGTGTGGATCACCCATGCCGGTGTGATTCGGGCCGCATCCTTGTTGGCGCAGGGTGTGCGCCAGCTGGAGCAGGCGGCGCAGTGGCCGCGTGAGGCACCGGCGTTTGGCGGCTGGAGCGAACTTCAGGCCTGAGCCGGCCTCGTCAAGCGGATTCCACCCGGTTGCGTCCGTTGGCCTTGGCGCGGTACAGGGCCGCGTCGGCGCGCGCCAGCAGCGTGTCCACGGTATCGGTGTCTTTCTGGTTGGTGGTGATGCCAATGCTCACGGTGCAATGCGGCTTGTCGCTGGCCTCGGCAAAGAGTTCGCGAATCCGCTCCGCCACATGAATGGCTTCTTCCAGCGAGGTCTCGGGCAACAAGGCCATGAACTCCTCGCCACCAAAACGCCCCAGCTGGTCCGGCTCGCGCAGCAAGGCCTTGACCCGGGTGACAAAGTCGACCAGCACCCGGTCGCCGGCCTGATGGCCGTAGGTGTCGTTCACGGCCTTGAAGTTGTCCATGTCCATCAGCAGCAGGGCCATGCTGCGGCCATGGCGGCGGCAACGTTCCAGCTCGCCCCGGCAAGCCTCGTCCATATGGCGGCGCGTCAGGGCATTGGTGAGCGAGTCGTGGTTGGCCAGGTGCTCCAGCTCGATGCGCAATTGATCAGTGGCCATCAGCACCATGCTGATGGAGAACAGCAAAGCGGCAAAAGCAAAGCTGGTGATGTAGACCAGCTGCATGGCCGATGTGTCAAAAAATTCGGCATCAGCCGGAAAGTTCTCGGAGAAGGATGTCACCAGGCGCATGATCTGCGCCGCAAACAGGAACAGCAACACGCCAATAGCCAGCGCCCGGGAAGACGTGATCGAACCGCGCCTGAATATCAGCCAGGCATGCGCCCCGGACAGGCAGGCCATCATCACAGTCGTCACAATCAGGCGTATGTGGTAACTCGGCGCGACCGAGGTGAACCAGATCTGTGCCAGCAGCGCCCCGGTGATCAACACCATCCAGGGCACCATGCGCGACGGGACACCCAAAAAGCGCTGGCTGCCAACATAAGCCACATAAAGCCCGGACCAGAGCAGAAAGCTGGAAATCGAGGTGGAGAGGAAATCAGGCAACCTGCCGCGTCCGGCCACCAGCAGGGCCCCGAGCAGGAGCACGAGCAGCGCCCCGGCCCATTCGCTCAGGCCTTTGATGGAGGCCGGGAAATTGCGCTTGAGCGAATACAACACCAGTGCCATCAGGCCGCTCATGACAGCGGCCAGCAAAATGACGGTACGGGGGTCGATCGGGGCCATGGGCAAGCTCAGCGTTCAGCGCGATGGCGTCGTTTCGCGAACCGTTTTGGCCTTGAAGTCGCAATACTGGCTCACCGCGCATTGCCAGCACAAGGGTTTGCGCGCCAGACACACATAGCGCCCATGCAGGATGAGCCAGTGGTGGGCGTCCACCAGATATTCGCGCGGGATGCGCTTGAGCAGTTTGTGCTCCACTTCCAGCGGCGTTTTGCCCGGCGCCAGGCCGGTGCGATTGCCCAGGCGAAAGAGGTGGGTGTCCACCGCCATGGTGGGCTCGCCAAAGGCGACGTTGAGAATGACGTTGGCCGTTTTGCGCCCCACGCCCGGCAGGGCCTGCAGCGCTTCGCGGGTGCGCGGCACCACGCCGCCATGCTGCTCGACCAGAATCTGGCAGGTCTGCATCAGGTGCCGCGCCTTGCTGCGGAACAGGCCGATGGTCTTGATATAGCCCTCCAGGCCGTCCAGCCCGAGCGCCAGCATTTTTTGCGGCGTGTTGGCCACCGGAAACAGGCGGCGCGTGGCCTTGTTGACACTGACGTCGGTCGCCTGCGCCGACAGCAACACCGCAGCCAGCAACTCAAAGACCGAGGTGTACTCCAGCTCGGTCACCGGCATCGGGTTGGCGGCCTTGAGGGTGGCAAAAAAGCCTTCAATATCGGCGGGTTTCATGCATCTTTCTGGTGTACGCAGTCTGAATAATAATGGCAAGACAACCGCAAGCTCCCTGCCAATCGTCGGGTGGGGAAAAAAGAAATGAAAGACCCCATGCAATTCGCTGACCGCCTGAACAACGTCGAAACCTCCGCCATCCGCGAACTCTTCAAGCTGCTGGGCAAGCCCGGCATCATCAGCTTTGCCGGCGGTTTTCCCGATTCCGCCATGTTTGACGTGGCCGGCATCACGGAAGCCGCCAACAAGGCGCTGACCGAGGAGCCCGGTGCCGCGCTGCAATACGGCGCCACCGAAGGCTACAACCCCTTGCGCGAACAACTGGCCGCCTTCATGGGCGGTAAAGGCGTCACGGTCGCGCCAGAGGGCCTGATCGTCACCACCGGCAGCCAGCAGGCGCTGGACCTGATCGGCAAGACCATGATCAACCCCGGCGACAAGGTGATTGTTGAAGCCCCCACCTTTCTGGCCACCATCCAGTGCTTTCGCCTGTATGGCGCGCAGGTGATCGGCGCGCCGATCGACGAACACGGCGTCAAGGTGGACGAGCTGGAAAAGCTCATCGCCGAGCACAAGCCCAAGTTCGTCTACCTCATCCCCACGTTCGGCAACCCCAGCGGCGCCACGCTGAGCCTGGAACGGCGCAAGAAAGTGCTCGCGCTGGCCGTCAAGTACAAAACCCCCGTGGTGGAAGATGACCCCTATGGTGACCTGTACTTTGGCGATGCACCGCCCCCGAGCATCCTGGCGCTGAGCAGCCAGGTCAGTGGCAGTCGCGACTGGCTGGTGCACTGCGGCAGTTTGAGCAAGGTGTTGAGCCCCGGCCTGCGCGTGGGCTGGATGATTGCCCCGCCCGAGTTGCTGGCCCGTGCCACCATGTGCAAGCAGTTCAGCGATGCCCACACCAGCACCTTCGCCCAGGCCACGGCCGCGCAATACCTCAAGGCCGGCCGCATGCCCGCCACGCTGGCCCATGTGCGCCAGGTGTACGCCGAGCGCGCGCAGGCCATGGGCCAGGCGCTCAAACGCGAACTGGGTGATGCGATTGAATTCACCCAGCCCGGCGGCGGCCTGTTCTTCTGGGCGCGCCTCACGGGCGCCAACGGCAAACTCAAAGATGCGGGCGAATTTGCCAAACGGGCGATTGAAAAAGGCGTGGCCTTCGTGCCCGGCGCGCCGTTTTACGCCAGCAACCCGGATACCGCCACCCTGCGCCTGAGTTTCGCTACGGCGGATGTAGCGAAGATCGAGGAGGGCATTGCACGGTTGGGGCAGGCCCTATAGGAAGGGTCAGGCGTCACAAGGGCAGAGAGAAGACGGGGAGCTTTAGTTCAAAGGCGATTGCCGCGAGGCGGGTGCTTGCCACCGTGACCACCCCTGCGGCAAACGCCCCAGCGGTGGGTGCCTTTGCCGCTCGCAACAAGAGGTACACGGCGATGCCTGCGATGGCCGCAGTGGCGTAGATATCTTGGCGGAGGATCAGCGGAACCTTTGCAGACAAGAGATCACGGAGAACTCCGCCGCCTGCGCCGGTTAGCGTGCCCATCAGAACAATGACCAACGCCCGGCACCCAGCCTTCTCCGCGACCTGTGCGCCAGAGATGGCAAACAGGGCAAGACCAAGTGCATCTGCGATGAGCAGGGCATCCCTTGGGATGGGCAGAAAGTGGACCCAGACAAGAGTGACCGTGGTCGCAGCAACGATCGTGTAGATGGGCCCCGAGTCATTGATCCAGAAGATGGGATGTCTGCTGAGCAACACATCACGAATGGTGCCGCCGCCAACAGCAGTTATGGATGCGAGCACGAGCACGCCCAGCAGATCGAGCTGGGCTGCAACCCCCGCGAGAGCTCCGCTGGCCGCAAAGACCGCGACGCCAAAAAGATCGAGTGTGTAGAGGAGCACGGAGATGGGCATGTGACGGTTAACGTTTGAGCCCAGCCGCGTGCGAAGGGTCAGGCCGCATCGTGCGAGCCTCGGCGTGTGGCGAGTTCATGCAGGATGTTACGGGTAGCCTGGTCGCTCGTAATGGCGAGTAGTCGCTGTTCCACCTGCTGGGCATACGACGGCGATGCCACTCCGGTCTTGACTGCGGCCAGACCCATGAGCAGCTCATCGATGAGATACCAGTCTTCGTCCGTCATGCCGGTGGTTGCCTGGCCGCGTGAAGCGCGTGCCCAAGCATCGATGTCACCACCGAACTGTTCGTAGATTCTCAGTTTGTCGACTGTGAGCATTGGACTGGCGGCTGAACGTGCCGATCACCGGCGGCTGTGAGCCGTTCGGTGGGTTGGAGGGCTATGCTTTTTTTCCATTTTTTGGCCTGCGTTTCGCCGCTAGAAGCAGCATGGCATCCTTTACGACGCTATCGGTGTCAATTTCGAGGAGCAGCCATTTTCCGTCATGATAGGTGGTGGCCTGGTCGTATTCATTTTGGGTTTTCTTTGCCAGGCCCTTCCGAAGGGATTCAACCTTCTCTCGGTCTTCTGCTCCGAAAACTATTAGCAGAGCCAAACGCTTCTTCTCAGGGACCAAGGTACAGAAAGATTTGCTCTTTTTGTACCTTAGAGACCAGCCGTGTTTCTTTCCGCCGTAGAGCCATTCAGGGGTGAAAACGCCTGGGTAGTTCTGCTCTATCAGTTGCGTGATTTTTTCCCAGTATTTATATGCATCGTTGCCAACCCAGTCGGCAACGGCAGAGGCAGTTGGCGCGTTTCCGGGTTCTGTCATGCGATTCGGGGAGTCGCTCATAGGTGGCTAAAGAATGCCGGTTCGCTTTGCCATTTGTCATGCAGCCCGTCAACGTAAGTGATGGGGACTTTTGCAAGCTCCTCGTCTGTGACATCGGTGAGACACCCAAGATTGACGCCATACATTTTGCCGATGGGCGTTTCATTGCCGACGCCAAAGCAGCGAACGCCGCAGTGCCTGCAAAAATAGTGATGGTTTTTCTTGGTGTTGAACAAATACTGTGTCAGCTCAGACTCGCCAGTAAGTAAACGAAAGTTTTCGGGCTTGACTACAGCCGGCCAGAAGCGAGTGCGCCGACATATGGAGCAGTTGCAACGGAATGAGCTTTGGGTCAGGTCAAGGTCGGCCTCGAAAGTTACAGCACCGCAATGACAACTTCCGCGATATGTTTTTAGCAACATGAGTTCTCCACTTTATCTGAGAGTGGTTTTCTTTAGGCCCAACGTCCTCTTGATGGAAGGGTTGGGCGTCACTGCGAATCGTCACCCCACCATGGGTTCTTTCCACTGGCGCACAAACTCCATGACCCAGTTCGTCTCCCAAGTCTTGCCGCCGTCCGCCGAGAATGCCTGCTCCCAGACTGGGTTATTGCCCGGATTGGCGTGCCAAATGAAGCGAACGGTGATTGGTTTCCCATCCAGACTGTCATTGGCAAAGAATGTGCCAACGGGACCCGAGAAGCTACCCACCACGGGTACATCAAGGTTGTGTGGGGCCCGACCGTCAAGCCACCAGATGGCCCACTTCCGTGAGGTTTCGTCGAAGGAACGGAAGGCCGCAGCTTTGACCTCGCCATCGGGCAAGTACAGGACGTTGTCCTCGACATTTCCAAAGCCACCAAGGATCTTGCGTGTACAGGACGTGCCCATGAATTCGGTCCAATCGTTACAACCGGTCATCCTTGAATTGAGACGACGATGTCGTACTTGCCACTCTCCGATGATGAAGTCGAAGTCGGAGGGCGCTGTCGTAGGTTTAGAGAGTGGCATTTGTGATCAACCGCGTGGGCCGCGAGAAGTATTTGTGTGAGGCTTAACGTAAAGATGACCGGGCCAACAACACTCGCGGCGAAGTCGCCGCCTGCTGTTGTGGATCCGCGTCGACTGGCATGTTAGAAATCATGAGCACCGCGGCACATCTGGCGTTCGGCGCTGTGCTGCTTGAGCGCGAGCCCGTTCCGCGACCGCGGCACTCCTAGCGAGAACGATTTTCTGGACGTCATCGCTTTCGCCCATGCGATACGCGATGCCTCCAAGAAGCAAGCTTTGCTGCACCTGAACGAGCTGGAGTGCCTCTTTCACGCACCCTCGGCGAATGAAGTCCTCCACTGTGTCATACGCTTCCACTCGTCCTATATCGTTGTACGCCTCCATTTGGACTGCCTCAGCGATCATGAGCGAAAGGACTTGCTTGCTCACGCGCTGGTTGTAGTAGGCGGCTGTGGCGATGAACGTGGCGACCACTGCCACCCCGACGATTAAGATTGTTCTCAGGACGGGTTTCATGATCTCTAATAACGTCGCCGCTCAGCCGACGCCAAAGGCGATCGGATGCAGCGGCCTGTTATAGGGCTATATCCGGACATAGTTCGTCACATACCGGCCGAAATATCCCGCCGCTCCGCCAAGCAGCAGCGCAAGCCCGTACCCCTCTGTCGGCGCGGCGTTTATTGCAGCTATTGCCAAACCACCGATAGCACCAGCGAGCATGCGATGGCCTGCTGTTGCTCCACGTCTATCTGTATCCACCAGATGGATATATGCGAGGGTCGCGATCCCCACTACAAGGGCAGCTAGTACCCGCACACTCAGTGCCTCACACCAAGCGCGCGGCAGCGCCTGAAACGCCACGACCAAAGCGCCTACTCCCACTGCAATTCCGAGTTCAAGCCAACGCATGCTCTGCCCTATAACGTGAAGGTAACCGGCGACTTGCGCCAGGAGCGCGCACAGCGCGCGGACGCCGCAAGGCGTCCGTGTTGAACGACATGTTATCCCTCATGGACGGCACCTACCCAGAGATCGAAAAACGCTGGGAATACTTTGCATAAATCTCTTCGGCTACAGAGAACAAGCGCGGGTCAATGAAGATGCCACCTTCTTCTCCATCCTTTGAGCAAGGATACCGGCCCATCCAAACGGCGGCCTCAGTGAAGTACCTCAGCGCCCACTGCTGCTCGGTCGCTAACTCCGGATCAACCATGGTGGCGAGCTTCTCTAGGTCATGTGTTCCAAGCTTCTTCGGAAACACAGCTTCCGGAGTCCAGTCAGGCGAATGTGGATCGCCGAAGTCTTCTAAGACGATCAACGCCTTCAACAGACACTCAAGACCGAAGCCATAGAGCATTGAGACCACACGGTCCATGTCCATGCGGTCGAGAGGATCGATCGGATGCAGACATCGCTCCTTCGCGGCTCGTGCTGCTGCAAAGAGCGCTCGCGCGTTTCTGAACCACGCCGCAGGATTGCTCACACGCTGCGCGAACAGCTGCATGATGACGTCGCGGCCTTCGCTCATGAGGGATAACGTTGGCGCTGCCCGGCACGCAGCCAGCGCCGCGAAGCGGCATTCTGCGGCTGCGTGTCCGAGCCGAGCAACCTGTTAACTAGCAATGCCGTCATGGTGTCCCGAAAAAATGAAGGGCCAGCATACCAATGCAGAGGAGCGCAAGTTCACCGCCTAGTACCCGAAGGCCCCAGCTCGCAACAATCGCGTAACGTGGCGTACTGGTCCCATCGGGATTGTTGAAACCGCCCGGTAGGTCATCTTCAAAAGTCGCAACCCATCCGTTGATGAGGATTGCACCTGCCACGATCAAGAAAGACCACCAGAAGCCCATTTTCGAAATTGAGGCAAGGCCCGCCGCGAGTAATGCGACTGCCGACAACCAGATCGTGGGCCATAGAGCTTTCTTCATGCCAGTTAACGTAATTCAAACCGCAAATCTTGCGAATTAATCTGGACGTTGCGGGATAAGACGGTCATGAATTCCTCCTGAGAATGGCTTGCAGTTTGGATTGGCATCAAATATACTGTACAAAAATACAGGTATAAGCAAACCATGAAACCCGGCACTGCCCCGTTGCGCTCTGTCCGCCTGATGGATCAGGTTCGCGAACCCATTCGTACCTGCACTATAGCTTCAGCACCGAGTAGGGCTACGTGTATTGGGTACGTTCTTACATTGGCTGGTCAGGGCGCAATGGCCAATTGCAGCATCAGGGATACAACCAGTTTGCTATTGGTTTAGTAGCTAACTAGGCATATTTGACGTGGGCTAGCGGCAGATTTCTTATGAACGTAACGGCCATCCCCCTCCATGCCATCAAAGGCCGGGGTGCCGCCACGCGCCTGGCGCATCGATTCGAATCGGTGGAGCGCGACGCGTTTGACGATGGCTGGGGCACGCTGCAAGAATTCACGCCCGATGGGCCGCAGCCCCTGGCCACCGAGGTGACGCTGGAAGATGCCAAAAGCGCCATCTCCCGCAACGACTCGCCCGACATTCACTTTGACTACGGGCTCAATCCGTACCGGGGTTGCGAGCATGGTTGTGTGTACTGCTACGCGCGGCCGACGCACAGTTACCTGAACTTGTCTCCCGGGCTGGACTTTGAAACCAAGATCATCGCCAAGCGCAATCTGGCTGCCGTGCTGGCACGTGAGTTGAGTGCGCGCAGCTATGTGCCCAAGCAAATCGTCATTGGCTCGGCCACTGATGCCTATCAACCGCTGGAGCGCGAGCTGCGCATCACCCGCAGCGTACTGGAGCTTCTGCACAGTTGCCATCACCCGCTGGCGCTGGTGACCAAAGGCAGTGGCGTCGAGCGTGATCTGGACTTGTTGGCGCCAATGGCCGCGCGCAAGCTGGCCGCGGTTTACGTCACCATCACCACACTGGATGGCGAGCTGGCCCGCAAGCTGGAGCCGCGAGCTGCGGCACCGCACCGGCGCCTGCGCATCATTCGCACGCTGGCGGCGGCCGGTGTGCCGGTGGGCGTGAGTGTGGCTCCGCAAATCCCGTTCATCAATGATGACATGGAGCAGGTGCTGGCAGCCGCTTACGAGGCCGGTGCGCGCAGCGCTTTCTACACGGTGCTGCGCCTGCCCTGGGAGCTGAACCCCTTGTTTCAGGAATGGCTGGCCTTGCATTACCCGCAGCGTGCCGCGCGGGTAATGGCGCGCATCCAGGAGATGCGTGGCGGCAAAGATTACGACAGCGACTTTGCCTCGCGCATGAAAGGCCACGGGCTGTGGGCCGATCTGATTCGGCAGCGTTTTGAGAAGACCTGCGCCCGGCTGGGCATGAACCGGGAACGGGTGGAGCTCGATGTGAGCCAGTTTCGCAGCGCGCTATTGGCCGGGCAGGGCGACCTGTTCTAGACAAAGCCCTTTTTGAGGCGGCGTACCAGGAACATGAGCAAAAACACCACGGCGGTCAGTTCGTAGACCGCACTCAGGATGTGTTTGACGGTGGTGAAGAAAGACGCCACGCCCACCTGGCTGGCCGAGATGTCCGGGAACTGCAGCAGCATCGCGGTGATTTGTGCGTTCTCACACAGATCCCAGAGGCCCGCAAAAACCGGGATGAATGCCATGACCCACAGGCGCTCTGCGGGGCGAAAGCGGTAGATCAGGCCGGCAAAAAAAGTCACGTACAGCACAGGAAACAGGGTGTCCACGGTGGGGCTGGCCAGCGCGTAGACGGCGCGGCCTTCTGCGCCGTATTGCAGCATTGCCACCTGGATATCGGCCAGGGTGTATTGCAGCTTCAGATCGATCAACTCGCCGTTGACCGGTAGCGCCGGAAACACCAGCAGCATCATGACCACGACACCGATGAAGGTGACGATCAGCGGCGTAGTACCGGCGGCAAACTCGAAGTATTTCCGGAAAAATTTATTCATGTTGCCTCAGGTGGGCCAGGTGGATCCGTGTTCCGGCACTGTGGCGCGCCAGCCCAGTTGATGCTTGATGCGCTTGCGGAGTTCATCAGCGGCGCCCATTTCACCGTGAACCACATAGACCTGGTCGGGCGCCTGGGGCATGGTGCGCAGCCACGCCAGGACCTGGCTGGCATCGGCGTGCGCTGAGGCCGACTGCAACTGCACGACTTCGGCGTTGACCTCCACATCCCGCCCATGAATGCGCACGGATTTCTCGCCACTGGCCAGGGTAGCGCCGCGTGTGCCAGGCGCCTGGAAGCCGGTCAGGATGATCATGTTGCGGTGATCGCCGGCGTAGAGGGCGAGGTGATGCAACACGCGCCCGCCGGTGGCCATGCCGCTGGCTGACAGAATCACCATGGGCCCGTGCCGCTGTGCCAGGGCACGCGACTCATCGGTACTGCTGACCATGGTGGCCGAGCGCGTCAGTGCCTGCGCATCCCTCTTGTTGAGCCGGTGCTCTCCCAGATGGTGTTCAAACAAATGGGTGGTGTTGACCGCCATGGGACTGTCCAGAAAGACGGGGAGCGACTTGGGCAGATCGCCACGGGCTTTCAGCAGGCGGATGGCATGCAGCAGGGCCTGCGCGCGTCCCACCGCAAACACCGGGACTACCGCCACGCCGCCGCGCTTGGCCACTTTCTTCAGGGCGGGCCCCAACTCGGCAAGCACATCTTCCTCGGGATGCTCGCGGTCGCCATAGGTGGACTCGATCAATACGGTGTCCGCCGCCGGGGCATCGTCGGGCGGATTCATGATCAGGTCATCGGGCCGGCCCAGATCGCCCGAGAACAGAATGCGTCGTCCGGCCACTTCCAGCAGCACACTGGCCGCGCCCAGGATGTGCCCGGCGGACGAGAAGGTGGCCCGCCAGCCCGGGATGGGCGCAAAGCTTTTGCCGACCTCAACCGCCTTCAACAAGTGCAGGCAATCCAGCGCATCTTGCCGTGTATACAGGGGCAGGGCGGGCGCGTGTTTGGAGAAGCCGTGGCGGTTGGCAAACTCTGCATCTTCTTCCTGAATGTGCCCGCTGTCGGGCAGCAGGATGCGGCACAGGTCCCGCGTGCCGGGGGTGGCGTACACATGGCGCGAGAAGCCCTCTTTGGCGAGCAGGGGCAGGTAGCCGCTGTGGTCCAGATGGGCGTGGGTCAGCAGGACTGCGTCAATCTGGTCCGGCGCGATCGGCAACGGGGTCCAGTTGCGCAGGCGAAGCAGTTTGTAGCCCTGGAACAGGCCGCAGTCCACCAGCAGGCACTTGCCATCGTGGCGCACTAGATACTTGGAGCCAGTGACGGTGCCGGTGCCGCCCAGAAAGGTAATGCTGACGCTCATGCTGATAGATTTCGTTTTATTGATGTCATGGCGCCATGATGCACAAAAAAAATGCCGCGAAGTCGTTTAAATTCTTCGCGGCATTCCTGGGCGTCACTTTTTCTGACGCTACGTGACATTCGTCAACTGAAAAAGCTCTTCAACCGATTGGTCCAGCTGTCGCCACTGGGCGAATGCTTGCTACCGCCCTTTTTAAGGGATTCGTCAAGCTCGCGCAGCAGCTTGCGCTGGTGCTCGGTCAGTTTGACGGGTGTCTCCACCGAAATGTGGCAGTACAGATCACCGGGATAGCTGGAGCGCACACCCTTGATGCCTTTGCCACGCAGCCGGAATTGCTTGCCGGTTTGTGTGCCTTCAGGGATATCGATGGCGGCTTTGCCGGCCAGTGTGGGCACCTCAATTTCGCCACCCAGGGAGGCGGCGACGATGCTGATGGGCACCGAGCAATGGATGTCGTCGCCATCGCGCTCAAAGATGTCGTGTTTCTTGAGGCGGATTTCGATGTACAGGTCACCCGCCGGGCCGCCATTGGTGCCAGGCTCGCCGTTGCCGGCGCTGCGAATGCGCATGCCGCCATCGATGCCGGCGGGGATCTTGACTTCCAGGGTTTTCTGTTTTTTGATCTTGCCTTGCCCCTGGCATGCCGTACAGGGCTCGGGAATCACCTTGCCGGTTCCGCGGCAGGTGGGACAGGTTTGCTGCACACTGAAAAACCCCTGGCGCATCTGTACCGCGCCCGAGCCGCTGCAGGTGCCACAGGTCTTGGCCTGGGTGCCCGGTTTGGCGCCACTGCCGTGGCAGGTGTCGCACGCGTCCCAGCTGGGGATGCGGATCTGGGCATCCTTGCCCCGGGCGGCTTCTTCCAGCGTGACCTCCATGGCATAGCTCAGGTCGCCGCCACGAAACACTTGTCGTCCGCCCCCGGCGCGACCGCGCTGCTGACCAAACATGTCACCAAAAATGTCACCAAAGGCTTCCGCGAATCCACCGTAGCCTTCGCCGCCCGGTCCGCCCCGCATGTTGGGGTCGACACCGGCATGGCCGTGCTGGTCGTAGGCCGCGCGCTTTTGCGGGTCCGACAGCATCTCGTAGGCTTCCTTGGACTCCTTGAATTTCTCCTCGGCCGCTTTGGAGGACTCGCCCTGATTTCGGTCAGGGTGATGCTTCATCGCATGTTTGCGATAGGCCTTTTTGATCTCTTCGTCCGAGGCGTTCTTGGGAACACCCAAAACTTCGTAATAGTCTCTTTTAGCCATGGTCTCTCAGTGCCCGGTTTCAATACAAACGCCGCGTTGAACATTTGAGGTGTTCAACGCGGCGCCTGATAACAGTGTTCAGAACAGTGTTTAGCGCAAGGGCTTAGCCCTTCTTCACTTCTTTCACTTCCGCGTCGACCACGTTGTCGTCATCGGCTTGGGCAGAAGCCCCCTGCGCGGCGCCTGCGGCACCCGCATCGCCAGCGCCAGCCGCCGCGGCTTCCTTGGCTTGCTGATCGGCATACATCTTCTCGCCCAGCTTCTGGCTGACCGTCATCAGAGCGGTGCTCTTTTCGTCAATGTGCGCCTTGTCGTCGCCCTTGATGGCTTCCTCGAGATGCTTGATCGCCTCTTCGATCTTGGCTTTCTCGTCGCCTTCGAGCTTGTCGCCGTATTCGGTCAGGCTCTTCTTGACGCTGTGCAAGCTGGCGTCCGCCTGGTTTTTGGCCTGTACCAGTTCCAGCTTCTTCTTGTCTTCGGCCGAGTTGAGTTCGGCATCCTTCACCATTTGCTGGATTTCAGCTTCGGTCAAACCGGAGTTCGCCTTGATGGTGATCTTGTTTTCCTTGCCGGTGCCCTTGTCCTTGGCGCCGACATGCAAGATGCCGTTGGCGTCGATGTCAAACGACACTTCAATTTGTGGCGTGCCGCGGGCAGATGGCGGAATGCCTTCCAGGTTGAACTCGCCCAGCATCTTGTTGCCGGCGGCGATTTCGCGCTCACCCTGGAACACCTTGATCGTCACAGCGGGCTGGTTGTCTTCAGCCGTCGAGAAGGTCTGTGCAAACTTGGTCGGGATTGTGGTGTTCTTGGTGATCATCTTGGTCATGACACCGCCCATGGTTTCAATACCCAGGCTCAGAGGCGTCACGTCGAGCAGCAACACGTCCTTGCGGTCACCGGACAGCACCTGGCCTTGAATGGCGGCGCCCACGGCCACGGCTTCGTCGGGGTTCACGTCCTTGCGCGGCTCTTTGCCAAACAACTCTTTGACCTTCTCCTGCACCTTGGGCATGCGGGTCATGCCGCCGACCAGAATGACGTCATCAATGTCAGATGCGCTGACACCGGCGTCCTTGAGCGCGGTGCGGATCGGAGCAATCGTGCGCTCGATCAGCTCTTCAACCAGGGACTCCAGCTTGGCGCGAGTCAGCTTGATGTTCAAGTGCTTGGGACCAGAGGCATCAGCGGTCACGTAGGGCAGGTTGATGTCAGTCTGCGCGCTGCTGGACAGCTCGATCTTGGCTTTTTCAGCGGCTTCCTTCAGGCGCTGCAGGGCCAGCACGTCCTTGCCCAGATCAACGCCTTGCTCTTTCTTGAACTCGGCAATGATGTAGTCGATGACGCGTTGGTCAAAGTCTTCGCCACCCAGGAATGTGTCGCCGTTGGTGGAGAGCACTTCGAACTGCTTCTCGCCGTCAACGTCGGCGATCTCGATGATGGACACGTCAAACGTGCCGCCGCCCAAGTCATAAACGGCGATCTTCCGGTCACCCTTTTCATTCTTGTCCATACCGTAGGCCAAGGCTGCGGCGGTCGGCTCGTTGATGATGCGCTTGACATCCAGGCCGGCAATTCGGCCGGCATCTTTGGTAGCCTGACGCTGCGCGTCGTTGAAATAGGCCGGCACCGTGATGACGGCTTCAGTCACTTCTTCGCCGAGATAGTCTTCGGCGGTCTTCTTCATCTTGCGCAGCACGTCGGCGCTGACCTGCTGGGGGGCCATGCGGTTGCCGCGCACTTCGACCCAGGCATCGCCATTGTCAGCGGCGGCGATCTTGTAGGGCATCAGATCGATGTCTTTCTGGACTTCCTTTTCGGCGAACTTGCGACCAATCAGGCGCTTCACCGCGTACAGCGTGTTCTTGGGGTTGGTCACGGCCTGGCGCTTGGCCGATGCACCGACCAGCACTTCCCCGTCTTCCTGATAAGCAATGATGGACGGCGTCGTGCGCGCACCTTCAGAGTTCTCGATGACCTTGGGCGTGTTGCCCTCCATGATGGCCACGCAGCTGTTGGTGGTGCCCAGATCAATACCGATAATTCTTCCCATGATTTACTCCAGTTTTTAGATGTTTTGAACTTGTGGATAACTCGAAATATTTCAAGTCGCAATAGTGATTATTTCGGCGCGGCTACCGTGACGAGGGCCGGACGCAGCGTGCGGTCCGCGATCGAATAGCCTTTTTGCAGCACCGTGACCACCGTGTTGGCTTCGTGCTCCGACGGCACCACGCTGATGGCCTGATGTTGATGCGGGTCGAACTTGGTGCCAGCGGCCGGGTTGATGACGATCACCTTGTTGCGCTCCAGCGCCGCGACCAGTTGACGCAGGGTGGCTTGCGCGCCTTCGCGGATCTGCTCGATGGTGGCGTCCTTGATCACCAGGCCGGCTTCCAGACTGTCCGCCACGGGCAGCAGGCTTTCAGCGAAGCTCTCCACCGCAAATTTGCGGGCCTTCGAGATTTCTTCTTCGGCGCGGCGGCGGGCGTTGTCGGCCTCGGCCTTGGCCCGAAGGAACTGGTCGGCCAGCTCGGCGCTTTTGGCCTGCAATTCAGCCAGATCGGCCTGCGCTTTTGACAGGGCGTCGGACTCGTTCATCGCCTGGGCCGCGACCATTTCCTCGGTGCTCTGGTAGCCCGCAGGCATTGGGTTGGTTTGGTTTGGATTGGTTTCAGACATGCTAGTGAGCCAAATTTCAAGTTGTACGCCACCGAAATGGGGGCATACGATGGCAATTCAAGTGCACCCGGACAGGAATCCGGGCGACTGGAGACGCGCTTATCTGGGGAAGAAGTCAGCGGGGACGTTCAGCCGGCTACGCCGAGCAGCTCGACGTCGAACTTCAAGGTTGCGTTGGGGGGGATCACACCGCCCGCGCCGCGAGCGCCATAGCCCAGTGCGGCCGGAATGATCAGGGTGCGCGCGCCGCCAACCAGCATGCCTGCCACGCCTTCGTCCCAACCGCGAATCACCATACCGGCGCCAAGCGAAAAGACAAACGGATCGCCACGGTCTTTGCTGGAGTCAAACTTGGCGCCTTGAACGCCGTCGTTGTAGAGCCAGCCGGTGTAGTGAACGGTGACGCTTTTGCCCTTGGTTGCTTCGGCACCAGTGCCGATAACAGTGTCTTCATATTGCAGGCCGGAGGGGGTGGTAGTCATGATGCAATCCTTGTGTGCTATTAAATAGATAGCTGGGTGCGCTCGCTTGACAAGGGCAACACCCAGAAAACCTGAAATTATGCCAGTTGACCACCACATCCCATTTATACGGGTGGTGCATGCGCAGGGGCAGTGGCCTGAAGAGCAGCCTCAAAAAAAAGACAGGCCTGGCCTGTCTATTCCGGATGCCGGGCCAGGCCTGCCACCCGGGAGAGTGGCGCCGTGGCCGACAGTGCGCTTAAGTGGTTTTTTTGGCCTGGTTGGCCGCCCATTTGGTGGCAAATGCCGGGAGGTCTGCCAGCCGCTTGAGCAGATCCGCCCCCAACGACGTGACGACATAGCCTTCGTTGCCATGATTGACCAAACCCGCTTCGCGCAATTCCTTGATTCGCGTGTTCAGCGTGTTGGGTGTAATGCCGCCAACGCTGTCCTGCAACAGCCGAAAGGTCTGGGCGTGGCCATCTTTCAAGGCCCACAGTACGCGAATGGCGTAACGGGACTCCAGCAGACCCAGCAATTGCCCGATTGCGGCATTTTCTTTGGAACTCATTAAACGGCTCTCCTCAAAGCTTTGGTTGATCGCCAGGCGTTCTGACTTTTACGCGGTATCGGTCATTGATACCTGCAGTTCTCCGGCGCGACTCGAAACTATATCGCAGATTTCGGACTGCTACAAGTTTCATAGCTGTCAGTCCGCGCAATACGTGTGAAAAACGAACAATAAGGTCGCGCCGGACTTCGCACGTGGCTATTTATAGATCTTTTTCAGCAGCTGCATCAAGGTCTTGCGCTCGGCGGCACTCAAGCGGGAGGTTGCTTCCATCTCAAGTTCGGCGGCTGTTTTTTCCGCGTCCCGCATCATTTTTTTGCCTTCGGCGGTCGGGTGCAGTCCCATGGCTCTGCCGTCATGGGGATGGGGCCGTCGGGTAATCAGTGTGCGTTTTTCCATCGCATTCACCATGCCGACCAGATTGGGCGCCAGAATGCCCAATGTGTTGCACAACTGGCGTGACGTGATGCCGGGATTGTGCGTGACGAGCGACAACACGGAGAAATCAACAATGCGCAAGTCATATTTGGCCATTCGTTCCAGGAATACCTCAATGATGACCAGCGCCGCCCGGCGCGAGTTGTAACCCACCAGGCCTTCAAGGTAGCTGGTGTCAACTCCTTCAACGAAAGGGGTCAGGGTCTTGGCGTCCATGGTGCTCAGGAAGAATAGGGTGGGCGCATCGCAATCTCTGCCAGACGCCCTTTGATGATGCCCAGGCGCATGTCGAACTCCGGCAGAACCCAGTGACGCATGGCACTGGCGGCTGCGGTCCAGCGTGCGGGATTGCTGTTCAAGGTGTCTGGATTGACCACGTCGCTGATTCGCAGCCAGGCCCAGGCCAGCAGGGTCAGGGCCACGGCACGAAGGTAGTCATCCGCCACCCAGTAGGCAAGTTCCTGATCTGCTTTGCTCGCCTCCACCAGGGTGCTGGTGAGCTGTCCAAGCTCGGCCACCTGACGCATGAATTGGGCGTGCGCCGCAAGCTGCTTGTCGAGTCCATCACACAGCGTCTGCAACATGGCGGACAAACCTGCGCCACCGTCCGGCATCACCTTGCGTACCAACAGGTCAATGGCCTGTATCTCATTGGTGCCTTCGTAAATCATGGTGACGCGCGCGTCCCGCACGATTTGCTCGATACCCCATTCACGCACATAGCCATGCCCGCCAAACACCTGCAGACAATCACTGCTTCCATGAAAGGCCTGGGCCGTCCAGGCGGCTTTCAGCACGGGCGTGACCAGACTGCACCACTGTTGCGCGGTGTGCTTGCGGGCGGCATCAGGATGGCGTTTGGCGATGTCGAGTTCAATGGCGGTGCGGTAGGCCAGCACGCGGCCACCGTCTATCCAGGCGCGTTGCGTGGCCAGAATGCGCCGCATCGCCGGGTGCTCCGCGATGGGGTCGGGCGTGCTGCTCATCTTCGGCTTGGGCGCGCGCATCTGCCGACGTTCTTTGGCGTAGGCGTCGGCCTTTTGCCAGGCCGCTTCCAGCAGGCCAATGCCCTGCAGACCCACATGCAGCCGGGCGGCGTTCATCATCACAAACATGGCGTTGAGCCCGCGATGGGGTTCGCCGATCATCCAGCCGGTGGCCTCGTCGAAGCGCATCACACAGGTGGGGCTGCCGTGCAGGCCCATTTTTTCTTCGATGCGTTCGCAGTGAATGGCGTTGGGCGTGCCATCGGGCCGCACCTTGGGCGCGAGGAACAAGGAGAGGCCTTTGGGCCCGGCGGGTGCATCCGGCAACCGTGCGAGCACCAGATGGACAATGTTGTCGGTCAGGTCGTGTTCACCGCCCGAGATGAAGATTTTGGTGCCACTGAGGCGGTAGCTTCCGTCGGTCTGGGGCAGTGCCCGGGTTCGCACCAGCCCCAGGTCGCTGCCCGCATGCGGTTCGGTCAGGCACATGGTGGCCAGCCATTCGCCAGTGGCGACTTTTTCGAGATAGCCCGCCTTGAGCGCCTCGCTGCCGTGGTGTTTGATGCACTCGTAGGCACCATGCAACAGGCCGGGTGCCATGGTCCAGCCGTGGTTCGCGCCGCTGAGCATCTCGAACAGCACGGCTTCGAGCACAGCGGGCAGGCCCTGGCCGCCGTCTTCCGGTGCGCACGCCAGTGCGGGCCACCCCGCTTGCCAGAAGGCCTGGTAGGCGTCCTTGAAGCCGGGCGGCGTGATGACCTTGCCATTGACAAACTTGCAGCCGATGCTGTCACCAACACCTTGCAGCGGTGCCACTTCCTGGGCGATGAATTTGCCCGCTTCATCCACAACCTGGCGCATCAGCTCGGCATCGGAGTCTGCAAAGGGTGGCAGGGACTGCAGTTGCGCCGGGGCTTTGAGCACCTCATGAAGAATGAAGTGGATGTCTTCCAGAGGTGGCTGGTAATTCATGGGCAGGTGTCTTACTGGCAACTGAAGTTCGCTGCCTCGTTGATGTCACCGACGCCGCGGTATCGGGCCTGCTTCGGATACGGGCACAGTGGGCGGCTGCGGGGCAGCCCCTTGCTGATCCAGTCGGCGGGTACATCGGGATTGATGCCGGTACGGGCGGTGGCAATGACCTGCTCGGGCGCCCGGCCTTTCTCGACCCAGTTCACCAGTGTGCTCAGCATGTCGAACTGTTCGGTGGCGGGGCCGCCCTGGCAGTGGTTCATGCCCGGCACAGGGAACAGGCGGGCAAAACTGGCCGCATTGCCCGCGTGGTTCTTGTCCAGGGCTTCATACCAGTTGCGTGTGTCGTTGAACGAAAACACCGGGTCACTGGTACCGTGGTAGACGATCATCTTGCCGCCATGGGTCTTGAAGGCCGAGAGGTCCGTGGCATTGGGTGGCGTCATGAATTGCACGCTTGATTCCTTGAAGATCCCGCTGGCAGCAAAAATCGTGGCGGCGTCGGTGTCGAAGTTGTAGTCGAGCAGGTATTTGATGAGCGCCGGCGGATTGCCAGCCACCGGCTTGGGCGGTGTGGAGAAGGTGTAGGCCACCGAGCCCGCCCCCAGGGCGCCAATGATGGGCAGGCCCGCGATCGGGCCTTGCAGCTTCCAGGCGCGCCAGCTGCCAAAACCGATTTGCGAGGCACCCACGCCCGCGTCCCACGGCCAGTCGCTGTAGAGCGGTTCGCCCTTGCTGTTGCTAGGGCCGGCAAAGACTTTCTGCAAAGCCGTGACCTGGGGTTGGCTCAGGCACTGCGCGGTCTTGTCGCCAGCGCACTGCAGGGCCTTGATGTCGAAGACCTTCTGGCAGGCGGCGAGGTTGTTCACCATGGCGTCCGCCACGCCGTCCAGCGCATCGCATGTGTCCAGCACCTTGTCGGCCAGCAGCTTCATGTCGGCCGGTGGGAACGCGGCCTTGATGTCGGGGTTGACGGCGCTGAAGGCCTGAATGTCCCAGGCATGCTGCACCGCGGCCTTGGGCAGGTTGAAGCCGGGGTTGCCCGCAATCACGCCGTCGAACTGATCGGCATAGCGCGACGCGGCCACCATGGCATGGCGTCCCCCGTTCGAGCAACCCATCATGTAGGAGGTTTTGGGTGCCTGGCCGTAATGGGTGGTGATCAGTTTTTTGGCCATGGGTGCCAGGGCCCCGTTGGCCTGGTAGCCGTAGTCCAGTCGCGCCTGCGGGTCCATGCCGAACAGGTTGCCGCCCACCAGCCCCACCGCCGGACCGGACTCTGCCGTGTGTCCGGCATCGCTGGACAATACGGCAAAGCCCTGCATCAGTGCATTGGTGGCGGCGCCGCCGGACACGACGTTGCCAAACGCCGGCTGCACCACACCGTCGGCGCCGCCGTTGGCCTGGAACAGGAAGCGCCCCGACCAATTGACCGGCAACCGCATGTCGAAACCAATGGCGTAGGGCTTGCCATCCACTCCGGTGCGCTCGTTCATCTTGCCCGTGACCTTGCAGTGCGCAGGCATCGGGTAGGGCTGGGCCATGCCGGCCACGGTCAGGCCGGCCGGCACCGACTCGGTCGCCGTGATGCGTGTACCTGTTGCTATAAATTTAGTAGCTATCTGCGCACATTCCACGGGGGCTGGAGGCACATTCTTATCGACATGGTTGGAAGAGGTGGTGCAGGCGGCCAGAAGCACGGTCACGGCACCCGTCATGGTGGTGTGGCGTAGATGGATCATTCACGTCTCCAGAGATATCAGGCGTTTGCGGGATCCGCGTTCTTCCGGGCGGCACCCAGATAAGTGTCGATCACGCGGGGGTCGGTGGCCAGTTCCGAGGCGCGTCCCTGCAAGGCGATTTCGCCCATTTCCAGCACATAGCCGTAGTCGGCGGTTTCCAGTGCTGCCCGGGCGTTTTGTTCCACCAGCAGAGTGGTCACGCCGGTCTTGCGCAACGCGTCAATCGTGCGAAATATCTCCTTCACAATCAGCGGCGCCAGACCCAGACTGGGTTCGTCCAGCATCAGCAGGGAAGGGCGTGACATCAGCGCACGGCCGACGGCCAGCATCTGTCGCTCGCCACCGGACAAGGTGCCGGCTTCCTGCGTGCGGCGCTCCTTGAGGCGTGGAAAAAGCTCAAACACCACAGCCATCTGCTCGCGCCACAGTTTGTTGTGCTGCCTGACCTGGCGGTAGGCGCCCAGCACCAGATTGTCTTCAACCGACATGCTGCTGAACAGCTCGCGCCGTTCCGGCACCAGGGCAATGCCCAGCATCACACGTTCTTCGAGTGGCAGACTGGCGATGGATTCGCCGGCGTATTCAATGGTGCCCGTGGACGGCAGAACCCCCATCAAGGAATTCAGCAGGGTTGATTTGCCGGCGCCATTGGGGCCGATGACGGTGATGATGCTGCCGGGGGCCGCTTCGAGGTTGATGCCGCGCAGTACTTCCGCCTTGCCGTAGCCTGCGTGAAGTCCCTGCACTTTGAGGATGGGTACTGACATGAATGTGGCTTTCTCAGTGCTCGGTGCCGAGGTAGGCCGCGCGCACCTCAGGGCTGGCCTGGATTTCCTCCGGCGTGCCTTCGATCAGGCGGGTGCCGAATTCCATCACGACAATGCGGTCGGTGACTTGCATAACCAGATCCATGTCGTGCTCGACCAGCAAAATACTCAAGCCCTCGGACTTGAGCTGGCGCAGGACATCGGCCAGCGCCTGCTTTTCTTTATGGCGCAAGCCGGCGGCGGGTTCGTCCAGCAGCAGCAGCGCCGGGTCATTGCAGAGGGCGCGGGCAATTTCCAGCAGCCGTTGCGGACCCATGGCCAGGTTGCCCGCCAGTTCATGCAGGTACTCGCCCATACCGACGCGCCGGAGTTGAAACTCGGCTTCACGAAATAGGCTTTGCTCTTCGGTGCGGTCCAGGTGCAGCATGGCGGAAACCGCCCCCCGGTTGCCGCGCAGATGGGCGCCCAGTGCCACGTTTTCCAGTACCGTCATGTCGGCGATCATCTTGACGTGCTGGAACGTGCGCGAAATACCCCGTTTGGCGATTTCCCGCGATGCCAGGCCACTGATGTCTTCGCCCCGGAAGGTGATGCTTCCGCTGGTGAGCCCCAACACGCCGGTGATCAGGTTGAAGGTGGTGGATTTGCCGGCGCCGTTGGGCCCGATCAAACCCACAATCTGGCCGGACTGCACGGCGAAGTTGATGTTGTTGACGGCCACCAGTCCACCGAATTCCTTGCGGATATCGGTGGCCTGCAGCACCACTTCGCCTGGTGCAGGCTTGCTCCGATGGGGCAGGGCGGATGCATTTTGCCAATCGACCTTGCGCGGCGGCTTGGGGAGCTTGCGGTCGACAAACGCCCAGATGCCTTCAGGCGCGTACTTCAGCGTGAGCACCAACAGCACGCCGAAAACGATGATTTCATAGCTGCCACTGGTGCCGATGAGCTTGGGCAACAGCACCTGCAACTGGTCCGCCAGCAATTTGGTGATGGTCACGCCGGTGATGGCGCCCCACACATGCCCGGCGCCACCCAATACCGCCATGAACAGGTATTCGATGCCAACGTGCACGCCGAACGGGGAGGGGTTCACGGCGCGTTGAAAATGCGCATACAGCCAGCCCGACACGCTGGCCAGCAAGGCCGAGATCAGGAAGATGCCAATCTTGAACCTCAGGGTGTCAATGCCCATGGACTCGGCCATTTGCGAGCCGGTTTTGAGCGAGCGTATGGCCCGACCGACGCGGGAATCCAGCAGGTGGATCATGGCCAGCGTGCCCAGCAACACCAGGGCCCAGGTCATGACAAAGAAAACGCGACCGTGCCCCAGATCCCAGCCGAACAGCGACAGGCCAGTGACATCCAGAATGCCGTCGTATTTGCCCAGCGCTTCCAGATTGCCCATGATGTAGTACAGCGACAGCCCCCAGGCCAGGGTGGCCAGCGGCAGGTAGTGGCCTGACATGCGCAACGTGATCCAGCCCAGGACGACGGCGCATACGCCGGTCAGTGCCAGACCAACGAACAGTGTCAGCCAGGGGGAGAGCCCGGCATGCACCGTGAGGTAGGCCGAGGTGTAGGCACCAATGCCGACAAAAGCCGCCTGGCCGAAAGATGTGAGACCGCCCACACCGGTCAGGAGAATCAGCCCCAGTACCGCCAGGCTGGAGATGCCGATGTAATTGAGCTGGGTGATCCAGAATTCAGGCACCGGCAGCACGGCGATCAGCAGAATGCTGGTGATCAGCCCCAACCACCCTATTTGTCTCAAGCTCATGTCAGTGCTCCTCGTCTGAATGGCCCGCCTTCAGCGAGCGCCAGAACAGCACGGGCAGGATCAGGGTGAACACGATGACTTCCTTGAATGAGCTGGCCCAGAACGAACCAAAAGCTTCAATCACGCCGACCAGCAGGGCGCCCAGGGCCGCACCGGGATAGCTGACCAGACCGCCGATGACGGCGGCGACAAAGCCTTTCAAACCAATCAGAAAACCTGAATCAAAAAACACCGTGGTGGTTGGGCCAATCAACAAGCCGGACAGCGCCCCGATGAGCGCGGCCATGGCCAGCGTGAGCTGACCCGCTACCTGGGAGGAAATGCCCATGAGCCGTGCGCCCAGGCGATTCACTGCCGTCGCGCGCAGGGCTTTGCCATACAAGGAGCGCTCAAAGAAGAGCCAGAGCAACACGATCAGCGCGGTAGAGGTCAATGCAATGATGATGGCCTGCCCGGAAAGGTTGACGGCGCCCAGACTGAATCGGGCGTCCCAGAATGGCGGGTTGCGAAACCCTTCAGCGCCAAAGAACAGCAGACCCAGACCGGTGAGCGCGAAGTGCACGCCGACCGACACAATCAGCAGCACCAGCGAGGTCGCATCTGCCAGCGACTGATAGGCCAGGCGGTACACGAGAGGTCCGAAACAGGTCACGATACAGACTGACAAGACCGCCTGCACCAACAAGGAGAACTGTTGCGGCGCAGCCCAGATCGTCACTGCGGCAATGACGACTGGAAAGACCAGGACTCTGACGCCAGCTACCGTGGCGGCTCCGACAGATTTATGCCTTTTCCATGTCTGAAAAGACTCGGCCAGGGCCGCCAGGCCGGCCAGCAGAAGCAGCAGCCAGATGGTGCCCGGTACTTTGCCGGTTTGCAGAATGGCCAGGGTGAGCGCGCCGTAGGTGACGAACTCCCCCTGGGGGATGAAGATGACGCGGGTAACCGCGAACACCAACACAGTTGCCAGACCCAGCAGCGCATAAATTGCGCCATTGGTCAGTCCGTCGACCAGCAGGATACTGGCAATTGAAAAGTCCATGCTTATTGCAGCTTCCAGTCGCCGTTGGTGATGCGCATGATCACGCCGGTCTCATCGGTGTAGCCAGCGTGGTTGGTGGCGGTGTAATTCACGATGCCGTGGAACAGCGGAATCGGGCCGGCGTTTTCCAGTGCGGCTTTCAGGGCACCGCGGAATTCCTTGGTGCCGGGCTTGGCGGTTTTCAGCGCAACGGGAATGATTTTCTGCAGAACGATCGACGCATCGTAGGCATGAGCGGCGAACGGGTTGCGGGTATTGGGTCCATAGACCTTTTCCCAGGCTTCCACGTGGGCCATGGCGACCTTTTTGCTGGGGTGGTTGGCCGGCAGTTGCTCAGCCACCATGCCGGGGCCTGCCACCACAAAGGCACCTTCCACGTCCTTGCCGCCGACGCGCATCAGATCGCGCGATGCCGCACCATGGGTCTGGTAAATCTTGCCTTTGTAGCCGCGCTCAATCAGGGCCTTGTGGGGCATCGCGGCGCCGCTGCCGGAGGCCACAATCAGGATCGCATCGGGCGCCCCTGCTGTGACTTTGAGTGCCTGACCGGTGACGCTGGTGTCGGTGCGCGCAAAACGCTCTTCCGATACAAACTTCAGGTCGGTGCCGGCCATTTTGACCTTCATGTCGCGCAGGAACAGCTCACCGTACGCGTCGGCATAGCCCAGAAAGCCCACCGTTTTGACGCCCTGTTTCTTCATGTGCGCGACGATGGCGTGCGACATCACCAGCGTGGACTGGGGCATGTTGTACGACCAAGGCGCCTTGTTGGTGGAGACGTCGATCGGCGCAAAGGCCAGGTGCATGGTGCCGGTTTCCGACGCCACAGCGGCGACCGCATTGGCTGGTGGCGTGGCAACGGAGCCCAACAGGATGTCGACCTTGTCGTCGGTGGCAAAGCGGCGTGCATTCTTGGTGGCATTGGCCGGATCGGTCGCGTCGTCAAGAATGATCACATTGAGCTTCTCGCCTCCAATGCTGGTCGGCCACATGGCGATGGCATTCTTGATCGGAATGCCCAGGGCCGACGTCGGACCGGTGAGCGACAGGCTCACGCCGATGGTGATGTCCGCCAGCGCGGATGTTGTGGCCAGCGCGGCCACGGCGATGGTGATTAGCGATTTCGAATATTTCATTTTTAATGTCTCCGTTGGTGAAAAAAAACAAATCAGCGCGGTGCCATGCGCAGGGCGCCATCGAGGCGGATCACTTCGCCGTTGAGGTGCCCGTTGGTAACGATATGGCATGCCAGCTGTGCAAACTCTTGGGGTTTACCCAGGCGTGGCGGAAACGGGATGGAGGCCGCCAGCGACGCTTGCACCGCCTCGGGTAGTTGCTTCATGAGTGGCGTTGCAAACAGGCCGGGGGCCACGGTGCAGACCCGGATGCCGTATTGCGCCAGATCACGTGCCATGGGAAGCGTCATGCCCACCAGGCCGCCCTTGGATGCGCTGTAGGCTTGCTGGCCGACCTGGCCGTCGAAGGCGGCGACGGAGGCGGTGAACATCATCACGCCGCGTTCACCATCTTCCAGCGGGGCGAGCTTCACGCACTCGGCAGCGAACAGGCGGCTGATGTTGTAGCTGCCGACCAGGTTGACGTTGATGACACGCGCAAAGTCTTCCAGTGGGGCGGCGCTGCCGTCCTTGGCCACCACGCGCTTGGCAGAGCCAATGCCCGCGATATTCATGAGAATGCGCGCCGGGCCGTGCGCCGCTGCGGCTTTGGCCAACGCTGCAGTGACGCTGTCGGTGCTGGTGATGTCGCATTCGCAGGCGACGGCACGGTCGTCACCCAATTCCGCGTTGATGTCGGCAGCCACCTTCTCGGCCAGTGCGATGTTGACGTCAAGTACCGCTACCCTGGCGCCCAGACGAGCCAGTTCGCGCGCGGTGGCTTCGCCCAGACCGGAGGCGCCACCGGTGACCAGTGCAGCATGTTCTTCAATTTTCATTCTGCATCTCCTCAGACTTGCGGTTTGATGATGTTGGGGGCCGTGTCGTCGTGCAAGGCCTGCACCAGGGCATCCCGGTGCTTGAGCACGGCACGCTGATTGATCGAGCCCTTGTCGGTCAGCTCGCCCCTGTCGATGGACGGCGGCTCAGCCAGCAGCAGGGCGCGCGCGATGCGGGAAGCGCTGCCAGTGGCCTCGCGCGCCAGCTGGTTGATGATCGCCTGCATGCGCAGGCGCACCGGCGCGCTGGCCAGAACCGCCTCCCAAGGGGCATCGGCCCCCAGACCGCTGACTTCACGGCAGGCCGGCGAGGGGAAGATCAGCGCGCCGACTTCCTTCATGTTAAGGCCGGTGAGAACGGCGTCCTGGACATACGGCGCACCGGTCACAATGATCTTGGCGCGCATCGGCCCGACGCTGACGAATGTGCCTGTTGAGAGTTTGAAGTCTTCCGCGATGCGGCCGTCGAACTTGAGGCCGCGGTGAATATCATTCGGGTCGATCCATTGCACAGCGTCGCCGGTGCAGAGATAGCCTTCCTCGTCGAAGGCGTCGCGCGTGGCCTGCTCGGAGCGCCAGTAGCCCGGCGTGACGTTGGGGCCGCGGTAGCGCACCTCGGTCTTGCCATCCACATCCACCAGCTTGAGCGTCATGCCGGGCACTGGCACGCCGATATCGCCGGCCTTCACGTTCGGACTGTTGACAAACATGGCGGACGGGGCGGATTCGGTCATGCCCAGGCCGGTGCCCATGACGATGCGCTCGCCGATTTCCGCCTCGGCCGTTGCATGCAGGCTGTCCCATACCGGCTGCGCCAGGCCGGCGCCGGAGTAGAAGAACATGCGCACGCGCGACAGCAGCATGCGGCGCAGTTCGGCGTCGGTCTTCATGGCTTCGGCGATCATCTCGAAGCCGGTAGGCACATTGAAGTAGATGGTCGGCGCGATCTCGCGCAGGTTACGCAGCGTTTCGCCGATCAGGGCCGCGGTGGGCTTGCCGTCGTCGATGTAAAGCGTGCCGCCGTGTTGCAGCGTCAGGCCGACGTTGTGGTTGCCACCGAAGGTGTGGTTCCAGGGCAGCCAGTCCACGAACACCGGCGCCGACTCGGTCAGCACGGGCATGGACAGCGTGATCTGCTGCACGTTCGCGCACCACATGCGGTGGGTGTTGATCACCGGCTTGGGCATCTTGGTCGAGCCCGAGGTGAAGAGGAACTTGGCAATGGTGTCGGGCCGCACCGCGTGCATGGCGTCGTCGACCGCCGCGGTGGCCGTGGTGTTGCGTAGAAGGTCAAACGGCGTGGTCGCGCGATCCGCCAGCGTTCCCTGGGCAAGCACGACCTCCACATCGGTGCCGACTGTAGCCGCAATGGCCCGGCCGTAGCGTGCGCCGTCGGCGGCAAACACCAGGCCCGGGGTCAGCGTGTCCAGCACATGGCGCAGCTTGTCATAGTCCTGGCTCACGGTGGCATAGGCGGGCGAAACCGGGCAGTAGGGCACACCGGCGTAGAGGCAACCCAGCGACATCAGCGCATGCTCCAGCGTGTTCTCGCTCAGGATCACCACCGGACGCTCGGCTGTCAGCTTGCGGTCCAGTAGGGCCTGCCCGATGCGGCGCGCCGCCTCAAGCGCCTGGGCGTAGCTGATGTGCTGCCAGTCGCCCGTGCGGGCGTCGCCCAACTGGTCGCGGCGAGCCATGAAGGTGCGGTCGGGCTCGGTCTCGGCCCAGTGCACCAGGAAGTCGCTCAGGCGCCGGGCGTAGGCGCCCAGCGGCAACTCGGCCTGCACATAGCGCACGCCGGTGGCGCCGCCGCGTACGCTGACGCGTGTGACGCCGAAACTCACAGGGCGGTAGCGCGGCGTGATGGTGCTGGTATCGCTCATGGGGCTCAGCCTTTGCTGACCTTGGCGGCCTTGCCATCGAGGAAGGCCTTCACCCGTGACTTGGCTTCCGGCGCGCTCTGCGCAATAGCCGCCATCATGGATTCGGTGAACAGACCGTGGTCAGCGGGTTGCTCTGCAATGCGGGGCAGGGCGTGCATCAGCGCATAGTTGGTGAGGGGCGCATTCTGCGTCACGCGCACGGCCAGCTCAAACGCCTTCTCGAACGCCTGCCCCTGGGGCACCAGATATTGCGCCAGCCCGATGCGTTCGCCATCTTGGGCGTTGTAGACGCGACCGGTGAGCATCATGTCGGTCATGCGGGCAACGCCAATCAACTTGGGGATGCGCACCGAGCCACCGCCGCCGACAAAAATGCCGCGCGAGCCTTCCGGCAACGCATAAAAAGTGGAGTCGTCCGCCACGCGGATATGACAGGCGCTGGCGAGTTCCAGGCCGCCACCGACCACGGCGCCGTGCAGGGCTGCGATCACCGGCACCGGGCCAAACTGCACCCGCTCCAGTGCAGCGTGCCACATGCGGGAATGGTGCAGGCCCTGGCCGGCATCGCGTTCCGTCAGCTCGCTGAGATCCAGGCCGGCGCAAAAGTGCTCGCCTTCGCCGTCCAGAACCGCAGCGCGCACGGTGGCTGGCAAGCCATCGAACAGATTGCGCAGGGCCAGGACCAGTGCATCATTGATCGCGTTGCGCTTGGCCTTGCGGGTCAGGCGGATCACGGCGATTTCTTTATGCTCACCACGAAGTTCGAGGTGAATAATGTCTGTGTTTTTCATGGGCAATGGCTGGTGTTCTGGAAAAATTTGATTTTTCGGATGGAATCGATTATGGTTATAAAATATAACCAATTCAAGCGCATTTTTGATTATTTATCTCAGTGTTTACCCTAGACGCCCAACGACTCACAGGAGACTTTCATGGACCATAAAAATCTCGTCGCCATCGACATCCACACCCACGCGGAGGTAAGTTGCTGGAACCCGTTTGACAGCTATGGCGAGGAGTACGACCGGGCAGCAGACAAGTACTTTCGCAACAGCCGCCGCCCCACCATCGCGGAGACCATTGCCTATTACCGCGAGCGCAAGATCGGCCTGGTGATGTTCACGGTGGACGCCGAGGCGCAAATGGGGCGCCGGCGAATCCCCAACGAAGAAATCGCCGAGGCGGCCAAGGCCAACTCGGACATGATGATGGCCTTTGCCAGCATCGATCCGCACAAAGGCAAGATGGGCGCGCGGGAGGCACGGCGCCTGATCGAAGAATTCGGTATCAAGGGTTTCAAGTTCCACCCCACCGTGCAGGGCTATCACCCCTACGACAAGATGGCCTGGCCCATCTACGAGGTGATCAATGAGTACAAGTTGCCGGCCATCTTTCATACCGGACACAGCGGCATTGGCAGCGGCATGCGCTGCGGCGGTGGCTTGCGTCTGGAGTACAGCAATCCCATGCATCTGGATGACGTGGCCATTGACTTCCCCGACATGCAGATTGTCATGGCCCACCCCAGCTTTCCGTGGCAGGACGAGGCCCTGAGCGTGGCCACGCACAAGCCCAATGTGTGGATTGACCTGAGTGGCTGGAGCCCCAAGTATTTTCCGAAGCAACTGGTGCAGTACGCCAATACGCTGCTCAAGGACCGCATCCTGTTCGGCAGTGACTACCCCCTGATCACGCCCGATCGCTGGATGAAGGATTTTGAGGACGCCGGCTTCAAGCCGGAGGTGATGCCCGGCATTCTGAAAGACAACGCAGTGAGGTTGCTGGGCTTGGGCTGAAAGCCAGTCACAATTTTCTTGTCAGTGGCCATTGGAACTGCTAAGGTTGCCTGCTGACCCATGGCCCGGTGGCGTTGTTTGTTGGAGTGTCAAATGGTTTTCAATTTCGAGCAGGTTCACAACTATTACGAACGTCTGGTGCTGGAGGACGTGGCCCGCATGTCTGCGGTACATCCGGATTTCACCCACGACATGCTCGCCGATGTAGCCTGCGTTGCATTGAACCGTCTACCGGCACGGTATGTCAGACATGATGTAGACATGATGTTCTACCTGACCGAGCATGAACGCCATGCCATTGAGCAATCGATGGCGGAAGCGCTGGCCTTCGCCTTTGCTTTTGTCGCGGAGCGCGTTGCCAAACGCAGTGCGGCGGCCTGACCGCCCGCCTTGTCTTCTGCAACTCAGGGATTACCCCAAACCTCCTGCGCCGTCTCAATCACGAGTCGCAGCTTGGCCCGTTGCGCTTCCACGGCAATGTCGTTGCCATGCACGGTGCTGCTGAAGCCGCACTGCGGTGAAAGCGCCAACTGCTCCAGCGGCGCGTAGCGGGCAGCCTCATCAATGCGGCGTTTCAGGTCGTCCTTGCTCTCCAGAGCGCCAAACTTGGTAGTGACCAGACCCAGCACGACAGTCTTGCCTTTGGGCAGGAAGCGCAGGGGTTTGAAGTCGCCGCTGCGGACGTCGTCGTACTCCATGAAGTAGGCATCCAGATCCATCTCCTTGAGCAGCGCCTCGGCCACCGGCTCGTAGTTGCCGCTGGCGGCGTGCGTGCTTTTGAAGTTGCCACGGCACAGGTGCATGGCCAGCAGCATGCCGGGCGGCTTTTGCGCCACCACCAGATTGATGAATTTGGCGTAACGGTGCGGCAGCTCGTTGGGGTCATCGCCACGCTGGCGCGCGGCTTCGCGCATTTTTTCGTCGCACAGGTAGGCCAGGTTGGTGTCGTCCATCTGCACATAGGTGCAGCCGGCCGCGGCCAGCGAGCGCAGCTCGTCGCCATAGGCGTTGGCCACGTCCTGGTAAAAATCGGGATCAAGCTCAGGGTAATGCTGTTTGCTGATGCCGGCTCGTCCGCCACGAAAGTGCAGCATGGTGGGCGAGGGGATGGTGACCTTGGGTGTATTGCCGGGGCTGACCTGGCTCTTGAGGTATTGAAAATCAGCCAGCTGGATGTCTTTGACGTGGCGCACCTTGTCGATCACGCGCATCACAGGCGGGGCCAGTTCCTGCGTACCATCGGGCCGGATGATGGTGACCGGGATGTCGGTTTTCACGCCACCGATCTGCTCCAGGAAGTCGATGTGAAAGTAAGTGCGGCGGAACTCGCCATCCGTGATGCTCTTCAGGCCGACGTCTTCCTGAAACTTGACGATCTCGGTGATGGCCTTGTCTTCCACCAGGCGCAGCTGCTCGGGGGTGATCTCGCCCCTGGCTTTTTGTTCGCGCGCATCCAGCAGGTATTTGGGGCGCAAAAAACTGCCGACATGGTCGTAGTGGGCGGGTAGCGTGACGATGGGCTGGGTCATGAAGGGCTCCGGAAAAGTTGATGCTGCAGGGCGGATGTTAGAACAAGTTATTGTCATGGCATTGAATTCATCAATTCTGAAAAGTGCCAGGTCTTGTCTCGACTTGCCAAGGCAGGATGATCAATGCTGGAAACGAGAAATACTTTTGGGACTTGCTGAAACCGGCACCGTTGAGTCTGGTTATTTCAAATTGTTATAACAAGCAGTCGGAAATCTCTATTGCGACGGGTTGCTTTTGCCGTCACAGTAGTGGAGAGTTCTGAATTCGATCACCCTCCAGGAGACATGACATGCAAAAACGACTATTCCTTCACGCCACAGCGCTTGCCATCGTTGCACTGGCTGCTACGAATTCAGTAGCACAAGACAACAAATTCAAAATTGGCCTGATCCTGCCCATGACCGGGCAGCAGGCAAGCACCGGTCGCCAGATTGAAGCGGCGGCCCGGCTCTACATGGCGCAAAACGGCGACACGGTCGCTGGCAAGAAGATCGAGCTGATCGTCAAGGACGACACCAGCATTCCAGACGTGACCAAACGCATGGCGCAAGAACTGGTGGTGAACGACAAGGTCAATGTGTTGGCCGGTTTTGGCATCACGCCTTCTGCCCTGGCCACCGCGCCGATTGCCACGCAGTCCAAAACCCCGATGGTAGTGATGGCGGCGGCTACAAGCAGCATCACACAAGCTTCTCCCTATATCGTTCGCACCAGCTTCACGCTGCCGCAGGCAGCGGTCGCAATGGGCGACTGGGCCCCCAAGAATGGCATCAAGAAAGTGGTGACGCTGGTCAGTGATTACGGCCCGGGCATTGACGCCGAGAAATACTTCAAGGAACGCTTCGTCTTCAATGGTGGTCAAGTCACCGAGTCCTTGCGCGTGCCGCTGCGTGGTCCGGACTTTGCCCCGTTCCTGCAAAAAGTGCGGGACGCCAAGCCCGACGCGCTGTTTGTGTTTGTGCCATCCGGCGCAGGGGCTGCGGTCATGAAGCAGTTTCTTGAGCGCGGCATGGACAAGGCGGGCATCAAACTGATCGGTACCGGCGACATCACCGACGACGATCAGTTGAACGACATGGGCGAGGGCGCCCTGGGTGTGGTGACTTCCCACCACTACGCTGCGGCGCATCCATCGGCCATGAACAAGAAGTTTGTGGAAGCCTTCGGCAAGGCAAACAGGGGCATGCGACCCAACTTCATGGCCGTTGGCGGCTATGACGGCATGCGCGTGATTTATGAAGCGCTGAAAATCACCAAAGGTGCAGGCGGTGGGGATGCCCTGCTGGCGGCCATGAAAGGCCAGATTTTCGAGAGCCCGCGCGGCCCGATGTTCATTGATGCACAAACGCGTGACGTGGTGCAGAACATCTATCTGCGCAAGGTTGAAAAGCTTAATGGCCAACTTCACAACGTGGAATTTGACGTGATCAAGGACGTCAAGGATCCGGGCAAAAACAAATAAGTCAGCGTCCCGCAGGGATTGCTTTTCAGTCACTGGCGTCCGGTCTTCGCAGACCGGGCGCCAGCTATGGCGTGAGCCAGAAGAACTATGTTGACCATTCTTTTTGACGGCATTGCCTACGGCATGTTGTTGTTCATTCTGGCCGTTGGCCTGGCGGTGACCATGGGCTTGATGAACTTCATCAACCTGGCGCATGGCGCGTTCGCCATGGTGGGCGGCTACATCACCGTGTTGCTGATGCAACGCCTGGACGTGCCCTTTCTGGTGTGCCTGCCGCTGGCGTTTCTCGGCTCTGCGTTATTGGGGGGCGTGCTGGAGCGCACGCTGTACCGTCCGCTGTACCACAAGCCCCACCTGGACCAGGTTCTGTTTTCCATTGGGTTGACCTTCATGGCGGTGGCCAGCGTCGATTACTTCATTGGCTCCAGCCAGCAGAATGTTCAGCTACCCGAATGGCTCAAGGGCCGTACCGAGCTGGGTGAAGGCGCCTGGATGCTGGGCATGGGGCATTACCGGCTGTTCATTATTGCGGTGTGCGCGGCGCTCACGGTGGCTCTGCAGTATGTACTCGCCAAGACCCGCTTCGGCAGCCGCTTGCGCGCCTCGGTGGACGATCAACGCGTGGCGGCCGGGTTGGGCATCAATGTGAACATGGTGTTCCTGGGCACCTTCGCAGTCGGTTCCGGTCTGGCCGGCCTGGGCGGTGCGCTCGGGGCCGAGGTATTGGGCCTGGACCCCAGCTTTCCATTGAAATTCATGATTTACTTCCTGATCGTGGTGGCGGTGGGCGGCACGTCTTCCATCACCGGTCCGCTGCTGGCGGCCCTGCTGCTGGGCATCGCCGATGTGGCGGGCAAGTACTACATCCCCAAGATGGGTGGCTTCATCGTATACGGCCTGATGATCGTGATTCTGGTCTGGCGCCCGCAAGGCCTGTTTGTGCGCCAGGGGGGCAAGTCATGACGGACTCGCAAAACCTTCTGCTCAAGAGTGGCCGCTGGAAGATCTGGGAGTACGCGTTGTGGTTGCTGGCGCTGGCCTCACCCTTTCTTCTGTCCAGCCATGCGCTGATCATCAATGAAATTGCCATCGTCGCTCTGTTCGCGCTGTCGCTGGATCTGATTCTGGGTTACACCGGCATTGTGTCGCTGGGGCACGCTGCATTCTTCGGCATGGGCGCCTATTCGGCGGCACTGTTTGCCAAGCTGGTGATGCCCGATCCGCTGCTGGGGCTGGTGGTGGGCGTGGCGACGGCTGGCATCCTGGGGGCGCTGTGCAGCGCCACCATCCTGCGCGGCACCGATCTCACCCGGCTCATGGTCACGCTCGGCGTCGGCCTGATTCTGATGGAGCTGGCCAACAAGCTGGACTGGCTCACGGGCGGCGCCGACGGGCTGCAGGGCGTGGTGATGGGGCCGCTGCTGGGCAAGTTTGAGTTTGATCTGAGCGGTCGTACCGCGGCCTGGTATTCACTGACCGTCCTGCTGCTGGTTTTTGTGCTGGCGCGCCGTTTTGTGAACTCGCCTTTTGGCGCCACGCTCAAGGCCATCCGCGACAACCGGTTGCGTGCCATGGCCATCGGCATTCCTGTCGCCAGTCGTCTGGCCGTCGTGTACACGGTGGCGGCCGCACTGGCGGGTGCCGCGGGTGCGTTGCTGGCGCAAACTACGGGTTTTGCGTCGCTGGATGTGTTCGAGTTTCACCGTTCGGCCGATGTGATGCTGATCCTGGTGATTGGTGGTGTGGGCTGGTTGTATGGTGGCGTGGCCGGTGCCATTGTGTTCAAGCTGATGCAGGATGCAATTTCCAGCATCACGCCGCAGTACTGGACCTTCTGGATCGGTCTGTTTTTAGTGGTGCTGGTACTGGTGGGGCGTGAACGTCTCATCCGCCCCTGGACCTGGGGAACTCGCGGGAGTAAATCATGAGCGGCGCCACTCATTCAGGCGCGGCAGACACCGTGCTGTCTGCGCAGGGACTGGTCATGCGCTTTGGCGGCATCACGGCCACCAACAACGTGACGCTCGACCTCAAAAAAGGCGCACGCCATGCCTTGATCGGCCCCAATGGGGCGGGCAAGACAACACTCATAAACCTGCTGACCGGCGTGCTGCAGCCCACTTCCGGGTCAATCATTCTGGAAGGGCAGGACATCACGGAGCTGGCTCCCTACCAGCGGGTACGCCGCGGTATGGTGCGCACCTTCCAGATCAACCAGTTGTTTGACACGCTCACGCCGCTGGAGACGCTGGCGATGACGGTGTCACAGCATCAGGGACTGGGCGGTAAATGGTGGCAGGCCCTGGGCGCACGCAAGGGCGTGACCGAACGTTGCGAGCAGTTGCTGGAGCAGTTTCACCTGACCGCGGTCATGTCGCAGGAAACCCGTGTGCTGGCCTATGGCAAGCGCCGTCTGCTGGAAATCGCGATTGCCCTGGCCTGCGAGCCGCGCGTGTTGCTGCTGGACGAGCCCGTGGCTGGTGTGCCGGCGGGCGAGCGCGAAGAGCTGCTGCAAACAGTGGCGGCACTGCCGGCCGATGTGTCGATCTTGCTGATTGAGCACGACATGGACCTGGTGTTCAGTTTTGCCAAACGCATGACCGTGCTGGTCAACGGCACCGTTTTGACGGAAGGCGACCCGGACACGATCGCCAACGACCCTCGGGTCAAGGCGGTGTATCTGGGCCACGGTGACGAGATTTCAAATGTCTGATTTGCTTAAAGTACAAACCTTGAGCGCCGGCTACGGTGAGGCCGTGGTGCTGCATGACGTGTCGCTCTCGCTCGATGAAGGCAAGACCCTGGCCTTGCTCGGGCGCAACGGCACCGGCAAGACCACATTGATCAACACACTGGCCGGTGCCACGCGCCAGCATGGCGGCAGCATCACGCTGGGTGGCGTGGCGCTGCACAAGCTGCCGTCGCATGAGCGGGCGGCGGCGGGCATAGGCTGGGTGCCGCAGGAGCGCAATATTTTCAAGTCGCTCACCGTGCATGAAAACCTCACGGCCGTGGCGCGACCGGCCAGGAAAGGCCGCACATCGAGTCCCTGGACCCCTGAGCGCGTGTACGAGTTGTTTCCAAGGCTGGCCGAGCGCAAGACCAACCTGGGTACGCAACTGTCCGGCGGTGAACAGCAGATGCTGGCCCTGGGCCGCGCCCTCGTGTTGAACCCGACCTTGCTGTTGCTGGACGAACCCTGCGAGGGGCTGGCCCCGATCATCGTGCAGGAGTTGCTGCGCGCCATTCGACGTATTACGCGCGAGGAGGGCCTCTCGGCCATCATCGTGGAACAACACCCTCAGGCGATTCTGGCGATCTCTGACACGGCGGCAGTGCTGGACCGTGGCACGGTGGTGTACTCCGGTACGGCCAGCAGCTTGCAGGATCAGCCCGCGCTGCTGGACAAACTGCTGGGTGTTGCGCGGTAGTTTTCCGGGTGCTCCTGAATTGATAGCGTATTAGGCTTATTCGACGGGGGCTAGAGGCCAATTTCTTCCATATTTATTTGCAGGGACCACACCATGAACATCAAGTCTTTCATAGCCAGCCTGGCTGTTGCCTTGCTGGCGGCCCACGCTGCCACGGCCCAGACCACAACGCCGGCGTTTCCCACCAAAGCCATCAGGATCGTGGTGCCCTTCGGCGCCGGTGGCGTGGCCGACCTGACCGCGCGCACCGTCGCACAAAAGCTCAGCGAATCGCTCGGGCAACCCGTGGTGATCGAAAACAAGCCCGGCGCGGGCGGTGTGGTGGCGGGGGACACGGTGGCCAAGGCGGAGCCTGATGGCCACACCTTGCTGCTGATGTCCAATGGCACGGCGGTCAGTGCCGGCCTGTTCAAGTCCCTGCCATTTGACCCCGTGCGCGATTTCGCCCCGGTGTCGACCCTGGGCTTTTTTGACATCGCCATCGTCGTCCCCGCCGATTCGAAATTCAAGACATTGGGCGAGTTGCTGGCCAATGCCCGGGCCAATCCCGGCAAGCTCAATGTGGGCAGCATCAACATCGGCAGCACGCAAAACCTGGCGGCTGAGCTGTTCAAGAGCAGCTCCGGTGCAGACGTGCAGATCGTGCCGTTCAACGGCACCCCGGCCGTGATCACCGCGTTGCGCGGTGGGCAGATCGACGCCGCTGTCGAAATCCTGGGCCCGGTCCTGCCGCAGATCAATGCCAAAGCCCTGCGCGCACTCGCCGTCACCGGTGACAAACGCGCGGCCATCCTGCCCGACGTGCCGACTGCGAAGGAAAGTGGCCTGCCTACCTACGTGGCGGCGAGCTGGAACGCGCTGGCTGCCCCGGCCAAAACGCCGAAGGACGTGATCGCGCGCCTGAACAAGGAAGTGACCGCCGCTGTCAACGCCCCCGACGTGAAGAAGAAACTGCACGACCTGAACGTGGAGGCGCGCTCCAGCTCGCCTGAGCAGGCGTCCGAATTGCTGGCCAGCGAAATCAAGCGCTGGGGTGACGTGATCACCCGCGCCAAGATCCCGAAGCAATAGGCCTTCAACAACAAGCCGGCAGATCAACTCTCGAGAAGGGCGTGCAATGAAGCTGGAACACATCGGCATGGTGGGCTACGGCGAGGTGGGCAAGATCTTCGCCGCCGGGCTCAAGCCCAGCGTCACTGGCGTGAGCGCGTGGGACCTCAAGTTTGACGCCGCCGTTGCGTCGGCTGCGGTGCGTGACGCCGAGCTGGCCCATGCGGCCCAGGCTGGCGTGCAGGCATGTCTTTCGATGCAAGCCGTATGCGCGGGCGCGGACTTGGTGATCTCGGCCGTTACCGCCTCCAACACGCTGGCCGTGGCGCAGGCGGCAGCACCGCATATTCGCCCCGGCGCCATTTTTCTGGATCTCAATTCGGCATCCCCCGGCACCAAGCAACAGGCCGCGCAACTCATTGACGCGGCCGGTGCCCATTACGTGGAAGCGGGTGTCATGACCTCGGTGCCGCCCTACGGGATTCGGGTTCCCATGTTGCTGGGTGGTGCACAGGCGGAGGCGCTGGCAGACAAACTGCGCGGTTTTGGCATGGACACCAAGGCTGTTGCCACCGCGATCGGCGTGGCTTCAGCCATCAAGATGTCCCGCAGCGTGATGATCAAGGGGCTGGAGGCGCTGGTGATTGAGAGTTACACCACGGCCCGCGCCTATGGTGTGGAAGACCATGTGTTGCCCACCCTGGCCGAGACCTTTCCGTCCATCGACTGGGAGAAGACCGGCGCCTATTTTTTCAGCCGCGTGGCCCAGCATGGCAAGCGTCGCGCCGAGGAAATGCGGGAGGCGGCCAATACCGTGCGCGAGGCGGGTTTCGAGCCGTGGATGGCAACGGCGATCGCCGGGAAACACGACTGGGTGGCACAACAAAGCCGTGATGGTGTGTTTGACGATCTGCCAAAAGACGCCAGCTGGCAGCAGTATGCGGATCGCTTGCTCAGCAAAAGCCGGTTGTAACTTGTAGCTGCCCTGTCAGAGCTGGTCCAGCCCAAAAAGCTTTTGCATTTTTTGGTCCAGCATGCGCGTGGGCAGCCAGCGTTTGAGGAGCGGCAGTCGTGTGCTCTGGGCGCCTGTGCGGCAAACCGCCATGGGGTCGGCCTGCAGCAAATGGCTGGCAACCTCCCGGGCGAACGCATCGACCGGTGTCGCCCCCCGCTGTGAAGCCTTGGCGCGTCCCATGACAAAACGTGAAATGGGCGCGTAGAGCGAGCCTTGGGGCAGCTTGACCTGGGCCTCACCGGTGGCACCAAACTTGGAGGCAATGCCACCTGGCTGAATGGTGACGACGCGCACGCCCAGGGGTGCCAGCTCCATGCGCATCGCGTCCGACAAGGCATGCAAGGCCGCTTTGCTGGCGCAATAGACGCCTGCAAATGGCGTTGTCACGATACCGGAGATGCTGCCCATGTTGGCAATGCATGCACTGCCGCGTTTTCGCAGCAGTGGCAAGGCTGCCCGTGACAACGCCACTGGCGCAAACACATTGGTTTCAAACTGACGACGCAGGTCGTCTGGCTCAGCGTCCATGACCGCACCAAACTGGCCGTAGCCCGCGTTGTTGATCAGGATGTCGATGTGCTCCACCTCGCCTTGCAGGGCGGTCAGGGCGGCGGCAATGCTGGCGCTGTCATTGACGTCCAGTGCCAGCGTAAGCACGCCCAGCTTGGCCAGTGCCTGCAGCGATTCGATGCGGCGTGCCGTGGCGATCACGCGATGCCCGCGCCGATGAAACTCCTGGGCCAGAGCTTCCCCAATGCCGCTGGAGCAGCCCGTGATGAGGACTGTTTTCGGGTTTGTCATTTTCTCGCTAGCGCCTTTGTTGATTCTTCTCAATCTGCCTTCACGCGCCCCGATTGAATCACAGGTTTCCAGCGCTCGATCTCGCGCTGAATCAGCTTGCGGCCACCGTGGGTACATCGGGCAGCACCGCCAGCCGTTGCGGTACCGCGGTACGGAATGTGCAGCAGCGAGGTGCCGGTCTGCATCTTGACAGTCCCCTCAGGGGCCGGCTCCCGCGTGGCCGGTGCGCCTTTCGCGCATGCGCTCGGCAATCAGGGTGACCCGGCCGTCGTTGTCTTCGCTCTCCAGTCGCACCGTGAAACCCCACAGGTAGGCCACGTGCTCCAGCACCGCTTTGCTGGATTCATCCAGTGGCCGGCGCAGGTGGGCATAGTGGCGCAGGGTCAAGGACCGGTCGCCGCGCAGGTCCACGTTCCAGACCTGGATATTGGGTTCGCGACTGCCCAGGTTGTACTGGTCAGAGAGCTGGAGGCGCAAGGCCCGGTAGCCGCTGTCGTCATGAATCGCCTGTATCTGCAGCTTCTCGCGGGCGTCGTCGTCAAGCACCGAGAAGAAGCGGAACTCGCGCATCAGCTGGGGCGAGAGATACTGGGCGATGAAGCTCTCGTCCTTGAAGTTCTGCATGGCAAACTCAAAGGTCTCACGCCAGTCTGAGCCGGCGATGTCGGGAAACCACTCGCGGTCTTCAGCGCTGGGTTGTTCGCAGATGCGGCGAATGTCCCGCCACATGGCAAACCCCAGCGCGTAAGGGTTGATGCCTGAGTAGTGGGGGCTGTTGTAGGGCGGCTGGTACACCACATTGGTGTGCGACTGCAGGAACTCCAGCATGAAGCCGTCTGACAGCGCGCCCTCGTCATAGAGCGTGTTGAGCAGCGTGTAATGCCAGAAGCATGCCCAGCCTTCGTTCATGACCTGGGTTTGGCGCTGCGGGTAGAAGTACTGCCCGATCTTGCGCACAATGCGGATGACTTCCCGTTGCCAGGGCTCCAGCAAGGGCGCGTTCTTTTCAATGAAGTAGAGCAGGTTCTCTTCGGGTTCCGCCGGAAACCGTGTTTCGTGTTCAGCTTCACCCACCTCCATGTGGGGCGGCAGGGTTCGCCACAGGTCATTGACCTGGGCCTGGAGGTAGTCCGCGCGTTCTTTTTGCCGCAGCGCCTCTTTTGCCAACGAGAGCTTGGGCGAGCGCTTGAACCGGTCAACCCCCAGATTCAGCAGGGAATGGCAGGCATCCAGCAATCGCTCTACGCTCCTCACACCGTGCTGCTCTTCGCAGCGGGCGATGAACTGCTTGGCAAATACGAGGTAGTCGATGATGGCATCGGCGCTGGTCCACTGTTTGAACAGGTGGTTGCCCTTGAAGAAGGAGTTGTGGCCGTAGGCGGCATGGGCGATGACCAGTGCCTGCATGGGCAGGGTGTTCTCCTCCATCAGGTAGGCGATGCAGGGGCTGGAATTGATGACGATTTCGTAGGCCAGGCCCATCTGGCCGCGCTTGTAGCGGTTCTCCGTGGCCAGAAAATGCTTGCCGAAAGACCAGTGGTTGTAATACACCGGCATGCCAATGGAAGCGTAGGCGTCCATCATCTGCTCGGCACTGATGACTTCCAGCAGATGGGGATAGCAATCCAGCTGGTAGTCGGCGGCCACACGGCCGATGGCCTTGTCGTATTGCTCAAGCGCCAAAAAAGTCCACTCGGACCCGACCGGCAGGGGGGTAGCGGGTTTTTTTTGCGCCATGTTGAGCCTAGACCTGTCGTTTGAAGAGATCGCGAAACACGGGGTAGATATCGGCCACCGTGGCGATGCGGCGCATCGCAAAGTGATCGCCGTGGGCGGTTTCCAGTTTGGTGTACTCCTCCCACAGGTTCTGCGGTGGCCCTTCCGTGATCTCTATGTAGGCAAAGTACTGTGTGAGCGGCAGCAGCTTTTGTTCCAGCAGTTCGCGGCAACGTGGGGAGTCATCGTTCCAGTTGTCACCATCCGACGCTTGTGCCCCATAGATGTTCCACTGGCTGCTCGGATAGCGATCGGTGATGATTTTGTGCATGAGCTCCAGAGCGCTGGAGACGACGGTGCCGCCCGATTCACGCGACGTGAAGAATTCATCCTCATCGACCTCGCTGGCCACGGTATGGTGGCGGATGAACACGACATCGATGCGTTCGTAATTGCGGGTGAGAAAGAGATAGAGCAACATGAAGAACCGCTTGGCGATGTTCTTGCGGCTCTCGTCCATCGACCCCGAGACGTCGAGCAGGCAGAACATCACCGCCTGCGTGCTGGGCTGGGGCACCCGGATGCGGTTGGTGTAGCGCAGATCGAATGAATCCACGAACGGAACCTTGTCCATCTTGGCGTGCAGGCGGACAATCTCGCGGCGCAGGCGTTCCAGCTCGGGGTCATCGTCAGCCAGCTTGTTCTTTTTTTCATCCAGCTCGGCCATCAACGCGCGCAACTGGGCTGCATACGGGCCGCCCACCGCAATGCGTCGTCCTGCGGCCCCGCGCATGGTGCGCGCCAGGTTGATGTTGGTGGGCACGCCGCTCTGCGTGTAGCCAGCGCGCACCCGGCGGTACTGCTCGACATGGGCCAGATGCTGTTTGACGAGGTGCGGCAGGGCCAGCTCATCGAAGAAGATGTCCAGAAATTCATCTTTGGTCAGGGTGAAGAGGAACTCGTCCAGGCCCTCACCGTCCTGGCTGGCCTGTCCCTTGCCCTGTCCACCGGCTCCGCCCTGGGGCCGGTCGACCTGGTCGCCGCTGCTGAAGCGATCATTGCCGGGACGCACGGTCTCCCAGACGCCACCGCGCCCCTGTTCAAACTGGGGCTCTGCGATGTCTTTGCCGGGGATGCCAATCTTTTCGTCGTTCTCGATGTCGCGAATGCCGCGCTTGTTGATGGCGTCGGCGACGGCTTTGCGAATCTGCCCCTTGAAACGATCAATGAAGCGCCCGCGATTGACCGAGCTCTTGTGCTTGCTGTCGAACCGGCGGTCGATGATCCGCACCGTCATGTGAGGCTCCCGTTCAGTTCATCCGGCCCTGCCCTAGGATGACTTGCGCACCCGCAAGTACCACTCGCACAGCAGGCGCACCTGCTTCTCGGTATAGCCTTTGCTGATCATGCGGTTTACGAAATCCTTGTGCTTCTTCTGCTCGTCGCCGCTGGCCTTGGTGGTGAACGAAATAACCGGCAGCAATTCCTCGGTGTTGGAGAACATCTTTTTCTCGATGACGGCACGCAGCTTTTCGTAAGAGGTCCAGGCCGGGTTCTGGCCGTCGTTCTTGGCCCGGGCACGCAACACGAAGTTGACCACCTCATTGCGAAAGTCTTTCGGGTTGGAGATGCCGGCCGGTTTCTCGATCTTTTCGAGTTCGCTGTTGAGTGCGCCACGGTCCAGGATCTCGCCCGTGTTGGTGTCGCGGTATTCCTGATCCTGAATCCAGAAGTCGGCGTAGGTCACGTAACGGTCGAAGATGTTCTGGCCATACTCCGAGTAGCTCTCCAGGTAGGCGGTCTGGATTTCCTTGCCGATGAATTCGGCGTAACGGGGCGAGAGGTATTCCTTGAGGTAGCGCATGTACCGGTCGGCCACCTCGGCCGGATACTGCTCCTGCTCAATCTGCTGCTCCAGCACATACATCAGGTGCACCGGATTGGCCGCCACTTCGCGGTGGTCAAAGTTGAACACCCGGGAGAGAATCTTGAAGGCAAACCGGGTAGACAGCCCCGTCATGCCTTCATCGACGCCTGCGAAATCGCGGTACTCCTGGTAGCTCTTGGCCTTGGGGTCGGTATCCTTGAGGTTCTCGCCGTCATACACCCGCATCTTGGAGAAGATGCTGGAGTTTTCCGGCTCCTTCAAACGCGACAGCACGGAGAACTGCGCCATCATCTTGAGCGTGTCGGGTGCGCAAGGGGCCTTGGCCAGCGAGGAGTTGGCCAACAGTTTTTCGTAGATATGAATCTCGTCTGATACACGCAAGGAGTAGGGTACCTTGACGATGTAGATCCGGTCAAGAAACGCTTCGTTGTTGCGGTTGTTCTTGAAGCTCAGCCATTCAGCCTCGTTGGAGTGGGCCAGCACCATGCCGTCAAACGGAATCGCACCGAACCCTTCGGTGCCTTTGTAGTTGCCCTCCTGCGTTGCGGTCAGCAACGGATGCAGTACCTTGATGGGTGCCTTGAACATCTCCACGAATTCCAGCACACCACGATTGGCCAGGCACAGGCCACCCGAGTAGGAGTACGCGTCCGGGTCGCTTTGTGAATAGGTTTCCAGTTTGCGTATGTCAATCTTGCCCACCAGGGAGGAGATGTCCTGGTTGTTCTCGTCGCCCGGTTCGGTTTTGGACACCGCGATTTGCGAGAGGACGGACGGGCGCAGCTTGACCACCCGAAAACGAGTGATGTCGCCCCCAAACTCATGCAACCGTTTCACGGCCCAGGGACTCATGATGGTGCCGAGGTAGCGCCGCGGAATTCCGAAGTCGTCTTCCAGCAACTGGGCGTCTTCCATGGGGTTGAACAGGCCCAGGGGGGATTCGTGTACCGGCGAGCCCTTGATCGCATAAATCGGCACCATCTCAATCAGGTACTTGAGCTTTTCCGCCAGCGACGACTTGCCGCCACCGACCGGGCCGAGCAGGTACAGGATCTGTTTTTTTTCCTCCAGGCCCTGCGCGGCGTGCCGGAAGTAGGAGACGATTTGCTCAATGACTTCCTCCATGCCATAGAGGTCGCGAAAAGCGGGATAGCGCCTGAGCATCTTGTTGGCAAAAATGCGCGACAGCCGGGGTTCGCTGCGGGTGTCTATCAGTTCGGGTTCGCCAATGGCCATCAGCATTCGTTCGGCCACGCTGGCATAGGCGGCAGGATCACGCTTGCAGAGCTCCAGGTAATCCTGGATCGACATCTCCTCTTCCTGGGCGGCCACAAACCGCCCCTGATACCGCGCGAAGACATTCATGTTGACTCTCCTTTGATTGGTGCGTCTCACCGGGGTGAAACGATTTTTCTCAAACGGCTGGTCTTATGATTATTTTTCCGGATATTGGTTGCAGACAAATCTAAGATAAAAAAAAGCCCCGGTCAAGGGGCTTTCCGTAGTGCGGTTCAGTCACTGAGTTTGTTGCTTATCTGACTTGCCAAAATTGATCCTGCGCTGTATTGGACAGTCACACGAACTCAGACGGCGGCCAGCGCCTGGTCCAGATCTTCAATCAGATCGTCAATGTGTTCGATGCCGACGGACAGCCGCACCATGTCCGGTTTCACGCCCGCCTTCGCCAGCTCGGCCGGGTTGAGCTGGCGGTGCGTAGTGGACGCTGGATGGCAGGCCAGTGATTTGGCGTCGCCGATGTTGACCAGCCGGGTGAACAGCTTGAGCGCATCCTGAAAACGTGCACCGGCCTCCAGGCTGTCGCTGGCCTTGAGACCGAAACTGATGATGCCCGAGGCGCGGCCACTCAGGTATTTCTGCACCAGGCCATGGTCTGCATGGTCGGGCAGGCCGGCGTAGTTGACCCAGCCCACTTTGGCGTGGGACTGCAGATGTTTTGCCACACGCAGCGCGTTGTCACAAATGCGGTCCATGCGCAAGGCCAGCGTTTCAATGCCCTGCAGTATCTGGAATGCATTCATGGGGCTCAAGGCCGCGCCCATGTTGCGCAGGGGCACCACGCGGGCCCGCCCGATGTAGGCGGCGGCACCGAGTGCTTCGGTATAGACCACGCCGTGGTAACTCACATCGGGTTCGTTGAGGCGCTTGAAGCGTTCCTTGTGCTCCGCCCACGGGAACTTGCCGGAGTCAACAATGATGCCGCCAAGGGTGGTGCCGTGGCCGCCCAGGTATTTGGTCAGCGAGTGCACCACGATATCGGCGCCATGCTCGAACGGGCGGCACAGATACGGGCTTGCGACCGTGTTGTCCACAATCAGTGGCACGCCATGGGCATGGGCCACAGCGGCCAGCGCGGCCAGGTCCGTGATGTTGCCCATCGGGTTGCCAATGGTTTCGCAAAACACGGCCTTGGTGCGGGCATCAATCAACTTGGCAAAGGAGGCCGGGTCGCGGTAGTCTGCAAAGCGCACCTCAATGCCCATCTGCGGGAAGGTGTGGGCAAACAGGTTGTAAGTGCCGCCGTAGAGTGTGGACGCCGACACGATGTTGTCGCCCGCCTCGGTGATGGTTTGAATGGCATACGCAATGGCCGACATGCCCGAGGCCACAGCCAGTGCGCCCACGCCGCCCTCCATCGCCGCCACGCGGGCTTCCAGCACCGCGTTGGTGGGGTTCATGATGCGGCTGTAAATGTTGCCTGCCACTTTCAGGTCAAACAGATCAGCGCCATGCTGCGTGTTGTCAAACGCGTAGGCGACGGTCTGGTAAATCGGCACCGCCACGGCTTTGGTGGTGGGGTCAGGCGTGTAGCCACCATGCACGGCAATGGTTTCAATTTTCATGAGATGTTTCCCTGTTCAAAAGCGGCAATCTTAGATTGCCAACCTGCATGTTTCATAGACAGAGAATTCATATCTTCATATCTGTCCGTCATGCGCTCGTGCATACTGTGTGCCGCCGCTTTGGCATCCCCTCGTGCATTTCAATTTCACTCTGGAGCATTTATGAGCATGCAGACGAAGTATCTTTTGGAAGAAAACCAGATGCCACGGTTCTGGTACAACATTCAGGCGGACTTGCCCAAGGCAGCGCCCGCGGTGTTGCATCCGGGCACCTTGCAGCCGGTCGGCCCGGACGACCTGGCGCCGCTTTTCCCCATGGCTTTAATCATGCAAGAGGTGAGCCAGGAGCGCGAGATCGAGATTCCTGAGCCCGTGCGCGATGTGTATCGTCTGTGGCGGCCCGCGCCGTTGTTCCGTGCCCATCGACTTGAAAAGGCGCTCGGCACACCGGCCAAAATCTATTACAAATACGAAGGTGTCAGCCCCGCTGGCAGCCACAAGCCCAACACGGCTGTGCCGCAGGCCTTCTACAACAAGGAAGCCGGGGTCAAGCGGCTGGTCACTGAGACCGGTGCCGGGCAGTGGGGTACCTCGCTGGCGTTTGCCGGTTCGCTGTACGGTCTGGAGGTCGAAGTGTTCCAGGTGCGGGTCTCTTATGACCAGAAGCCTTACCGGCGCGCCGTCATGGAGACCTACGGTGCACGCTGTGTGGCGTCGCCCTCCAATGAGACAGCATTTGGGCGCTCGGTGCTGGCCAAGAACCCCAACCATCCCGGCAGTCTGGGCATTGCAATTTCCGAAGCAGTGGAGCTGGCTGTGCAGCGTGAAGACACCAAGTACGCACTGGGCTCGGTGCTGAATCACGTGCTGCTGCACCAGACCGTCATCGGGCAGGAGGCGATGGAGCAGATGAAGATGGCCGACGCCTGGCCGGATGTGGTCATTGGCTGCGCCGGTGGCGGCTCCAACTTTGCGGGCATTGCCTTCCCCTTCATCGGCCATGGTTTGCGGGGGGGCGAGAAGTCGCGCATTGTGGCGGTAGAGCCCGCCGCCTGTCCGTCACTCACGCGCGGCAAGTACGCCTATGATTTTGGCGACACCGCAGGCATGACGCCGCTCACCAAAATGCACACCCTGGGCAGCCAGTTCACACCGCCCGGTTTTCATGCCGGCGGCTTGCGCTACCACGGCATGGCGGCGCTGGTGTCGCACTGCAAGGAACTGGGCCTGATCGAAGCCGTGGCCTACAACCAGGTGGAGTGCTTTGAAGCCGGTGTGCTGTTTGCGCGCAACGAAGGCATCGTGCCCGCGCCTGAGGCCAACCACGCCGTCAAGGGCGCCATCGAAGAAGCCCTGCGCTGCAAGCGCGAGGGCAAAGCGGAGAACATCCTGTTCTGCCTGTCCGGCCATGGCCACTTCGACATGACCTCCTACCAAAAATATTTTGCAGGGGAACTGTCCGACGAAAGCTATGACGAACGTGAACTGGCCATGGCCCTGGAAGGGCTGCCGAGCGTGCCGGAACCGGCCTGATGGATGAATTGCCGGGCGCTGGTCGCCCGGCAATTCATCGAGGGGTTGGCAAGGATGGGCGTCGATGAAGGGGAAACTGGGCAGGGCTTGAATGCCTCTGATGCAGCGGGAGCGGCCTTTCGAAACGCACCCCAAATTTAGAAATCAGCTTGTTTGAAGCCTAGAATCGATTTCAAAATATCTGCGGGGTTTATCGGACGTTTTACACTTGTATAAAAACCCAATAAAACTGCGCAAACCAAGGCTACAAGCCACTCTCAGGAGGATTTCATGACCAGTTTATCCCGCGATGCCCAGATTATTCCGCAGATTTTGCGGTATACATTAAGTTGAACTAAACCGCTGACGCGGTGGTTGGTCCTCACAGGCCGCCACCGCGTTTTTTGTTGGTGGGTGGCTTGCATTTGAGGCGAGGCAGGAGAAGCCTTCGAACTGGGGAATGTTCCCCGGCTTTGAAGGAATTACCTCA
>NZ_JAUSLE010000041.1 GCF_030646845.1 Rhodoferax sp. | reverse complement strand
TAAGGAATGCCCAGCAGGTGGGCCAGCTGGGTGGCGCTCGGGCGGCTCGATTCGGGAATGGGGATGACGACGTCGATCTCGTTGGGCGGCACGGTGGACACCACGCGCTTGGCCAGGGTCTCGCCCAGGTTCAGGCGGGCCTGATAGACGGAGATGCCGTCGAGCACGGAGTCGGGGCGCGCCAGGTAGACGTATTCGAAGATGCAGGGGAAGAGCTGCGGGTGCTCGGCGCACTGCTGTGCGTGCACATTGCCCTGCAGGTCGACGAACACGGCTTCGCCGGGGTCGAGGTTGCGGTCGAAGTGGTGGGCCGTGCCCTCCAGCGCCACGGACTCGCTGGCCACGACCACGGTGCCGGGGCTGCGGCCCAGGCACAGCGGACGGATGCCGAAGGGATCGCGAAAAGCCACCATGCCGTGGCCTGCGATGAGCGCCACCACGGCATACGAGCCGCGCACACGGCGGTGGACGTTGCGCACTGCAGTGAACACATCTTCGGGCCTGAGCGGCAAGCCGCGGGTGGACTTCTCGAGCTCATGGGCCAGCACATTGAGCAGGACTTCGGAGTCGCTCTCGGTGTTGATGTGGCGGTGATCGGTGCTGAAGAGCTCCGCCTTCAGCGCGTGGGCATTCGTCAGATTGCCGTTGTGCACCAGCACAATGCCGAAGGGCGCATTCACGTAGAACGGCTGCGCCTCTTCCTCACTGTAGGCATTGCCCGCCGTGGGATAGCGGACCTGGCCCAGCCCGCAGTTGCCCGGCAGCGAACGCATGTTGCGGGTGCGAAACACGTCGCGCACCATGCCCTTGGCCTTTTGCATGAAGAACTTGCGCTCTTGCTGCGTGACGATGCCCGCGGCATCCTGGCCCCGGTGCTGCAGCAGCAACAGAGCGTCATAAATCAATTGATTAACAGGTGCGTTGCTGACAACGCCTACGATTCCACACATACTTATTCCGATCTCATGAAGGCAAATACCTTCCAAACTCTTCCGGCAATACCGGCTGCAGCCCTTTGAGCGCCGCCGTGGTGATGCCGGCGCCGACAGACTCCCGCCACCAGTCACTCGACTTCAACGGTGTCATGCCGATCACCACCGTTGCCGCCAACAACAACACCACCCCGCGTACCAAGCCAAACGCCGCGCCCAAAGCCCGGTCAGCAGGCTGCAGGCCCACTGCAGCAAATAGCTTCTGGGCAAGCTTCGCCAGCAGACCGCCAGCCAGTACCGACAACACGAATACCACGGCAAAACCTGCCGCGTACCGAACCACCTCGCCCGCCCCGGCCATGGGCAGCTTCTGCGCCACATCAGGCGCCAGCCACTGCGCCAGAATAAAGGCTGCAATCCAGCTCACGGCCGACAACACCTCATAAATCAGACCGCGCCAGGCGCCCAGTGCCAGCGAGGCCAGCAAAACCACCGCGAATATCCAGTCCAGCGCGATCATGGTCATGCGTTCAAGCCACCATCACAAAGTCAATACTGCAGCCGGCAGGTCCAGCTTCTTGATCTTCTGCGCGGCCTTGTCCGCCTCCGCCTTGTCCGCAAAGGGGCCAACCCGCACGCGAATCCGGCGTCCGTCCTTGGTCTCGGCCACCTGGGTATAGGTTTTCAGCCCAGCGTGCTCCAGCTTCAGCCGTGCCTCACGCGCCCGGGCGACGTCCGCGAACGCACCGACCTGCACCACGAAGCGGCCGGCACTGGCGTCAACCTTTTTCTCGGGCTCCTTGCCTTCCAGCAGCGCCTGGGCTTTATTGCCTTCGTCCGCCTTTGGCTCCGGTTTGGATTCCGTTTTCGCTATTGTTTTAGGAGCTTCCGGCGCAGCAGCAACGGGGGCAACTGCCACTTTTTCCTCTGCCTTGGGAACGGCCACGGGTGCCGCCACTGGCGCGGGTGGAACGACCGGGGCAACCGTTTCCGGCTTGACGGCCTGCGTCGCCGCCGGAGCGGGAATGCTCAGCGGCTTGACCTTGTTCCGGTCGGGAATCTCGATCGGCATATCGACCGCAATCGGGCGCGGCTGCTTGTCAAACAAAATCGGAAAAGCGATCACACCAATCAGCACCAGCACGGCAGCACCGATCAGGCGGTATTTGGCACGCCTGCGCATCATCTCGACACTCTCGGGCTGGGGCGACGTGGCGGACTGCTCGTCGCCACTCTTTCGGAACTTGAAAAAGGCCATGTTGTGGGAGCTCAGGAGTTCAAATGTTTGGCATGTGCTTGGCGAGAAGTCGGGGCACGCCGTCCTTCAAAATGCCGCCCACCGTATAGAACGACCCAAAGACCACAATTCTATCAGTGGGGTCTGCCGCATTGATCGCCGCCTGCAGGGCCTGCTGGGGATCCGGGTAGGTTGAAGCAGAGGCGTCGCGCCGGGTGTTCTGGGCCTGCCATTTCTCTGCCAGCCCCGCTGCCGATTCGGCCCGGGGGGTTGGCAAATCCGTGAAATACCACCTGTCAATCAGGGGATTGACCTTGCCCAGCATGAGCGCGAGGTCTTTGTCGGCCATGGCCCCAAAAACTGCGTGCGTGGTCGGGAAGTAGCCCATGGCATCCAGGTTGGCGGCCAGCGCTGCCACCGAATGCGGGTTATGCGCCACATCCAGCACCAGCGTGGGCTGGCCCGGGACGATCTGAAAACGTCCAGGCAGTTCCACAAACGCCAATCCGTTGCGCACCGCCTGCGCCGTCACCGGCAGGCGGTCGCGCAGGGCCGTCAATGCCGCCAGCACGCCGGCCGCATTGACCAGCTGGTTGGCGCCGCGCAGGGCCGGATAAGCCAGCCCGCTGTAGCGCCGCCCGCGCCCAGCCCAGCCCCATTGCTGCTTGTCGCCCGCCACATTGAAATCAACACCAAAGCGCCAGAGATCGGCATCGATCTCGGTGGCATGGTCCAGCACACTTTGCGGCGGCACCGGATCGCTCACCACCACCGGGCGACCGGTTCGCATGATGCCCGCCTTCTCCCGGCCAATGCTCTCGCGGTCTGACCCCAGGAACTCCATGTGATCGAGGTCGATGCTGGTGATCACGGAGCAGTCGGGCTCGATGATGTTGACAGCATCCAGCCGCCCACCCAGACCGACTTCCAGAATGGCCACATCCAGCGCGCTATGGGCCATCACATGCAGAATGGCCAGGGTGGAAAATTCAAAATAAGTGAGCGAAACTTCTGAATCATTTTGGCACCTGGCCCGCTCCACCTCTGCGAAAGCAGCTACCAAATTTATAGCATCCACCGCATCACCCCGGATGCGCAGACGCTCTTCAAAACGCACCAGATGCGGCGAGGTGTAGACCCCGGTGCGATAGCCGGCCTGCAGCAGGATGGATTCCAGCATGGCGCAGGTCGAACCCTTGCCGTTGGTGCCGGCCACGGTGATGACCGGGCAGGTGAAGCGAATGCCCATGCGGTCGGCCACCACCTTGACACGGTCCAGCCCCATGTCGATGTTTTTGGGGTGCAGCCGCTCGCAGTGGGCCAGCCATTCGTCAAGGGTTTGAGGTTCGGTTTTCATAGGGACTGCCATTGTCGCCGAGTACTGCATGATGGCGCCCATGGACAAACACCGCATCACCCTCTACGGCATCCCCAACTGCGACACCGTCAAGAAGGCCCGCGCCTGGCTCACGGCCCAAGGCCTCGACTACCAGTTCGTTGACTTCAAGAAGCTGGGGGTGCCCGAGCAGCCGCTCGACGCCTGGATCACCGCCCTGGGCTGGGAGCCACTCGTGAACACCCGCGGCACCACCTGGCGCAAGCTGGACGACGCCACAAGGGCGGGCGTGACGGATGCTGCCAGCGCCCGCGCCCTGATGCTGGCACAGCCCAGCGTGATCAAGCGGCCGGTGGTGGAATGGGCCGATGGTGGTGTATCGGTCGGCTTTGATGAAACGGCCTGGCGCTCGCGGGTCGCCTAAAATCATCGGTTACCCAAAACTGCACTGCACACACCATGGCCACCATTCTCCAAAACCTTCCCGTCGGCCAGAAAGTCGGCATCGCTTTCTCCGGCGGCCTGGACACCAGCGCCGCGCTGCACTGGATGAAGCTCAAGGGCGCCGTCCCTTACGCCTATACCGCCAACCTGGGCCAGCCCGACGAAGCCGACTACGACGAGATCCCGCGCAAGGCCATGGAATACGGCGCTGAAGCGGCCCGCCTGATCGACTGCCGCTCGCAGTTGGCTGCCGAGGGCATCGCCGCGCTGCAAAGTGGCGCCTTCCATATTTCGACCGCCGGTGTGACCTACTTCAACACCACGCCATTGGGCCGCGCCGTCACTGGCACCATGCTGGTGTCCGCCATGAAAGAGGACGACGTCAACATCTGGGGCGACGGCAGCACCTTCAAGGGCAACGACATCGAGCGTTTCTACCGCTACGGCCTGCTCACCAACCCGTCCCTGAAAATCTACAAGCCCTGGCTGGACCAGCTCTTCATCGACGAACTGGGTGGCCGCGCCGAAATGTCGGCGTTCATGACGGCGCATGGCTTTGGCTACAAGATGTCGGCCGAAAAAGCCTATTCGACCGACTCCAACATGTTGGGCGCCACGCACGAGGCCAAAGACCTGGAGTTCCTGAGCAGCGGCATGAAGATCGTCAACCCCATCATGGGCGTGGCGTTCTGGAAGGACGAAGTCGAGGTCAAACGTGAAGAAGTGACCGTGCGCTTTGATGAGGGCCGCCCGGTCGCGCTCAATGGTGTCGAGTTCCCCGATCTGGTCACACTGATGCTGGAAGCCAACCGCATCGGCGGCCGCCACGGCCTGGGCATGAGCGACCAGATCGAAAACCGCATCATCGAAGCCAAGAGCCGCGGCATCTATGAGGCCCCGGGCCTGGCGCTGCTGTTCATCGCCTATGAGCGCCTGGTCACCGGCATCCATAACGAAGACACCATTGAGCAGTACCGCGACAACGGCCGCAAACTCGGCCGCCTGCTTTACCAGGGCCGCTGGTTCGACCCGCAGGCCATCATGCTGCGCGAGACCGCTCAGCGCTGGGTGGCCCGCGCCGTCACTGGCGAAGTCACGCTGGAGCTGCGCCGCGGCAACGACTATTCGCTGCTGAACACCGAGAGCCCCAACCTGACGTACCACCCCGAGCGCCTGAGCATGGAGAAGGTGGAAGACGCCCCGTTCTCCCCGCTGGACCGCATCGGCCAGCTCACCATGCGCAACTTGGACATCGTCGACACGCGCGCCAAACTGGGCATCTACGCCCAGACCGGCCTGCTGTCACTGGGTGAAGGCGGCGACTTCCTGAACCTGACGCACAGCACCAGGAAATAGGCCGGCCCGATCAGGTGCGGCGTGCCCGCTCGCGAATGCGCAGCAGGGCACTGCCGGTCTGGTGCTGCGTGAGATAGTCCTGCGCAATGGGCACCAGCGCCGCAGGGGCAATGCCCAGGGAAGACAGCCCCGGCAACGTGCCGCTGGCCACGTTGTCGCACTGCATGGAATCCAGATTGTCGCGGCTCATCAGTGGCTCGCCTGGGGCCAGCCCCATCAGCATGGCCTGGAGCCGACCCACCCACAGCGGCACCGCAATCACGGGGCGCCCGCGTCCATCGCGGATGCCACTGAGCCGGCCAGCCAGTTGCACCAGTTCCTTCAGCGTGAACACGTCGGGGCCGCACAACTCAAGCACGTGCGGCGCGCTGGCGGGCGACACGATGGCGCCACGCTCCAGGCAGCGCACCACGGCCAGGGCCACATCCTGCACCCAGACCGGCTGAAAACGCGCATCGGCCCCTGCCAGCGGCACCAGCGGCAGCAGCTTTTGCAGCCTGGCAAAAGCATTGAGAAACTTGTCTTCGGCGCCAAAGATCACACTGGGGCGCAGAATCGTCAGATCAAACGCCGCGTCGAGCCCGGCACCCGCTGCGCGCATCAACGCCGCCTCGCCCTCTCCCTTGCTGCGCAGGTACATGGAGGGCGCTGACTCTGAATGTTGCGCGTTGGCACCCAGGGCACTGACATGCACGAACTGCCTGACGCCCGCCGCCACACAAGCACGCGCCAGCTTCTGCGGCAAGTCCACGTGGACTTTCTGGAATGTCGCCTGGTCGCCATGCAGGATGGCCACCAGATTCACAACGGCGTCATGGCCGGCGACCGCGCGCGCCAGCGCCATCTCATCGTGCACGTCCAGTTCCAGCACCGTCAGCGACGGCAAAGTCAGCAAATGCCGGGCCTGGACATAGCGCCGGGTGGGCACGGTCAGATGCCACCCCTCACGCGCCAGTTTTTCACACACATGGGTACCAACAAAGCCGGAGCCACCGACCACCAAAACGTTTTTCATGGACCTAATCTAGCGCTTTGCACAAGCCTGCTTGTTGCGCGGGGTCAATGGACCCCAAAACCGCAAGTCAAGTGCTTTGACGCAGGACCAGCTGCCAGCCGACGTCCACGCTGGACGGCTCCACCGATTCACCCCGCATGAGTTGCAGCAGCATGGCCGCGGCACTCTCGCCAATCTCAACACGGGGTGTTCGGACGGTGGTCAGCGGCGGCCACATCTGGTCGCTTCCCGCCAGATCATTGAAACCCGCAATGGCCAGCCGTTGCGGCACCTGGATGCCAAGCCGCAAGGCCGCCAGCAAGCCGCCCTGCGCCAGATCGTCATTGCAGAAGAAGATCGCGTCCACATCGGGATGGGCTGCCATGCCGCTCTCCAGCAACTGCGCACCAAGTGCCATGGACGAGGGCTCAGGGCTCAGCCACTCGAGCGCGGCATCGTGACAACCGGATTCTTTCAAAGACCGGCGATAACCCTCCAGACGCTGCATCACGCGCGGGTCCAGCTGAGCCGCAGCAAACGCGATGCGACGCCGTCCTGTGCCCAGCAAATGCTGGGTCATGGCGCGACCCGCGTCCGCCTGTGAGAAGCCCACACAATGCACCGAAGGATCGCGCGAGGTTTCCATCAGGTGCACGCACGGTACGCCACTTTGGACAATCAGGGCCTGGCAGCGCGGCGTTCGATCAAAGCCAGTCACCAGCAAGCCGGCGGGCCGGTGCGCCAGATAGCTTGCCAACAGTTCCTCTTCTTCGTGCGGCTGGTAATGCGTCACGCCAATCAGTATCTGGTAGCCCAGGGGATGCAGCACCCGATGCACGGCTTCCAGCAAATCGACAAACAGGTTGTTCGACAGCAGGGGGACCAGCACGACGACGGTGTGGCTGCGCGCGCTGGCCAGTGCCCGCGCGGCCGGGTCTGGCACATAACCCAGCGCGTTGGCGGCCAGTGTCACGCGGGTCACCAGATCCGCGCCCACGCTGCGCTCGCCGCGCAAGGCGCGTGAGGCGGTAATGCGGCTGACGCCAGCGGACAGCGCAACGTCGTCCAGGGTGACACGACCGGAGGACCGGCTTTTGCGGGGGGAAGTACTCATGATTACGGGTTTACCCTAGTTCTAAAATCAAAACATCTCACTAAGATAGCGCTATCTTAAAGTCAATTGAACGCGTTCCACCCCTTAATTTTTTGACCTGATGCGACATGACTCCCGGAATGGCTCACTCCATTCCGTTTTTTTAAAACCATTGAGATAGCGCTATCCAAACTATGAAATCAGTTGTCATGATGGGCGTCGCCGGTTGCGGCAAATCCAGCGCCGGCCAGGCGGTGGCCCAGGCCGTGGGGCTGCCGCTGATCGAGGGCGATGAATTCCACCCGGAACGCAATCTCGACAAAATGCGCCAGGGTGTGCCTTTGACCGACGCCGACCGCAGTGACTGGCTCAACGCGTTGGGTCAGGCCCTGGAACAACACCAATCGGGCGCCGTACTGACCTGTTCGGCGCTCAAGGCCAGCTACCGCGACCGCTTGCGGGCGCATGCGCCCGGCTTGCGCTTTGTGTTTCTGGAGATTGATCCGCAGACGGCGCACCAGCGGGTGTCGGCACGCGCGGCCCAACACCTGTTCCCCCCGAGTCTGGTCACCAGCCAGTTCGCCACGCTGGAGTCCCCCGTAGGCGAGCCCGGCGTGCTGCGGGTGGATGCCACCCAGCCGCTGGCGGTCCTGAGCGAAACCGTCGCCCGCTGGTTGCAGAACGATCTGAAAGAGGCCCCGATATGAGCAACACCCCCGTCATCAGGTTCCTGAACACCCTGATGGCCGCCTGTCTGGCGGTCATGGCCACCTCGGTCTTTGTCAATGTCGTCATGCGCTATGGGTTTGGCAGCGGCGTGGCTGCCAGCGAGGAACTGTCGCGCCTGCTGTTTGTCTGGATGGTGTTCATCGGCGCCACGGCCGCCTATCCGCAGGGCGAACACATGGCCTTCACCAGCCTGCTGCACCCGCTGCTCAAACCCGGCCGCGAAGCCGCACTCAAGCTCACAACCGGCCTGATCCACGCCTTGGTGGTCCTCAGCTGCGCCTTGTTGGGCTGGGGCGCCTGGCAGCAGGTGCTGGTCGGCATGGACAGTGTGAGCGTGGTGCTCGGCTACCCGCAGGCCCTGCTGCCGCTGCCCGCCTTTCTGTGCAGTCTGGCCATTGGTGTGATGGCGCTTTGGAAGCTGTTGCGCGCTCGCCCCATCGATTTCGGCCACGCGGCCGAAGTTGAGTGATTTATAAAAAAAGAACTGGTAGCCCTTATGAATCAAGGCTTGGTTGCTATTATTTTCGTAGTCGGCATGATGGCCTTCATGGGCATCGGCATGCCGATGGCATTCGCCCTGGTGCTCACCGGCGCCTCCATGGCCTGGGTGCTGGGCTTTTGGGACACCCAGTTGCTGGCGCAAAACCTGGTGGCTGGCGTGGACAGTTTCCCCCTGCTCGCGGTCCCCTTCTTCATTCTGGCGGGCGAGCTGATGAACTCGGGCGGCATCAGCCGGCGCATCATCACCATGGCGCAGGCCTGGGTTGGTCATATCCGGGGCGGGCTGGGTTTTGTCACCATTGGCGCTGCCATTTTGATGGCCAGCATGAGCGGCTCGGCGCTGGCCGATACGGCCGCGCTGGCCACCATCCTGCTGCCCATGATGCGGGCGCACGGCTACCCGATGTCGACCTCGGCCGGGCTGATTGCCTCGGGCGGCATCATCGCGCCCATCATTCCGCCCTCCATGCCGTTTGTGATTTACGGCGTCACCACCAACACCTCGATCTCCGCCCTGTTTCTGTCGGGCATCGTGCCGGGCCTGATGATGGGCGCCGGTCTGGTCGTCGCCTGGAAGCTGCAACTGCGCAAGCTCGACCTGCCCGAGGGCATACCGTTGCCGCTGAGGGCGCGGGTGCGTGAAACCGGTAAAGCCTTCTGGGCACTGCTGATGCCGCTGATCATCATTGGCGGCATGAAAACCGGCGTGTTCACGCCGACTGAAGCCGCCGTGGTGGCCGCTTTTTACGCCCTGGTCATCGCGTTTTTCATCCACCGTGAAATGAAGCTGGCTGACCTGCACGGCGTGCTGGTGCGGGCGGCCAAGACCACCGCGGTGGTGATGTTCCTGTGCGCCGGCGCCCAGGTGGCCAGCTACATGATCACACTGGCCGATCTGCCAGCCACGCTGACCGGCTGGCTGGGCCCGCTGATGGAGCACCCGACGCTGCTGATGGCGGTGATGATGGTCATGCTGGTGCTGGTGGGCACGGCGCTGGACCTCACCCCCACCATCCTGATCTTTGCCCCGGTCATGCTGCCGATTGCCGTCGCGGCGGGCATTGACCCGGTCTACTTTGGCTTGATGTTTGTGCTCAATGGCGCCGTCGGGCTGATCACCCCGCCGGTGGGCACCGTGCTCAATGTGGTGGCCGGTGTCGGGCGCATGCGGCTGGACGAAGTCATCAAGGGCGTCAACCCCTTCTTGCTGACCTACGCGCTGATTCTGGCGCTACTGGTGATCTTTCCCCAGCTGGTCATCGCCCCTGTCGCCTGGATGCGCTGAAACCGGACCCGCCTTTTTTCCCCGTCGTTCCTTTATTCTTTATTACTCTGGAGACTCTCATGATCCTGATTCGCCGAACCCTCATCGCCTGCGCAGTGGGCGCCAGCCTGCTGGCCAGTGGCCTGGCCAGCGCGCAAGACATCAAGCCACGCCTGATCCGTTTTGGCTACGGCCTGAACGAGCAATCCAATCAGGGCCGCGCCACCAAGGTGCTGGCCGCAGAAATCGAAAAACTCTCTGGCGGCAAGATGAAGCTGCGCGCCATTGGCGCCGCCGCGCTCGGATCGGACGTGCAGATGCAACAGGCCCTGATCGGCGGCGCGCAGGAAATGATGGTGGGCTCGACCGCCACGCTGGTGGGCATCACCAAGGAAATGGCACTGTGGGACACGCCCTTTCTGATCAACAACGCACAAGAGGCCGACGCCATTCTGGACGGCCCGGTGGGTGACCGCGTGCGCAACAAGCTGGAAGAAAAAGGCCTGGTGGGTCTGGTGTATTGGGAAAACGGCTTTCGCAACCTCACCAACAGCAAGCGCGCCGTGGTCAAACTTGAAGACATGGATGGCATCAAACTGCGCGTGATGCAGAACAACGTGTATCTGGACAGCTTCAAGACCCTGGGCGCCAACGCCGTGCCGCTGCCGTTTTCCGAACTGTTCAGCGCGCTGGAAACCAAAGCTGTCGATGGTCAGGAGAACCCCTACAACACCATTCTGTCCAGCAAGTTTTACGAAATCCAGAAATACCTGACCGTCACCAACCACGTCTACAGCCCGTGGATTGTGCTGGCAAGCAAAAAATGGTGGGACGGCCTGAGCAAGGACGAGAAAGCCGTTCTGATGTCCGCCGCCAAAACGAGCCGCGACTTTGAACGCAAGGACACCCGTGCCGAGGCCACCAAAGCGCTGGAAGACCTCAAGGCCAAGGGCATGCAGGTCAACGTGCTGTCTGCCGCGGAGACGGCCCGTATGCGCGACAAGCTGACCCGAATCAACGCCGGCATTGCCTCAAACGTCGGCATGGACCTGTGGCAGGACACCCAGGCCGAACTCGCCCGGCTGCGCGCGAAGAAGTAGGGCTGGCAGAGCCGCTAACATGGCGGCTCTTTTCAAACCTCAAGGACACCATGAGCACCTCCAGCATCGCCAACGTCACCGTCAACACCCAGGCCAGCGTCTACTTTGACGGCAAATGCGTGAGCCACGGCATCACCTTCGCGGATGGCACCAAGAAATCAGTCGGCGTGGTGTTGCCAGCCACTTTGACCTTCAACACCGGCGCGCCGGAAATCATGGAATGCGTGGCCGGCAGCTGCGAATACAAGCTGGCGGGCACCGATGCCTGGGTGAAGTCCGTCCCCGGTGACAAATTCAGCGTTCCCGGCAACTCGTCCTTCGAGATTCGGGTGACCGAGGCCTACCACTACATCTGCCATTTCGGCTGATCAGGCGCACCGCGGGTCTTCGCCAGTAAAAGAGCCACCTTCGGGTGGCTTTTTTTTCAATCTCCGCCGCCCCCGCAGCCACCGTCCCCACCGCTGTCACCCCCATCGCTGCTGTCTGACGACTCAACGCCGCCAAAGCTGTCCGAGTCACCGCTGAACGAGCCATCCGAAAAACTTGTGCCGCAGTATGTGCCGCCCGAACTGTTGTGGCCGGCGTCGCTCTTGCGCTGGATATCCCGGCAATCGGGGGTGTAGCGAAAGCCGTTTTCAATATCGAGCTTGGCGTCCAGCGCAAACAGCAGCGGCAGGCGGGTCGGCGCATGCGGGTCGATGGCCTCATCGCGGCAGGCCCAGTACCAGGCGCGGCGCAGACCATCGTTATTCTTGGCCTGCGTGCCCAGCGCCAGCGCCGGTGTATGGTGCAAAAACCAGCCCAGCGCCAGCTGGCACCAGTCCTGGTAGGCCCTGGTATGCAGGATGAACTCATGCCACATGGCATCCACCACACGCGAAGGCATGGCCACATACTGTTTTTTGCTGCGCAGACAGGCGAGAAAAAACTGGCGCAGACCGCGTTCGACCAGATCCAGGTCTTTACCGCTCAGATGGGGATACGTTTCACGCAACCTGCGCTTGAGAAACTGTGGCAACGCGCCCTCGCGCACCACCTTTTCATGCTGCCAGCGCGACCACACCATCCCCAGCACCACCGCCAGCACGGATGCCATGGCCAGCGCCCCCCAAACCGGGCCAGGCCGCCACCAACCCAGCACTGCGCCCACAATGACCAGCAGCCAGGCCGCCGCGAAGACGGCGGGTACGACGCCCGCATGGCGGATGACCAGCTTTCTGGCGCTGAGCATGACGCGCGAGGTCAAACCACCGTCGGCTCCGGCTCCAGCCGGATGCCAAAACGCTCGTAAACGCTGGTTTGAATCGCCCGGGCCAGCGTCATCACCTCGCCACCGGTGGCTCCCCCCCGATTGACCAGCACCAGTGCCTGTTTCTCATAGACGCCGGCATTGCCGACCGACTTGCCCTTCCAGCCACAGGCGTCAATCAGCCAGCCGGCAGCCAGCTTGACCGAACCATCGGCCAGGTGGTAGTGCACGATCTTCGGATCGCGCGCAATGATGTCGTCGCGCTGCTCCGGCGTGACGGTGGGGTTTTTGAAGAAACTGCCGACGTTGCCGATCACGTCGGGATCGGGCAATTTGGCGCGGCGGATGTCGCAAATCCACTGGTAAATCTGCAAGGCCGAAGGCTGCGCAATATTTGCCTCGGCGATCTTCTTCTCAAGATCGGCATAGCCCAGCACCGCCTTCCATGGTTTGGGCAGCGAGAAGCGCACATGGGTGATGAGCGCCCTGCCCGCCAGCCCCAGCCCGGCCGTTTGGGCCTGCGGCGCGTGCTTGAAGACCGAGTCCCGATAGCCAAACCCGCATTGGGCCGCGTTCAGGGTAAAAATCCGGCCCGTCTGCAGGTCGATCGCGTCAAGCGACTCAAAGCGGTCCTGCAATTCAACGCCATAGGCACCGATGTTTTGCACCGGCGCCGCGCCCACCGTGCCGGGGATGAGTGCCAGGTTTTCCAGCCCCGGGTAGCCCTGCTGCAGCGTCCAGGTGACGAAGTCGTGCCAGTCTTCCCCGGCCCCGGCTTCCACCACAAAGGCTTTGGCGGTTTCCTGCACCAGACGCTTGCCCTTGATCTCGACCTTCAAGACCAGTGGTTTGACATCGCCGGTGAGCACAATATTGCTGCCGCCACCCAGAACAAACTTGGGGCTCGGCCCCCATTCGGAACTGGCAACGACGGTTTGCACATCGGCTTCACTGGCAACCCGAACCAGGGAATGCGCCCTGGCCACGATATGGAAGGTGTTGCAGGACTGGAGTGGGACGTTTTTCTCGACTAACATTGCCGTAATTGTCTCATTAGCCCTCACACTCGTGAATTTGCCGGAATTTAGCCATGCCCTCTTTTGATACCGTTTGCGACGCCAACATGGTGGATGTAAAACACGCGGTGGAAAACACCGTCAAGGAAATCACCACGCGCTTTGATTTCAAAGGCACGCCAGCCTCCATTGAACTCAAGGACAAGGAAATCACCGTCATTGGCGACGCCGAGTTCCAGCTGACCCAGATCGAAGACATCCTGCGCAACAAGCTCACCAAGCGCAACGTGGACGTGCGCTTTCTGGACATGGGCGACGTGCAGAAAATGGGCGGCGACAAAGTCAAGCGCGTTATCAAGGTGCGCAGTGGCATCGAGACTGAAGTGGCAAAGAAGATCCAGCGCCACATCAAGGACAGCAAACTGAAGGTGCAAGCCGCCATTCAGGAAGAAAAAGTACGCGTCACCGGGGCCAAGCGCGATGATCTGCAGGCAGCCATGGCCCTGATCAAGAAGGAAATGACCGACATTCCACTGACTTTCGACAACTTTCGCGACTGATGAAAGCCGCCGCGCTGTTCGTCACGCTGCTGACCCTGGGCCCCATGACTTGGGCTCAGACGGTCGGCTTGTCCGGCATGCTGGGCGGCAAGGCCCTGGTGATCGTGGATGGCAGTGCGCCAAAAAGTGTTGCCGTGGGCGAGTCCTACCGGGGTGTCAAGATCGTCTCCACCCAGGGCGACCAGGCAGTGGTGGAAATTGCCGGCAAACGGCACACCCTGCGCGTGGGTGAGGCACCTGCCAGCGTGGGCAACGGCTTCGGCGGTGGGCCTGGCGGCACCCGCGTGGTCTTGAGCGCCGGCAGCGGCGGCCACTTCTTCACGCCGGGACAGATCAACGGCCGGGCCGTGCAATTGGTGGTGGACACCGGCGCCACCATGGTGTCCCTGAGCATCGCCGATGCCGAACGCGTCGGGCTGAACTACAAAACAGGACAACAAGGGCAGGTCAGCACCGCCAATGGCGTCATCCCCGCCTGGCGCACCCGGCTGGCGTCGGTGCGCATCGGCGATGTGACGGTGTACGACGTGGAAGCGCTGGTCTCATCGGGCTCCATGCCCTATGTGCTGCTGGGCAACAGCTACCTGGCGCGCTTTCAGATGACGCGAAACAACGACCAGATGGTTCTCGAAAAACGTTATTGAGACACCCCCTTGACAGTCCAGACCGAAAACGAATACGAAGATTTGCTCAGCCTCTGGTCTGACTTGGAGTCGGGCTTGGGCATCATTCTGGGCAGCCCGGCGAGCATCCAGGAGTTTGAGCAGCGCGTGTGGCAGTACGACCGCTGGATGCAGACCCTGCTCAAGCGCGACACCGACGTCGGCCTGTATCTGCTCTTTCAGCTGGCGACCAATTCGCCGGTGGGCTACAGCGCCTCCCACGCGCTGGTCAGCGCCGTGCTGTGCCACCTGATCGCGCTGGAGCTGAAGCTGGACCAGACCGAGCGCGACAGCCTGGTGCATGCGGCCATGACCATGAACATTGCCATGACCGCCATGCAGGACCAGCTGGCCACACAAACAGAAAAGCCAAGCCCCCAGCAACGCGACGCCATTCGTGCCCACGCCGTCAAAGGCGGGCTGATGCTGGCCAACATGGGGGTCGCCAACGAGCTGTGGCTTGACACCATCAGCCTGCACCACGACGAGAGCACCAACAAGGGCGAGCTGCGAGCCATCCCCCCGGTGCGCCGGCTGGCGCGCATTCTGCGCATTGCGGACCGTTACGCGGCCATGATCAGTCCGCGCAAATCACGAGAAGGCCGCAGTGCGACCGACTCGGCACGCTCCATCATCACCAACTCGGCTGAGCAGAACGACGAGGTCGGCCACGCCCTGGTGCGCGCCGTCGGCCTTTGCCCGCCGGGCACCTATGTGCGGCTCGAAAACAAGGAAGTGGCCGTGGTCATGCGCCGCAGCAGCCAACCCAACCAGCCGCATGTGGCCATTGTCGTCAACGAAGCAGGCGCCCTGCTCAACCCGCCCCGTCTGCACCGAACCTCCACCGGCAGCCCCAGAATCAAATCGGCACTGGCGGCCTCGACGGTGCGCGTGCGCCTGAACCATCACCTGATATTGCAGCTGGGCGTCTACGCGGCGCAGCATCCGTAATTGCTATTGTTTTTATAGCTATAAGCGCATATTTTTGCGGGGGCTAGAGGCTGATTTCTTATATATCCTCGGTGCTCAACCCAGGTAAAGCCCTGGGTCACAAAAGGCATTCTTTTGCGTAGGCTTGGGCTTCTTTCCAACAGGAGTCCAACATGCAAATCACCCAAAACGCCGATGCTGCCAACACAGCCTTACCGCAGTACGGCAGCAAACCCCAAAGGCCGGGGCTCTATCTCGGACTGTTTCACGGACGGCACGATCCAAAAGAACGCATGGATGACTGGGGCTTCAATGGCCCCGCCATTGGCCCACTGATGTGGTGTCACACAACCTATGCGTCGAACGTCAGGGTCAAATTCGAATTCGCTTCCGATGGGGAAGAATACTTTGGTGCGCCGGACACCGAGTTTGAGCTTTCGGTCAACGGTGACATGCTTGCATTTAATGGCATGTACTTCGGCGATTGGACTGTTTACTACGTGAAGCCCGATGAATGTGAGTTGCCACCGGACACATTTCGGGAAGCATTAAGGGGAAATGAATTGGTGGCACATCGCAAGTTTTTCATCTGATCAAATAACCCTGAAGCCGATACTGTTCAGGTACTCAAACGTCGGATCGTAGTGCGCCGCGTACCGAGTCTGATCTTCATTGTCACCTTCCGGCACAACCAAAACCATGCCTTGACGCGCCCTCGTGAGAAGGACGCGATATGCGTTTTTCAAATAGGTCTGACGTTCAGTTTTCCGAATTTGATTCCAGCGATTGCCTACGAAAGAGAAATGTTGCCATCCCGATGGGGCGTATCTAAAGTCGGCATCCCACACGACACAAGCCCAGTCAACTTCGAGCCCTTGCACGTGAAATTCGGTCGCAACGTCTTCAAGGTAATACGACGAACGAACGTCCTCTTTTCCATCGAGAAACCAGTGAATCGGGTCCATCGGTGATTTCACGTCGATCGCATGTGGCTTTAGGCGCTGCGCTTGCGAGGAAACGACCATTCCATAACGCTCAGTGCCTCTGGCTTTCGCCTTCAGCCACGACTTGGCACGATCAAGATTTCGAGTAATGACTATCGGATAGCGATCGACCAACTCTGCGAGCATGTCGCGCGCTTGCGCGGTGTTGTGATCCAGCATGTGCTTCACCAGTGCAGAAACATGCTCGGCGCGAAATGACCGCATTGAAACGCCCAGATGCAGGTCTTCGTCAAAATGAACGTTGGGACGTGCCGTAAGTTCTTCAAGCACTCGCCCAGCACCATACTCGTCGTCATGAAGCCGTGGTGATATATGAATATGCCAGTCAGGAAAAGACCGGTTAAGGGCATGAATCCACTCTTCGATGCCAGCTTCACCGGTGTTGATCTCTTGCCCACCGCCGACCAAACAAACCACTACGGCCCAGTCATCATGTCGGTTCAAACAAGAAATCAAAAACTCAGGTTCTGATTGATCAAAGCCAGCCTTCTGTTTCTTGCGAAGCATAAATGCTGCGGTCTGCTCAAGATTCCAGGCACGCTGTGCTTCATCAAAAATAGCGACATGCTCTATAGGTGGCCGGTGCGTATCAATCAAGCATTCGTCGCGAAAATGGTGTACGTTTTGAATGAATAATTTGACTTCACTCAGGGCCTCGCCTTTCTTGACTTTTTCCCCCGCTTCAGCTTTGCGTCGAACTTTGTCTCGCGCTAGAGCTTCTCGCAGAATCGCAACCAACGGGCCGTTGCCTGAAAGAAAAACCGAGTGGAGGGCGCTGTCTTTGTCGGTGTGCTGCGTAGCAATATCAAGGCCAACGAGGGTCTTTCCCGCTCCAGGCACACCGGTAACTAGACAAATGGATTTCGTCGATTGTTCACGCGAGGATGAAATTATTTTTGAAACTGCCGACGATGTTCGACTTAAATTAATTGCAGAGGCATCACTACGCGAAATTTCGGAAACCGCATGACCGCTGTAGAGTGCCATCGCCGCTTCGATGATGGTTGGCGTGGGATGGTAGCCGCCAGCTTCCCACGTGGCTGAGTCAATTGGTTGGCCATCGGAGAACAGCAAAACCTGATTCAAAACGACATTGAGTTGGCATGGCGATACGTTGATGGGTAGTAGCACACCGTCATTTTGAGAAGTGGTTGCAATGATCGAATGGTGAGCCGGCGCGCGCGTGGCAATAAGGATCGGCGCTACTGTTTTGTCGTGTGTGGTTTCGTGAAAGTTCTTGAGATCCACTGCGTAATCCCACACTTGGTCTCTTGCAGAGGAGAGAAACTCTTTTTCGCCAACTTTGAACTCCATCACGAAAATAACGTGGTCTAGAAGAACGACCACGTCAATACGTTTGCCAAGCCTTGGAACGGCATACTCAAAGTACACCGTTCCTCTGCCCGCGTTATTGATCAAAGTTTCTTTCAGCAAGCGGATTTGCTCAAGCCAGGCATTGCGCTGAGGCGCCTCAATGCTAAACGCGCTGCTCCGAACAAGCGTGCCAAGTATTTCGTCCGACGCGCGCATCAGAAAGTCGGCGATTGAATCTGCGTAATAGGCCCGATTTCGGTTTGTCACAAGCTGTGTTCCCTGTTAAGTTCATTGCTTTTGCTGAATAAGGACCTTACACGCCAGCAAAGGTAGGAACTGATTGTTTGGTCATTCCTTGCAAGCACCTTCCCCATCATTCGGGCATCCGCGCAAGTCGCTCTGCCGCGTCCTGCAAGCCAGAAAAGATGCTGTCCGCCACATGCGCAGGAAATTGCTTCGGCAGCGTGCGCGCAACCTGTTCAATCACATGGGGAGTCTTCTCGACCAGCTCGGCAATGATGGCTTCAGCCGAGTCACCGATACCGTTGCGCCGCGCCGATTCGTTCCAGTGACGGCGCAGCACATCGCGCATCTTCCAGTGCGGGTTCTTCCCGCGCACGGCCATGGCCAACTTGACCTTGAAGGGATTGATCTGATTCGCTCCTTTGCCCAGCATGGGGTAGGCGGACAAGACGTCATACAGCGGTGTCATCGAAAACGCGCCGCGCGGCGCCAGATGGAGACTGAAGTTCTTGGCGTGGCCATCGGGCGCACACAGCAGCCAGAACAGCAGTTGGGCCCGAAAAAAATTCACACGATCGCGTTCCCGCTCCCCGGATGACGCCAGCAGGTCCAGAATCCGGTCCATGCCCGGACCGCCATCGGCCTCGTACTTGATGAATGGTGAGGTGCCCGTCGCCTGGCACATGTCTTCCTGTGGCAGGCGCAGCAAAGCCTTGCGGTCTGGTGTCCAGCGTCGGTCGAAACGCTCAACGATCATAGCCGTGGTGCCATTGAAGTCCCCCATCTCGCAATGGGCCACGGGCAGCCCGTAGGCTGTAAGGATTTGGGCACAGAGCCATTCGTTCTCAACAGAGTCATGCAGATCTAGTTTCTGGTTGCCGACCAGGCCCAGGGGGAGTTTCAGGATGTGCGTGGTGGGCGTGGCGCCGGTGGGCCGCATCCACTTGGAACCCACGCGCAAGAGCGCGGTTTTTTCCTGCGCGCCGGCGATCGATATCCGGAAATCTGCGCCATCTTCGCCCTGCCCCACGTTTCGGCCCGGGGTGATGGCGGCTTCAAGTTCCCGTGCCACTCCGGCATCATTCAGGGGCACACCCTCAATGACAAAAGGATCGCCCGGGTCCTGGCCTTCTGGCACGATTTGCAACGCGCCCACACAGTCGCGGCCAATCTCAGCCAGCAGATCGAACGCTTCAGTCGTGCCGGTCTTGAAGCGCTGGGCCAAACGGTTCAGAATAGGCTGGCTATCGGGCAATAAGTTGGAGAAATAGTTGCGTACGGTCTCGCCCTGATGCAGGAGGTTGCCGGGCTGAAATGGCAAGGACAAGGACAACGGTCGCCCCAAGGGCGCGTCGAACCACGCCTTGGAGTAACTCAGGGTGTCGCGTGCAGCGTGGTGCGACCAGACGCCCACGTGCTGACCGTTCATCCACAGGTCCAGGTGCCTCGCATGAGAGCGTCGTCCCATGAATTACCAGTCCGCCGGCGTGCGCTTGCCGGTCTTGGCGTTGGCATCCGTCTGCGTGTCTCGAAGGACAAGTTCGACCCCCAGCGCCGAGAGCATGCGCAGCAGGCGGCTCACGCTGGCCATTGAGGCGTTGCGCTCGAGGTCTGAGGCGGTTTGCTGGGTAATGCCCAGTGCACGTGCAAGGTCAGCCTGGGTCATGCCCCTGGCCTTGCGAAAGCTTTTGAGCAAAAGCGATACTTGTTGCTCGGTACGGATCGGGTAGTCACTCATACAGCCTCCAGGCTGTTAATTAGATTTACAAAGTTTAAGCTGTTTTTTTGATTTACACAAGATAGGCTGTTTTATGCCCCACGAACCCCGCCTCACCCACGACCTGCGCGCCCTCCTCGCTACCCAGCGCGTCGCGGCGCTGGGCACGCTCGACGAGGACGGCCTGCCGTTCGTGTCCATGGTGCCGTATGCGCTGGAGCCGGGCAGCGCCAGCCTGGTGATTCATGTCAGCGCGCTGGCGGCGCACACCCGCAACCTGCAAGCCATGCCGCACGTGTCCCTGCTGGTGATGCAGGCGGAGGTACCCGGTGAGCCGGTTCACGCCCTGCCGCGCGTGACGCTGGTGGGGCACGCCACCGTGCCAGAGGCGGGCAGCGCGGCGTGGGCGGACAGTCGGGCTGCCTACCTGACGCGGTTTCCTGACAGCCTGCCGATGACGCAGCTCGGCGACTTCATGTTCGTCGCGATCCACATTCTTGGCGCACGCCAGGTGGCGGGCTTTGGTGCGGCACGCTCGCTAGATGCTGACGAAATGGAACGCGTGTTGTGGCCGCTGGCCTAGGTGCCTTCCACAAACGCCACCATCATGCGGGCCATTTGCAGTCCGTCATGGCCCAGGGCCAGGCTGTTGGTGCTGGCGGTGTAGTGCTCTTCACCCAGCTGCTCACGTCGTTTGTTCAGCAGATAGGCACTGTAGTCTTCCACAAACTCGGGGTGGCCTTGCACGCAGAACACGTGTTCGCCGACCGCAAAGGCGGCCACCGGGCAAAACGCGCTGCTGGCCAGCAGGGTGGCACCTTGCGGAAGCTCCAGCACCTGGTCCTGGTGGCTCGCCAGCAATGCGATCTCACTGCGGCCCTGCGACTGCGCCAAATGGGGCGCGTGCCATTGGTAGCGCATGCGCCCCGTGCCCCAGCCTTGCGGCGCGCGCCCTACTTTGGCACCGAGGCACAGGGCGATGAGCTGGTGGCCAAAGCACACGCCCACGAGTTTCTTTTTGGCCTGCAGCAGTTGCTCCACGCGCCGGCGCAGCTCAAGCACCCACGCCTCTTGCGAAAATGAGTCGGCCCGGCTGCCAGTCAACAGCACGGCGCCATAGTCGTCAAACGTCGCCGGGTAGTGGCCTTGCGTGGTGTTGAAGACGTCAACCGACCAGTCGGCCCCGGCATCGCGCAGCAGGCGCGCAAACATCTCCCCATAGCTGGTGTACGTGGCCGCGACCGCCGGGTCGAGCACGTCGTTGTCAAGCACGCAAATTCTCATGAATCTCTCTAGCGTTTGTGGCCGTGTTTGTGGTCTTTGACATGACCGGCTGGTTCGGCAGGCGCCTTCTTGCCCAGCCGCGACTCGGTGCCTTTGGCCAGCCGGCCGATGTTCTCGGCATGCCGATAGAGCAGCAGCAATGACATGATGGACACCGCCAGCAGCACGCTCTTGTTCATGTACCAGGCAATGCCGTCGCCAAAAATGTAGTACACGGGCGCAAACACCGCCGCCGTCAGCGAAGCCAGTGAGGAGTAGCGGAAGAAGTAGGCCATGATCAGCCAGGTGGCGGCGGTGGCCAGCCCCAGAATCCAGCTGATGCCCAGCAGCACACCCAGGGCGGTGGCCACGCCCTTGCCGCCCACAAACTTGAAGAACACGGGGTAGAGATGGCCTACAAAGGCGGCCAGCCCCACCATGGCCATGGTGCCTTCTTCCATCCCGTAGGGCTTGCCAAACCACCTGACCAGCATCACCGGCAGCCAGCCCTTGGCCGCATCAAGCAAGAGGGTCACGATGGCCGCCGCCTTGCTGCCGGAGCGCAGCACATTGGTGGCGCCGGGGTTTTTGCTGCCAAACGTGCGCGGGTCCTTCAGGCCCATGGCGCTGCTGACGATCACCGCGAAAGAAAGCGACCCGATGAGGTAGCCCAAAAGCGTGGCGATCACGGGGAAGAAAGATTGCATAGATTCCAAAAATGTCTCCTGCTGCTGCACCCGCTGGCCGGGGCATGAAGCCGCCATTTTGCCAGCCTGCCCTGATGGCGCGGCAGCCGCGCGGTCAAAGCGTCAGTCTGCCAGCGCGCACTGCACGGGCTTGGCGGCCAGCAAGCTCATGCAGACCTGCGGGTCAACGCCCACCAGGTAGCCGCGCCGTCCGCCATTGATCAGTATTTTGGGCAGCTCCAGAATCGACGCTTCGATATAGACCGGCATGGCCCGGCGCGTGCCAAACGGCGAAGTGCCGCCCACCAGATAACCACTGTGGCGGTTGGCCACCTCGGGCTGGCAGGGCTCCACCGACTTGGCGCCAATCTGGCGCGCCAGGTTTTTGGTGGAGACCTTGCGGTTGCCGTGCATCAGCACCACCAGCGGCTTGGCGTCCTGGTCCTGCATGATCAGTGTCTTGACGACCGTGAACGGATCGAACCCCAGCACCTGCGCGCTGTGCTGCGCGCCGCCATGCTCCAGGTACTCGTAGGGATGTTCGGAGAACACCACCTTGTTGGCCTTGAGCAACTGGGTGGCGGGGGTTTCGCTGACGTGGTCTTTCTTGGCCATAGGCGCATATTGTCCACGCTTGTGATGGGAAGAAAAGCGAAGAGCCTATGGCAACGATCCATCAGAACCCCGTCTCACTCCGCCTGGACCGAGAGCAGCCATGCCCTGCTACGGGCTCTATTGTTTATAGAGCTTGTCGCGCTGCTCTTTGGTCAGCACAGCGTCGATGCGCTTGCGAGCCTCAATGTTCAGTTCAAACATCGCCTTCTGTGCGTCGGTCATCGCTTGAAACGCCTTGCGGGCTTCCGGCTCATCAAACGCTCCCCGCCCAAACATGCCGTCCATGTGGTAGCCCTTCTGGTGCATCGTGCCCATGAGCTGCCACCTCGCCTTCGCTGTTTCCTCCTCTATCTGCTCGATCTTCTTGCGTTGGTCGGCGCTGAGGTCCACCCCCCAATATCCTCTCGCCATTCCCGGGCCCATGCCATAGCCGCCGCCACGGTAGCCATCCATCATCCCTGGACCCATGCCATAACCGCCACCATAGCCGCCCATCATTCCAGGACCCGTGCCGTAGGGTTGAGAGCAAACCGAGCTTGCCAGCACCAACCCAACCACCGTCAAAAGCAATGCGCGTTTCATATTGAACTCCTTCGAGTTGATCAGGACCTGCATCTTGTCGGCGTGAGAAGGACGGGATTTGACAAAAATCAAATCTCATCAAATCAACTCGTGGCAATCCATCCAGACATAAGTGCGACACCGCACATACGGGGCCCCTCCTTTGCCTTAAGGTTCAGCTTTGGTGTGGCAAGCGCCATGCCCGGGTTCCGGAGGCAAGTCGCCACGGACATTTCTTACCCAAGTCCCAGGAGAAACCAATGGAAAATCTTAACCACACCGGCAAGAGTGAAACAGCATCTGAGGCTGCCGGCAATATGGCCGCGCAGGTGGCCACTTCAGCAACAAATCTGTTGGACGCCACCAAAGCGGCCAGCAAAAACATCGGCGTCGTCGCCCATCAAGAAGTGACCGGCTTACGAGCTGACCTTGACAACTTGATCGCCAATCTGGCGAGTTTTTCTGAGCTTGAACTGATTGCGGCCAAAGAAAACATCCTCGCGAAGGTCGAAGCCACCAAGGTTGCGGCCAGGGGCGTTACAGCTGACGTGAGCCAGCAATTCAATCGTGGCGTTGATGTCACCACCGATTATGTGAAAGAGCGTCCGCTCCAGTCGGTGGGTATTGCTGCAGCCATTGGCGTATTGGTGGGCATGCTGATTTCACGTCGATAGTGATTGAAAGAAAGGCACCGTGGGGAAAGCGATGAATGCCGGTTTTTCACCCGCCTGCGGTGCACGTTCATTCAGCAAGTCTTTGCGACTGCATGATGCGCGTTGAATCCATTCCGAAATTCACCGATTCCGCATCCAGATTGTGGGAAGTCGTTCCCCTGGAGCGCCAGAAATCGTTGCTCTCCAATGTCTGGTGCGGAAAATGCCGTCATGAGGTCACCATTGCAAATTTCACCGGTGTCGTGAAAGCGGGCGACCTGCTGCTTGTCGGAAAATGTACTGAATGCCGCGACGATGTGGCAAAACTGATCGCGATGGTGTGACTGGTTACCTGCGGGCCTGGCAGGACAATCGCGTTCAGCTTGTGCTGCGGATGTCGTTGTAATCGCCAACCGATTCCTGGATGACCTCCCGTGCGGTCGCTGTCTCCTGCTCCGTGCGAGCGTCCACCACCAACACGATCTGGCCGCTTCCAATGGCATCGCGAACCAGCGCCGATAGCCAGCCTTCCTTCTTCCCCACGTCGGGTGCCGCGCTGGTTACTGCGCCTGCGGTGGCGCCCAGCAAGCCACCGATGCTGGCACCCCAGCCCAGCATCACGAGCGGCGCGAGCAGCGGGCTGGCGATGAACAGACTCACGTTCGCCGCCACCAGCGCCACCTGCGCCAGCGCGCCGATGCCGGCCCCAACCGCGGTTCCGATGGCGCCGTCCACCACCACGTCCTTCAGCACAGCGTTGCTGTCCTCTTTCGGCGCAGGTGCAGACGTGGCCGAGTCAGTCTCGAAGATCTGAAGGCGTTCGCGCGGCAACCCCCGCTCGACGAGCGTGGAAAAGGCGCCTTCAGCGGCGTCGCGGTTGGAAAAGAATCCTGTCAAGTGATGACGATACTCGTCCATGGCATTTCTCCTTGGTATGACCCGTGCAATACGGATTCAAGTTCACCTTACCCGGGATCTCCTGGACGGTCTGTGCGACGCCGTACACATGAGGCCAGCAACGTGCCTACTTGGGCCGTGGACGTGACAGCCGGGGCTGCGCCGCCTGCAGGCGCCCGGCACGCAGCTCGACCACCGCCTTGGCCACCGCGCGCGCCACGTTGCGCGCTTCTTCCTGTACCGCCTCGTCCCGGTCCAGGGCCTCGTGACTGGTGGCATAGGGTTCGTAGTAGCCGATATAGCGGTCCAGCCGGGCCTGCGCACCCGCATCGATAAAACCCATCCAGTCGAGCCAGTCTGACAGGGCCCGGCGCGAGCCTTCGACCCCGGTCACGTCGCCGTGCACGATCAGGCCGTAGGCGCGCCCGGCCAGATGCTGGGGGTAGTCCCAGCCTGCCAGCTCGAGGTCTTTCGCTTTACCGGCTTTTTTGCCCGAGGTTGAGGTGGGATCGGGATTGCCGCCATCGGCACACACCAGCCGGTCGATCATCAGCTTCAAGGGGCTGGGGCTTTGGTACCAGTACACGGGCGACACGATGAGCACCGCATGGGCCGCAGCCCAGCGCTCGTAAATCTCCGCCATCCAGTCATGGGTCTGGCCGAGCGCATGGTTGGGGTAGCAGCTGCAGGGCCAATGGCACAAGGGCATGGCGGTTGATACGCAGCCCTTGCAGGGATGAATGTGGCGCGCGTAGTCCGAGGTGACCAGGCTCAGGTCCAGCACATCGACCTTGATGTTGGCCCGCTCCAGCGTGTCCTGCGCGATTTGCAGCAGCCGAAAGCTCTTGGATATTTCGCCCGGGCAGGTGCCGTCGTTGCGCGCCGAGCCGCAGACCAGCAATACCCGGGATGGGCCGGCCGGGTCAGCCCAAGCCTGCTGGGCCGCTTCGATCCGCTGTCTGGTGGCAATCCATTCAGTGGACAAGTCGTAGTCGGGGTCGGCATAGCCCGGGCCTGCCTTTTGCGTGAACGGTGCTTTGCGGCCTTCCATGTAAGCGTCCCAGGCGATGTCTTCAAGCCGCGCGATGGAGGTGTCCTCGGCGCGGAACGCCGGGTCAATGAAGCTGGCACGAAACCGCCGACTGAATTCCGCCCGATCAATTGGCGCGGGGGCCTGGCCCTTGCGAATCTCGATCACGGCCGGCTCCCGGGGTCCGAAGGGCAAGCGCAGGGGGGTGGTAGACAGGCGTTCATGGATGTTCCTTGCAGAGTGACAAGCGGTGGTGAATCATGCATGAGGCGCAGTTGCAGGTCGCTCATGGATTCAGAGGCAACGTTACCGGATGGGTTTTTGACGGTCCGTGCGCAAACGAACAGACGAATGACGTGGCCTCAAATAACGTGCCTCTCTGTATAGGTGTTCTACCGCTCGGGCCAGCGTGGCCCATGCCATGCTTTTGTCGATCTGGAGTCTCCATGCAAAACGTTTCCATCCCCCACCCCCAGCAGGGTCGTGCAGACCACCAATTTGTTGCCATGCTCGACGTCTACCGCGACAGCGGTGGGCTGGCGCGGGAGCGCGAGGTAGTCGCTTTGTCAAGGCTGTGCTGTGGGCCCGATGCCGATACGATTGCCGGATGGCTCGCCGACAGGGAGTTGATGGGTTTCAATTGGCAATCAAAAACATGGCTCCCTTTGTTTCAATTCAACCGTCTTGACATGACGCGCCGGCCGGAACTGAGCCAGGTCTTTGCGGAGTTGACGCCGGTCTACGACCCTTGGGAGCTGGCGAGCTGGTTTGCGCAAGCCAACCCGTGGCTTGCGCAGCGTATCCCGGCGGACATGCTGGACACCGATCCATCCGCAGTGCTGCAAGCGGCCCGAGCGGATCGATTCATTGCCAACAACTGAGATTAAGCTATGCTGGGCACTACACGTTGAACACTTCCAATAGCCAATGCAACCCACCACGCCGTGGACACTGCACCGTTCTTTTTGATTCTTTATGCAAACCAGTGACTTGTTGAGGCGCCAGCGGATAAAAAGCCTTATGGCGGGGCACACTGACAAGGTTGCTGATGCCGCCATTGGCTACTGGTCGCGGATGGCCACCCAGATCATTTTGATCGTCGGTGACGCTGGTTTTGATTCCCTTTATGCGAGAAGTGTGTTCCTGAGTCAGGCAAGCTACCCCTGGCTGGCGACCAGTTCTGGGGCGTCGCAGACCGCGCCGCGGTTTGCAGACCTGAAAACAAGCCTCGAAGCCCAAACGCCTGCAATCGCGGGCGAAGCCAACAGTCTGCTACTAATCACATTCACCGACATCCTGGCCTCGCTGGTAGGCGGGCCATTGACCGCCCGTATTTTGGAATCGGCTTGGGATATTGATATTCAAGGTACGGCCGACAAGGAATTGACACATGAGTAACAAGGTAAACATACGTCGTCTGAAAACGGGCGTTCCGGGTCTGGACAACTTGCTGGGTGGGGGGCTACCGGAGTTCTCGTTCAACCTGATTGCGGGCACGCCCGGAAGTGGAAAAACAACGCTCGCCCACCAGATCATGTTCTCGCTGGCCAGCCCGACCAGCCGGGCACTGTTCTTCACGGTGCTCGGGGAACCCGCCCTGAAGATGCTGCGCTACCAGCAGCAGTTTCCGTTTTTCGATATCGACAAGGTCAATCAATCGATCCGCTTCGTCAACCTGTCGGCCGACCTGCTGGACGGCGATTTTGACCGCGTCTTGTCGCGCATTGCGCAAGAGGTGCAGGCCTACGCGCCCAGTCTGGTGTTTGTTGATTCGTTCCGGTCCGTGGTGCAGTCTGGCAGGCAGAACGAGCAGGGGGCGTCCGATCTGCAGCGATTTGTGCAACGCCTGGGCATGCAGATGACCAGCTGGCAGGCCACCACCTTTCTGATCGGCGAATATTTGATGCCGGAATCGGAGTCCAGCCCGGTCTTTACCGTGGCCGATGGCATTTTGTGGCTTTCGCAAAACTTGCACCGTAACTCCATGGTGCGCAAGATGCAGGTGGTCAAAATGCGGGGCCAAGCCCAGGCCCCGGGCCTTCACACGTTTCGCATCAGCGACCAGGGCGTTCAGGTTTTTCCGCGTGCGATCATCAAACAAAGTCTGGCACCTGAGGCACGGTCCAGTGTTCCGTTTGGAGTCGCCCGCATTCCGATGGGAACCCCGGGCCTGGACGACATGCTGGGCGGCGGCCTGCCGGTTGGCTATTCGCTGCTGGTGGTCGGGCCCTCCGGTTCCGGGAAAACCGTCCTGGCGACGGAATTTCTGGCCGAAGGCATACGCCGGGGCGAACCCGGTGTGATTGCCGCGTTTGAGAAAAGCCCGAGCCAGCTGCTGGGCAACATGAAGCTGCATTCGATGATCAAGGATGGACATGTGGGGGTGATCGACACACGTTCCCTGGATTTATCCATTGACGAGACGCTGAATGATCTGATCGAAATGATCAACCGGATGCAGGCCAAGCGCGTGGTCATTGATTCTCTGTCTGGGTTTGAACTGGCCCTGGCACCCGAGTTCAGCGAAGACTTCCGTGGATCCTTGTACCGGATGATTGCCGAGCTCACCAGCATGGGCGTGACTATTCTGATGACCTCCGAGCTGGAGGACCGATACACCGACCTGCGCTTCAGCCCCTTCGGCAGCGCTTTCCTGGCTGACGCGATCATCGTGCAGCGTTATGTCGAGATTAAGAGCCAATTCCAGCGCGCCATCTCCGTCATCAAGGTCCGTGCCAGCGCGCACAGCAAGGACATCCGGTTGTTCAGCATCACCGAAGACGGCATCGTCATTGGAGAGACTTTGTCCGACTATGCCGGCATCATGACCGGCAAGCCCACGGTCCTGCCGGCGGGCGAACCCTCGGATGAAGGCCGCCCGTGATGGTCAGCTCCGACCCTGCCGGTGCCGTTGATGCCGTTGATCCAACTCAGCCCGGCACGGCAGGCCAGCGCCAGGTCAGCTTGTTAGAGGTTGCCAAAACTGACATAACCCGCCGCGAAAGAGCCGTCATCGACGATGAAGCGGCTGTTTTGGGCCGTGAAAATTCAGCCACGGCGCGGGAAGATGCAGCGCTCTCGCGCGAGGACGCCGCCGCCTCGCGTGAAGACGCGGCCCATCTGCGCGAAGGCGAGGCCACCTCGCGCGAGGGAGAAATACGCGTGGCCACCGCCCTGCAGGCCGCGTCGGACGAGCAAATGCTCATGCTGCAGCAGGCCAACGCGCAGCTGGTCATTGCGACCATGGACGCACAAAAACTGACTGCACGGCTCGAACTGGCCCAGGTTCAGCTCGAGCGCGCCAAAAGCGTGGCGGAAAAAGCCAACCTCGCCAAGTCGGACTTCTTGTCCAGCATGAGCCACGAGCTACGCACACCGCTCAATGCCATTCTCGGATTCGCCCAATTGATGGAGTTGGATTCGCACCCACCCACACCCACCCAAAGCGCGAACATCGCCCAGATTCTTCAGGCGGGTTGGTATCTGCTAAGCCTGATTGACCAGGTTCTTGACCTCGCGGTGATTGAGTCCGGCAAGTTGCCTGTGTCGCCGGAAGCGGTGTTGCTGATCGATGTGATGCGCGAATGCCAGGCGATGATCGAGCCGCAGGCGCAACAACGCGATGTCCAGGTCACTTTTCTCCCATTTGACAACACCTGGTTTGCCAATGCCGATCGCATCCGGGTCAAACAGGTTCTGCTCAACCTGCTGTCCAACGCCATCAAATACAACCGCGAACGGGGAACGATTGAAGTGCATTGCACCGAGGGCAAGCCGGGGCGCATACGCATCAGCGTCAAAGACAGCGGTGCGGGCTTGTCCGTGGACAATCTGGCCCATTTGTTTGAGCCGTTCAACCGCTTGGGGCAAGAGGCCAGTGCAGAGCCCGGCACCGGCATTGGCCTGGTGGTGACCAAACAACTGGTTGAACTGATGGGCGGCGAAATCGGTGTTGAAAGCACGCTCGGCGTCGGCACTGTGTTCTGGATCGAATTGAACCGCGATGTGATGCCAGACCCTGGCGCGGACCAGGCCATCGCCGCCGAAGCTGCGCAGCACGGGCAAAGAGACGGTGCGCGGCGGACCCTGCTGTGCGTGGAAGACAACCCGTCCAACCTGATGCTGATCGCGCAAATTGTCGGGGGCCATCCGCACATACGGATGCTCAGCGCCAGCGATGCCGATCTGGGCCTGGCGCTGGCGCGCGCTCATCGCCCCGATGTGATCCTGATGGACATCAGTCTGCCTGGCATCAGTGGTTTTGACGCGCTGAAACTACTGCAGGCAGATCCGGCCACGGCGTGCATCCCGGTGCTGGCCATCAGCGCCAATGCCATGCCAAACGATATTCAAAAGGGGTTGGCCGCAGGTTTCCTGCGCTACATCACCAAGCCGATCAAAGTCAGCGAGTTCATGGATGCCTTGAACATGGCGCTGAGGCTTGCCGAAACAGGGTCACCATGATTACCGTGGCCAACCAAAGATCGGGTACGTAACGGAGCGATCGCAATGGACAAAGAAGTTGGCAGCGCAGCAGACAGCAATGATCCAGGTCAGGCGGGCGGCGAAAGCGAGCACGCCGCCAGATCAGCACTTGCGGCGCACGAAGAGAGTATGGCGCGGCGGGAGAGCGCGGTCATTGAAGAAGAGGCGCTCATGCTGGGTCGCGAAAAGTCGGCCTCAGCGCGCGAACAAGCGGCTGAGTTGCGCGAAGGTGTTGTCGACATACGTGAAGATGCAGCCGACCGGCGCGAGGCCGTGGCCCTGATACGCGAAGACGAAGCGCATCTGCGCGAGGGGGCTGCCACGTCGCGCGAACAGGGCGTGCGGACGGCGGTCAGGGCGCACGCCGTTTTTGAAGACCAGCTACATATGCTCCAGCAAGCCAATGCGAATCTGGTCATCGCCAGCATGGAAGCCCATCGACTGGCTGAAGAAATCGAAGCGGCAAAAGTCGAGCTGGATCATCTGGCGCACCACGATGTGCTCACCGATTTGCCGAACCGAATGCTGCTGGCGGACCGGCTGGGCCAGGCGATTGAGGTGGCGCGCCGGCAAGGCCGCCAGCTGGCAGTCATCTACATGGACCTGGATCGCTTCAAACACATCAATGACTCCCTGGGCCATGCAGTAGGTGACCAACTCCTGAAGTCAGTGGCACAGCGACTGGTGGCTTGCGTGCGACACTCGGACACGGTCAGTCGACAGGGTGGCGACGAGTTTGTGCTGTTATTGCCCTACATTGAGCATGCCGAAGACGCGGCGCTCTCCGCGCAAAAAATACTGGCGGCGCTCGCACTGCCACACCGCATCGATGGCAGCGATCTTCATATCAGCGTGAGTATCGGCATCAGCATTTACCCCGACGATGCTCACGATGCGGATGGCATGCTGAAGAGTGCGGACACGGCGATGTACCACGCCAAGGAGAGCGGGCGCAATAATTTCAAATTTTTCGAGCCGCAGATGAATGCCCGGGCGGTGCAGCGGCAGTCCATCGAAGCCAGCCTGCGCCAGGCGCTGGACCGGCATGAGTTTGTACTGCACTACCAGCCCAAGATCAACCTGCAGAGCGAAACGATTGTTGGGGTCGAGGCGCTCATCCGCTGGCAGCATCCCCAACGCGGGCTGCTGTTGCCATCCGAGTTTGTGCCGATCGCCGAAGACTGCGGCCTGATCCTGCCGATAGGCCGCTGGGTGCTGCGCGAAGCCTGTCTGCAGGCGCAGGCCTGGCTGCAGGCGGGCCTGCCAGCGATCACCATGGCAGTGAACACCTCCGCGCTCGAGTTCCGGGCCAAGGATTTTCTCGACAACGTGCGCGCAACCCTGGCGGACACGGGCCTGGAGTCGAACTGGCTGGAAGTCGAACTGACCGAAAGCGTCCTGATGCGCGACGCCGAGTCGAACGACTGCGTATTGAGTGAGATTGCCGAGCTGGGCGTCAAGCTGGCGATTGACGATTTCGGCACCGGCTACTCCAGTCTGAGTTACCTCAGACGCTTTCCGATCAATGCCCTGAAGATTGACCAGTCATTTGTCAACCAGATAAGTGCCAACCCCGACGATGCCATCATCGTCAGCGCCGTGATCAGCATGGGCAAAAGTCTCAAGCAGCGCGTCGTCGCGGAGGGCGTGGAAACGCCAGAACAATACGCCTTTTTGCGTGCGCAGAATTGTGATGAAGGGCAAGGCTATTTTTTCGGCCGTCCCATGCCGGCAGAGGCGCTTGCCACCTTGCTGCACACGGGGCTGTCACTGCCCATGCCACACTGAGATCCCGGTCATGCGCCCGCAAACCCTGCCTGTGGTCATTCGGAGCCAAGCGCGCGTGACAGCCGCTCTGATGGGGGCGGTGGTGCTGGTACTTGCCGCCTGCGGTGAGATGGCCACGCTGCCGGTCGCAGACGGCATGGGCCCCCAGCCGACTTTGCCGCCGCCACAGCGCACGCTGATTCCAACCGTGAACATTGCGCCAGCCAAAGGCTGGGCGGTCGGGGCCATGCCACAGGGCGCACCCGGCACGCGCGTGAACGCGTTCGCCAGCGGCCTGGACCATCCGCGCTGGCTGCATGTGCTTCCCAACGGCGACGTGCTGGTGGCGGAGAGCAACGCGCCGCCCAAGCCCGACGACGCCGGGGGCATCAAGGCCTGGCTGACAGGCCTTGTGATGAAAAGGGCCGGTGCGGGCGTGCCCAGTGCCAACCGCATCACCCTGTTGCGCGATACCAATGGGGACGGGGTGGCGGACCTGCACTCTGTGCTGCTGGAGGGACTGAACTCGCCTTTCGGTATGGCGCTGGTTGGCAACGCGCTGTATGTGGCCAATGCCGACGCGGTGCTTCGCTTTGCCTACGCAGACGGTGACACGCGCATCACCGCGCCCGGCGTCAAGCTGGTGGACTTGCCAGGAGGCCCGATCAATCACCACTGGACCAAAAACATCATGGCCAGCCCGGACGGCCGCAAGCTCTATGTGACGGTGGGTTCCAACAGCAACGTCGCCGAACGCGGCATGGCCGCAGAGGCGCAGCGTGCCGCCATCTGGGAGGTCGACACCACGAGCGGTGCGCACCGGATCTTTGCGTCCGGCCTGCGTAACCCGGTGGGGCTGGCCTGGGAGCCGCGCAGCGGTGCCTTGTGGACGGTCGTGAACGAGCGCGACGAGCTGGGCAGCGACCTGGTGCCCGACTACATGACCTCGGTGCGCGAGGGCGGCTTCTACGGTTGGCCCTACAGCTACTTCGGCCAGCACCTTGACGAGCGCGTGAAACCGCAGCGCCCCGAGCTGGTTGCCAGCGCGATCTTTCCTGACTATGCCCTGGGGCCGCACACTGCCTCGCTGGGCTTGGCATTTTCGGGCGGCACCTCGCTGCCGGCCATTTTTGCGAACGGCATGTTCATCGGCCAGCATGGCTCGTGGAATCGCCGCCCCCACAGTGGTTACAAGGTGATCTTTGTTCCATTCAAGGACGGCCGGCCGGCCGGTGCCCCGGTCGACCTGTTGACCGGCTTTCTCAGTGAGGACGGCCATGCCTTCGGCCGGCCGGTGGGTGTGGCGCTTGACAAGGGGGGCGCGCTGCTGGTGGCCGACGATGTGGGCAATGTCATCTGGCGTGTGAGCGCCGCACCTTAGGGTCGGATTGCCGGTGAAAGCAGCTGACCACGGGCCGCGGTAGCTTGTCTTTGTAGGATATTTACTACGTCAATTCAGGATACCTGCCCCTGTTCCCGTGTCATCGGCTGTTCCACAATTCGCTGCCCGGTGCAAACCGATCTTTCATTCTTTTCGAGGATTTTTATGAACCACATTTTCAATTTGAAGACATCCCTCATCGTTGCCGCCCTGCTGGCATTGCCAGTGGCTCAGGCCGCCAATATTTCCAAGGATGACTACAAGGCTGGCAAGACCCGCATCAGCGCGGACTACAAGGCCGACAAGGCGGCGTGCGCCCCGCTGGCCGCCAATGCCAAGGACATCTGCGTTGAAGAGGCCAAGGCCAAAGAGAAGGTCGCACGCGCCGAACTGGAATACAGCTACACCGGCAAGGCCAAGGACCAGACCAAGCTGATGGAGGTCAAGGCCAAGTCAGCCTATGAAGTCGCCAAGGAAAAATGCGACGACAAGGCCGGCAACGACAAGGACGTTTGCGTGAAGGAAGCCAAGGCCGTAGAGACCAAGGCGCTGGCAGATGCCAAGATGGGCAAGGAGATCAAAGAGGCCAAGAAGGACGCCACTGAAGACAAGCGCGACGCCGACTACAAGGTGGCCGTCGAGAAGTGTGACGCCATGGCGGGCGACGCCAAGACCAGCTGCATCGCAGCCGCCAAGACCAAGTTCGGCAAGAACTGATCCTTGCCTCGCAAGAGGCAGTTGGCAAGGGTGTCTGGAGGTGGGTCGACGCGAAGTTGACTCACCCACCGCTCAAACAAATCTCACAAAGCCGGGTCGCGCACATCCCAGCGAATGGCATCGATTTGTTTGAGCAGCTCGGGCGAGAGCGTGGTGCCCCAGGCATTCAGGTCTTCGTCAAGCTGCGCCACCGACGTGACGCCAATGATGGTGCTGGTCACCTGCCACTTGGTGTAGCAGAAGGCCAGCGCCATCTGCGTTGGCGTCATGCCATTCTCAATGGCCAGCGCGTTGTAGCGGCGCGCGGCCGCCAGCGCCTCGGGCCGGCCCCAGCGCTGCTTGCGGGTGGACTCGAACTTGGCGATGCGCGCATTCATCGGCGCGCCCGGGCCGGTCAGGCCTGATTCGTCGTACTTGCCAGTCAGCAGGCCAAACGCGAGCGGCGAATAAGCCAGCAGCGACACGCCGAGGCGGTGGCAGCTTTCGTCCAGGCCGTTCTCATACGTGCGGTTCAGCAGGCAATAGGCGTTCTGCACCGTGGCCACGCGTGGCAGACCATGCTGCTCGGCCAGACGCACAAACTCGTGCACGCCATACGGCGTCTCATTCGACAGCCCCACGGCACGCACCTTGCCGGCCTTGACCAGCGTTTGCAGGGCATCCAGCTGGGCGTGGATGGACGTGCCGTTGCTGTCTTTCGCCGGGTCGAAGTACACGCCGCCAAACATCGGCACATTGCGCACCGGCCAGTGGATCTGGTACAGGTCAATCACATCAGTCTTCAGGCGCTTGAGGCTGCCCTCGCAGGCGGCAACAATGTCGGCGCCGGTCAGGTCCGGGCTGCCGCCGCGAATCCAGGGCATGGCGCGCGAGGGGCCGGCCACTTTGGTGGCAATCACCAGCTTCTGGCGCGCCGTGGGGTTGTTGGCCAGCCAGTTGCCGATGATTTTTTCGGTGGCGTTGAAGGTTTCGGCGCGCGGGGGCACGGCATACATTTCGGCCGTGTCGATGAAGTTCACGCCGCGCTCCAGTGAGCGGTCCAGAATGGCGTGGGCCGTGGGCTCGTCCACCTGCTCGCCAAAGGTCATGGTGCCCAGGCAGATGGGGGTGACATGCAGATCGCTCTGGCCGAGCTGGATGGTTTTCATGGTCATGGCAGGTGCTGGTGGTTTTTGTGGAGCCCGGAGTTTACGTTTTCCCCCGCCTTTGCGCTTGGGCTCGCTACTCCGCCAATCTGGCCCGCTCTTCTTCCTGCAGGCGCAGCACGCGCCGCTGCACCTTGCCGGTGGTGGTCATGGGCAGCGCGTCGACAAACTCGATCTCCTTGGGGTATTCGTAGGGCGCCAGCTTGCCTTTGACGTGGGCTTGCAGCTCGGCCACCAGATTTGAGTCAAATTGGCCATCAGCCCCCGTCCCGCCTGCGCGAGCAGCTACAAAATCAGGAGCAAGAACCACATAGGCCTTGACCAGCGCGCCCCTTTCCTTGTCCGGCTTGGGCACCACGGCGGCATTGGCCACGGCCGGGTGCTTGACCAGACAGTTCTCGATTTCGCCCGGGCCAATGCGATAGCCCGCAGCCTTGAATATGTCGTCCGAGCGGCCCTGGTACCAGAGGTAGCCGTCGGCATCGCGGGTGGCCAGGTCGCCGGTGCGACACCAGTTGCCGGTGAATTTGTCGCGCGTGGCGCTGTCGTTCTTCCAGTAGCCCAGAAAGAAGATCGGGTCGGGGTGGCCGTGCACATCGAAAAGGTTCAGCGCCACATCGCCGGGCACACCCACCGCGCATTCGTTGCCCGCGTCATCGATCACCGCCACGCGATGCCCGGGGTAGCCCTTGCCCATGCTGCCCGGCTTGGCGGGCCAACCCAGGCCACCCTGGGTATTGCCGTTCATGGCGCAGTTGCCAACGATGTAGTTCACTTCGGTCTGGCCGAACATCTCGTTGACCGTCACACCGAGCTGCTTCTGGCAATAGTCAAACACCGCGTCACCCACCGCCTCGCCCGCGCTCATGATGGCCTGCAGCTTCAGCCCGAACTGCTGGCGTACCGTGGCGCTGGCCGTGCCGGGGTAGGCCTTCATCATCGCCTTGAGCGCCGTGGGGAACAGAAATGTGTGCGTCACGCCAAACTTGCCCATCAACTCCAGCGCTGCCTGCGGGCTGAAGCGGCCGTTGAAGGCCACGATGGGGCGACCGAAGTAGAGCGTGGGCAAGAGCGCATCCATCAGGCCGCCGGTCCAGGCCCAGTCGGCCGGCGACCAGAAGACGGCGTCGGTTGCCGCGTTGTCGCGGCCATCAAAACCAAACCAGTTCTGGCTGCAGACGAAGCCTGTCAGGTTGCCAATCAGCGCGCGGTGCGGGATGACCGCGCCTTTCGGGTTGCCGGTGGTACCACTGGTGTAGATCAGGATGGCGGCTTCATCGGCATCGGTCACGGCGGGGGCAAACTCGGGCGTCACCCTTGAGAGCGCGTCGGCGTAGTCAACGTCCGCCTGGGCGGCGGCGCCGCCCACCCCCAGCACGCTGCGCAGCAGGGGGCAGTTCTCGCGAATGGTCCCCACGCTGGCAATCGAGCTTTCATCGCAGATGGCCAGCACAGCCTCGCTGTCATGCAAGCGGTATTCCAGCGCTTCCGGACCAAACAGCATGGACAGCGGCATGGCCACCGCACCCATTTGCAGTACCGCCATGTAGGCCACGGCGGTCTCAAAGCGCTGCGGCATCACGATGGCGACGCGGTCGCCGCGCCCCACGCCCAGCACCGCCAGCACGCGCGACAGGCGGTTGGCCTGTTGCTGCAGCTCAGCATAAGTATAAAAAATGGTTCTACCCCCCGTATCCATTGCCTGAATAGCTACTCTTTTTGTAGCATCCGGCAATTCCGCCCAACGCGCGCAGCAGGCCTGGGCAATGTTGAACTTCTCGGGCACCAGCCACTGAAAGTTGCCGTACAGCTGCGAATAGTTGTCTCGTTTTTGACTGACGCTCATGCTGAGTCTCCTTATGATTCGTCAAATGTACCAAGTCAAAAGAATCTCCCGCAGCGAATTCGTCCCGATCCGCAATCTCTCGTACCACGTTCGCGTCTGGGGTGAGCCCACGCCGGGCAAGCCGCCGCTGGTGATGGTGCACGGCTGGATGGACGTGGCCGCCTCCTACCAGTTCGTGGTGGACGCCTTTGCTCAGGACCGCTACGTCATCGCCCCCGACTGGCGCGGCTACGGTGACACCGATTCGGGCCAGGTCGACAACTACTGGTTTCCCGACTACCTGGCCGATCTCGACTTTTTGCTCGACCACTACGCCCCCGGCCAGGCGGTGGACCTGGTGGGCCACAGCATGGGCGGCAATGTCGCGATGCTGTACGCCGGCGTGCGACCCGAGCGCATTCGCCGCCTGGTGAACCTGGAGGGCTTTGGCATGCCAGCCACCCACGCCGCGCAGGCCCCTGGCCGCTATGCCAAGTGGATGGATGAACTGAAGAAGCTGCACGCCGGCGACCTGGACCTCAAGTCCTATGACGCGGTGGAGGGTGTGGCGCGCCGCCTCATGCGGACCAACCCGCGGCTGGACCAACACAAGGCGGAGTGGCTGGCCCAGTTCTGGGCGCGCGCCAATGCCGACGGCCGATGGGAGATCATGGGCAACCCGGCCCACAAGATCACCAACGCCCAGCTGTACCGGGTGGATGAAGTGCTGGAAATCTACAAGGAGATCAGCATGCCGGTGCTGGCGATCGAGGCCAGCGACAACAGCATGGACCAGTGGTGGCAGGGCAAATACTCCCTGGCGGAGTACCACGAGCGGCTGAAAGCCGTGCCCGACGTGCGCATTGAGCTGATTGCCGAGGCCGGCCACATGATGCACCACGACCAGCCAGAACAGCTGGCGGCGCTGATCGAGCGCTTTATTGCCTGAGCCAACGTGAGAAAATAGCGGGTTATTTGAAACCCAATTGTTTAGGACCCGCATCATGGAAGCAGAACGCATCAACCTCATCGGCACCCAACTCTCCGATCTGAGCGCCCGCACCCAAGAGTTACGGGGGTATCTTTGACTATCCTGCCAAAGCAGAACGGCTGAGAACCGTCAACGCATCCCTCGAAGATCCTACGGTCTGGAACGACCCCAAACGCGCCCAGGAGCTGGGCCGCGAGAAAAAAGCGCTGGACGGTGTCGTCGTCACGCTCGACAACCTCTCCACCGAACTGGCCGACAACCTTGAGTTGTTCGAGATGTCCAAAGAGGAAGGCGACGAAAACGGCCTGCTGACCATCGAGCTTGAGACCGCCAAGCTCGCCGAGATCATCCAGGGGCTGGAGTTCCGCCGCATGTTCAACAACCCGGCCGACCCGCTCAATTGCTTTCTGGACATTCAGGCCGGCGCCGGTGGCACCGAAGCCTGTGACTGGGCCAGCATGCTGCTGCGCCAGTACCTGCGCTATGCCGAGCGCAAGGGCTTCAAGACGATCATCGAAGACGAGACCGCGGGCGACACCGCAGGCATCAAAGGCGCCACCATCAAGATCGAGGGTGAATACGCCTTTGGCCTGCTGCGTACCGAGACCGGTGTGCACCGGCTGGTGCGCAAGTCGCCATTCGACTCCTCGGGCGGGCGTCACACCAGCTTTGCCAGCGTGTTTGTCTACCCGGAGGTGGACGACTCGATCGAGATCGACATCAACCCGTCCGACGTGCGCACCGACACCTTCCGCGCCAGCGGCGCCGGCGGCCAGCACATCAACAAGACCGACTCGGCCGTGCGCCTGA
>NZ_JAUSLE010000039.1 GCF_030646845.1 Rhodoferax sp. | reverse complement strand
TCAGGTACGCATAGGCTTGGTGGTGACTGCGTCCGACCCGTCCGCGCAGCTGGTGCAATTGAGCCAGGCCGAACTTGTCGGCCCGGCTCATGACGATGGTGTTGGCGGTCGGCACGTCAATACCGGTCTCGATGATGGTGGAGCACAGCAGCAGGTTGAAGCGCTGCGCCACAAAGTCGCGCATCACGCTCTCCAGCTGGCGCTCGGGCATCTGGCCGTGGGCGACGGCAATGCGGGCTTCGGGCAGCAGTTCTTCCAGCATGGCGCGGCGGTTCTCGATCGTTTCCACCTCGTTGTGCAAAAAGTAAACCTGCCCGCCGCGTTTGAGTTCGCGCAGCACCGCCTCGCGAATCACGCCGTGGCCCTCGGTACGGACAAAAGTCTTGATGGCCAGGCGGCGCTGCGGCGCCGTGGCGATCACGCTCAAATCGCGCAGGCCCTCGAGTGCCATGCCCAGCGTGCGCGGAATGGGTGTCGCGGTGAGCGTGAGCACATCAACCTCGGCGCGCAGGGCTTTCATCTGCTCCTTGTGGCGCACACCAAAGCGGTGTTCTTCGTCGATGATGAGCAGGCCCAGATTTTTGAAGTGGGTGTCTTTGCTCAGCAGCTTGTGGGTGCCGACCACAATGTCAATGGTGCCGTCGGCAATGCCCTTCATGGCGGCGGTGATTTCCTTCGCGGAGCGAAAGCGGCTCATTTCTGCCACCTTCACCGGCCACTTGCCAAAGCGGTCCACCAGCGTCTGGTAGTGCTGCTCGGCCAGCAGCGTGGTGGGTGCCAGAAAAGCCACCTGCTTGCCGCCGGTGATGGCGATGAAGGCCGCGCGCAAAGCCACTTCGGTCTTGCCAAAGCCCACGTCACCGCAGATCAGCCGGTCCATCGGGCGCGGGCTGATCATGTCCTGAATCACGGCGTGAATGGCGGCGCTCTGGTCAGCCGTTTCCTCAAAACCGAAGTCGTTGGCGAAGACTTCGTAGTCAGCCGGGGAGTAGCGGAACGCATGGCCTTCACGGGCGGCGCGTCGGGCGTAGATGTTGAGCAGCTCGGCCGCCGAGTCACGCACCTGCTCGGCCGCCTTGCGCTTGGCCTTCTCCCACTGGCCGGAGCCCAGGCGGTGCAGCGGCGCTTCGTCGGCGCTGACGCCGGTGTAGCGGCTGATCAGCTGCAGCTGGCTCACGGGCACATACAGCGTGGCCTTGTCGGCATATTCCAGGTGCAGGAATTCCTGCATTTCGGGTTCGCCGTTGGCCAGTTTGTTGCCCAGATCGAGGTTGATCAACCCCCGGTAGCGGCCAATGCCATGCATCGAATGGACGACGGGGTCGCCCACATTGAGCTCGCTCAGGTCCTTGATGAGCGCCTCGACATCGCTGACCTGCTCCTGCTTCTTGCGCCGGCGCGTGGTGGGGCCGGCGGCAAAGAGTTCGGTCTCGGTGACGAAATCGATGCCATCTTCCAGCCAGGCGAAGCCCGTGTTCAGGGAAGAGGTGGCAATGCCGATAGTCTCGGTACTGCTTTGGAACTCTGCGAGCGAATCAAACGAAGGCGGACTCAGGTGGCTAGCGTGCAGGAAATCCAGCAGGCTGGTCTTGCGGCCTTCGCTTTCCGCCAGCACCAGCACACGCTGCTTCGTCTGGCGAATGTGTTCTTTCAGGCGCGCCAGCGGATCGTCGGCACCCCGCACCACGGTGAGCGGCGGCAGCGTGCCGATTTCCACGTAATCGCTGGTTTGGCCGGCGGACGCCTTGATGGCCAGCTGCGGATGCTGATTGACCCGCGCATAAAACTGCTCGGTGCCCAGAAACAGGGCCTCGGGTGGCAGAGCGGGGCGCTCGGGGTCGCCTTGCACCAGCCGGTAGCGCTCTTTGGTGTCCTGCCAGAAATGCTGGAAGGCCGGCTCCAGGTCGCCATGCAGTACCACCGTGGCATCCGGCCCCAGGTAGTCAAACACGGTGGCCGTTTCGTCAAAGAACAGCGGCAGGTAGTACTCAATGCCGGCGGTGGCGACGCCATTGCCTATGTCTTTGTAGATGCGGCTCTTGGTCGGGTCGCCTTCCAGCAGTTCACGCCAGCGGTTGCGAAAGCGCGCACGGGCCTCGTCGTCCATCGGGAACTCTCTACCCGGCAGCAGTCGCACCTCGGGCACGGGGTACAGGCTGCGCTGGCTGTCAGGGTCAAAGGTGCGGATGCTGTCGATCTCGTCGTCAAACAAATCGACGCGGTAAGGCACGGCGCTGCCCATGGGAAAGAGATCAATCAGCCCGCCACGCACCGCGTATTCGCCGGGGCTGACCACCTGGCTGACGTGGCTGTAACCGGCCAGGGTCAACTGGGCCTTGAGCCGGGCTTCGTCCAGCTTTTGCTTGACCTTGTAGTGAAAGGTGTAGCCCGCCAGAAAAGCCGGCGGGGCCAGCCGGTACAGGGCGGTGGTGGCAGGCACGATCACCACGTCGGCGCCGGTCTCCTTGTCGCGCTGGCTGATGCGCCAAAGCGTCGCCAGCCGTTCGCTGATCAGGTCCTGATGTGGCGAGAACGAGTCGTAGGGCAGGGTTTCCCAGTCCGGGAACAGCACGCAGCGCAGGTCAGGTGCAAAAAAAGCCATTTCGTCCAGCAGGCGCTGGGCATCAGTGGCGTCGGCGGTGACGATGGCCGTCAGCCTGTGGTCGCCCTTCTCGCGCAGGCCCAACTGGGCGAGCAGCAGGGCATCGGCCGAGCCCACGGGTCGGGGCAGGGTGTAGCGTTTGCCCGGGTGCAGTTTGGGTAAATCCATGAATCGCTAGAAGACCACTCGTTGAGTTCAAAAACACAAATACAAAACACCCCCGCGGAAAAGGCGGGGGGTGTTTTGTAGCGCTTGCAGCCTGGATTTTAGAATGGAGGCCAAACCCATGACCGACTACAAAATCAATTCCCCCTCCAATCCCCGTTTTTGGGCCCTGATTCCCTGTGCAGGCACCGGATCGCGCGCCGGGTCTGCTGGGCCCAAACAATACCAGCCGCTGGCGGGCCAGCCCATGGTGATGCACACCCTGGCAGCCTTTGCCGCTGTAGCCAGAATCGCCAATACCGCCGTCGTTGTCGCTGTGGATGACGATTTCTTCGACTCCCGGGTTGCTACGCATTTGATAGCTAACTGCGGAGGTTCTACGAGGGCTGGCAGTGTTTTTAATGGTTTGAAGTTCTTGCTGGAGCAAGGTGCCAACCCGCATGACTGGGTCCTGGTGCACGACGCGGCACGTTGTCTGGTCACGTCCGGACAAATTGACGGCCTGATCGATGCCTGTGCGGCGGACGTTGTCGGGGGTCTGCTGGCCCACAAACTGCCCGATACCCTGAAAAGTGAAGTCGAGGGTCGGGTGGCAGCAACCCTTGACCGCAGTGACAAGTGGCTGGCCCAGACGCCCCAGATGTTTCGAATTGGCATGCTACGGGACGCACTGCAGCAGGCTGGCGACAAGGTGACCGACGAATCCAGCGCCATGGAGGCCATGGGTTTGCATCCCCTGCTGGTGCCGGGTAGCGCGCAGAACTTCAAGGTCACCTACCCCGAGGATTTTGCGCTGGCTGAAGCGATACTGAACGCGCGCTTGAAAGGCGAATGACATGAATTTCAGAATAGGCGAGGGCTGGGATGTGCATGCCTTGGTGGCTGGGCGAAAGCTCATCATCGGTGGCGTGGAGATTCCTTTTCACCTCGGTTTGCTTGGTCACTCGGACGCCGATGTCCTCCTGCACGCCATCACCGACGCCTTGCTGGGCGCCGCCGCGCTGGGCGATATCGGCACGCATTTCCCCGACACCGATGCGCATTTCAAGGGCGCAGACTCGATGGTGCTGTTGACCGAGGCGGCTCGCCGCGTGCGCGAAAAAGGCTTTGAGATCGGCAATGTCGACAGCACCGTGATCGCGCAGGCGCCCAAATTGATGCCGCACATTGCAGCCATGCGCGCCCAGATCGCCCAGGCGCTGGCGGTAAAGGTGGATCAGGTCAACGTCAAGGCCAAGACGGCAGAAAAGATGGGGCCAGTCGGGCAGGGCCAGGCGATGGAAGCACGGGCTGTGGCCTTGCTGTTCCAACCCAGCGACAAGTCTTGAAAAAACTATTTGACCTATCGGCCTTCAGAACATCTCGGCTGACATGCGGTTGATGGTCGGTCCGGTCAACCGTATGCTTTGGGCCAGGCCTGCCGCCTGGGTCAACACCGATTCGGCATAGAAGCGGGCGGTGATCAGCTTGGCGTGAAAGAACTTGGGGTCGCTGTCCATCTTGTCGAGGGCGATCATCATGGCCCGGCCCATTTGCCAGCCAGACAGCACCACGCCTGCCAGCTTGAGGTAAGTGACCGCGCCGGCATAGACGGCTTTGGGGTCGCTCTTGCCCTTGGCCAAAATGTAGTCAATGGCGTCTTCAAGCGCCAGCCGTCCGTCGCGAAGCGCATTGAGCATGGCGGTGCAGTCATCGTCACCATGCGCGGCCAGGTCTTGTTCGGTGATGGCGATCTGGGCGCACAGCGCTTTGGCCACGGCACCCTTGTCGCGCAGGGTCTTGCGACCCACGATGTCGTTGGCCTGGATGGCCGTAGTACCTTCGTAAATGGTCAGGATGCGGGCATCGCGCCAGTGCTGGGCGGCGCCGGTCTCTTCAATGAAGCCCATGCCACCGTGGATCTGCACGCCCAGACTGGCCATGTCGATGGACATTTCAGTGGAAAACCCTTTGACCACGGGGACGAGATATTCGTAGACGGCCTGGTTGTGTGCCTTGACGGCTTCGTCAGTGGCGTGGTGAGCCGCGTCGCTGGCCGCGGCGGCCACGTAGGCCAAAGCGCGCGCGCCCTCGGTGTGGGCTCGCATGTTCAACAGCATGCGTTTGACGTCAGGGTGGTTGATGATGGCCACAGGGCCTGTCGATCCGGCCAAGTCGCGACTCTGGGTGCGCTCATGGGCAAAGCGCACGGCTTTTTGGTAGGCACGGTCTGCAATGGCAATGCCCTGCATGCCCACGGCAAAGCGGGCGGCGTTCATCATGATGAACATGTATTCCAGTCCGCGGTTTTCGTCCCCCACAAGATAACCCTCCGCGCCACCGTGGTCGCCAAACTGCAGCACCGCCGTCGGGCTGGCCTTGATGCCTAGCTTGTGCTCAATGGAGACGCACCAGGCATCATTGCGCGCACCGAGGCTGCCATCGTCGTTAACAATGAATTTGGGCACCACAAACAGCGAGATACCCTTGACGCCCTCCGGCGCACCGGGCACACGGGCCAGCACCAGATGGACGATGTTCTCAGCCATATCGTGTTCACCGTAAGTGATGAAGATCTTGGTGCCGAATACCTTGTAGGTGCCGTCAGTTTGCGGTTCAGCACGCGAGCGCACTGCGGCCAGGTCTGAGCCCGCCTGCGGCTCGGTCAGGTTCATGGTGCCGGTCCATTGACCGCTGATGAGTTTGTGGGCGAACTTCTGCTTGAGCTCATCGCTGGCAGCGGTGAGCAGCGCTTCAATGGCGCCGTCGGTCAGCATGGGGCACAACGCGAACGACATATTGGCAGCGTGCAGCATCTCGGCGCAAGGTGTTGCGATCAATTTGGGGAATCCCTGCCCACCAAATTCGGTGGGGTGGATCACGCCTTGCCAGCCGCCCTCGGCAAACTGGGTGAACGCTTCCTTGAAGCCGGGGGTGGTGGTGACGACGCCGTCTTTCCAGCTGCTGGGATGTTGGTCGCCTTCCCAGTTCAACGGCGCCACGACGCCCTCGCAGAACTTCGCTGACTCTTCCAGGACCGCCTGCGCGGTGTCCAGGTCGTAGTCTTCAAAGCCGGGTTGGGCGCTGACCTTGGACAGGCCTGCGAGCTCCTGCATCACAAACAACATGTCTTTCAGGGGGGCTTGGTAGCTCATGGTGCGCTTTCGATGTAATAAATGTGGGGGCTCAGGCAATAGCAGGGGCCGCGGACTGCGCTGCGGCTTTGGCGGCACGCCGGGCAGACGAATCCACCTTGACCAACGCTTCACCGTCAATGACCATGACGCCCTTGACGCGGCAAGTGGTCTCCAGCACCACACGGCCACGGTCCGCGACGACTTCGCGCACCTTGACTGTCGCGTGCACGGTGTCGCCGGGGCGCACCGGAGCCAGAAAATTCAGCTGCTGGTTGAGGTAGATGGCACCGGGGCCAGGCAAACGGTTCGCGACCGCCGCTGAAATCACGCTGGCAGACAACATGCCGTGGGCAATGCGGCCCTTGAACGGTGTCGTGGCGGCGTACTCTTCATTGATGTGGATCGCATTGGAGTCGCCCGACACGCCGGCAAACAACACGATGTCAGCTTCTGTGATGGTTTTGGAGAATGTGGCGCTCATGCCCACGCGCAGGTCTTCAATGTCGTGGCCGTTCAGGTCGTTCATATGGTTGTCTCGTTGGTTCTAGTTGGTTTTGAACAATTTGCCCTGGCCTCACATGCCCGCGTAATTGGGCCCGCCGCCACCCTCAGGCGTCACCCACACGATGTTCTGGGTCGGGTCCTTGATGTCGCAGGTTTTGCAGTGCACGCAGTTCTGGGCGTTGATCTGCAGGCGGTCGGTGTTGTCTTCGTTCTTGACGAACTCATAGACCCCGGCCGGGCAGTAGCGTGCCTCGGGGCCGGCATACTTTGCCAGATTGATCGCGACCGGCACCGATGCGTCCTTCAGCGTCAGATGCGCGGGCTGCTGCTCTTCGTGGTTGGTGTTGCTGATGAACACGCTGCTCAGGCGGTCAAAGGTGAGCTTACCGTCCGGCTTGGGGTAGACGATGGGTTGGCATTCGGCCGCGGGCTTCAGGCAGGCATGATCCGGTTTGTCGCGACGCAGGGTCCACGGGATGTTGCCCTTCAGGACAAACTGCTCAATGCCGTTCATCAGGGTGCCCACCGTCAAGCCCTTTTTGAACCAGGCCTTGAAGTTGCGCGACTTGTTCAGCTCGGTATACAGCCAGCTCTTCTCGAATGCCTCGGGGTAAGCGTTCAACTCATCGTGCTGGCGACCGGCGGTGACGGCGTCATAGGCGGCCTCGGCCGCCAGCATGCCGGTCTTGATGGCAGCGTGGCTGCCCTTGATGCGGCTCACATTCAGATAGCCGGCGTCGCAGCCCACCAGCGCGCCACCGGGAAACACGGTCTTGGGCAGCGACATCAGGCCACCCGCGGTGATGGCGCGCGCGCCGTAGCCCAGGCGCTTGGCGGGCTTGAGGCCCTGCTCCTGGCCTTCCAGGTAATAGCGGATGTTGGGATGCGTTTTCCACCGCTGGAATTCCTCGAACGGGCTGAGATGAGGATTGGCGTAGTCCAGCCCGGTGATGAAGCCCAGGGCGATCTTGTTGTCTTCCATGTGGTACAGAAACGCGCCGCCGTAGGTGGCGCTGTCCATCGGCCAGCCGGCGGTGTGCAGGACAAAGCCGGGCTGATGGCGGGCCGGGTCGATCTCCCACAACTCCTTGATGCCCAGTGCGTAAGTTTGTGGGTCGCAACCCTCGTCGAGCTGGTATTTGGCAATCAGTTGCTTGCCCAGGTGGCCGCGCGATCCCTCGGCAAAAATCGTGTATCTGCCATGCAACTCCATGCCGATCTGAAAGTTCTCGCCCGGCACGCCGTCCTTGCCGACGCCCAGGTTGCCGGTAGCCACGCCCTTGACTGAACCGTCGTCGTTGTAGAGAACCTCAGCGGCTGCGAAGCCGGGGAAAATCTCCACGTCCAGATTCTCAGCCTGTTGCGCCATCCAGCGTGTCACCGCACCCAGACTGACGATGTAGTTACCGTGGTTCTGGAAGCACTGCGGCAGAAAAAAGTTGGGGGTGCGAAAGCCGGATTTCTCACCGAGAAACACCATGGCGTCATCGGTCACCGGCTGGTTGAGCGGTGCGCCCATGGCTTTCCAGTCGGGGAACAGCTCGGTGATGGCGATGGGGTCCATGATGGCACCGGACAGAATGTGGGCACCAGGCTCGGAGCCCTTCTCCAGCACCACCACCGAGATGTCCTTGCCTCTTGCAGCAGCCAGTTGCTTGAGACGGATGGCCGTGGCCAAACCACCCGGACCGCCCCCGACAACGACGACGTCGTACTCCATCGCTTCACGGGGGCCGTACTGGGCCAGAATTTCCTGGTTGGTCATATTGTTTGAAGACAAAATTGCCTCTAGCCCTTACGAATAGTGCGTCAGAAGCTATGAATTCAGGAGTGACTTCCGGTCACCCGTTGACGCAAAGCTGTCAATTCACCCACGATGCCGCGCCGGAAAGCCAGCACGCAAACCACAAAAATGACGCCAATAATCACCGTCACCCACGCCCCCACCTTGTCTGCGAGTTGCGTTTGCAGGGTCACGATGGTGGCGGCCCCCACCGCTGGGCCGAGGATGGTGCCCAAACCGCCCAGAAGCGTCATCAACACCACTTCGCCGGACATGTGCCAGTGCGCGTCAGTGAGCGACGCCAGCTGAAACACCAGCGCTTTGGTGGCGCCCGCCATGCCCGCCAGCGAGGCCGAAATCACAAAGGCCAGCAGTTTGTAGCGATGTACGTCGTAACCGAGTGAGATGGCGCGCGGTTCGTTCTCACGGATGGCTTTGAGGATTTGCCCGAAGGGTGAATGGATGGTGCGGTAGATCAGTGCAAAACCCGCCATGCAGATGCCAAACACAAAAAAGTACATGGCCAAGTTGTCTGACAGGTCAATCAATCCCAGCAGTTTGCCGCGCGGGATGCCTTGCAAGCCGTCTTCGCCGCCGGTGAACGGCAACTGAATGGCCAGGAAATACACCAACTGCGCCAGCGCCAGCGTGATCATGGCGAAATAGATGCCGGAGCGCTTGATCGCGATGGCGCCAAAGGCCCAGCCCAGCACCGCAGCGGTGAGCGTGCCGGCCAAAATTCCCAGTTCGGGTGACCAGCCCTGCTCTTTGCACAGGTAGCCGCACACATAGGCGGCTCCGCCAAAAAAGGCGGCGTGGCCAAACGACAGCAGGCCGACATAGCCCAGCAGCAGGTTGAACGCGCAGGCAAACAGCGCAAAGCACAGTACCTTCATCAAAAAAGTGGGATACAGGGCGAACGGGGCAAGCGCACCGACCACAAGCAGCGCCACAAACATCAACATCGTGCGCCGGGATTCGGCGGCGGCGTTGGCAGCGTAATTGGATTTCATTGAATTTCCTTTGAGCAAGCTTTGGCGGTGTTCAGGCTTGTTTGCCAAAAAGACCCGCAGGGCGCAACAGCAGAACCACCACCATGATCACGAAAATCACCACGGCCGAGGCTTCCGGATAGATCACTTTGGTCAGGCCCTCGACAATACCGAGCCCGAGGCCGGTGACGATCGAGCCCAGAATCGAGCCCATGCCGCCAATCACCACCACGGCAAACACCACGATGATCAGGTTCGAGCCCATCAGCGGATTGACTTGCATCACTGGCGCAGCCAACACACCAGCAAACGCAGCCAGCGCCACGCCCACGCCGTAAGTAGCGGTGACCATCACCGGCACGTTGATGCCCAGGGCCTGCACCAGTTCCGGCTTTTCGGTGGCGGCGCGCAAGGTGGCGCCCAGACTGGTTTTCTCAATCGTGTACCAGGTGACTGCACAGACGCTGAGCGCTGCCAGCACCACCCAGCCACGGTACAGTGGCAAAAACATGAAGCCCAGATCAACGCCGCCCTGCAGCAACTCGGGCACTTCATAAGTCTCCCCGGAAATGCCGTAAAGATTGCGGAACACACCCTCGGCAATCAGCGCTAACCCGAAGGTCAGCAGCAGGCTGTAAAGATGGTCCAGTTGGTAGAGATGGCGCAGCAGCAAGCGCTCAATCGCGATACCCATGACGCCGACGATCAGGGGCGTGAGCACCAGAGACGCCCAGTAACTCATGCCGAACTGGGTGAGCCCGATCCACGACACGAACGCGCCCATCATGTAGAGGGCCCCGTGCGAGAAGTTGATGATGTTCAGGAGGCCGAAAATAATCGCCAGCCCCAAGCTCAGTACCGCGTAAAACGAGCCATTGATGAGACCCAAAAATACCTGACCCAACAGGGCTTGGGACGATATGCCGAAGATTTCCATTGCAGCTCCTGAACAGTGACAGCTTTACTTTTTGACCAGCGGACAGGTCGAAGCGGACAGCGGCTGGAAGGCTTCAGCGGCTGGAATCGTGGCGCGCACGTGGTAGTAATCCCAAGGTGTCTTGGACTCGGTTGGCTTTTTCACTTGCAGCAGGTACATGTCATGCACCATGCGGCCATCGGCACGGATAGTGCCGTTCTTGGCAAAGAAGTCGTTGATCGGTGTCTTCTTCATCTGCGTCATGACCTTGGCGGTGTCGTCGGTGTTGATGGCCTTGACCGCCTTGAGGTAATGCATGACGGACGAATACTGACCGGCTTGAATCATGGTGGGCATGCGCTTGGTTTTGTCGAAAAAGCGCTTGGACCAAGCGCGGGTTTCCTCGTTCAGATCCCAGTAAAAACCTTCGGTCAGGTACATGTTCTGCGTGGCTTTGAGACCCAGGGAATGGACATCGGTGATGAACATCAACAGCCCGGCAAGCGACTGCTTTTGTGTGATGCCGAATTCCGCCGCTTGTTTGATGGAGTTGATGGTGTCGCCACCGGCATTGGCCAGGCCAATGATCTGAGCACCTGATGCCTGTGCTTTGAGCAGGAACGAAGAGAAGTCCGAGCCGGGGAATGGGTGACGCACAGCGCCCACGATCTCGCCCCCATTGGCCTTGACCACATCGCCGGCGTCCTTTTCCAGGGAATGACCAAAGGCGTAATCAGCGGTCAGGAAGAACCATTTCTTGCCGCCCTGCTTTACCACCGCCTTGGCAGTCCCGTTGGCTACTGCGTAGGTGTCGTAGGTCCAGTGCACGGTCACGTCATTGCAGTCTTTGTTGGTGACAAGCGTCGAGGCAGCCCCGGAGATCAGGGTAATTCTGTTTTTCTCCTTGGCAATTTTCATGACGGCCAGCGCCACGGAGGTGGTGACCAGTTCAGAGGCTACATCCACTTTGTCGCGTTCAAACCATTCACGCGCCTTGTTGGCCGCGATGTCGCCTTTGTTCTGGTGGTCGGCAGACACCACTTCAATCTTGAATCCGGGCTTTTCCTTGGCCACAAAGTCTTCAATCGCCATTTCGGTGGCAATGATGGTGCCTTTGCCTGCGACATCAGAGTAGAGTCCGGACAAGTCGGTCAAAACGCCGATCTTGACGACGTTGTCAGAGATTTGTGCGTGAACCGCGCCGATGGACGCCAGGGCCAAGCCGAGTGCCTGAATAGTGGGTTTAAGTTTCATGATGTCGCCTTGTAGATAGTGGATAAGGTCAGGGGGGAAAGGTGGTCTTCGATAAGGGCGGGGTTAAACGCCCAGCAGCTCATGCAGCATGTCAGTCTTGGACGGCAGTTCTTCTTTGGTTACTGTGGCCACAATGCGGCCATGCTCCAGCACAATGTGACGGTCAGCCAGCGGAGCGGCAAAGCGGAAGTTTTGTTCCACCAGCAAAATGGTGTAGCCACGTGTTTTCAGTAGTCGAATGACTTCGCCCAGTTTCTTGACGATGACCGGGGCCAGGCCTTCAGTGATTTCGTCCAGCAGCAGCAGCCGGGCGCCGGTGCGCAGAATGCGTGCCATCGCCAGCATTTGTTGCTCACCGCCTGACAGGCGCGTGCCCGGGCTGTGGCGGCGCTCGTACAAGTTGGGAAACATCTCGTAAATTTCTTCCAGCGTCATGCCGCCGGACGCCACTTTGGGAGGCAGCATCAGGTTTTCTTCTGTGGTCAGACCTGAAAAAATGCCGCGTTCTTCCGGGCAATAGCCCACGCCCATTCGAACAATTCGGTGGGAAGACATGCCTTTGATGTTTTCCCCGTTGAGCATGATCTGACCCGTGCGTCGGCCCACCAGTCCCAGAATGGACTTGAGTGTGGTTGAGCGTCCGCTGCCGTTGCGCCCCAATAGCGTGACCAGTTCGCCATGGTTGATGGTCAGGTCAATGCCGTGCAGGATGTGGGATTCGCCATAAAACGAATGCAGGTCAGTGATACGCAGGAGTTCACCGGTGCGTTTGAAGGCGCTGTTCATGCTTCTACTCCGACGTATGCTTCCAGAACGCGCGGGTCTTTGGACACCACGTCGTAAGTCCCTTCGGCCAGAATCGAGCCGCGTTGCAGCACCGTGATGACGTTACTGAGGGTCTCCACCACCGACAGGTTGTGTTCCACCATCAAAATGGTGCGCCCCTTGGATACTTTGCGAATCAACTCCACCACCAAGTCCACGTCCTCGTGGCCCATGCCCTGGGTGGGTTCATCCAGCAACATCAACTCGGGCTCCAGCGCCAGCGTGGTGGCAATCTCCAGCGCGCGTTTGCGGCCGTAGGGCAATTCCACGGTTTGGGTGTCGATGTAGGCCCCCAGGTCGACCGACTCCAACAATTCCACCGCTCGGTCGTTGAGTACATCCAGTGTGGACTGGGGGCTCCAGAAGTGAAACGAGGTGCCTACCTTGCGTTGCAGGGCGACGCGCACGTTTTCCATCACGCTCAGGTGCGGGAAGGTGGCCGATATCTGGAACGAGCGCACCACGCCACGGCGTGCGATTTGCGCCGGTTCTTCCCGGGTGATGTCGATGCCGTTGAACTGAATCGTGCCTGCGGTGGGCTGCAAGAACTTGGTCAACAGGTTGAACACGGTGGTCTTGCCCGCACCGTTGGGCCCGATCAAGGCGTGAATATTGCCGCGCTTGACCCTGAGGTCCACGTTTTGCACGGCGGCAAAACCCTTGAACTCTTTGGTCAGTCCGTGGGTTTGCAGGATGAGGTCTTCAGACATGAAATGGCTCCGTTTTTCAGTCAATGGCCGAAGCCGAACGCATCTGCTCACGCAAAACGAACTTCTGGATTTTTCCGGTCGAAGTTTTGGGCAGCGTTCCGAACAGCACTTGTTTGGGCACCTTGAAGCGCGCCAACTGCGCCCGGCAATGCTCAACGATCTCTGCTTCGGTGACGGCGGCCCCTTCGCGTAGCTCTATGTAAGCGCAGGGCACTTCACCCCACTTGGCGTCTGGCTTGGCCACCACGGCGGCGACCAGCACAGCGGGGTGGCGATACAGCACTTCTTCGACTTCGAGGCTGGAGATGTTTTCGCCGCCGGAGATGATCACGTCCTTGCTGCGATCCTTTATCTTGACGTAGCCGTCCGGATGCAGCACGGCCAGGTCGCCAGTGTGGAACCAGCCGCCAGCAAAGGCTTCGGCCGTCGCTTGCGGGTTTTTCAGGTAGCCCTTCATCACCAGGTTGCCCCGGAAGAAGATTTCACCCATGGTTTCGCCGTCGGCCGGCACGGGTTGCATGGTTTCAGGGTCCAGCACCGTGATAACTTGTTGCATCGGGTAGGCCACGCCCTGGCGGGCGTTCAGGGCCGCACGTTCACCAATGGGCAACCGGTCCCAACCCGCCTGCTTGGCGCAGACCGCGGCCGGCCCGTAGACCTCGGTCAGGCCATAGACGTGGGTGATGTCAATGCCGATTCGCTCGCAGCCTTCGATGATGGCGGCCGGTGGTGCAGCACCGGCAATGAGGCCGGCAATCGGGTGAGCAATGCCTGCACGCACGGCCTGCGGGGCATTGATCAACAGACCATACACAATCGGTGCGCCGCACAGGTGGGTCACGCGGTGCTCACGAATCAGCGAGAAGATCAGCGCCGGATCGATCTTGCGCAAACACACGCTGACACCTGCCTGGAGCGCCAGGGTCCAGGGAAAGCACCAGCCGTTGCAGTGAAACATCGGCAGTGTCCACAGGTATACCGAGTGACGTGGCATCTCCCAGGTCACCACGTTGGACACGGCATTCAGGTAAGCGCCCCGGTGGTGGGTCACCACGCCCTTGGGGTTGCCGGTGGTGCCGCTGGTGTAGTTCAGCGCGATGGCATTCCACTCATCAGTCGGCAGACCCCATTCGTAGGCCTCGTCACCTGTTTGCAGAAAAGCTTCGTAGTCGAACTCACCGAGCAACTGGCCACCTTCATGCATGGAATCATTTACGTCAATCACCAGCGGGCGGCTGTGGCTCATCAGGAGCAGCGCACGCTCGATGATGGGTGAGAACTCGCGGTCGGTGATCAGCACCTTGGCTTCGCCATGGTCCAGCATGAAGGCGATGGCTTCTGCATCCAGCCGGGTGTTCAGTGTGTTGAGCACCGCACCGGTCATGGGCACACCAAAGTGCGCTTCAAACATTGGGGGCGTATTGGGTAGCATGGCTGCCACCGTGTCGCCCAAGCCAATGCCGCGCTGGGCCAATGCGCTGGCCAGACGGCGGCAGCGGGCGTAGGTCTGTGCCCAGGTGAAGCGCGTGGCACCATGAATCAGGGACTCACGGTCGGGATAGACCCGGGCCGACCGTTCCAGAAAGCTTATTGGTGAAAGGGCTATGTGGTTCGCGCTATTGCGATCCAGTCCCTGGTCGTAGGCGTTCGTAAGCATGTTGGCAGTCTCCTCATCGTGGTGTCAGCAGCAGGCTCGAAGTGCCCGAGCAGCAATATGTGACCGGAATGATGGCAGTGGACTGTTGCGGAATTTCGGGGCAAATGTATCGAATGTTTGCAGCGTGCAAGTGGGGTGCTATGGCGCCCTAGAATGCACAGATTCGCCGGAGTCTGTTCTTCATGCCATTTCACTTTCCCCTTGATTCACAGCCAACGCATTACCGGCACGAGTTGCTTCAGGCCGGACTGGACCTGCTCGACCAGGGATTGACCGTGATCGATGGCAACTTGCACATCGTGGCCTGGAACAAGGCTTTTTTGCGACTACTCGATTTTCCCGAAGACATGGCCTTTGTCGGTGCAACCTTCGAGTCTTTCATGCGTTACAACGCTGAACGCGGTGAGTACGGACCGGGTGATGTGGAGGAACTGGTGGCGCAGCGCATGCGGCTGGCCCGTCGTTTCACACCGCACTACACCGAGCGTGATCGCCCCGGCGGGCAGATTCTGGCGGTGCGTGGCGAGCCCTTGCCCCACAACGGTTTTGTGACCCTGTACACAGACATCACCGCCAGCCGTCGTTATGAGCAAAAGATCCAGCAGCAGAATGCCGAGTTGGAAAACCGGGTGACCGAGCGCACCAACGAGTTGCAGGCCAGCAACCGGCGCCTCATCATCGCGGACGGCGCCAATCAGCGCATTACGCAGGCGTTGCGACGCAGTGAAGAAAATTTGCGCCTGATCACCGATACCGTACCCGCGTTGATTGGCTACTTTGATCACCAGGAAATCTACAGCTACGTCAACAAAGGTTATGCCGACTGGTTTGGGTGCGCCAAGGAAGAGGTGCTGGGTCGCTCCATTCGTGATGTAGTGGGGGACGAGGTCTACACGGATATTGCACACCATGTGCATGTGGCGCTGCAAGGGCAACGCGTCAGCTACGAGTACGCCATGCGCCAACCCGGCGGTCGAGTGGTCTATGCGCGTAGCGAACTGGTGCCTGAACTGGACGCCCAGGGACGTGTGGCTGGGTGTTTTGTGCTGTCGGTCAATATCACCGACCTCAAAAATGCCCAGGCAGCACTCGTTCATGCGCAAAAAATGGAGGCGGTGGGACAACTGACCGGCGGGCTCGCGCACGATTTCAATAACCTGTTAACGGTCGTGATTGGCAATCTGGTGACCTTGCATGAGCGCTACCCGGACGATCCGGACATCGGCGAATATGTGGTGCCAGCCTTGAAGGCCTCGCGCCGGGGCGCGTCACTGATCAAGCGGCTGCTGACGTTTGCCCGCAAGCAGCCGCTTGCCCCGCGGTCAGTGAACATTGCAGACCTGGTAGATGAGACCCTGATCCTGCTCAAGCGCACACTGCCAGCCCACATCACGGTGACCGCGACACCGATGGACGAGCCCCTGCACGCCATGACCGATGCCCAGCAGCTTGAAAACGCATTGCTCAACCTCGCGCTGAACGCGCGTGACGCCATGCCCGATGGTGGACAGCTGACTATTGGGGCGACGTGTGTTCAATTGAGCCAGGCACAGGTGGCTGATTTCGACGTTGCCCCCGGTTGCTACGTGGCGGTGAGCGTGTGCGACACTGGCATCGGCATGGACGCAGCCACCCAGGCGCGTGCCTCAGAGCCTTTTTTCACCACCAAACGCTTCGGTTCGGGCAGTGGCTTGGGTTTGTCCATGGTTTACGGTTTTGCCAAACAGTCCGGCGGCGGCATTCGCATTCAGAGCGCACTCGGCGAGGGCTGTGTGGTCACGCTGGTTTTGCCGTGCACGGGCGACAATCGCGCGGCCGAGTCACTACTGGGCACGCAGCAACGATTGGGTCGGCCAGTCGCGGAGCGCCCCTTGGTGTTGTTGGTAGAAGACGACCCCGATGTGCGTCGGGTGATCCGGCTGCAACTCGTGGGCCTGGGTTACCCGGTGATCGAAGCGGATCATGCCGCGGATGCTCTGTTGCTGCTGGCCAGCGTGCCCACTGTGGGCATCCTGATCTCGGACCTGGTGATGCCCGGTGGCATGGATGGACGGGCCCTTTGCTTTGAGGCAAGCCTGCGCGCCTCACATGTGAAGGCCTTGTTGATCAGCGGCTACTCCGACGGTGATGCGGTGTCAGCTGCGGCTGCAGCGGATTTGCCGCTGCTGAAAAAGCCATTTAGCGCCATCCAACTGCAGCACGCGCTTGATGGCTTGCTGGCATGAGTACTGACCTGTTTCTTCATGCGGACGGACCACGTTGCATTTATGTGCTGGACGATGATCCTGACATTTGCCGTCTGGTGAGCAGCACGCTGCGGGAGTTTGGTTTTGAGGTGGTTGAATGCCACAATGCCGCAACCCTGCGTCGCCTGCTGCTGGCGCGTGTACCGGACTTGTGCATCGTGGACTTGGGGTTGCCCGATGCCGATGGCATGGATGTGGTGCGTGATTTGCAGGCGCGATTCGCTTGCGGCGTGATGGTCCTGACCGGACGGGGCTATCTCAGTGACCGGGTCATGGGCCTGGAACTGGGTGCCGATGACTATGTGGTCAAGCCGTTCGAGCCGCGTGAACTGGTGGCGCGCGTGCGCAGCATTTTGCGGCGGCGGGACAAGCCCCACAACACACAAACGCAAATGCCGGTGCGCTCGCAGCTTGCCGAATTCGGTGGCTGGCACTTTCGTGTCGACTCCAATACGCTGTCTTCGCCGGGCGGCCAGGAGTGGACCCTCAGCGCCGGTGAATCGCGCATGCTGCTGCAGTTCTTGCAGCGACCCAACCGCATTCTTGACCGCGAACAGTTGTGTGGTGACCGTGATCTTTCAGCGCTTGACCGTGGTGTGGATGTCCGGGTTTCCAGGCTACGGCGCAAGCTCGAATCAGACTCCCAACAGCCCAAGACCATTCGGACAGTCTATGGCGCCGGGTATCTGCTTGCTGCGGAAGTACGGTGGCTATAGATAGTCATGCCGAAGCGGTATTCATGCGCCAAAAATGCTTCTGGCCCTCGAATTAAAGACGTTGTCAGCTATTATTTCGATAGCGTGTAAAGGGGTATGTCTTTTTCGGTGGCCAGCGCATCCATTCCCGCGCGCGTCATGGTGAGCAGGTAGTCGGCAATTACCTGATGGGTGGCCGGTGAGAACATGGTCATGATGTTGGCGTTTTGAATCCCCGCCGCGGCGCACAGGGATTTCGCAAAATGCGGCTCCAGCGCGGCCACGGCAACGCGGCCGTCTTTGCACGGGTAGACGCGATAGCCGGCGTGGCCACCGCCCACCGCTGAACCCGGTTTGGTCAATCCCCATGAACGTGGCAGAGCCAGGTAGCCCGCGGCCACTGACAGCGCCACCTCAAAGTAGCTGCCTTTGCCGCCTTTCAGTTGAAGCAACACCGCTTTCAACACGGCTTCGGAGGCCATCAGCGAGCCACCCATGTCGGCATACAAAGTGGGGGGCAGTTCCAGCCCACCAACCAGATCGTTTTCGGCCAGGTAGGTGAGGTCGTGCCCGGGCTCTTCGGCGCGCGCGCCGGGGGCGCCCACCATGGCGACCTGCGACAGGGCAGGGTAGAGCTTGTGCAGGCCCTTCCAGTCCAGTCCCAATTTGGTTAACGCCGAAGGGCGAAATGATGTCAGCAACACATCGGTCTTGGCCAGTTCCCGATGCAGGGCTTTCTGGCCTTTTTCGGTCTTGAGGTCGGCCACTGCCACCCGAACGCCCTTGTGCATGACCTCGTAGGCGGGCCGGTTGTACAGGCCCATGGGGTCGCCCGACGTGCCGGGTGCTGCACCCGGGGGCGGCGGTGGCTCCAGCTTGACGCAGGACGCGCCCATTTGCTGACAACGCATCAGCGCCGCCGGACCGGGCAGATTCAGACTCAGGCTGAGGACGCGCACGCCCTTGAGCGGCAAGAGAGGTTTGTTGGGTGTAGAAGCCATATAGGCTCCGAATTTAACCCAGATGGCGCGTCCCAAAGTCCAGCGGCAGTCCGACGTAGTTTTCGGCAATGGTGCGAGAACCGGCTTCCGAGTTGAGCAGGTAGTCGAGTTCGGCTTCCTGGAACTTGGTGACGATCGCGCCGTCATCGGGGAAACGGTGCATCAGCTGGGTGAACCACCACGAGAAGCGCTCACCCTTCCAGATGCGCTTGAGGCAGCGCTCGGAGTAGGTGTCAATGCCAGCCTCGGTCTTGTCCTGGTAGTACTCGATGATGGCGCTGGAGAGGTACTTGACGTCGGTTGCCGCCAGGTTCAGGCCCTTGGCACCGGTCGGCGGCACGATGTGGCCGGCGTCGCCCGCCAGGAACATGCGGCCAAAGCGCAGCGGCTCGGTGATGAAGCTGCGCAGCGGGGCAATGCTTTTCTCGATCGAGGGCCCGGTGATCAGCTTGTCGCGGCCTTCCTCGTCCAGACGCAGGCGCAGCTCCTGCCAGAACGCCGCGTCGGTCCATTCTTCCACTTTGTCGGTCAGCGGCACCTGCAGGTAATAGCGGCTGCGCGTCTTGCTGCGTTGCGAGCACAGGGCGAAGCCGCGTGGGCTGTTGACGTAGATGAGTTCGTCGTGCACCGGCGGCGTGTCCGACAGCAGGCCCAGCCAGCCAAACGGGTATACCTTTTCAAACTCGGTGATGGCGCTGCGCGGGGCGCTGGCGCGGCAGACGCCATGGAAACCGTCGCAACCGGCGATGAAGTCGCATTCGATCTCGAATTTCTTGCCGTCTTTCTCATAGGTGACGCGGGGCTTTCTGCTGTCGAAGTCATGCACCGCCACGTTGTGTGCCTCGTACACGGTGGGCAACCCGGCGGCCGCACGCGCATCCATCAGATCCTTGGTCAATTCGGTCTGGCCGTAGACCATGACGTTCTTGCCGCCGGTGAGCTTGTTCAAGTCAACGCGGTGGCGTTGGCCGTTGTAGAGCATCTCGATGCCGCCGTGGACCAGGCCCTCCTTGTGCATGCGCTCGCCTACGCCCGCTTCGTCCAGCAGGTCGATGCAGACCTGCTCCAGAATGCCGGCGCGGATGCGGCCCAGCACGTAGTCGCCGGTCTGGCGTTCCAGGATGATGGCGTCAATACCTGCTTTGTGCAGCAACTGGCCCAGAAGAAGGCCCGAGGGGCCGGCGCCGATGATGGCGACTTGTGTTCGCGTAGACATATTTGCTCCTGTCAAGAAGGGATGAAGCTTAGGCGGCGCGGTGCCTTTTTAAAGCATGACAGGCATCAATTGTGCGATGATTGCGCCAAATGCGCGATAGTCGCGCAACAATTCAAGAGTACCTGGATGACCATTGCCAAGGCGGATTTCATCGAGGGCATGGCCAAGGGTCTGGCGGTGCTGGAGAGTTTTGACACCGAGCGCCAGCGCCTGAACGCCACCCTGGCCGCCGCGCGGGCCGGCATCACACGCGCGGCGGCGCGTCGTCATTTGCTGACGCTGGCCCACCTCGGCTACCTCGAGACCGATGGCAGCCATTTCTGGCTGTCCAGCAAGGTGCTGCGTTTCTCCGGCAGCTATCTGGCGTCTTCCCGCTTGCCGCGGGCGATTCAGCCCACACTGAACCGGTTGGCGGTGCAGGCACAGGAGTCGTTCTCGGCCGTGGTGCTGGATACCGACGAGGTGGTGATCGTGGCGCGCAGCGGCAATGACCGCAACTCGTCCGTGACCCCATCAGGCCGGGTGATTGCCTATGGTTTGCACATGGGCGCCAGGTTGCCCGCGCACGTGACTTCCACCGGACGGGTCTTGCTGGCAGCCAAGACCAAAACCGCCTTCGGTGAATGGATGAAGGGGCGCAACCTGGCACGCATGACACCGCTGACCACCACCGATGCGCGGGCGTTTCGCGCCCTCATCGAAAAAGTCCGGCAGGACGACTTTTGCCTGTCCAGTGAGGAGCACGAGCTGGGGGTGCACGCGCTGGCAGTGCCGCTGCGCAACACTAAGGGCGTCACCGTGGCGGCGCTCAATGTGGTGGCGTCGCACAGCCGGTTGTCAACCGCGGCGATGCAGCGCGATCTGCTGCCTTTGTTGTTCGAAGCCGCGCGGGAACTCCGCCCCCTGTTGTAGTGAACGGCGATTTCTGCGGCAGCCCGACGTATCAATTGCGCACAGTGCGGTGTAATGTCCGCTTGAACAAATACCAATCCGAGAGCCCCACGTGACCGACTCCCAACTCCAGCTTGGCTTTGACACCGCTGACATGCCTGTGGCACTCGGGGCCAAGCCGAAAACCCGGCCCAAATCCCGATCTGTCCCCGCACCACAGGCCGCACCCCTGCCGGATGCCGAGACGATGGCAGCGGCGCTCGCGCGGCATCCCGACTATCGGGTGTTGCGCCGTCTGATTCCTGTGCACCACTTCGACCAAACGCCGCAAGGCTCGCTCATTCGGGTTCTGGTGCTTGATACCGAGACCACCGGACTGGATCAGTCGCGCGACAAAATCATCGAGCTGGCCATGTTGCAGGTTGACGTCGATGCCGCGACGGGGCTACCGGTCGGGGATGTGGCTGTCTACGACGGGCTGGAAGACCCGGGCATACCGATCTCCAGCGAAATCCACGCCATTACCGGCATATCCAACGAGATGGTCCGGGGCCATCGTCTGGACGAGGCGCGCATTGCGGCCATGCTGCAAGGCGCGGACCTGGTGATTGCCCACAACGCCGGCTTCGATCGGCCATTCTGTGAGGCACGGATTGCCGCGTTTGCCCAATTGCCCTGGGGCTGCTCCTTCGCTGACATTGACTGGAAGAAGGAAGGCCACGGTTCTTCCAAGCTGGAGTACCTTGCCATGGAAAAAGGCTGGTTTTACGAGGCCCATCGCGCCGAAGTGGATTGCCACGCATTGCTGGCCGTATTGGGCGAAAAGCTGCCCACTTCCAGTCGGACCGGACTGGCACAACTGATTGCGGCCAGCCGCCTGCCGAGCTACCGGCTGCAGGCGACCAGCGCACCCTTTGACGCCAAAGACTTGCTTAAAGCCAGGGCTTACCGCTGGAATGCGGAACAAAAAGTCTGGCATACGCGCCTTGACAGCGAAGCTCAATTGACGGCCGAGCTGGAGTGGCTCAAATCGGCCGTCTATGGCAACCGTCCAGCACGTGTTCAAGTGGAGAAACTGGACGCCGCCGTCAAGTACTCAAGCCGGGCAGGGGAATTGTCCAACCGCCAGATTTGAAATACGGGCGGGGTAGAATTCGGGCCACGCAGAGCCCATCCGGCCTGCGATTATCTGTTTTCCCTGGGCTTGCTTGGGCCGTCGGCCAAGAGGGTCGCCAGGGGTGGCGGAGCGCCCAAGGATTTTGATGAAACGTGTAGATGACTTTCGCCTGAAGTTCGGGAAAAAAGAGTTCGTGCCGATCATGGTTGGCGGCATGGGGGTTGATATTTCAACCGCCGAACTGGCCCTCGAAGCCGCGCGCCTCGGCGGTATCGGGCATATTTCCGACGCGATGGTGCCAGATGTCTCCGACAGGCGCTTTGACACCAGCTTCGTCAAAGACAAAACGAAGTTCTACAAGTACAACCTCGACAACTCTGACAAGTCCAGCATCAAATTCGATCTGGGTGTGTTGGCTGACGCCACCCGGCGACACGTCGACGCCACCATGCAGGCCAAGCGTGGTGAAGGCCTGGTGTTCGTCAATTGCATGGAAAAGCTGACCATGAACGCGCCGCGCGAGACGCTGACGGTGCGCATGGCGTCGGCGCTGGACGCCGGCATTGATGGCATTACCCTGAGCGCCGGTTTGCATCTGGGTTCATTCGGGCTGATTGCAGATCACCCCCGGTTTCGGGATGCCAAGCTGGGCATCATCGTCTCGTCGGTGCGGGCGTTACAGCTCTTTCTGCGCAAGAACGCAAAACTGAATCGACTGCCCGACTACGTGATCGTGGAAGGTCCTCTGGCGGGCGGGCATCTGGGTTTCGGCATGGACTGGGCGCAATACGATTTGGCGACCATCATGGCTGAAATCGTTCAATACATGAAGACCGAACAGCTCGATATTCCAGTCATTGCTGCAGGGGGAATCTTTACCGGCAGCGACGCCGTGTCGTTTCTGGAGCATGGTGCGGCAGCAGTACAGGTCGCAACGCGTTTCACCGTGGCGAAGGAATGCGGCTTGCCGGACAAGGTCAAGCAGGAGTATTTCAGGGCCAGTGAAGACGACATCGTCGTCAACACCATTTCGCCGACTGGCTACCCGATGCGCATGCTCAAGAACACGCCCGCCATTGGCTCGGGCATCCGTCCGGGTTGCGAGTCCTACGGCTACTTGCTTGACGGCAACGGCAACTGCGCCTACATCACGGCCTATAACCGCGAGGTCGCCCTGCACCCGGACGCCAAGACCATCTCGGTCATGGACAAGACTTGCCTGTGCACCCACATGCGCAATTACAACTGCTGGACCTGCGGGCATTACACCTACCGCCTGAAGGACACCACCCGCCGCCTGCCAGATGGCACCTATGAGAACCTCACTGCCGAGCACATCTTCAAGGACTATCAGTTCAGCGTCGACAACAAGATCGCCTTGCCGGACTAATCGGCAGGCAGCAGGGAATGGCGTCCTGAGTCTGATTCGGGAAAACGCCTAGTGCCGTAGTAATGCGCTGTTACCCGTGCGACGCGCCCGCGCCGCAAACTGGTGTCTCCAACTTTTCAGGAGATTGTGATGACCAGGAAAATTCTCATGCTTTGCGGTGACTATGGTGAGGACTACGAAACCATGGTGCCGTTCCAGACCCTGCTGTCAGTGGGTTACACCGTGCACGCGGTTTGCCCGGACAAAAAAGCGGGCGACTACGTGATGACCGCGATCCACGACTTTGAAGGTGCGCAAACCTACAGCGAAAAGCCTGGCCACCGCTTTGTGCTGAACGCCAACTTTTCTGACGTCAACACCGCCAACTATGACGCACTCCTGATTCCGGGTGGCCGCGGACCCGAGTATTTGCGACTCAACGCCCGCGTGCTGGCGATCACCAAGGAATTTGCCGACGCAGGCAAGCCGATTGCTGCTGTTTGCCATGGCGCGCAGCTGCTGGCCGCCGTGCCGGGCATCATCCGGGGCAAGCGCATCAGTGCCTATCCGGCCTGTCGCCCGGAAGTGGAGCTGGCGGGCGCCGTCTTCGCCGAGATCGCCATCGACGCCGCCGTCACCGACGGTCAATACGTCACGGCACCGGCCTGGCCCGCGCACCCCGCCTGGCTGTCCCAGTTCATGGCATTGCTGGGCACCAGGATCTCCCACTAGCTATTGGCAGCTCCCGCGCTTATGCTCGGGCGTTGCTGTTCCTGATATGCGAAGGAGACTGGAATGTGTCAAATTTTCGTCCGCGCCAATCCGCAGAGTTATGAAGCGACCACGCGCAGCATCCGTCTGCATGGGGTGGTCACCAGTGTTCGGCTCGAAAACCTGTTTTGGGACACGCTGGAGGAGATCGGGGCGCGCGATGGCATGAGCGTGCCGCAACTGCTCTCCAAACTCTATGACGAACTGCTGGAGCATCGAGGCGACATTCCCAATTTTTCGAGTTTCTTGCGGGTCTGTGGCTTGCGCTACCTGGCCCTGCAGGTGGACCAGCGCATCCCCAGCGATGTCAGCATACCGATCCGGTCGCTCAACGCGCCTGCTGTGCTGCGTGGTTTGCGCCCCAGCCTGGTGGATGCCAGCGCGGGCTAAGCCTTTTTCGCGCCTGTGCGGCGGGTCTCGCGCAACATGAAGAGATAAAGACCCTCCACCTTTTCACGGGCCCACGGTGTCTTGCGCAGGAATTTCAGGCTCGATGTGATGCTCGGGTCGCTGGTAAAACAGCGCACGGGTATGCGCTCACCCAGACCAGTCCAGCCGTAATGCGCGACCAGCGCTGTGACGATGGCTTCCAGCGTCAGACCGTGCAGGGGATTGCGGGCTTGGACGGGGGACTGGCTGGGCGGCGAAGAAGGGGCTTGCATGCTGTGATTTTGGCACCACCTGACCGCGCCTGATCCAGATCGTCTGGAAATTTTGTTTTAAAGACGCTGCCAGTGCCAAGACAGTCTGTTCTCCAGATTGCAGTGGCCTTGTCCGCATGGCGCCGGATGGATCAATGGCTATTCGCTATCATTTTAATAGCGTATGGCGACTTCACAGCGCCTTTTGCACCACCGCGCCGACGAACAGGTAGGGCAGGCTGGGGCCGGCGTTTTCCACCGTACCGCCTTTGTTCTCGACGCTGATGGCCAGTTGGCGCACCTCGGCCAGAGTCCTCTCGTCGGCGGCGATGCGCAGGGTCTTGCTCCCGCGTGCCAGCACACCCAGCGAACGCGGCTGGCCGTCGGAAGCGAGCGCCCATAGCTGCATGCTGTCCTCGCGACCTTCGGCGACGCTGTTCAGGCGCTGAATCTGCAGAGCCCCGTCTTGCGGGTCTTGGGTGACCAGCAGGGCGGGCGTTTGCTGGCCATCCAGGAGCACGGCAATGTACTTGATCTGCGCGGTGCTTTGCAGCTTCTTCTGCAGGTGATGAATTTGGGCCGTGAACTGCTCGAACATGCTCACGCCGGTGGCGATGCCTACGGCCAGCAACAGCAGGCAAGCGATGGTGGCAGCACGCCAGCGCGCGGCATGACAGGGGCGTTGCAGCAGCTGGGTTGTTTCAGTCATTGGATTGATTCACTTGATAAGTTCGCGGCGCTTCAAAGCTGTCTTGATGGATGCCAGTCTGGCAGAGGTTCGCCGCATGGCAGCCAGTCGGGAGCTCCGAGTTTATCTGCCCCGTCCAACTGCGGAAAAACGCAGACACTTGACAATTGTCAGCAGAGGATACATTTGGACACAGAAAATGCGTCTTTGCTCATGTGCAAGGACGGCCTTCGGCCAATTCGTTTGATCCACCCGATATGTTTAAAGTTTGTTCCGCCTGCGGCACCACCGTTGACCGCCAAGATTGCCACAAGAACCGCTATGCGGAATACATCTGCTGGAGGTGCCAGAGCGCCGGAGTCAAGTTTGTTCGTCGAAGGCGACGGCGCCACGTCATGCGATGGGCGCTTCCCGTCGTTGTGTTGGGTTTCACCGCCGGGAGTCTGGTCCTGTTGTCGATCTGGGTTGGCATTCTGCCGGTCGACTCATCTTCCTTTTTTAGCGGTGAGCCTGAAGAATATTTCGACACGCGCGTCGGGACCTCTCTGAACGTTCCCATCAACGCCCGCCTCAACGAGAGCGCAGTTCAGGCGGCTTCCTCGCCCAGGCATGGCAATCCTTAGCCGGCATGGTGTGCCAGGGACCTGAACGGTCAAACCTCGAAGTGAACTTGTATTAATGGGGCGTCACTGCGCCCGAACTTGCCGCACTGGCGTCGACCCGAAGGTTACCGATCCAATGGCACGAAAATCGGCTACAGCGGAAACGATGAACAGGGACAAACAGGCTCCAAAAATGATCGATTGGTCGTCTATGGGTTCGAATCAAATCTCCCCCGCACCGCGCACATAGTGGACGAACGCTGGCGCGGATATGGTCTGCTGGTATTGGAGTGGAGGTGGAACGTTGCATCTCGGGGTCCTTTCCATGGGTCATCTTCGACTCATATACCCAATCGTCAAAGACAGATCTCTGACCGTTGAGTTCCGTGATCGAGTGTCCTGAGCTGCTGCAACAAAATAGATCTGTTGCAACCAAGCTGTGCTCATTGGGCCAGTTCTGAAATTGCCAGTCGGTTCGATAGCGCACATATATATGACCGCTGCGGCACAACCTATTGAGTAGCCGGGAGGGCAATCGTTCAGTTTTCTGTCGGAATCAGAAGTAGACCTGCTGTGCAGAAATGGCCTGGCGTCTGGGAACGCGTTGGTCGTGACCCCAGGAATCAGGTCAGGTGCCCCATGACTTTGGCGCAGGTCCAGCGGGAACCCTCTGTGTCAGTTGTCTGCAAGCCTGAAATTCGCCTTGACCAGCCCTTGGCGAATGCCTCATCGACTTCCCGGATTTCGGATGTGTGGCAACATATATACATGAGTCAAACCTTCGGCATGGAAACACCGCGAAAGCACAATCACGGGTCGCATCGACAGCCCTCGCGCTACCTGGTGCTGATCGACTCTGGCGGCTATATGGTCGCGCGACTGTTTCTGGAAACTCGCGAACAAGTGGCCGAGTTCGATGGCGCTGCTGAGGAGGTCGCGACGATGACGATTGGCCTGGAGCCTGAAGTTGGGGCGCTCGGTCCCGAATGGGATCGCGCTCTGCAGGGCCACAGCGCCGACGATCGGGCAGCCGCCATGGTTTACACATTTGAAATCTGATTGAGCTGACGCCTGCTTGCCACGGCGTCTACCTCCGGCCGAAGCAAGGCAGAACCTGCAGAGTTGTCATAGGGCATCCGCCCTGGGGATACTCAGGGCGTCTTCTTCGCCTTGGCAGGCGCCTTGTTGCCGGTACCGGCTGAGCGTTCGTTCAGAGCTTCTTCAAACTCAGCCAGCTCTTCACCAATGGAAGCGTATTTCTTGGACTTGGCTCTGTTGTCGATCCATTTGAGTACGGCGGCTTCCAGGTCTTCCTTGAAATGAGCGAGTGCCGACTCTTTGACGGTTTTGGTTGCCGTCTTTGAGGTACTGGACCAGAGGTCAATCAGGTCTGACAAGCCGTTGTCAAAATCCTCGAACGTCTCAAGGTGTATCCATTGCCCGCTTTTGTCAAACATTGTTTTCTTTCAGTAATTGCATGTGCTTCAGTTTAGCGGGGCGATTCATTCCGAACATAAGCCGACCCGCGTAATATTGACCGCTATTCAATGTGGAACCGCCCACCAAAGGTTGATGTCGCTGTCGCGGGCGTAACTATAGGCGCCACCCGGCGTGCCCAGATCGATGTTGGCGCGGCCCGAGGTGCTGAACATCGTGGTGTGCTCGACAGCACTATGGACTCTGTAGGCATAGCCCACCACGGGTCCGCTGTTGTCAATGCCGATGGCGAGACCAGGGGTACTGCCCAGCGCACCTACAACGGAATTGCCGCCCAAAGTTCTGGTCAACGTGGTGCGCTGGACCGCATTGCTGGCTGTGAAGGCATGGTCCATCACTTTGTCGGCATTGTCCATGTCCATGGGAAAGCTGTAGGTTTCGCCCAGCGTACCCAGATCGCGCACGACAGGCACCTGGGCTGCCACGCTCGCCGGGGTGCAGTAAAAGACGACAAGGCCATAGTAGATGACACGAGTCAGGTGCGGACGGCGAATGATGGAACGCATTGTATTTATTACTGCCTTTGCGCAGTTCGCGTAGTCTTGCGGGTCCTCAATTTGATCGCAAGAATCAAGCCGCGCTATTGACAACAATCATTTTCTTTGTGTGAATCAACGGAGCAGGAGCATCATATGAGCGGATTGCATCAGTACTCCCCCTTCACCCCATCTCAATCACCCTTGCCACGTCACCACGGCATTCCGAACACAAACCCTGAAGCACCAAGTCCCCACCCACGACCTTCCCGGCAAAGTCAGTGATAGTGACCTCATGACGGCACCGGACGTTAGACAGCAGTAGCTTCTTGGCGTGGGATGGCACATTGGCCCACAGCTTGGCTGCAGGGTCGGTGAATTTGGGGATGGACTCGATGGGCATGGTGGTATGAGTTTAGTCAGACTGGTGCCTCGATCCACTTGACGCCAGTCACCGCCAACATGCCTTGTTTCAGATGGTCAAGAAAAACTGGGATGAGCTTCTGCATATTTGCGGTGTAGTTGTGCTTCCACATTTGCTGCAGGCGTTCTAAGGTCTTTTCGTTCTGCAGCACTACCCCGTCCCACTCGATCAGCAGCAGAGCGACATCACGGGCGTCTTCCACCACAAAAATGAGGGCATCGTCAGCATCGTTGTGTAAGGACTCCTCCAATTCGTCGTTAAAGTTCATCAGCACGCTGTTCAACAGATCTGCGCTGAACGGACCGCCTTGAAGGAAGGTGGATTCCAATGACGCTTTGATGGACTTCTTGGTCATGCTTCTTGAGACGATGTGGTGCGGGTGCTGGGTGTTGAAGCGGGTGCACGAATTATGCAGGCGGCAAAATCGCTGGTGACCGCAGTAGCGTACTGACATCACCGGAAAAAAGCCTTCCGCTATAGCAACGGAACCGCTATCAAAATTGCAGCAAGTCTCGCTAATGAGCGCAATTGAGTAGCAATCAAAATTCAGGTCTTTAGCCATGCCAGCCGAAAAATCACAGCCAGAAATTCGAAAAATTCACATCACCAAAACCAACATCATCGCACTGCCTGTGCCTGAAGCTGGCTACAAATATTATTACGACGAGGATCGACCCGGTCTAGCGATGGGCGTTGGATCAAGTGGGCGCAAAACTTTCATCTTCTATCGGAAAGTAAACCGGAAGCCGGAACGCAAGTCTCTGGGAGTCTTTTCAGAAATGACGATTGACCAAGCGCGCCGCAAGATGGATGAAATCATTGGGCAAGTTGCAACGGGTGAAAGTCCGTTTGACAAGATGCGTACATACCGTGAGAACGCGACGTTGCAAGAGGCTTTCACGGCTTACTACGAAAGTCACAGCAAACTGCGCAATCGTAGCCACCTCGAAGACCTTTCCAAGTTTGAGCGATTCTGCGCAAGTGACGTGGCGGGCATTAACCTTGCCGGGCTGAAAATGATGGACATCAAGTACCCCCACATTGAAAAGCTGTTCAACAAGATCAGTGTGGAGCAGCCGTCTACCGCGAATAGGGTGATCGCGCTGCTTAGGCTTGCTCGGGTGAACCTGGCCTCGCTGACGCAGAAAAACTCACGATTGAGACTGGCTTGGTGATTGAGATCAAAAAAGCCATGCGCAGCCTTGGTCTGACGCATCAATAAGCCGCCAACGATATAGCGGTTTAAACTAAGTGCGTTTAACAACAGATTTCCCCGATTCGGAGTCATTTTTCGAAGCTTCAGAATACGTTTGTCTGGTCACCCTCGGCCCGAATAAAAGTAAGACTTCGGGTAAGCCATCAGCAGTTCATGCAGCTCAACAAAGACAATCGCTTTTTCGCAGTTCTGGTCTCCGTGACGTTGCATGTCGTCGTGCTTTCGATTATTAGCAATAACCAGATCAGATTCAACGACAAGCCGGACACGCTTAAACCCCAAGCGGAAATCGTCTATCTGGAGGCCTTGCCGCCGCCTCCAGAAAAGAATTTAGCCGCGTCCGCTGGCCAAGCCAATGCCAGAGAGTCATCTTCCTCAGTTGCACCTGTCATTCAAGTGGCTCAGGACAATTCAGCGGCGCAGCCAGTTACGGAGCGTCAACCGGCGTCCCTGGCTGCGCCTCCCGCCCCAACAGCACAAGAGTGGGCCTTCGCTGCCAAATACACACTTAAAAACAGTAAGGGCTATCGATACACGTGGGGTCATCAAGTCCGCAGCATGATGGGCACGGCCATCGAGGGAGGAGACCAGGGAGTCGTCCGGTTTCGGGTAGAAATTGCGCCTGATGGGACATTGACAAAGCTTGAAACGCTGTGGACCACATCCCCGGTTGCCGAGCAACTGGCTCGTAAGGCCATCGAGAACATGCCGTCCTCACCGCCAACCCCAACAGGCAAACCACTGATCTTTGAAAAAACTATTTCGTTCTCACCGTTTGTAACGGACGGCCCACCAACCTACAAGGATGACTGTTTACCGGACCCGCCAGCGTTTCGTAACCCGTTCGCTTGGGATGGCAAATCACCTCAAGTTATGGTGGCGTCGAAGCCGGTTGAGAAACTTGACCCTCAGGCACTGGAAGAGTGTCTCAAGCAATTGCCGCAGGACTCCATCGAAGCAGAAAGTGCACAGGACCGACGACTGCTTGACCAATGGGGATCAATCAAAACAGGTCGATGAAACGATTCGGAGTCGTTCAGCCTTTTCGTGGTTAAGCCAAGATCGAGCTTCGCAGTGTGGTGCGGCGCGCGTCAAGGTAGTTGTCGCCTGATTTACGCAGCCAACGGCTGAATAAGCTTTTCCGCTGCGTACTCCGAGATGATGGAGTCGCGTTCGGGGTTGAGAGTGACTGGCCCCATGGGCTGCCAGTTGCGCGTAGGGCCCGACCAGCGTGCCGGATTGAGCTCCTTTGCTGTTGCGTGGCGGGCCCCCAGAATGGCGTGATCTTCGCCAGCATGACGCTGCTGTGGCGACACATAGCGGATGCCACTGTGCTTGTGCTCCACGTTGTACCAGTGCACAAATGCGGCACCCCAATTGCGCGCAGCCTTCAGCGTTGCAAAGCCTTTGACGGGGAACTCAGGCCGGTACTTGGCAGTACGGAACAGCGACTCCGCATAGGCATTGTCATCACTGACCCGAGGGCGTGAGTGCGACGGTTTCACCCCCAACCAATCGAGCATCGCCACACCGTGGTGGCCTTGAGCGTGGAACCGTTGTCCCCATGCAATACCGGTTTGACAGCCAGGGCTGCGATGCCCTCGGCCAGTGCCGTGCGACGCACCAGATGCACCGCGTGGTCTGAGCTGTCATTGGCATGCACCTCCCAGCCCACGATCTTTCGGCTGTACAGATCCAGAATCAGGTACAGGTGAAACCAGCGACCAACCACGGTAACGGGCAAATACGTCATATCCCAGCACCAGACCTGGCGTACCCCGGTGGCGATGTGGGTGGTAGGCTTACGTTTGGCTCTGGGGGCCTTGGCGCGTCCACGGTGGGCCGTTTGCCCATGCGCGCGCAGCACCCGTGCAAATGTGGACTCGCTGGCCAAGTATCCGACTGGTGCAGTTGAAAGAGTCGCTGGAGGACCCGGAGAGCATGCGGCGGATCCACGACATTTTGATACCCAGGGAATTCACAAAGCTTGATGGCATTGTCGATCTTGTGTTTTCCACCGCAGAGTGTCGGCGCCGATTGAATATTGAGCCACCCTGCCGATTCAATATTGAGCCAGGGCGGGTTGCCAATTCTTGAATCAGCAACTGTGGATAAGTGTACTCAACAACTGGTTTTTGACCTGTTCCCTTTCGCTGGTTTTGAGTTCAGAGTCTGTACTGGGGAAAGGAGCGAAGGGCGTAGCCCGTAGCGGATTTCCCCAGTGCGTGCTGCCTCAGAACGACTCGGCGGGCTCCTGTGTTGGGGGCACAGTCATGCTGCCTTTGCGCTCGCTTTCCCTGGCCTTGATGCGCGTCTTGGCGGCCATGGTGCTGTGCCTGAACCGATAGGACTCGTTGCCCGTCTCCACGATGTGGCAATGGTGGGTGAGCCGGTCCAGCAGCGCCGTGGTCATCTTGGCATCGCCAAATACCGCCGACCATTCCGAGAAACTCAGGTTGGTGGTGATCACCACGCTGGTGTGTTCGTACAGCTTGGAGAGCAGATGAAACAACAAGGCGCCTCCAGCCTGGCTGAAGGGCAAATAGCCCAGCTCATCCAGAATGACCAAGTCCAGGCGCATCAACGCCAATGCGATACGCCCGGCTTTGCCCTCACGCTTTTCTTTCTCCAACTCATTGACCAGATCCACCGTGGAATAAAAGCGTACCCGCTTGCCTTTTGCGGCAATGCCAGCCACCCCAATGGCCGTGGCCAAGTGCGTCTTGCCAGTGCCCGGCCCACCAATGAGAACCGCGTTTTGTGCCGTTTCGGTGAAGTCCAGTGTGGAGAGTTGCTTCACCAGCTTTTGATCCACCTTGGCCGCCTCAAAGTCAAAGCCCGCCAGGTCACGATGCAGCGGGAACTTGGCCGCCTTCATCTGGTGGCGTACCGAGGCAAAGGCCCGTTGCGCGTGTTCGGCTTGCAGCAAATGTTCGATCAACCAACGCGAGGTTTGTATGCCCACATCGTTTGATGTTCCCTCGTGTGTAGTCAATTCATCCCACGCTGCGGCCATGCCGTGCAGGCGCAGTTCTTTGAGTTCG
>NZ_JAUSLE010000035.1 GCF_030646845.1 Rhodoferax sp. | reverse complement strand
ATGCGCATGCTTAAGCTCAGGGCCGCTTCGCTTTCCAGGGCCAGATCGGCCAGCACGTTTTGCATCAGCGGCTGCTGGTTCAGCACCTGGCCGAAGGCCGAGCGGTTGGCGCAGTGGTGCAACGCCTGCGATGCCGCCATGCGCATGCCGGCACTGGAGCCCACCATGCAGTCGAAGCGGGTCATGCTCACCATTTCAATGATGCTGCGCACGCCGCGTCCCTCCTCGCCGACCATCCTCGCCAGGGCGCCGCGCAGTTCAGTCTCCGACGACGCGTTGGAGGCGTTGCCCATCTTCTTCTTGAGCCGCAGCACCTGCATTGGGTTCTTGCTGCCGTCCGGGCGCCAGCGCGGCAGCAGGAAGCACGAAAGGCCACCAGGCGCTTGGGCCAGCACCAGAAAAGCGTCGCACATGGGGGCCGACACAAAATACTTGTGGCCGACGAGTTCGTAGGCTTGGCCCGGCCCACCCGTGCCCAGTGGATGGGCGCGCGTGCTGTTGGTGCGGACATCCGAGCCACCCTGTTTCTCGGTCATCGCCATGCCAATGGTGATGCCCTGCTTCTGCTCCACCGGCACGTTGCGGGGGTCGTACACGCGTGCCGTGATTTTGGGTTCCCAAACACTGGCCAGCTCGGGTTGCAGGCGCAACGCGGGCACGGCGGCAAAGGTCATGGTGATGGGGCAGCCATGGCCCGCCTCCACCTGCCCGTGCAAAAAGCTCTTGGCAGCGCGGGCGACGTGGGCGCCCGGTCCGGGCGCCGTCCACGGCGAGGCATGCAGCCCGTGCTCGATGGAAGTTTTCATCAGCTGGTGGTAGGCCGGATGAAATTTGACCAGATCGATGCGGTTGCCGAAGCGGTCGTGGGTATCAAACTCGGGTGTGAACTTGTTGGCCAGATTCCCCAGCTCAAGATAGTCGGCAGACCCCGTCAACTTGCCGAATTCGGCAAGTTCGGGCTCGGCCCACTGCCCGCCTTCGCGCTGGACTGCCTCCCGTAACGCAGCGTCTTCCATGTACATGTTGTAGTCAGTCAGCTCGCGCGAGAGGTTGGTTACTTCATGCGTGTCGGCCAGATAAAGCGAACCTTGTGCGGGCTCAATACGGGTGTTCATGGCTTGTCTCCAATTCTGCAGGTTGATGGGTGAACGGCAAAGGGGAAGGTGCCTCGGCAATAGATGCGAAAAAACGGTTCCAGATGGCGCGACCGGCTTCGTCAAAACGGTGAACGGCCTGGATGAATGCGTGGCGCTCGCTGGTGTCAACAAAAGGTTCCGGCAACAGGGGATCAAAGACCAGTTGATGAATGGCCCGGCCGCCGAGCAGGAATGACTCGCGGGCCGCCGCATCCAGCGCGAGCCCATTCGCGCCGGCCAGCCACGCCTCAAGCTGGTCTCGCCATTGGCGGTAGCTTTTCGTCAGTGCGGCGCCGTCCCACAGGTGCCTCACCATGGCCGCCCGTTCCGGATCGAGGTCCTCGGCCCGGAAGACGGCCGCTTGCCGGTCCAGTCCGAGTTTGTAGAGGCGTTGGCGTACCTCGTCAACGTCCGGTCCGATGTTGTCCGGGCGGATATGCAGGCCTCGTTCGAATGGCCGAAAGCCCAGCATCTGCAGGGCACGTTCGCGCCGCTGCAGCGCCACGCGGTCGCTGCGACCCAACGCTCCGGAATGCACGACGACATAGCCGCCCCGCCACGGCCGCAGTCGCGCCTCCATCGTGCGCCAGGTGGCAACGTCGCCGGCGAGATCGATCGCGGCCGGCCCCAGGCGGTAGGCACCGCGTCCCGCGATCTCAATGAATCCGGCCGCAGACAGGCGCGCGAGGGTGACGCGAAGGCTGTTTTCGCTGATCTGAAAAAGGGAACACGCCGAAATCGCATCGCGGGCGGTCATCGGCTTGTCGCCGGCCGCCAGCATGAGATCGAGCAGCAGGTTTTTCGGGTTGACCTTCATCGGTTGGGTGTGTTGCCTGGTCGTTGCACCAAAACATTACCAATTTTCACGCAAAATATATTTGCGTGTAATGTATTGTGCTCCGACGGCCAAGGAACGTCAACCGCCGCTCAGGAACCATGCCGCGCTCTGCGTGCAGATCTACCAGTCCACCAGGCTCAAACCGATACTCAGCACAGTACGCCGGCGGTTGTAATCCACCAGGGAATCGCCGTAGCCGGTGAACAGCTGGGTGTGAAAGCGCAGGCCACTCTTGCTGCCCGGGATGCCGCCATCAGCAATGTTTCTGAGCCATTCCAGTCGCACCGAGCCATTGGTGTCGGCCTTCAGCGAATGGCGCAGCGTCACGCCCAGCGTGTTGTCTTTGTTGACGTTCCAGTAGCCGGCCACTTCCGCCCGGCCGATCAGATCACTGATGCCCGGATTGTCGTCATCGTCGGCATTTTCATTGATCCGTTTCCATAGCCGACCCTGCAACCGGAACCGATCGCCTTTTTCCATGCCGGCCATCAGTACCAGCCGGTTCCAGCTGCGCGACAGCGGCAAGTCCTGTCCATTGGACTGGTGGACCAGGCTCACGCCGCTGTAACGCAGCCGCCATCCGAGCGGCAACTGCGCATCGGTCGGGTAGACATAGGTGAGTTCCGGCTCGTGGTCCGTACTGCGAAAGGGGCGGGACAACTCCCCGTTAAACAGCTGCCAGTGGGATTGCTGCGTATAGCCAAACCACAGGGAGTCGCGCAGCAAGGGTTGCTCGCGGGTGAGCAGCCCCTGCGCAATTTTGGTACGGACCGACAGCTGGATGCGGGCCTCGCTGGGGCTGTAAGGCTTGGCCGCCGCCGTGCGACCGGGCGATGGCGAATCGGGCTGGGTATTCACGCTGTCAGCGCTGATCCATGACAGGCTGATGGGACGGTAGCCACGAATGTTGAGGGATCCGCAGTCGGTGCCGGCTTCCAGCTCCCAGAAACGGGAGAGCTCTGAAAACTCCGGACTCCTGCAGTCATGGGCCGGCGGTGTCGTGATGGTGATGGTCACCGGGGGTGCTGCCGGGGTCGGTTCTGGGCGTGACGCAGGTGTCGTCTGCGTCAGGGTGCCAGCGGCTGACGGGACGGGTGAACCCACGCGCGCCTGCTCTGCGGCCCAACGGTCAAAGCAGCCAAGTCGCGCCTCCCGGTCGTCGGTCAGGCTGGCACAGCGTTGCCAGGCCGTGTCCCCGGCAGACGGCGTGCTGCCGCCCACCTGCGCCTGCACGTTGCCCGCCACCAGCGGTGTGCACAGGGCTATTGCCAGCCCGGCTGCTTGCGCAAGACGAACGGGTAGGAGGCGTTGTTTGAAGTGTTGTTCCATATTCCTCTGATTTCCTTGCCACAAGACCCTTCCACGACCGCGCCAAGCCATGTGGCTGCAATGCGCTGACCGTCCAGCGACTCTTCCAGGGTGAATTCGCCCTGATCCACGTCACCGGCGAGCAGGGCTTTGACACCGTCGCGGTTGACGCCGCCACTGACACTGCCTGCCAGTTCGGCATGCCTTTCGAACAGGATTGTCGCGCTCTGTGGCAGGCCGTCAAACTCGGCCCGCCACAAACCATAAAGGTGTACCGGGCTGATGTCGGCGGCCAGGGGGCAGCTGGCAGTCGATGACGGGTTTGGATGATTTTGGCCTCTAGCCCCCGTCCCTATTGCGCAGACAGCTATTAAAATAATAGCATATGAAATCTTCATGGCGGGACGCTCACGCTGGCCGCGCCTGGGCCTGGGCCTGGGCCGCTGCCGTGTCCAGCACCTTTTTGGCAAACTCTGCCCGCAACGCTTTGAGCTTTTCGCGCGGGTCTTCCTTGATGGTGGTTTGATCCAGCGCCATCTCGGCGATGAAGCGGCTGGGCAGGGCGGCGATCATCTCTCGGCCCTTCTTGCGTTTGCGTGTCCAGCTCACGGCCAGGCTGCGCTGGGCGCGGGTGATGCCCACGTACATCAGGCGGCGCTCTTCCTGCAGGTGCGTCGCTGTGGCCTCATTGGCCGCCTCATGCGCGCGCTCGGAGCCACCCAGCGAGGCCGCCGCGGAGTCGCCGCTGTCTTTCAGCTTGAACGGCAGCATGCCTTCGGTCACGCCTACCAGCATCACGTGCGGCCACTCCAGGCCCTTGGCGGCGTGCAGGGTGGACAGCGTCACCACGTCCATGTCCTTCTCGCGCTCACTGATGGTGGACAGCAGCGACACCGTCTGCGCCACCTCCAGCAGCGACTTGACCTCGTTGGCGCTCGACACCCCGGCCGCATCGTCAAGCTGGCCGCCGCAGCGGGCCGACATCCAGTCGCAGAAATCCATCACGTTGGTCCAGCGCGCTGCAGCGACCTTTTCGCTGTCTTCGCCGTCGTACAGATGTTTTTCGTAGCCGATTTCCTTGAGCCACTCCAGCAGGAACGCGCGTGCGTCTTCGGCCCCCATCGTGCGGCGGGCGCGAAACTCCAGGTCGTTCACGTAGCGGCCGAACTCGTGCAGGCTGCCCACCGCCTTGGCGCTCAGCACGCTGCCCAGTGACGAGGAAAACAGGGCCTCGAACAGGCTCACCTTGTACTTGCTGGCAAACACGCCCAGTTGTGCCAAGGTCTGATGGCCAATGCCCCGCTTGGGCGTGGTCACCGCGCGCAGAAAGGCAGGGTCGTCGTTGTTGTTGATCCAGAGCCGGAACCAGCCGCACAAGTCCTTGATCTCGGCGCGGTCAAAGAAGCTGGTGCCGCCCGATACCTTGTACGGAATCTGCGCCTTGCGCAAGGCTTTCTCGAAGGTTTTGGCCTGGTGGTTGGCGCGGTACAGGATGGCGAAGTGCCGGAACTCCTGGTACTGCGGCCCACCGTGGGACAGGCCACCGGCGCGCAGGCTCTGGATGCGGGCCACCGTGCGCTCGGCCTCGTGCTCTTCGCTGTCGGCGTCCACCACGCGCACCGGCTCGCCTTCGCCCAGGTCACTCCACAGGTTCTTGGGAAACAGCTTGGGGTTGGGGCCGATCACGTTGTTGGCAGCGCGCAGGATGGCACTGGTGGAGCGGTAGTTCTGCTCCAGCTTGATGACCTTGAGCGTGGGGAAGTCGACCGGCAGTTTCTTGAGGTTGTCCAGCGTGGCGCCACGCCAGCCGTAGATTGACTGGTCGTCGTCGCCCACGGCGGTAAAACGTGCCCCGGCCGCCGGGTTGCCGCCCACCAGCAGCTTGAGCACTTCGTATTGCGTGGCATTCGTGTCCTGGTATTCATCGACCAGCACATGGCCCATCAGCCCTTGCCACTTCTGGCGCACCTGCTCATGATTTTGTAGCAGCTTGAGCGGCAGGGTGATCAGGTCGTCAAAATCGACGCTCTGGTAGGCGCTCAGGCGTTCCTCGTAATGTCCCATGACGCGGGCAATGATGCGTTCGTTGTCATCTTTGGCCAGTACCGCAGCCTGTTCGGCGGTCAGTCCCTGGCCCTTCCATCCACTGATGATCCATTGCCAGGAGCGCGCTGTGGCGGCATCCACCGTGCCCCCGGCATCTTTCAGAATGCTGGTGATGTCGTCGGTGTCCAGGATCGAGAAGGTGGGTTTCAACCCCAGCGCCTCGCCGTCCTGGCGCAGCATGCGTACGCCGAGGGCATGAAAAGTGCAAATCACCACGTCCCTGGCGGCGCGGCCAATCAGGCCCTGCGCCCGTTCGCGCATCTCGGACGCGGCCTTGTTGGTGAAGGTGATGGCGGCAATGCGTTTGGGCTCCAGCCCGGCCTGGATCAGACGGCCAATTTTGTGCGTAATAACGCGCGTCTTGCCGGAACCGGCGCCGGCCAGTACCAGGCAGGGGCCGTGCATGAAATTGACGGCTTCCTGTTGGGCCAGGTTCAGGCCGGAGGGCGCGTGAGAAGGGGGGGAGGACATTCAGATACTCGGGGCGAAGCCGGGAATCATACAGAGGCAAGGCTGCATGCCCCAACTGCTGGGACAATACCCGTCGTGCTGCAAATCCTCTTAATTACCTTTCCCTTCTTCGCCCTGGTTCTGTGCGGCTACATTGCGGCACGCCGGCGCATGCTGCCGCTGGAGGCCATTCCCGGCCTGAATAGCTTTGTGCTGTTTTTTGCCCTGCCGTGCATGCTGTACCGCTTCGGCTCGACCACGCCGCTGGCTCAACTGCTCGATGGCGGTGTTTTTTTCACCTGGTTGCTGTGCGCGCTCATCATGGTGGGTTTCGCGGTCGCGGTCAGTCTGAACCAGCGCATTCGCTGGAATGACGCGTCATTTGGCGCACTGGTGGCGGCATTTCCGAACACCGGCTTCATGGGGGTGCCGCTGCTGGTCGCCCTGCTCGGCGCGCAGGCGGCCGGCCCCATCATCGTCACCATCGTGGTCGATATGGTGATCACCACCTCGCTGTGCATCGCGCTCTCCCGGCTGGATGGCGCGGATGAACATGGCGCGAGCAAGGCGGTCAAAAACGCCCTCAAAGGCGTTGTGGCCAATCCCATGCCGTGGTCCATCCTGCTGGGTGGGGTGGCCTCGGCTGTCAGCCTCAAGTTGCCGGCACCCGTCATGCAGACCATTGGCCTGCTGGCCGATGCCGCCTCGCCCGTGGCTCTCTTCACCATCGGCGCGGTGCTGGCGCGCTCCCAGATGCTGGCGGCCGCGCACAACCATGCGCCGATTCCCCTGAGCGACTACCTGCCGGTGGCCGCCATCAAGCTGCTGCTGCATCCGCTGCTGGTGCTGCTCGTCGGCGCGGCGGCGATCTCTCTGGGTATGCCTTTGAACAAGTTTGCGCTCACCGTCATGGTGCTGGTGGCCGCGCTGCCCAGCGCCAGCAATGTGTCACTGCTGGCCGAGCGCTTTGGCGCCGACAACGGCCGCATCGCCCGCATCATCCTGGTCTCCACGGCCGCCGCGTTTGTGACGTTCTCGCTGGCCGTGACGCTGTTGACCTGACCTGACCTGGCCAGGCCTGGCCTGACGCTAGCCGGCCTCAGGGCAGCGCGAGTGATGGGTCAGTGCACAGGCGACCGGTGTCCAGAATGCCTGCGCCGAACGGAGTGGGATACCAGCCTGGCGGCTTGCGGCAGCTGGCTATGGCGGCCTGGCGGAATGCCTCCACGCGCGCGCCCGTCCTGCCGTATTTCGCCGCGATCTCGGGCCCCCATCGACACAGCCACAGGGCTGCGCTGCCGGTGGTGATCGCCGCCGCATAGGAGGTGCCGTCGCCCATGCCTTTGAATTGCGTGCCTATGCCCTGAGGCACCGGCTCGGGCCGGTAGAGGTTGGCCGCCGGGGCGCTGAAGTCAACCTCCGGACCGAAACTGCTGCCGTACCAAGGCAGGCTCTGCCAGGTGACACCCGCCACCGCGATGGTCTCGGGCAGGCGTGCGGGCGCCACCACCGGGTCCACATGGTTGCCCGCAGCACACACCACGATCACGCCTTGCGCGTGCGCATGGGCCACGGCCCGTTTCATGGCGGGCGACGCGACCGGCGGGAAGACCCCCAGACTGACGTTGATGACGTCCACCCCGACGACATCCACCAGATAGCGCAAGCCCTGCGCAAACTCGTTTTGCCGGTCGTTGATGGCCACCGAATCGGTGATGCGCACCACGGCATGCGGCACCTTGGGCGCGATCCCGCGAAAGGTGAAGCCGTCGTCCAGCACAGCATGCCCCGAGATCGTGCTGCCAACGCGGGTGCCATGACCTCTGAACAGCGCGGATGGCGACATCGGGTCCACGCCGTCGTCAGGCTGCACCAGATCAGGCGCATACCCTGGCGGCAGGTCGCTGTCCATGATGGTTCGGCACTGGTCGGTCAGCAGCCAGGTGCCGCCGGGCTGACCATGGCCCAGGGCCTTGTGCCGGGTGTAGCCGGTGTCGAGTTGGCCCACGCAGAGGGTGCCCCAATTGATCGTGTCGGGCCCGCCCAGCGCGGCCCAGGCCGGGGCCACGTTCACCGCCTGCAGGTGCCAGGCCCGGCCTCCAGCCAGATCGGGCACCGCGATCTCGATTTGCGGATCAAGGTCTTCCACGATGCGCTGCAGGTACAGCGTCTGGGCGGCGTCTTCCCTGATCCAGTCAATTCGGTTGGCACCCGCTTCGCGCAGCAACTGTTCAACCGGCACGGCCGGCTGGCGCGAGCGAATTTGCCGCAGCAGGTGAGGCCTCAGCAGCGCCTCGTGCACCCCAACCTGCAGCACCCCCACATCCATGCCCGGCCCGGCCAGTTGAACCAGTTGCTGGCGATAGTCCTCAAACGTGCCGTGGATGATGACGACTTTGGCGTAGTAAACGTGGCTCATGGAAGACCCCCGTGGATGGAGCTGGACACACAAAACATGGGAAATTCGATCACTCAGGCCAAGTATCCCACCGGGGGCGGGCAAGACGAGTTGAGTTTTTCGTCTTCTGGAAGCGGGGGTCTGTCGTTCCCCGCACAGAATGTGCCCTGCCGGCCGCGTTAAGCGGACAATCACTGCGGGTTGCTTGCTGAGAGCATTATTCGTCTCTGCGAAAAGCAAAGAACCGGCGCTACGCAAGACAGGGGCTGGCTTGTCGCAGAACGACGCGCCACGCGCCTGCGGACCGGGTGAAAAACGGGGCGTCAAATGGAGATGACAGCATGGAAAAGCTCTGGTTGAATCATTACCCGCGAGGGATTGCGGCCGAAGTGAATCTGCAGGAGTTCGCCTCGCTCAGGGAAGTACTGCGCAGCAGCTGCGAGCGCTTTGCCGACTTGCCCGCCTACAGCAACATGGGGGCGTCGATGAGCTATGCCGAACTCGACCAGCACAGCCGCGACTTTGCAGCCTACCTGCAGAACTCGCTGGGGCTGCACAAGGGCGACCGGGTGGCCATCATGATGCCGAACTTGCTGCAGTACCCGGTGGCGCTGTTTGGCGTGCTGCGAGCTGGCCTGGTGGTGGTGAATGTCAACCCGCAATACACAGCGGACGAATTGGAGCACCGCCTCAAGGACTCGGGCGCGGTGGCCATCGTGGTGCTGGAGAACTTCGCCCATACCCTGCAGCGAGTGCTGGACAGTGTGCCGCCGTTGAAGCTCAGCGTCATCACGACGGAGGTCGGTGACATGTTTCCGCTGGTGAAGGAGATAGTCACCAATGTGGTGGTGAAGTACGTCAAGAAAATGGTCCCGGATTGGAAGATCGCGCACGCCACTGAATTCAATGCGGCCTTGCGCGCGGGCCGTGAGCAGACGCTGGACCACATGCCACTGAATCACGACGACATCGCCTTTCTGCAGTACACCGGCGGCACCACCGGTGTGGCAAAGGGCACCGTGTTGACGCACGGCAATATGGTGGCGAATTTGCAGCAGCTCGCGGCGTGGATCGCGCACGACCTGCTGGACGGCAAGGAGGTGTTCGTCTGTCCCTTGCCGCTGTACCACATCTACGCGCTGAACTCGAGCCTCGTGTTCCTGAAGATCGGGGCGCACGCCGTCCTGATCACCAACCCGACGGAGATGCACGCCTTTATCCATGACCTCAAGCAGTACCCATTGACCGCGATCATTGGTGTCAATACGCTGTATCGCGCGCTGCTCGACGCGCCTGAATTTGCCGGAGTGAACACGCATAGCCTGAAGGTGGTAAATGCCGGTGGCATGGCGGTGCAGCGTGCGGTGGCTGAACGGTGGAAAGCGGCCACCGGCGTGCCGATTATCGAATCCTACGGCTTGACCGAGGCCTCGCCGGGCGCGATGTCCAACCCGCTGAACATTGAAGACTGGACTGGAACGATCGGCATGCCGCTCCCGTCGACCGATGGGACCATCCTTGACGACGACGGGCGCGAACTCCCGCTCGGCGAGGTCGGTGAGATCTGCATCCGGGGCCCGCAGGTCATGGTGGGCTACTGGAACCGCCCGGATGAAACCGCGAAGGCGTTTACCTCGGATGGCTGGCTGCGCACCGGTGACATGGGGTTCATGGATGAGCGCGGCTACTTCAAGATCACGGACCGCAAGAAGGACATGATCATCGTGTCCGGTTTCAAGGTCTTCCCGAACCAGATCGAGGATGTCGTGGCGCTGCATCCGGGCGTGGCCGAGGTTGCGGCCATCGGCGTGCCCGACGAGAAGTCCGGCGAGGTCGTCAAGATTATTGTGGTGAAGTACGATCCGGCGCTGACCGAACAGGCCCTGCGCGATCATTGCCGGCAGCACTTGACCGGTTACAAGGTGCCCAAGATCGTTGAGTTTTGGGACGGGCCCCTACCGAAGAACAACTTGGGCAAGATCCTGCGTCGGCAGTTGCGCGACGCGTCGGCGCCTTGAACATCGCAGGCGTATCTCATCACCCACGCCATTGATTTTACAGGCGGCGTTGTCGATCAATCGCGGTGACCACCTCGCGCTTGTCCATGCCGTACATGTCGGCAAACTCCTCGGGTGTCTTGCCGCTGCTCTCAAAAGCCCGCAGCAGGGCTTCCTGCCTGGCCAGTTTCTCGTCGCGCTCGGCGAACGCTTCTTCCAGCAGGGTGTTGGCTTGCGCATCGTTCGTCTGAACCCGTGCCAGGTAGTCCTGGCGTGACAGGCCCGATGCCTCAAACGCGGCCATCAGCTGCGCGCGCAACTTCGGCCGCAAGTCTTCTCTGGATCGATCCTGTCGACGGCGGAACAACTCCAGCAGGGCCAGGTAGACATGCTCCGGCGCCACGTCTTCCACCGCCACGCCCTGAAGATCGTGACGCTTGTTGCCTGCGGCAACGCTTTGCAGGTAACGCGTGGAACGCGTGTGCAGGCCCAGCGCCGCTTTGAGGCTGTCACGATCAAACTGGTCGGGGTGGCTGGCCAGCAGTTCCTGAAAAATTCCGAGCTTGAGTGGCAAAAACTCCGCGCCAAACAGGTGCGGATAGAGTTCAAACAGTTTTTCAAGAACGGGCTGGACAGACCGCGACCGGGCCGGTTTGCGGGCTTGATCGCTGGCTGGCGCGGGCTCACCGGCCTGGACAGGTGCTTCTGGGGTGGCAGAGGTCATGGAATTACTCGTTGAGTCAACCCGCGATTGTCAACCAATTGGGCAACTTGTCATCGCCGCGGTGGGCACGGGCTCCGACAACTGCCGCCGTGCTCTTTTAGGATAGTTAATAACTATTGATTAATTGTCTTAAATTATCTTGCTCTATTGATTTCAGGCCATTAAAGTTGCAAGGCATTCAAGCAGAAGGTCGACCTGATGTGCCGGTGTTGACAGAGTCGCCATCCCGCCGTCGATTGGCTGGCCACCCCGGCTATGAGCCATTGAGTTTCATCGTCGCTTTATCCAAGGAGAATCCCATGAGCACCAAACCCGTTTGCCCCGCATTGACCACTGCCGCTGGCGCACCGGTTCCTGACAACCAGAACGTCATCACCGCGGGCCCGCGTGGCCCCATGCTGCTGCAGGACGTGTGGCACCTTGAAAAGCTGGCCCACTTTGCCCGCGAAGTGATCCCTGAGCGTCGCATGCATGCCAAGGGCTCGGGCGCTTTCGGTACCTTCACGGTGACGCATGACATCACCAAGTACACCAAAGCCAAGATCTTTTCGGCCATCGGCAAGAAGACGGACCTGGCGATGCGCTTTTCCACCGTGGCCGGTGAGCGTGGCGCGGCCGACGCCGAGCGCGACATCCGCGGCTTTGCCATGAAGTTCTACACCGAAGAAGGCAACTGGGACCTGGTTGGCAACAACACCCCGGTCTTCTTCATGCGCGACCCGTTGAAGTTTCCCGACCTGAACCGCGCCGTCAAGCGCGACCCGCGCACCAACATGCGCAGTGCCGAAAACAACTGGGACTTCTGGACCCTGCTGCCGGAAGCGCTGCACCAGGTCACCATCGTCATGAGCGACCGCGGTTTGCCCAAGTCCTATCGCCACATGCACGGTTTCGGCAGCCATACCTTCAGCTTGCTCAACGCGCAGAACGAGCGTTTCTGGGTCAAGTTCCATCTGGTCACGCAGCAAGGCATCCAGAACCTGACCGACGCCGAAGCCGAGGCGCTGGTCGGCAAGGACCGCGAAAGCGGGCAGAACGATTTGCTCAACGCCATCGACAACAAGGACTTTCCGCGCTGGAAGCTGCAGATCCAGGTCATGCCCGAGAAGGACGCGGCCACCTACCACCTGAACCCTTTTGACCTGACCAAGGTCTGGCCGCACAAGGACTACCCGCTGATGGATGTGGGCGTGCTTGAACTCAACCGCAACGCCGAAAACTACTTCGCCGAAATCGAGCAGCTGGCCTTCAACCCGGCCAACGTGGTGCCAGGCATCAGCTTCTCGCCCGACAAGATGCTGCAATCGCGCCTGTTCAGCTATGGCGACGCCCAGCGCTACCGTCTGGGCGTGAACCATCACCAGATTCCGGTCAATGCGCCGAAATGCCCCTTCCACAGCTACCACCGCGATGGAAGCATGCGTGTCGACGACAACAAGGGTTCCGAGATTGGCTACGAGCCCAACAGCAAGGGTTCGTGGCAGGAGCAGCCCGACTTTGCCGAGCCGCCGCTGTCCATCGAAGGCGCTGCCGACCACTGGAACCACCGCGTGGACGAGGACTACTACTCGCAGCCGGGCAATCTGTTTCGTCTGATGACGCCGGCGCAGCAACAGGTGCTGTTTGAGAACACCGCCCGCTCGGTCGGTGGCGCGTCCAAAGCCATCCAGGAGCGCCACATCGCCAACTGCACCAAGGCTGACCCGGCCTACGGCGCCGGCGTGCGCAAGGCGCTCGGTCTGTAGTGCTGGTGCGGGGGCCGGTTGGCGCTTTAGATCGCCAGCGGGTCCACGTCCACCGCCCAGCGAATCAGGCCCTTGCCTTCGGGTTGCTGCCGGGTGGCGTGCAGCACGGCCTGCCAGGCGGTCAAGAAGCGCTGCAGCGCTGCCCGTGACGGGCTCTCGATCAGCATCTGGGCGCGCTCCACGTTAGCCACGCGCTGCATGCTCATCGGCACCGCCGGATACAGGGTGATGTGGGGCAGGATGTGTTCGGCCTCCATCATGTCCGCCGCGGCTGCACTGGCCGCCGTCAAAAAGCCCTGCGCCACTTCCTGCGTGCGCGCCTCTGCCCGCACCAATGCCTGAAAACTGAACGGTGGCATGGCGGCCTGCTCGCGTTCCTTGAGCTGCTCGGCTGCGAACGCGGGGTAGTCGTGGCGCTTCAGGGCTTCAAACAGCGGGTGTTTGGGGTGAAAGGTCTGGATCCACATCTCGCTTTGGCCGCTGATGTCGGCGTCGCGCCCGGCGCGGCCGGCCGCTTGCATCAGCAGGCTGAACAGGCGCTCCGGCGCCCGGAAGTCGCTCGAGAACAGCGCATTGTCGGGGCTGACGGCCGCCACCAGCGTGATGCGGCGAAAGTCGTGCCCCTTGGCAATCATCTGCGTGCCCACGAGCACGTCCACCTCGCCTGAATGCACCCGGGCTAGTTGCGCCTGGAGCTCGCCCTTGAGTTTGGTGGTGTCGGCGTCGATGCGGGCGATACGCACCGGTTCGCCTTCGGGCCATTGTTCCGACACCGAGTTGGGTCGCCGCACATGGGCCAGCAGTTCGGCCAGGTGTTCTTCGAGCCGCTCGGTGCCCCGGCCCAGCGGGGCGATGTCGGGGTTGCCGCAGGCGGGGCAGGCGCGCGGCACCCGCTCGGTGTAGCCGCAGTGGTGGCAGCGCAGGGTACGGTCGATCTTGTGAAACACCCGGTAGGCGCTGCAATGCGGGCACTCGCTCTTCCAGTCGCAGTCGGCGCAATGCAGCACCGGTGCGTAGCCGCGGCGGTTCAGAAACACCATGCTCTGTTCGCCGCGCGCCACCCGCTCTTCAATGGCCTTGAGCAGGGGCGGCGAAAACACGCATTTTTTGGGCTGGTGGTTCATGTCCACCCGGCGCACCAGGGGCAGGGCGGCGTTGGCGCCGATGCGGCTGGGCATTTCAATGCGGACGTAGCGGCCGCCCTCTCTGGCCGGGCGGCTGTGGTGCCAGCTTTCCAGTGACGGCGTGGCCGAGCCCAGCAGCACTTTGGCGCCTTCGAGGCGCCCCCGGTACACAGCCAGATCGCGCGCCGAGTAACGCGCACCCTCCTGCTGCTTGTAGCTGGGGTCGTGTTCTTCGTCCACGATGATCAGCTTCAGGTTCGGCATCGACGCAAACACCGCCATGCGCGTGCCCAGCACGATGCGGGCCAGGCCGCTGTGCGCCGCCAGCCAGCTTTTCAGGCGCTGCGCCGGCGTCATGCCGCTGTGCAGCGACACCACGGCGTTGTCGCCATACAGCGGGTTGAAGCGAGCCATGAAGCGGGCTTCCAGTTGGGGCGTGAGGTTGATCTCGGGCACCATCACCATCGCCTGAGCGCTGGGGTCGCGCGCCAGCAGTTGCTGCACGCTGTGCAGATAGACCTCGGTCTTGCCGCTGCCGGTGGCGCCAAACAGCAGGAACGGGCCGGCTTCAAGGTCAAATCGGGCGATAGCCCCCGCCTGCTCTGCGGTAAGCGCTACGGATTCGATAGCATTCGAGTGGTCGGGCAAGGCTGCGTCAGCAGTTTTGGCATGCTTTTTGAGCCGGCGGGCCAGTTGCAGTGTGTTCAGGTCACGCAACTGCGGGGGCAAGGCGGCCAGCGCCACTTCTCCAGCCGAGCGCTGGTAATAGCTGGCGGCAAAGGTGACCAGTTGCCGCCAGGCCGGCGTCAACGGCGCAATGCCGTCCAGGCTGCCGGCAATCGGGCGCAGTTTTTCCGGGTCGAGCAGGCTGGAGACCGGATCGCCCGCGGCGTCCCACACCACGCCCAGGATCTCGCGTTTGCCCAGCGGCACACGGACCAGGGTGCCGGCTGCAAGTGCCAGCTCACTTCGGTACGTCAGGGGTCCTGCCACCTGGCTATGGGCAGGGGTATGCACCAAGACTGGCAACCAGTGGGTCATGCCAGCGCCTGAGTTGCGGCTTTTAGTTGATGTGAACTTGCGAAAGTTCCTCTAAGTCCTTGATTCATAAACGATTTGAAGGTGATCCAGAGTTTCTGTGGATAACTTTGTTGATATCTTGTCTTCAGTGCCTTCGAGCCCTTGAAAATCAAGGCTTTCGTTGAATTGCCCACAAAAAAAGCAAAATTAAAAATCGTTATAAATCAAAGGCTTGCAACCGCTATTGGTTTCATAGCAGGGATGCTCCGAAACGGGGATGCCTGATGCACCGCAACAAAAATTTTGTGCATAAGTCAGTCCCCACCAACCAGAAACGGGCCCAAAAGATGCTAAGAGGCGCCGCGTCAAAAAAATCATGAGCGCATTTTTCGGGATTGCTCATGCACCGCTTGCACCAAAACCGCCACATGGTCGGGGGGTGTGTGCTGACTTATGCCATGGCCCAGATTGAAAATATGCGTGGGCCCATGGCCCGCGCCGGTGTGCGGCGTACCAAAGCTGTTCAGCACTTTGGCCACCTCTGCCTCAATCTGTGCCGGATTGGCAAACAGGACGTTCGGGTCGATGTTGCCCTGCAGCGCCTTGCTTTCGCCCACCAGGACGCGTGCCTTGGCCAGGTTGACCGTCCAGTCCAGCCCCAGCACGTCGCAGTCCAGCGGGCGCATTTCCCGCAGCCACATGCCGCCGCCCTTGGTGAACACGATGCTGGGGATGCGCACGCCGTTGTGTTCTTTCTTCACCTGGGCCAGCACCCGCGCCGTGTAGGCCATGCTGAATTCCTGGAATGCGCCGTCGGCCAGCACACCGCCCCAGCTGTCAAAAATCATCACCGCCTGTGCGCCGGCTTCAATTTGCGCGTTGAGGTACAGCGCGACGGCGTCGGCGTTGACCTGCAGCATCTTGTGCATCAGGTCGGGGCGGCTGTACAGCATGGTCTTGACGAGGCGGTAGTCGTCCGATCCCGCGCCTTCCACCATGTAGCAGGCCAGCGTCCAGGGGCTGCCCGAGAACCCAATCAGCGGCACGCGGCCATTCAGCGCCTTGCGGATCGAGGTCACGGCGTCAAACACGTAACGCAGCTTGTCCATGTCCGGCACTTCGAGCTTGCCGACGGCGGCTTCGTCGCGCACCGGGTGGGCAAACTTCGGGCCTTCTCCCAGGGCAAAGCTCAGGCCCAGGCCCATGGCGTCGGGGACGGTGAGGATGTCGCTGAAAAGGATGGCTGCGTCGAGCGGGAAGCGCTCCAGCGGCTGCAGCGTGACTTCGGTGGCGTAGTCGGTGTTGGTGGCCAGGCCCATGAAGCTGCCGGCTTTGGCGCGCGTGGCCCGGTATTCAGGCAGATAGCGCCCGGCCTGGCGCATCAGCCAGACCGGGGTGTAGTCGGTGGCCTGGCGCAGGCAGGCGCGGATGAAGGTGTCGTTCTTGAGAGGCGCAAATGCGCTGGTGGGGGCCGGTGTATTCATGCCCCAATTGTCGCCGCAAGCGCAAGCGCGCTTATTGCGCAATCGCGTGTTCCACCTTCAGGCATTTGTCCTGCACCACCCGCAGACCGGCGGCTCGCGCAGCAGCGGCGGCTGCTGCATTTTCAATGCCGAGTTGCAGCCACAGCGCCGGGGCACCAATGGCGATGGCATCCGTTACCACCGGTGGCACATCTTCGGCGTTGCGGAACACATTCACCAGGTCAATCTTCTCGTGCTGCGCCGCCTCAGGGAGCGTGGCATAGACCCGCTCGCCCAGGATGGTCGCGCCGCTGGCGGCCGCCACCGGATTGACCGGAATGATGCGCCAGCCATGGGCCTGCATGTAGCGCGCCACGTCAAAACTGGCGCGGTGGGGCTTGGGGCTCAAGCCCACCACGGCGACGGTGCGGCAGGTTTTGAGAATATGGTGGATGTCGTCTTTTTCAGTCATGGGTTCATGATAAGGCGCCCATGCCCGGCGCACCACCCGCCCGCGCGCACCCGCCGGTTACAGGCTGGCCAATGCCGAGCGAAGCTCGTCCACGCTCAAGATCTCGGACAGCACCACCGGCACGCGTCCTGCCTGGTAAATCACATACACCGGCACACCGTTGCGGCCGAGCTGGCTCAGCGCGGTGGTGATGGCGGGGTCGCGTCGGGTCCAGTCGGCGCGCAGCAGGGTGACCCTCTTGGCGTCCATGTCGGCCAGCACACCGGCGTCGGCCAAGGTTTTCTTGTTGTACTGGCAGGTCACGCACCAGGCAGCGGTGAAGTCCACGAACACCGGCGTACCAGCGGCCAGCGCCTGATCGACCCGGCCCGGTGCCCAGGCCTGCCAGCGTTCACCGCTGGCCGCGGCGGCCGGGGTCTCCAGAGGTTTGATGACATTCTGGCCGATAGCCCCCGCCAACAGGGCGAAGATTGCTATTGAAAAAGCAGCAATTGGCAGCCGGGCGCGCCCCTTCAGCGTCAGGGACCAGACCACCAGGCTCAGGGCCACCAGCAGCGCCAGCAGCGCGCCGGCGCCGTCGATACCGCTTTGCTGGCCCAGCACCCACACCAGCCACACGACGGTGGCAAACATCGGGAACGCCATGGCGCGGCGGAAGGTGTCCATCCACGCGCCGGGGCGCGGCAGCCACCGTGCCACGGCCGGAATCAGGCTGGCGGCCAGGTAGGGCAGGGCCATGCCGACGCCGATCGCGGCAAAGATCAGCAAGGCCTGCAGCGCCGGCAGACCCAGCGCCAGGCCAAGAGAGGCCCCCATGAACGGGGCGGTGCACGGCGATGCCACGGCCACCGCCAGCACGCCCGACAAGAACGCATTGGCGGCCGGGTTCTTGGACTCCACCAGGAGCACGCGGCTGGGCAGGAACTGGCCGAACTCAAACAGCCCGGCCAGGTTCAGCCCCATCACCGTGAACAGCACGGCCAGGGCGGCCACCACGGCGGGCGACTGCAGCTGAAAGCCCCAGCCCAGTTGCTCGCCGGCGCTGCGCAGGGCCAGCATCAACGCACCCAGCGCCACGAAGGAAAGGACCACCCCCGCGGTGTAGGCCAGGCCGCTGACGCGGTGGCCGCGCCGGTCGTTTGCGTGCCGGGTGAAGCTCATCACCTTGATCGCCAGTATCGGGAACACGCAGGGCATCAGGTTGAGGATGAGGCCGCCGAGCAGGGCACCCGCCAGGGCGGCCCACAAGGCCAGCGGCACGGCCGGATTGGCCGGGCCCGGGCTGGCGTTGGCCTTGAGGGCGGCCGCCAGCGCGGGCGAAACGCCGGCGGCAGCCGCCACCTGGGGCCAGTTGCCCACCACCCGGGCCTGGGTCACAAACCCCTGCCGTTGGCCATCGGCCTGCGTCACCAGCACCAGCGGCATCACCGCGGGGCTTTGGCTGCGCTGCTCTGACAGCGGCACCCTGGCCGTCCACAGCGCGCCCTGCCAGTCCTGCGTCCACTTGGCCGCAGTCTCGATCACCTCAGGCGTTTCCGGAAAGAACTCCAGCGTCTTGCCCTGCAGCGCCGCCGGCAGGCCGGCCACCGATACCTTGAGCGTGTTGCCATCAACCTCGACCTTGCTCTCGCCGCGCAGGGCCTGCGGCTGGGCCTTCAGGCTGGCATCAAAGGCGGCCGAGTTGAGCGCGGTCGAGCCCCGCACCGGCAAGCGCAGCGCGAACTCGCCTTCCTCGGGAATGCACTCCTTGCGGCACACCAGCCAGCTGGCCTTGAGTTTGATCTCCAGGTCGCTGTTGAGCAGCGAGGGCTTGAAGTCCGGCGTGATGGTGAGCGGCACCGGCAGCAGCACCGTGCCCTCGTAGCCGTAGTTGGCCAGGTTGCCAATCGGAATCTTCTTGGGCAGGGGCCAGGCAATGTCGCCCGCCGTCACCCCGGGCGGCAGCGTCCACTGCAGCGTGGTGGGCAGACCGGAGTCGCCCGCGTTTTTCCAGTAGGTGTGCCATTCGGGCTGATGCGTGAGCTGCAGACCCACCCACACCGTCTTGCCGGGGTCGGCGCCGTCTGGCGCATGCGCCAGCAGTTCGGCGCGCACCTGGTCCGTGGTGACCATAGAATTTGTGGCATTTTGAGCGCTAGCCCCCGTGGATATTGCGCAAGCAGCTATCAAAAACGTAGCAAAAAGCTGACGGGGAGAGAATTTGGAGAAAGTCATTGCAATGTCGGAGTGGGGCAAGAGGGCAAAGTTCCGGGGCTGCGGCCCGGTGTCAGTCATCGGCTGGCAAAAGGGAAGCTTGCGCAAACACCGCGGGCAGCTTTTTGGGCGCCCTGATGCGCAGCTGCTTGTTCACGTTTTCGCGGCCAAACACCACCTCGATGTCGCTCGCGGCAACGCCAAACAGCGGCGCCAGAAAACGCACCATGTGGTCGGTGGCCTTGCCGGCCACCGGGGCGGCGGTCACGCTGATCTTGAGTTGGGTGCCCTTGGGCTTGCCAATGGCGTCCTTGGCCGCGCTCGGTTTGCCCAGGATGTTGACCACCAGCACGTCACCCTCCCACACAAAGAAGGAATCGCCGGTGGCGTTTCTGACCTGGCCGCGGCTCATGCGCCAAAGCCCAGCACCACCCGCCGGGTGGTGGCCGACTTCTTTTCGATTTTGGTGACGATGACCGGGCCGATTTCCGCCGTGTTGGCCACATGCGTGCCGCCGCAGGGCTGCAAGTCGATCAGGTCGTCGGTGCCGATCCGGATGGTGCGAATTTGCCCGCTGCCGCGCGGCGGCTGCACCGACATGCTCTTCACCAGCGCCGGGTTGGCATCCAGTTCGGCGTCGGTGATCGTGCCCACAGCAATCGGCAGGGCGGCCGCCACGAGACGGGCAATGCCGGCGGTCAGCGCCTCCTTGTCCAGCGCGTCGGTCATGTTGAAGTCCAGCCGCGCGTAGTCGGGCGTGATGGAACAGCCATTCACCAGCTGCGGCACCAGATGGCACAGCAGGTGGGTGGTGGTGTGAAAGCGCATCAGGCGGTGACGCCGCGCCCAGTCGATGCGTGCCGTGACCATGTCGCCCACCGCCAGTTTGATCCCCGCTGCCTGCTCCTGATTCAATAGCTGGCTGAGCAATTCCGGCGCGGGCAAGTGGCATATTTCATCTGTGAAGCTGCCGTTTTCCGCCTTGCCCTTGCGGGTGTCGACAATGGCAATCTCGCTGCCGTCGGCCAGCACCAGCACGCCCGTGTCACCCGCCTGCCCGCCGCCTAACGGATAGAACACGGTGCGGTCCAGCACGATGCCCTGGGGTGTGATGGCGGTGACCGTGGCGGTGCATTCGGTCAGATAGGCGTCCGTGCGAAAGAGGTCTTGCGTCATGCTTTGATAATACCGGCATGCCTCACGCCCAACCCGCCGCGCCACACGCCGACCCCGCCATCGTCCTGTGCACCCTGAATGCCAAGTACATTCACGCCTCGCTCGGCTTGCGCTACCTGCTGGCCAACATGGGCGAACTGCGGGCCAGCACTGCGCTGTGCGAGTTCACCATTGCGCGCCAGCCGCAGGAGATCGTGGACGAGCTGCTGGCGGTGCTGGGTGAGCCGAAACCGGGCGCAGTGCAGATCGTCGGCTTTGGCGTGTACATATGGAATGTGACGCAGACCACCGAGGTGCTGCGCTTGCTGAAAGCTGCGCGGCCCAGTATCAAGGTGGTGCTGGGCGGTCCCGAGGTCAGCCATGAAGTGGATGAGCAAGACATCGTGCGCCTGGCTGACTTCGTCATCACCGGCTGGGGTGATGTGAGCTTTCCAAAACTCTGCCGCGCCCTGCTGCACGGGCCGCAGCCGCTGATGAAAGTCATCGCCGGCGAGCAGCCGCCGCTGGACCAGATTGCGCTGCCCTACGGCGAGTACACCGACGCCGATCTGGCGCACCGCCTGCTGTACGTCGAGGCCTCGCGCGGCTGCCCGTTCAAGTGCGAATTCTGTTTGAGTTCGCTGGACAAAACCGCCTGGGCGTTTGAGCTGGAGGCCTTCCTCGCTGCCATGCAGGTGTTGCACCAGCGCGGCGCGCGCAACTTCAAGTTCGTGGACCGCACCTTTAACCTGAAGATCGACGCCTCGGTGCGCATCCTGCAGTTCTTTCTCGATCGGCTGTCAGACGATCTGTTCGTGCATTTTGAGGTCATTCCCGACCAGTTGCCGGACCGCCTGAAAGTCATGATTGCGCAGTTTCCGCCGGGCGTGCTGCAGTTTGAGGTTGGCATCCAGAGCTTCAATGTGGAAGTGCAGCAGCGCATCTCGCGCAAGCAGGACAACGAGAAGACCGAGGCCAATTTGCGCTGGCTGGTCAACAACAGCCAGGCCCATTTGCATAGCGACCTGATCTTTGGCCTGCCCGGCGAAACGCTGGAGAGTTTTGCCGCCGGTTTTGACCGCCTGCACGCGCTGGGGCCACACGAAATCCAGCTCGGCATTTTGAAGCGCCTGCGCGGCACGCCGATTGCCCGCCACACGGTGACGTACGGCATGGTCTATGAGGCCGGCCCACCCTACACCGTGCTGCAGACCGGGGCGGTGGATGCGGCCACAATGCAGCGCTTCACCCGCTTCTCGCGCTATTGGGACCTGGTCGCCAATTCGGGGCGCTTCCAGCAGACGCTGGGCCTGCTGCTGGGTGAGGGCGCGCACGCGAACCTCGAATCCAGCGCGAAAACTGACGCAGCAGCGCCGTCACCCTTTCATGCGTTTCTCGGCTTTGCCGACTGGCTGTGGCAAACCAGCGGCAAGACCAGTGGCCTGTCGCCCGAGGCGCTGGTGGATGCGTTGTTTGACTACCTCGGCACCCGTGCTGGACTGCCGGCACCGGCCGTGCAAAAAACGCTGTTGGCCGACTATGTGGCCAGCGGCGCGCGCGCCAGCCCGCGGGCACTCCAGGGGCTTCTGCCCAGACGCGATGCGCCCGCGAAGACCGACGCCAAGTCGCTGGCGCAGCGCCAGGAGCGGCACCTGCTGGCCCAGCACGCCTCGCCCCATCCGCCATGATTCAAAATACCCGCTATGCAAAATTTACCTCCCTGCCCCGTTTGTACTCTCGAGAACACTTACCTGGATGGCGACAATTACGTCTGCCCCGACTGCGCCCATGAGTGGCCGGCACAGGCCGCCACTGACGACAGCGAAGAAGGGGGCGATGTCATCAAGGATGCCAACGGCAACCCGCTGGCCGATGGGGACTCGGTCATCCTGATCAAGGATTTGAAGGTCAAAGGCTCGTCCACCGTCCTCAAAAAAGGCACCAAGGTCAAGAGCATCAAGTTGACCTCGGGCGACCATGAAGTGGATTGCCGCATGGAGGCGGGCAGCTTCATGCTCAAGGCCTGCTTTCTGAAAAAAGCGTAAACCCGCCACATACTCCGCATCGCGGCCCCTCACTCCATCATCACGCGGCAGGATCAGACCATGACCACCCCATCCAGATACTGGGCCGATCTTTCCACGCAGGATTTTGCCCAGCGGATCGCCACCGGCCAGGCGGCGCAGACCATTGCCGTGTTGCCGGTCGCGGCGACTGAACAACATGGTCCGCATCTGCCACTGAGCGTGGACACGGTGCTGGTAGACGGTGTTGTGACCGCGGCGCTGCCACATCTGGCGCCCGACTTGAACGTGCTTTTTCTGCCGACGCAGGCCGTGGGACTGAGCCCGGAACATGCGCGCTTTCCCGGCACGCTCACGCTCAAATCCGAGACGATTCTGCGCCTGTGGACCGACCTGGGCGAATCCGTCGCAGCGGCCGGCATCCGCAAGTTGGTGCTGCTCAATTCGCATGGTGGCCAGGTCAGCGTGATGGACATGGTGGCGCGTGATCTGCGCGCGCGCCTCGACATGCTGGTCTACAGCGTCAGCTGGTTCAATCTGCCGCTGCACGACGCAAACGGGCAAGACGTCAATGCCTTGTTCAGCGCCGATGAGCACCGCTTTGGCATTCATGCGGGGGACGTGGAAACCTCGATGATGCTGGTATTGGACCCCGCGCATGTGGACATGGCGCATGCGCAAAACTTTGTCTCCAGTTCGCAGGAGCGTGCCAGCAAGTTTGATATTCTGGGCAACGGCAAGAGTGCCAAGCTCGGCTGGCAAATGCAGGACTACAACCCGGCCGGCGCGGTCGGCAACGCGGCCGGCGCCACGGCCGACAAAGGGCGTGCCGTGGTGGACGCCGCAGGGCGCAGCCTGGGCCAACTGCTGGCCGAGATTGACCGCTTGCCTCTGAGCACCCTGGTGGCCACGCCCGCTTCGCGTTAACCGTTCAGGCGCCCCTGCGGGCGCCGTTCTTAGCGTGCGCTGGCTGCCAGCCGCAGTGGTTTGCCCGCCGGCGCAAGCGCTGCCGGGGCGGCGGAACGCCCCAGTTTCATTTCCCGGCGCAGTGCCACTGCGTCTTGAACGCCGGCCACGGCATCATTTCGGTTCAGCCGGAACACGCGCATCGCATCGGCCACCCCGCGGGACTGCAGTTCCAGTTCTGTCGCCGAGTCGGAGAGATCGTGCACCAGCGTGGTGTTCTGCTGTGTCAGGCCCTCGATATGCGCCAGCGCTTCGTTGATCTGCCCGATGCCCGCGCTTTGCTCGGCAGTGGCCGTGTGAATTTCGGCAATCAGCGCGCTCACCTGACGTGCCGTGCCCACCGCCTCGTCCATCGTGATGCGGGCGCTGTCCGTCTGGCGTGTACCCGCCGCCACCTTGGCGGTCGAATCCTCGATGAGCTGCTTGATCTCCTTGGCCGCCCCTGCCGAGCGGCCCGCCAGACTGCGCACCTCACTGGCCACCACCGCAAAGCCGCGCCCCTGTTCCCCGGCGCGGGCCGCTTCCACGGCCGCGTTGAGGGCCAGAATGTTGGTCTGGAAGGCAATGCCCTCAATCACCTGGATGATCTCGCCGATGCGGCGGGAGGATTCATTGATCGCCTGCATGGTCTGCGTCACCGCCTGCACCGCCTCACCGCTGCGTTCCGTCACGTGCGCCGACTGCGCAGCGAGCTGCGCCGCCTGGCGCGCCGCATCGGCAGTCTGCCCCACATTGCCGGTGATCTGCTCCATCGACGCTGCCGACTCCTCCAGGCTGGCGGCCTGCGCCTCGGTGCGGGCTGACAAATCGTGGCTGCCGGCCGCAATATTCCCCGTCGCACCCCCCATGTGAACCACCTCGGTGCGGGCATCGCTGACCACAGAACGGATATTGACATTGAGCTGGTTAAGCGCCCGCTCCAGGCTGCCCATCACGCCGCCGTGCCGGGGCTCCAGGCCGGTGGTGAGGTCACAGGCCGCCATGCGATTGGCGAAATCCAGCAGGCGCTGCAGCGGCTGCGTCGTCAGGGCGCGCAGGCGCCAGGCGCCGAGCAGGCTCGCGGCCACCACCGCGGCCAGCGCACTGATCAGGGCCGTCGCTGACACAGGCGCTGACAGATCACCGGCGGCCAGCGCGCCGGCCACCAGGCCCACACCGCCCATCAGCACGGCCCATGTGGTGATCTGCGCGTTGAGACCTGGCTGCAGCGCACGGCCGATGCGCCCGCCCAGACTGTGTTTGTGCAGGGCGCCGTGGTGCAGACGGTGCACCAGTTCACCGGCCTGCTTCTCCGCACGCATCGTCGTGTACAAGGCCTCGGCCGCCTGAATCTGGTCCCGGCTGGGCTCGGTGCGCACTGACAGGTAGGCGACGGGCCGGTCGGCATCCATCACCGGCGTGACGTTGGCAACCACCCAGTAGTGGTCGCCGTCCTTGCGGCGATTCTTTACCAGCCCGGTCCAGGGCATGCCCTGCGCCAGCGTGTCCCACATGTCGCGAAACGCTTCCTCGGGCACATCGGGATGGCGCACCAGGTTGTGCGGCTGGCCCAGCAGTTCTTCCTTGGTGAACCCGCTGAGTTCGATAAAGACTTCGTTGCAGTGGGTGATGCGTCCCTTCAGGTCGGTGGTGGAAACCACAGTCTGGCCAGAGGGGAAGGGAAACTCATGTTGGGTAACAGGTAGATTGGTGCGCACAGTATGATTTTTTTGACCGGCGTGTGTCTCCGCTTGACGGAGGCGCCGGTATTCCAACGACGGATGAATTCGGCAGATCCGTTGCGTCCCAGCGTTTGCGCGCCGGTGACTGCCATGGAATATTCTGCTCAATTCGCTTTATTGATCTTGTTCAAGAATTTTAACAAAGCGCTTGTCAGGCCCGAGGCCCCGGGACAGGGCTCCACTCAGGCGTGGGTGATCCAGCTCGCATGGTCTGCGTGCTCCAGATGCGGCAGGGTGTTGAAGGTGATCAGGGTGTGGCGCTTTGGGTTGAAGGCGAACTCGGTGATGGCGCTGTTGCGGATGCGCATGTTGAGTTCGATCGTGGTCTCCGGCGTGGTGCCCAGCACGTGGCCAATAGCAGTGGCAATCGGCCCGCCGCTGGAGACGATCAGCACATTGCCTTCGAAATTCTGGCGAATGTGGTCCAGCGCGCTGGTGACCCCGTGCTGGAACTCGCGGTAGCTGGGCATGCCCTGAGGGCTGACCACGCCGTTCATCCACTGTGTCAGGCCGTCGCGCAGCAGGCGAAAGTGATGACGGTACAACTCGGGCGTGTCAGGCTTCTGGAGCTTGTGGGGGTGCACCGTCGCGATGACGGCCTCGCTGTCGAATTCGTTGAGGCCGGGCCAAAGAAGTGGTGCCCCCACGCTTGCCACTTCGTGTGCTGCGCTGCCCCCCGGGGGGGCTGTTTCCCCTTGGGGCGGTCCGGCGGTGAAGCCTGATTCCATGCCCTGGCGAATGCCGGCATAGGTTTGCAGCTGGCGGCGCAAGGTGCCGGTCATCACGGCATCGAAGCTCAGGCCTTTCTGGCGAAAGTATTCGCCCAGCCGCACGCTTTGCTGCTGGCCCAGCGGGCTCAGGTTGTCGTAGTCGGCGGCGCCAAATGAAGCCTGGCCATGGCGTACAAGATAAAGGGTTCCCATCTCGTGAATCTAAGCCAAATCGCAGCGTGGCCCTTGTCGCAGAAGCGACGGTAGCTATGAGGTTTGTAGCACTTTGGCGAGTGCCGCTGCATCCACGTTGCCGCCGCTCAGGGTGGTTCCGACCACCTGGCCCTGCAGTTGCTGGCGTTCCTGCATGGCGGCGGCGAAACTGGCCGCGCCGGCGCCTTCGGTCACGTTGTGGGTGTCGGTGTAGAGGTCGCGCATGGCCTGTGCCACCTCGGCATCGGTGACCTGCACGATGTGGTCGATGTGGGGGGCCAGGATGTCGAGTGCGGCCTGGTCGGCGACGCGGCAGGCCATGCCGTCGGCCAGTTGGGTGCTGACCGGGGCTTCCACCACGCGACCGGCTGCGAGTGAATCGGCGTAGGTGGTGGCATGGGCGCTCACCACGCCGACGATTTTGGCCTTGTGACCCAGTGCCAGCTTGGCCGCGATGGCCGCACAGGCGCCCGAACCCTGGCCGATGGGCACGTAGACCACATCGAGCTGCGGCACGGCCTTGAAAAGCTCCCACCAGTAGGTGCTCACGCCACTGAGCAAATCGGGGTGAAAGCTCGGCACCATGTGCAGGCCACGCTGCGCCGCCAGCGACAGGGCATGTTCCCGGCTTTCCTGGAAATCGGTGCCATGTTCGATCAGGGTCACGCCCAGCGCCCGCATGGCGGCATTCTTCTCAAGCGAGTTGCCGATCGGCACCACAATGCTGCATGGCACGCCGTGCGAGCGTGCCGCCCAGCCGATGCTCTGGCCGTGGTTGCCGCGCGTGGCGCTGATGACGCCGCCCGGCAGCGCGCCACGCTGTTTGAGCTGCTCGAAGTAGGTCAAGCCGCCCCGGATCTTGAACGCGCCTACCGGCGTGTGGTTCTCGTGCTTCACCCAGCAGTCGGTACCCAGGCGCTGGCTCAAAAGGGCCCAGCGGTATTGCGGTGTGGCCTGGAATTCGCGGTACACCACCTGCGCGGCGGCTTCGATCGCGGGCAGCGAGGGCAGTGTCATGTTCACAGGGTCACGCTGCCGTCGATACACGTCACCGAGTCGCCGCCGACCCAGACCTGACCGGTCGCGTCGCACGCAACATGCACCTGTCCGTTGCGGCCCAGGCAGGTGCCTTGCGTTGCCACGTAGCGGCTGGGGGCAAAACCGTCAGCGATCAGCCACTGGGCCAGACTGGCGTTGAAGCTGCCCGTCACCGGGTCTTCGTTGATGCCCACCGGTGCCGCGAAGGCGCGTACTTCAAGTTCGCTCGAGCCCAGCGAGGGCACCGCCGGTTCAATGGAACGTGGTCCAAAAGCACGCGCCTCCCGGTTTGATCGCGCTATCAAAGTAGTAGCGGGTTGCGCAGGTTCCATGCCGGCTACCCCTACTTTTTGCCCCAAATTCTTGAGCTCCAGGTGGTTGGGTGCCAGTTGCAGTACCGTCTGCGGGTTGTCCAGCAGCAGGCCCAGCCAAACCGGGCCGTTGTCCAGCAGCTGGGCGGCGACGATCTGATGGGCTTTGAGTCCCAGGGCGGCGGCAACCTTGGCGAGCAGGGCCGGGCTGGGGTTGCTGCGCTTGAGCGGGGGTGCCGCAAAGGCCAGACGTGTGCCGTCACGGCGAATCCTGACCAGACCGACCTGGCATTCCTGCACGATCTGATCTCCGGCTTTGGACGTGCCACCCGCCTCGATCCAGGCGTGGCAGCTGCCCAGGGTCGGATGACCGGCGAAAGGCAGCTCGGCGCCGGGGGTGAAGATGCGCACGCGGTAGTCGGCGCCGGCAGCGGCGCCTTGCGCGCTGGGCGGCAGCACAAATGTCGTCTCCGACAGATTGGTCCAGTGCGCAAAATGCTGCATGTCGAAGTCGCTCAGGCCGGTGCCATCCAGCACCACGGCCAGCGGGTTGCCGAGGTAGGGCTCGGCGGTGAAAACGTCGACCTGTTTGAAGGGGCGGGTTTTCATGGTGTCAAGGCTTTGATGGCCTGCTCGTCCAGCTCGGCGGCATACGCTTTGACGGCCCCCGCCAGCGCGGCCACGCCACGGTGGATTTCTTCCACGCTGGGAGTGACGAAGGACAGACGCAGGGTGCGCGGGTCACCGTGATCGGCATAAAACGGCGCGCCGGGGACGAAGGCCACGCCCTTGTCCACAGCATAAGGCAACAGGTCCACCGCGCTCATGCCCTCGGGCAGGCGGGCCCACAGGAACATGCCGCCCGCCGGCGTGTTCCAGGTGAGCGTCGCGTCCGGGTCGCCGGCTGGCATCTCGCGGGCCAGCGCTTCGAGCATGGCGTCGCGTTGCGATTTGTACAGCGTGCGGATGGTGGGCACGTGGCGGTCCAGAAAGCCGTCCTTCATGACCTCTGCAATCAGGCGCTGGTTGAAGCCGGGGCTGTGCAGGTCGGCGGCCTGCTTGGCTTGCAGCAGTTTGGGGTACACCGCTTTGGGTGCAACGATGAAGCCCAGCCGCAGGCCCGGCGCCAGCACTTTGGAGAACGAGCCCAGGTAAATGCAGCCGTCCGGATTGCGCGCCGTCAACGGTGCGGGGGGCGGCGTGTCAAACCACAGGTCGCCATACGGGTTGTCTTCAATGATGGGCAGGCCCAGGGCCGCGGCGCGGGTTGACAGTGCCGCACGGCGCGCCTCGCTCATGGTGCGCCCGGTCGGGTTCTGGAAGTTGGGCAGGGCGTAGAGAAAACGGGCATCTTTGGCCTTGGCGCTCAGGTCGGCGATGTCAATGCCCTCCTCGTCGTTGCGCACGCTGACGACCATGGGCTCCATTGGCGTGAAGGCCATGACGGCACCCAGGTAGGTGGGCGACTCCACCAGGATTTTGCTGCCGGCGTCCACCAGCACCTTGGCCACCAGATCCAGCCCCTGCTGTGAGCCGGTGGTGATCAGAACCTGTGCCGGGTCGACCTTCCATGGCAGCATGGCCGCGACCATTTCGCGCAAAGGGCCAAAGCCTTCACTCGCGGCATATTGCAGCGCGCCCTGCGGATCATCGCGCAAGACTTTGGCGCAGGCGGCTTCGAACTCGGCCACCGGAAAAGTCTTGGGCGAGGGCAGGCCGCCCGCAAAACTGATGATGCCGGGCTTCTCGGTGACCTTGAGGATCTCGCGGATCACGGAGGGGTTCATCTTGGCGGCGCGTCGGGCCAGCACCCAGGATGGATTCAGCGTTGCAGTCGTGTTCATGGTGTTGTTGCCTCTGGTATGAATTGTTTATCTGGCGGTGCTGACCGGCATTTTGCGGCCGATAAAGACGACCGCGATAACCGCCAGGCCAAAACCGGCGGTGACCGCGTCCAGCGATTCGCCCAGCAGGGGCACGGCAAACAGCATGGACAAGAAAGGTTGCATCAACTGCAGCTGGCTGACGCGCACGGTGCCACCCAGCGCCAGCCCCCGGTACCAGGCAAAGAAGCCCAGCCACATGGAGAACACGGCGACATAGGCAAAGGCCGCCCATGCTTCATTTTTGATAGCTGCTTGCGGCCATTCCATGAGGGCTAGCGGCAGATTGAACGGTAAAGAAAAGACCAGCGCCCAGCAGATGACGTAGTCGGGCCGCATGCGTTGCGAGAGTTGCGCCCCCACGCCGTAGCCGACCGCGGCGCAGGCCATGGCCAGCAAGAGCAGGGCGTCGGCCGGTGCCAGCGTCAGGCCGCCATGGCCGGAGCGCAGGACAGCAAATGCGACGACCAGGGCCGTTCCCAGGCCTGCGCAAATCCAGAATCCGATCGAGGGGCGCTGGCGGTGCAGCCAGGCACCCACCGCCGCGGTGGCCAGGGGCAGCACGCCGACAATCACGCTGGCGTGCACCGCCTCGACATGGCGCATGGCGATCGACGTGCACAACGGAAAACCGAACACCACGCCCAGCGCCACCAGCCCCAGGGGCAGCCAGTCGGCCCGGGGCGGCCAGGGGGCACGCGTGGCCAGCAGAAAGCCAGCCGACAGAATGGCCGCGATCACGGCACGGCCCACTGCAAGGAAGATGCCGGACATCTGCGGCGCATCCGGTGTGCCCACCGCCAGCCGCGTCATGGGCAGCGTCAGGGCAAAGATGGCGACACCCAGGGCGCCCAGCCAGAGCCCTTTGCGTATGTCTTGCGCGTGCGGCTTCATGGTGCTGGCGTCATCGCATCAGAAGGTGGCCATCCAGGCGGCGGTGATCACCAGCACGGTGGCCATGAAACGGTTGAACCAGCGCAGGCGACGACCTGAGTTGGCAGGCCCGGACAACCAGTCGCGCAAGAGCGAGCCGATCAGGGCATAGGTGAGGTTACTCACCAAGCCAAAGGCCAGCATCAGCGGCAGGATGATGGCAAACCGGGCGGCTGCGTCCTCGCGCCCGGCCAGCCAGCCGGCCACGACGGTGAGCGCCAGCATCCAGGCCTTGATATTGAGAAACTGCAGCATCACGCCTTGCCAGAAGGTGACGTTCAGCTGGGATGCGTCGGCCTGCGCCAGGGTGGCGGAGCGGGCCAGCTTGAAGGCCAGCCACAGCAGGTAGGCGACGCCCAGCGCCTGAATGCCGATACGCAGCGGCGGCAGCGCCACCACCATGGCCCCCACGCCACCGGCACACAGACTGAAGAGCAGGCCCCAGCCCACCGGCACCGCCAGCACAAAACGCAGCGAGTGCTTGAGCCCCAGGTTGGCCGCCAGCGCCGTGGACAACGTGGTGTTGGGGCCGGGCGTGAAGCTGGCCGCGGTGGTCAACACCATCAAGGCGGTGAATTCAACGGTGGTCATGTAGGGCTTGCTGGTTCATGCGTCTGACTTTATAGTTGAAACCAGCACACTGGCAGTACAGTTTTGAAAACAATTTAGCAATCTGTATTGCCAGTTTTGGCAGCACAGCCTGACCTGAGGGGAACTCCATGTTGATGAAGACGGCGTCGCAGTCTTTGACCGAGCAGCTTGCTGGCCGCTTTGCCGAACGCATCGCCAGCCGCCTGCTGGCGCCGGGGGCACGCCTGCCTTCCGTGCGGCAGTGCGCACAGCAGCAGGGCGTGAGCCCGTCCACCGTGGTGGCAGCCTACGACCAGCTGCTGGCGCAGGGGCTGGTGGAGGCGCGCCGGAATCGTGGATTTTTTGTGCGGGAACGGACTCTAGCCCCCGAATCCATTGTGCAATCGGCTATCAATTTAATAGCAAAAGAAAATCCTCGGCCGGGTGTCAGGGGCGGCTTTCAGGCGCAGCACGTGCCGGTCAATGCGACGGCCCTGATTCGCGGCATGTTCCATGGCAGCAGCGACAAGCCCCAGCCCGGCATGGGCGTGTTCCCGCCGGACTGGCTGGAGACCAGTTTCATGGCCGCCGCCGTGCGCCGCGTCACCAGCACGCGCGCCTTGCATGCGTTTTCGCTGCAGTACGGCGAGCCCGCCGGCGATTCCGGATTGCGCCGGTCCCTGTCACAAAAACTGGTCGGTTTGAATGTGCATGCCGCACCCGAGCAGATCATCACCACGGTCGGCGCCACCCACGCGCTGGACATCGTGAGCCGCACCCTGCTGCGGGCGGGCGACTATGTGATGGTGGAGGAGCCTGGCTGGGCGATCGAATTTGCCCGCCTGGCGGCCCTGGGCATGCGCATATTGCCGGTGCCTCGCCGCGCCGATGGCCCTGATCTGGCGGTGATGTCGCGCTATTGCGAATTGCATGCACCGAAGCTGTTTGTGAGTGTCAGCGTGTTCCACAACCCCACGGGTTATTGCCTGACGCCGGGCAGCGCGCACCGCGTGCTGCAACTGGCCAATGCGCACAACTTTCATATCGTTGAAGACGACACCTACAGCCACATCGCACCCGAACATGCCACGCGCCTGTGCGCACTCGATGGCCTGCAGCGCACGATCTACGTGAGCGGCTTCGCCAAAATCCTGGCGCCGGGCTGGCGTGTCGGTTTCATGGCCGCGCCCCCGGCGCTGGTTGAGCAGCTACTGGACACCAAATTGCTGGCGACGCTGACCACGCCCGCGCTGCTGGAGAAGTCGCTCGCCTGGTGCATTGACCAGGGGCAGTTGCGTCGCCATGCCGAGCGCATACGGACCCGGCTGGATCTGGCCCGTGCCCGCAGCGTCAAGCTGGCGCTGGCGCATGGCTGCAGTTTTGCCGCGCCGCCGGCGGGGCTGTTTGGCTGGGTGGACGCCGGCGTGGACACCGACACGCTGGCGCAGCGCATGCTCGACGTGGGCTATCTGTTGGCCCCGGGCGCCCTGTTTCATGCCAGCCGCCAGCCCAGCACGCTGATGCGGATCAACTTTGCAACGACGCAGGAAGCGCCGTTCTGGAAAACCTTCGCTGCCATACGCGCTACGCTGTGAGGACGCGCGCCTCGCTCCTTACACCAGCAGCAGGCCCTTGGCGGGATGTGGTCTGGCATTGGACAGCGTGCGCAGCAGGGCCCGGTTGACCTCTTCGAGGTTCATCCGGTGCAAATCGCACAGGACGCGGGTGGCCTGCGTGTTCGCAGACTCCAGGGCCGTGGCCATTTCCAGATAAGGCACGTAGGGGCCCGAATGGTCCAGGATGGCGGATGTGACGCGTTCCGATACCGGGAAGCGTGCGAGCGCTGCATTCAGGGGTTCCCCCAGCATCAGGTCCATCTGCGACAGCAAGCCGCACAGGTAAACCTCGCGGCGCAAATCGTTGCCGTCACCGGCGTCAAGCAGTTGCTCCATCAGGCGGGCCCGCAGCACCAGGGCCGTCCGCACCGGCTGCAGGTTCAAATCGCTGGTGGCATGGGGCAGCTGTTCCAGCAGCCAGGACCGAAGCTGCGACAAGCCCAGCACCATCAGTCCGTGTCGTATGGAATCGATCCCGGTGCGCAGGCCCAAACCGGCAGAGTTGGCGTAACGCATGAAGCGATAGGCCAGGATTGGTTCTTCACTCAGGATGAGCTCGATATGCTCCACGGAATCATCGGCGTCGATGGCCTCCGTCAAGCGGACGATCGCGCGGTGCCCGGGCTGGATTCTTTGTTGCCGATACCCATGCAGTACGTCCTCCATGGGCCAGCCCGCCACGCCCCAGGCCTTCTGTTCGTCCAGGCAATGCTCGGTCAGCACCCGGCTGGCAACCGCCTCGTAGATCTGACCGGCCAGTACCGGGCTGGTGACCTTGCTTGACTGGCTGGCGTCAGTGCCATTGTGTTTGCGCAGGGACACCCGAAGACCCGCCAGTGCTTCCTCTGCGGTCAGGGCCACCATATTGCGCAGGAAGCAGGATGCCAGTGCCGCGCTGGGCCGTTGTCCAGGTTCGCCACGCCAGATAAGCTTCATGCCGCGCTGGTGCGCCCGGTGAGCCCGCTGGGCCATGGCTGGGTCACGCAGTAGCGACTCATGCACTTCAATCCACGGACTGTCCGCGGTGCCGTGATCCAGCATGTCAGCCAGTAGCCGGGGCGACTGTACGGACAACAACAAGGTGGGTGCCTGCCCGGACCACGATTCATCCAGCGCGCTCAACAGATGGGGGGCATCCACGGGGGCGGTGTCGTCCGCGCCGACGAACAGCTGAACGCCGCCCAGCTGGCGCAGCTGGTTCCAGAGCAGCTGGTATCCGAGTGAGACGCTGCCAAGAACCGTTTTCGCCATGGTGTCAGCTGATGTAGTTGAACAGGGAAAGTTTTTGCACTTGCGCGTAGGACTGCAGCGCCGCCTGGTAGCCGGTCTGCTCTTTCTGGAAGTCCGAGATGCCCTTGACCATGTCGAGGTCTTCCGCGCGCGAGCGATCCGCTTCGAGCTGGATCGAGCGCTTGTCCTGATTGGCGCTGATGCTGTCCGCGCGGTTGAGCAAGTCGCCGGCCTGGCCCCGTATTGCCGAAACGCGGCCCATGCCGATGTCGATGTTGCCCAACGCCTGGCTGACAGCCTGGGTAGCCGCATTGCCGTTGGCGGCGCTGCCGATATCCCGAATCGCGTTGTCGAGCACGCTGAAGATGCTGGGGCTGGGTTCGACGGTGACGGTGTCGCCCACGGCAGGCGTGCCGGTGATCGTGAGGGACAGGCCCGGCATGGCAGTCACTGCAATGCTCTTGTTGGTGGGGTAGCTCACCGTGACCGGAGCAATCGCACCCGAGACCGCTGGATTCTCGGTGATGCTGTAGGTCGCCGTGGTGGTGCCGGGCGTGGTGGTGGTGTCCACTGCCGTGAAGGCGATGGTGTACGACGGGTAGTCCTGCAGGCCGCCTGAGGCGGCAAAGGCGAGCTGTGCCGTACTTGCGGCAACGCCTGGGTTGGTGATGACGACGCTGTCGGTCGACAGTTGACGGCCTGCCGAAATGCTGCCCACGGTGGCATTGAAGACCGCATCGCGGGTTGCCTGGTGCATGAACGCGCTGTCGCCGTCCAGCGTAAAAGGTATCGCCACCTCATTGCTGGCCGATTGCCCAGGCAGGCCGTTGAAGGTGTAATCCTGTGGCGGCGCTGTCGGGCCAACGAACGGCGCCAGGGCGCTGCCCAGCGCGCTGAACAGGGGTCGTCCGTTGGTGTCCTTGGAATTGGCCAGGGCAAACACTTGGTCACGCAGACCGGTGAGCTGCAGCGCAATAGTCTTTCGATCGGCTGCGGTCAGGGTGCCGTTGCCGGCAGTCACCACCAGTTCGCGGAAGTTCTGCAGGGCATTGGTGACATCGCCCAATGTGCTTTCGGCCATGACAATCGAGTTGCGTTGCGACTCCAGGGCCCGCTGGTCGGTCTGGATACGGCTGATCCGGTTCAGTGCCCGTTCGGCCTGCGCTGCGCTCGTTGGGTCGTCGCTGGCACGTACCACTTTTTTGCCCGAGGTGAGATTCTCCTGCAGGCTGGACAGTGCAGACTGCCGGTTTGAGATGTTGCGCAACGCGTTGTCGTAGGTGTTGGCGGAACCGAGCCGGGAAAATGAAGTTGTCATGTTGCTTGCTCCTGCGCGGCGCCGCGTTAGCGGCCCACGGTTTGAATCAGGGTGTCGAAAATGCTCTGTGCAATCTGGATCATCTTGGCCGAGGCCTGGTAAGCCTGCTGGTATTGCAGCAGTTTGGCGGCCTCTTCGTCCAGATTGACGCCCGAGACCCCGGTCCGGTCGGTCTCCAGGTTGGCGGCGATCGAGCTCGAGACCTTGGCTGAGTAATTGGCGCTCTGCGAGCGAATGCCGATCTGGGCAATCAGACCGGCGTAGCCGTCGGTCAGCGCCCCGCCGTCAAACATGGCCACATCGCGCAGGCCCAGCATGGCGCTGGCGTTACCGGCGTTCATGTTGCGGTTGGCAAGGGGCTGCGGCTCAACCGTGAAAGTGTCGCCAGCTTTCGGAGACCCTTGCAGGACGAGAGACCATTGGCTCAGTGGCGAGGTGGCGGGCACCGTGCCTTCAATGACCGTACCCGACGTGTAAGTGAAAGGACTGAGAGGGCCGGCATAGTCGCTGCGGGTGTAGCTGTTGGTGCCCGTGAAGGTGATCGTAACCGGCGTCACTGCTATGGGATTGCTGCGCGCCTGCAGCGAAGACAGTTGCAGACTTCCGGTGTTGGTGGCACCCATGGCGCCCGCCACCGGGCTGGCTACCGCCAGCGAACGGGGCGTGGAAAACTCGCTGCTGATTTTGCTGGCCGAGGTGCTGAAGGGCTTGAGCAGGAAGCGGTCGCCGGCAGCCGGTGTGCCGGAGGGCATGGAGATATTCAGTCCGTCCAGCGTGGCCAATACCGGTGACACGGCAGGGGGCGTCTGGGGGAAACTGAAAACCATGCCATCCGAGCGTCGTGTAATGGTGCCCGCGGTGGTTGACGAGAAGTTCACCTCGTAGTCAGAGGCCGCAAACTTGCTGGTGTCACTGATGGACAGTGTCAGGTTGGCCGTGCCGGTATTGAGCGCGACAAAGGGGGCGGGCGGGGCAGCCTGAGCTGGCTTGAATACGTTGTTGGTGATGACGGGGGGCGTGAACAGGTTGCCACCCTTGACGCCATCCAGATCGACGCCCAGCGCGTGCTGCTCGTTCATGGCGGTCGTCACCGCCAGCGTGAGCCGGCCCAGCAGATTACGTCCCTCCACCAAATCGGTGTTTTGAAAACGGAGCAAGCCCGACACCTCGCCGCCACCCAGGGTGTTTTCATCCAGCGCGACGGACTGACCATTGCTGGTGATGGCCAGTTTGCTTTTCAGGGGGTCGCCGAAATCGTCTGCCACGATTGAAACGGAAGATGCCGTTGTTCCCAGTACCAGCGCCTGACTGCCCGCAATGAAAATCCCCACGGTACCGTCGTCGGCCGCGATGGAGCTGGTCTGCACGTAGCCATTCAGGTCGCGCACCATTTGATCGCGTTTGTCCAGCAGGTCGTTGGGTGGTTGTCCCGAGCCTTGAACGCGGGCGATCTGGCCATTGATGTCGGCAATGCTCTGCGCCAGGCTGTTGATCGCGTTGGCCTTTTGCACAAGCTCTTGCGAGACGCCTTGTTGCAGTTCATCGAGACGTTGGGATGAGGCGCGCATGCGCGCCGCAGTCTCGTCCACCCGGGTGAGCACCACCGTGCGGGCCGTGAGGTCGGTTGGGGCGCTGGCCACATCAGAAAATGCATTGAGCATGTCGTTGACTGCGGCACCCAAACCGTTGGCGCCCCCTTCAAAGACGCCTTCAAGCTGCTTGAGCTTGTCTGCCCGGATGTTGTCGGCCGATTGGGTCGAACCGGCCAGCGCAGACTGGCGCGTCAGGAAGGCGCTGAAGTTGCGCTGGATGGTCTGGATGCCCACCCCTTTGCCAACGTAGCCAGCGCCGCTGAACTGACCCTCAACGGTTCGCATGACCACGGTCTGGCGCGAGTAGCCCGGTACGTTGACGTTGGCAATGTTGTTGCCGGCCGTCTGCAGTGCCACCTGGTTCGCCTGGAGGGCACGGGTGCCCACATTAAGAATGCCACTCATGCGTTCTGGCTCTCAAATTGACCGCGTTGCAGCCGCATCGTGGTGTTGATGGCCCGGCTGAGTTTGGTGGCGTAGTCCGGGTCGGTCGCGTAGCCCGCTTTCTGCAGGCTGGATGCGAATGCGAGCGGCGAGCTGGTTTGCTGACTGGCCTGGGCGTAGCGGGGTGTCTGGGTGATGAGGCGTGCGTAGTCCTTGAAGGAGTCTTCGTACGAGTCATAAGCCCGGAACTTGGCCACGGTCTTTTTGGCGGCCCCATTGACGAATTCTGTGGTGGTGATTTCCGCCACCTTGCCGGTCCAGCCGGCGCCAGCCTTGATGCCAAACAGGTTAAAGGACGGGGCACCGCCCTTCATCTTGATCTCGTGTTTTCCCCAGCCGGTTTCGTGGCCCGCCTGGCCCAGCATGTAGCCAGCGGGAATGCCGCTGGCTTTTTCCGCCCTGGCGGCCGCCTCGGTATGCCGTTGCACAAAACTGCTTTGGCTGGTTGTTGCCGCAGGTGTCGGGGCATGGGCCGCGTAGGCGGCGACCGAGGATGCCTGGCTTCTGGCGCTGATGGACGACACAGGTGCCTTTTTGTCGGAGCCGCCAGCGCCCGGCTCGCTCATGCCCATCTGGCGCGACAGCTGTTGCGCAATCAGGTCGGACAGCCCGCCGGGTTGGCCGGACATCTGCACCGCAAACTGCTGGTCCAGCAGATCGGCACCCAGGTCACCGCCCGGGCTGTCCATCAGCCCGGATTTCATGGTGGCTTCGCGCATGCTTTTGATGAGCTCGCGCATGAACAGCGACTCAAACTGTTTGGCGGCTTCCTTTATGGCGGCGGGCGTTTTTTCTCCCGCCTGCAGCTTCAGGTTGTTGAGCGAGCGCGCGTCGGCGGCCAGCGAACCGGATGCACCAGGGAGTTGCCCGTAGCTCATGCTAGATGACCTCCAGCTCCGCGTTCAAGGCGCCAGCCGCCTTGATGGCCTGCAAAATGGCCAGCAGATCCTGCGGCGTGGCACCCAACGCGTTCAAGGCGCGCACGACTTCCGACAGCTGCGTTGCGACCGGCAGTTGAATCAACATGCCGGGTTCCTGCCGGATCTGGATATTGCTTTTCTCGGTCACCACGGTCTGTCCACCCGTCGACAGGGCATTGGGCTGACTGACCATGGGTGTCGTGGTGATGCTGACGGACAGGTTGCCGTGGGCAATGGCACACGCCCCCAGGGTCACAGCCCCGTTGAGCACGACGGAGCCGGTGCGGGAGTTGATGACGACCTTGGCCGAAGGCACGGAGGACTCCAGTGGCAGTTCTTCCATCTCGGCAATGAATGAAACCCGTGCGTCCGACTCCATGGGGGCATTGACCTTGACAGTACGCCCATCCAGCGCCCGGGCCGAGCCTTCCCCAAAACGCTTGTTGATCGCCTGGGCCACCCGACGCGCGGTCTGAAAGTCAGACGCCTCCAGCCCCAGGTTGATGCTGGTGCCTTCAAGCAAAGGGGTGGGAACAATCCGTTCCACCTGCGCCCCGCCCGGAATTCGCCCGGCACTGAGGTGGTTGATTTGAACCTTGCTGCCCCCGGCCGCTGCGCCGGCACCGGCCACGATCAGGTTGCCCTGGGCCAGCGCATAGACCTCACCATCGGCGCCTTTGAGTGGCGTCGTGATCAGCATCCCGCCCTTAAGTGATTTGGAGTTCCCCATCGACGAGACATTGACGTCGATGGCTTGGCCCGGCCTGGCGAAGGCGGGCAGTTGTGCGGTGACCAGAACAGCCGCCACATTCTTGAGCTGCAGCTGGGAGACGGACGCCGCAGGCAGCGTGATGCCAAGTTGTTGCAGATAGTTGTTGATGCCCTGCGATGTGTAGGGCATCTGGGTGGTCTGGTCGCCCGTGCCATCCAGTCCAACGACCAGACCGAAGCCGGTCAACTGGTTGCTTCGCACACCTTCCACTGCCGCCACTTCCTTGATGCGGCTGGCGTAGGCCATTTCCGCGACAAAGAGACTGCCGAGCAGCCACAGCGCTGCCAGTGGCCAGAACAGGCGAATCTTTGGTGGTGTGTGACTGGTGTGCATGCTTGGTTACCCCTCGGCACTATTCTCAACAGCTTTAGAAGGGAAGAAAGCTGAAAAAGAACCGTGTTAACCAGCCAACTGTCTGCGCCTCGGCCTGTGCACCCCGTCCCTTGGATTCGATGCGCGCATTGGCGACCTGTGTTGAGTTGACAATGCTGCCCGGCTGCACGACGCGCGGATCGACCGTGCCGGAAAACCGCATGACGTCCACGTTCTGGTTCACGCCAATCTGTTTCTCTCCCGTGACGACCATGTGGCCGTTGGGCAAGACGTCCACCACAGTGGTGGTGATCGTGCCGGAGAAGGTGTTGGCGCTTTCGGTGCCGCCCTTGCCGGAGAAATCATTGGCGGATGCGGTTCCTACGCCTGCCTTCAGGTTGGCCAGGTCGAGCGGCGACAGCAGCGGGAATGCAGAGACGCTGGCAGAGCCCGAGCTTGTTCGATTGGCGGTTGATTTCGAAACCTGGCTGGCTGTCACCTTCTCAACGATCTGGATCGTGATGGTGTCGCCGATGGCGCGTGCACGTGGATCTTCAAAAGCCGGTCGATAGCTCACTTTATGGAACAGGCCGCCGGTGGCGGGTCTGTCTGCAGGCGCTGCCCGTGCCGCTATGGGCTGCACAGTCACGGGCTCCGCGAAATCCACTTTTGCGGTTTGCGGCAGGGAGCCGCAGGCGGCGCAGAGCAGGCCGGCGCCCAGCGCCAGGCCGAAGCTGCGCAGGAGGGAGGTGACTGGATTCATGATGGCTTTCACAACTGGCCAAGCTTTTGCAGCATCTGGTCGGAGGTCTGGATCGCCTTGGAATTCATCTCGTAAGCCCGCTGCGTTTGAATCATGGTGACCAGCTCCTGCACCACGTTGACGTTGGAGGTCTCCACATAGCCCTGCATCAAAGCGCCCAGACCATCTGAGCCGGGCGTGCCGCTGTTGGGCTGGCCGGACGCGGGGCTTTCGGCATACAGGTTTTGCCCCTTCGGGTCGAGGCCTGCCGGGTTGATAAAGCTGGCCAGGGCGATGGTGCCAATCGCCTGTGGTGTCGTGTTGCCCGGAACCTGGGCCGTGACGGTGCCGTCACCGCCAATGGCAATGCTGGTGGCGTTCGCTGGCACCGTCACTCCATTCGCAATGGGAAGTCCGGTGGCGGTCACCAGTCGCCCCTGCGAGTCAACCTGGAAGGAGCCGTCGCGTGTGTAGTTGGTGGTGCCGTCGGGCATGGTGACCTGAAAGAAGCCATTGCCCTGCACCGCCACATCCAGCTTGTTGCCGGACTGCTGCAGCGCCCCTTGCGAAAATGAACGGCTGGTGGCCACGGTGCGCACCCCCAGACCCACCTGGAGGCCGGTCGGCAACTGGGACTGTTCGGAACTGCTGGAGCCAGTCTGGCGCAGGTTCTGGTACATCAGGTCTTCAAACACGGCGCTGGCACGTTTGAACCCGTTGGTCGATACGTTGGCCAGGTTGTTGGAAATCACGTCCAGCTGCATTTGCTGGGCTTCCATGCCGGTCTTGGAGATCCAAAGAGAGTTGATCATGATGGTGTCCTTGGCTACTTGGTTGTGTTGGATGAACCGGAGTGCACAGCCGGCTTAGCCTTGCAGGCCCAGCAGCTGGCCGGCTGACCGGTCATTGGATTCGGCGGTTTGAAGCAGGCGCATCTGCACCTCAAACTGGCGTGCGGTCTGGATCATTCCGACCATGGTTTCGATCGGGTTCACGTTGGATCCCTCCAGCGCACCCACCTGAACGCGGGCGTTCGTGTCATTGGGCAAGGGGTCACCCGAAGCCGCACGGAACAGACCGTCGTTGCCTCGCTTCAGGGGGTCGTCGGCGGTGGGGGTCACCAGTTTCAGGCGCCCGACGCTGGTGGAGGGCTGGTCGCCCACTTTGGCGCTCAGGTTGCCGTCAAAACCGATGGCGACTTCAGCGCCGGCCGGCACGGAGATGGGGGAGCCGCCATCGGACAGAACGGTGAGTCCGCCGCTGGTCATCAAAGTGCCCTCGGACGACACTGCAAAAGAGCCGTTACGCGTATAGGATTCCGTGCCGTCCAGTGCCTGCACACCAAACCATGAATTGCCGGTGGTCATGGCGTCCAGGCTGCGCCCGGTTCGTTGTGCCGCCCCCGGCGTATCCAGATGGCCTGCGGTGGCCTCCAGTGCCAACACGCGCGTGGGCGCGCCGTCGCCACGCACTGGCACGGCCCGAAAGGTGGACAACTCGGCCCGAAAGCCGTTGGTGGACGCGTTGGCGAGGTTGTTGGACAGAACGCCCTGCCGATGGGCAGCCGCGTTGGCTCCTGTCATCGCGGTATAGATGAGACGATCCATGGCGGGTCCTGTTCAGAAGTTGGTAAGAGTGAGGGGGTGGTCAGCGCAGATTGACCAGTGTTGACAGCACCTGATCCTGCGTTTTGATCGTCTGCGCATTGGCCTGATAGGCACGCTGCGCCACCATCATGTTGACCAGTTCCCCGGTCAGGTCGACGTTGGATTCTTCCAGCGCACCAGAGCGAAGGCCTCCGAATTTTCCCTGGCCGGGAGTGCCTTGAACAGCTGCTCCGGAGGCGAAGGTTGAAACCCAGTCGTTTCCTCCGATGGGGGTAAGCCCCTGCACATTGCGGAACTCGGCCAGAGCGATCTGCCCGGACGCCTGTGTCTGGCCGTTTGAGTAACGTGCCGTGATGATCCCGTTCTCACCAATATTCATGCCCACGAACTCACCCGACGTGTAGCCGTCCTGGGTCAGGTTGGAGACGGCAAAGGAGGTGCCATATTGAGTCGCCTTGCTGAAGTCCGTTGTGACGGGAAAGGGCGGGACAATGCTGGGCGCTGCGGGCGTCAGTGTCAGGCTGCCCACCGTCGAGCTTGTCAGTTTGCCGGTCGCGTCGAATATCAGTGATCCAACCGTGGCGCCCGCCGGGGAGTCGTAAACGGCCCATTCATCTGTGCCGGCTGTCGCCGGAGTCACCTTGCTGAAATACAGCGTGACTGGAAGCGGGACACCTTGCGAGTCGTAAGCCGTCAACGACGTTCCGTAGGTGGTTCGTGGGGTGGGTGGAGCCACCGAAGCGGCAATGGGCGCACGCGCATCCAGATTGAATTCGGTCGCGATGGCCGTCGTCGCATTGGCCGGGATGGGCGCAGATGTGGGCAGGCTCAAAGGGGTGGGGGCGTTCCCGACGAGTATGTTGCCAAGCGCGTCGATCTGGTTCCCCAGGACTTTGGCACCTGAATTCGTCATGATATTGCCGTCTTTGTCCAGCTTGAACGAGCCATCCCGCGTATAGGCGGAAGTGCCATCGGGCATTTCCAGTTGAAAGAACCCACCCCCATTGATCGCGACGTCAAGATTGTTGCCTGTGACGTTGATGCTGCCTTGGGAAAACTGCTGTGAAACGGTGGCAACGGACACGCCAATGCCCGCGCCTCCGTTGCTACCGGCGCCAAGAGAGGATGCAACCACGTCAGCAAACTCTGCGCGCGATGCCTTCATCCCCGTCGTGTTGGCGTTGGCGATGTTGTTGCCGATCACGTCGAGATTGCGACTGGAGGCGTTCAAGCCTGAGAGACCTGTTTGAAATGACATGGTGTGTTCCTTTTAATCTGTGCTGAGGTCTAGAGAATGGCCTTGATGCTGTCATAGGGCACTGCTGTACGGCCCTGTAGTTGCACCGTCATGGCGCCGTTTTCGCTGCCCACCGACACGACCGTGTCGCGGGCCAAAGATGTCGTGGCGACAGCCTGACCGGCCAGGGTGGCGGTCACCCGAAAACTCGGTGCGCCGGTACCTGTGTAGGCAGACGAATCCCAGTCAAAGGACTGCCTGCCGGCGTCCAGCGCGCCCAGGTCGAAGGTGTCCAGGATCTGCCCGCCGGACGACAGGATGTCAATCTTGACCGCATCGGCCTTGCTCGCCAGATCAACCGCGCCGCTGGCCACGCCGGCACTGTTGGTCAAGGTGTTGCTTTCAATCAGGACGTTGTGGCCGACCATGGAGGAGCCTTGCAGCACCTGCAGCGAGGTGAACTGTGTCGCCATGCTTTTCAGGGTCTCATTGACCTGCTGAATGCCGGTGACCGTGTTGATCTGCGCCATCTGGCTGGTCATCTGCGCGTTGTCCATCGGGTTCATCGGGTCCTGATTGTTGAGCTGCGCAACCAGCAATTTCAGGAAACGATCCTGCGACGCGTTGGCGTCGCTGGCGGCCGTCGTGGTGCCGGACGTGGCGGTACCCGTCGTGGTTGTAGATGCGGTGGTGGCGGTAAGCATGGCAAAACCCTTGTGTAATGTTTACTGACCCATTTGCAGGGTTTTGAGCAGCAGTGTCTTGGCCGTGTTCATGACTTCGACGTTGTTCTGGTAAGAGCGCGAGGCTGAAATCATGTTGACCATTTCTTCCACCGGATTCACGTTGGAGTGCGTCACATACCCCTCTGCATCGGCCGAGGGGTGACTTGGGTTGTGCACCTTGCGCAAGGGTTCATTGCTTTCCTTGATGGCGGATACCCGCACGCCGGAAGATGCATCCGAGCCCATGGGCGTGGTCTCAAACACCACCTGCCTGCCTTTGTAGCCTTGCCCGTCGGGGCCGGCCACGGCGTCTGCATTGGCCAGATTGCTGGCGACGACGTTGAGGCGCTGCGACTGCGCGCTGATCGCGCTGCCGGACACATTGAATATGGAAAACATGGACATAAGGGGTCTCCGCAGGCGTGATCAGGTTTACTGGCCCTGAATGGCGCTCAAGATTGTCTTGGACTGGCCGTTAATAAAGCGAAGGGTTGCCTCGTATCGCACGGAGTTGTCCACAAAATTGGCGCGCTCGCGGTCAAGGTCAACACTGTTGCCGTCAAGGCTGGGCTGGCTTTGAGCGGCGTAGGCCAGGGTCGATGTGCCGCCCAGGGTTCCGATGGCGCCACCCGACAAGGGAATGTGTCTGGCATGGGTCGTGCCGCTGGAGCCGCCGTTTTGGTGATTGCTGGTGCCGGCAGTCAGGCCGCCGCCAGTGGCATTGCTCATGGCGGCCTTGAAGTCGACGTCGCGGGCCACATAGCCTGGCGTGTCGGCGTTGGCAATGTTGCTGGCAATAACCCGCTGCCGTTCGGCGCGCAACACCAGGGCCTTCGAATGGAAGTCCAGACCACTGGTCATATTTGCGAACATGAAGCACCTCAACTTTCGGTTATCGGACCCCGCGGCAGTGGCTGCAGGTTGCGATGTGAGGCAATTATGGGAAATACTTTAATTTCCGATGTCTTTAATAACGGGGGAAACCGCCGTTACTTGAGTGTTTTATCCCGCCGGGCCCTTTCTATAGTCATTGGTACACGACTGTCAGGGCGCCATGTTCAAAATACTTTTCAATCCGACTCGCCAGATGCCCACGGCATTGGGGCTGGTTGTTGCCTTTAGTGTTGTCTGGAGTGCCCCGACACCGGCCGTTGCCCAGGCCGATGGCGGCAAGCCCGAATTCATCGCCACGACGCAGCGATGGCTGGACAACGCGGTGTCGAATATTCGCCCAGCGGGGGCGGCGCCACTTCGCATGGAAGTCGCTGTTGGCGAGCTTGACAGCCGGCTCCGACTGGCTCCGTGCGCAAGGATTGAGCCCTATATCCCGGTGGGAACCCGCCTGTGGGGGAAAACCCGTCTCGGTCTTCGCTGCCTGGAGGGCAGTGCCAAATGGAATGTCTTTCTGCCTGTGACCGTCAGGGCCTATGGCCTGGCCTGGGTGGTCCAGGGCAACGTGGCGCCAGGAGCGGTATTGACGGAGGCCGACGCGATCGAGGCAGAGGTCGATTGGGCCGAGGAAGCCAGCCCTATTGTCAGCAATGCGTCTCAATGGGTGGGGCAGGTGGCGTCCAGGGCGTTGACGACAGGACAGGCAATGCGGCAGGGGATGATCAAGCCGGCGCAGGTTTTTCAGGCAGGCACCCAGGTTCGCGTTGTCGCGCAGGGGGCCGGGTTCCAGGTCACATCGGATGGACAAGCCCTGTCGGCCGGTGTGGTCGGGCAGGCTGCACGGGTCAGAATGGACAACGGGCGGGTGATGTCAGGCGTGGTACTGGATGGTCGCACAGTGAGGCTGGAGTTATGAAGCCTTCCAATCCCGTGCAAATAAGGCTAAAGTCACGCGAAATTACGCCGATAGTGATCGTACGAGGCTACATATCTGGTAGTTTTGGAGAGCACAATGAAAATAGGTCAACCTTCCGATAATCTGATTCCGGTCAGTACCACTGCAACACCCACCCCTTCCAAGGGCGGTCAGAGTGCGAGTTCGACTGCAAATGCGGTGGCAGCCAAGAGCACCCAATCTGCAGGCGTGGCGGTCACGGTGTCGACTTTGGCGCGCACGATGGGAGCCGCCAAATCCGGCGAGTCGGCAGACGTCGATATGGCAAAAGTCAAGACGGTGCGAGCGGCCATTCAAAATGGTACCTATGTGGTGAACCCTGAAGCCATCGCCGACAAATTGCTGGCCAACGCCCAGGAAATGCTCAATCGCACCCGGAATTGAGCCCGATTCACCTTATTTTTTTGAAGTCAGAATGACGCTCCCTCCTCACCTAGCAGAAGCACTGACTGAAGTTGAACACCATTTCAAGGACGTGTCGGCGGCGCTTGTGAGCGGTGAACCGATTGCACTGGCAGCGGCCAGTGCCGCCCTGCAGCAAGCAGCGATCGGTTTCTCTGGATTGTTGCAGCGGCTAACACCGGTTGATCTCAAGAACCGGGATTTGAATCTGAGGTTGAAGAGCCTGGCGGATGGCATGGCCACTCGAAGGGAGACGTTGATCCGCCGGACGGTATTGGTTGAGCGCGCCTTGAATGCCATAGTTCCGGCCATCCAAAATGCCACCTATGCCCAAGTTTCCGGCCCCTACGGGAGTCCCGGCAAGCAAACGGGCGCATTCAAGTACCTGGCCGCCTGAGGCGGGCCACCCCATCGGCCTGAGCCAGGCCACTCCTCGCATTGTCTTAGTTACAGACCTGCGGTGACCCGCAGAGTCTGGCGCAACTAGTGCGCCCGCATCTTGGCGCGCAGCCGGGCAATTGACTGGCTGTGCAACTGGCAAATTCGTGACTCAGTGACGTCGAGCACTGCCGCGATCTCTTTGAGGTTCATGTCCTTTTCGTAGTACATGCTCATGATGTGCTGTTCGCGTTCCGGTAGGTTCTTGATGGCGGCGACCAAAGCCTGACGCAAGCGCTGGTCTCGCAACATGTTCATCGGGTCCGCTTCGCTGTCCCCCACGTGGCGGTCCAGGAAGCTGTCCTCGTCTTCGGCGCCACGGGCCATATCTTCGAGGTAGACAAGTTGTGTTCCCCGCACTTTCCCGAGCAGGGTTTGATAGTCGACGAGGCTCAGGCCCAGATCGGCCGCGATTTCGCTTTCCAGCGGCGTGCGTCCCAACTGGTGTTCAAGCCGGCGCAATGCCTGCTCGATTTCCTTTTGGCTCTTGCGGGAGCCACGGGACATCCAGTCATTGCCGCGCAGTTCATCCAGCATGGCGCCGCGAATGCGCTGTGTGGCAAAGGTTTCAAACTGAACGCCCTGTGCAGCTTCGTACCGGGTCAAGGCCTCGGACAAGCCGATGAGTCCCACCTGGATCAGGTCATCCACTTGCACGTTCGCGGGTAACTTGGCCATCATGTGGTGCGCCAGGCGACGAACCAACGGCTGGTATTGCCTGATCATGGCATTGCGGTCCAGTTGCCCATTGGCGGTGTACATCAGTGACTCCCCACAAAATGGTTACGGTGAAGCGGCATGGCATTTTCCAGAAGTCGAGAGGCCAGTCTGTGCATGTCGTCAGCGCGGCACTCCTGCGGTTGCAGCGCCCGTACGGCCAGCGAGTCAAGCCGGTAATCCAGAAATGTCAATGCACATTCCTGCAAATTCTTCAATGGAGAATGGTTTGCCATGGCGGTATTCAATACGGGCTCACACACAATATTGGCGACAGTTGGTCTGAGGTTGGCGTTGAGCAACATTTGCTTGAGTGCCTGGTAGGCAGTTACAGATGACATTTTGACAGGTGACACGGTGAGTAGCGGCTCGATTTCGCTATTTGGCAATAAGACGGTCAAAACCTCTGCCCGGGCGTAAATGACAATGACGCCAAAGTTCTGAAACAGACCGACCAGGGGATCCAGCGGGAGCGCCTGCCCCGATTTTTGAAAGCCCAGTTGTTGGAGTCCAAGCGCCGCTGGAATGACAGACCAGGACAATGGTTCGGTGCTCTCGTCACCGCGCCAGCAACCGTCTTCCAGCAGTTGGACCAAGCCCGGGTTGTCGTCCGATTCGGCCGTCGTGGCGTCCAGGACTGCGACTGGGTAGCCAAAACCAACCAGGGTGGAACACAGACTCCAAAGCAAGGGCAGTTCGCCTTGCTGATCGCCGTGGCTGGCCATGGCAATCACACGAGGCGCCGCCTGCAGCGCAATGCTCTGCAACCCCGCGCCCTGGTTGACGCACATGTCAAGCATCGAGTCTTCCGATATGGGATGGGGCTGGCTGGGTAAAGATAAAGCCCAGATCGGCAACCGTGGGATCGAATGCGGACTTGGTCGCCGAGCGCATGGACATGCGCACCAGTTTGGCGGCATCGGCGGCTTCCCAGTCCTCGGGCACTTTCTGGCCCATCGTGACACCCCGCAATACCAGTTGGTGACGAATGGTGGCATCCAGAGCGGGGCCCAGTTTGGCGGCCTCGTCGATCTTGGACAGGACTGCCTGCTGTACCCCGTTGGATTTGAATGATGAAACCACATCGTCCAGCGTGTCACCGTGACCGCCTGCGTTGAGTACCAGCAAGCGGTTCACCCCTGGCAGATCAAGAACGTCCAGCATGCCCCGTTTGCGCGGGTCGTTTGGTGCGAGACCGGTCGTGTCAATCAGAACCATTTTCTTGTTGCCAAGCAGGTTCAACAGGTCTTGCAGTGCCGCACGGTCATGGGCGAGGTGGGCCACAACACCGAGCATGCGGCCGTAAGTCCGAAGTTGCTCGTGTGCACCGACGCGATAGGTATCCAGTGTGATGAGTCCGACGCTGGCCGGACCGTGCTTGCGTGCACACAGGCCGGCCAGCTTGGCGGCTGTGGTGGTCTTGCCAACACCGGTCGCTCCCACCAGCGCGTAGGTCCCGCCCTCTTCCTGGAGGGGGAGGGTTGCTGCATCGGTCTTCAGGTTGCGTTCCAGAATATCCATGACCCAGCGCACCGACTCGGCAGCGCCAATTTCCTCCGGCATCCGCTCCAGAATGGTCCGCGCCAGGGTGGGCGAATAGCCCGCGCGAATCAATTTGAGCATCAGATTGGACTGAATGGGATGCTGGCGTGCTTGCCCCAGCCAGGTCAGCGTGTTGAAGCGGTCTTCAATCAAGGCTTTCATGGCGTGAAGTTCGTCCACGATGCCCTGTGACATCGCCGGTGCATGGGATGGGGTCAGAACCGGGGCCGACTTCCGCACGGGAGCCGCCTGGACGTGGGGTCGCGGCTCAAATTCCAGGGGGGGGGTGATCCGTGCATTCACTGGCGCAGCGCGGGGTGGTTCCACTTCCGCCATGACAGCCGCCTCAGTCCGGCCTGCCATGGCTTCATGGCGGCGGCGCAGCATCCTTTCGCGCACATAGTCCTGAAACGACAGTGTGCTCATGGCCAACTGGGCGGCGTCATCCTCGACCTGGTTTCTTGATTCGGGGGCGCTCACGGGCAGCGGGCGACGCTGGGGCGCCTGATCCTTGCTCCGATTCGCAAAGGATTCCGAGTGGTCCAGCGCCGCCAGTGTGTCTTCCGCAGTTGCGACGACCTCGACGCCAGATGCGGTGGGGCGGTTTGACAAAATCAGGGTGCCATCGCCAAAAGCGAGTCGTGCCTTGGCCAGCGCTTCGCGCGAAGTCGGTGCAGTAAAGCGTTGAATGTTCATGATGATGCGCCTCTGAGAATTGGACCTATGCGGATGGTGTGGGATTCAGGAATTTCGCTGTGAGCGAGTACCTGAAGCCGTGGTGCTACGCGACGTACCAGACGGGCAATAGCGCTGCGAATCTGATCTGGCACCAGCAGGCATGCGGGGATGCCAATTTCCTCCTGCTTGAGTGCAACTTCTGCGGCTGTACGGGTGAAGATATCTGCAACGCCAGGGTCGAGTGCTGGTCCGGCAGCGTTGCCAAGCGCCTGAACCAGCAGGCGCTCGAGGGCCGGGTCGATGGCGATGACGTTGAGTTCGCGGGCTGGCCCGTAGATCTGCTGCACGATGGCCGGGGCCAGGGCGATACGCACACGGCGCGCCAGTTCTGCGGGATCGGTCACCGTGCCCGCGTGCTCAGCCAGTGACTCGATGATCGTGCGGATGTCGCGGATATGCACAGACTCATCCAGCAGCAACTGCAGGACTTTCTGGAATACAGCGATGGGTACCATTTTCGGAACTACTTCTTCGATCAGTTTGGGAGCCTGTTTGCTCACATGTTCAACAAGTTGCTGCGTCTCGGTACGGCTCAGCAATTTCGAAGCCTGTACCTGCATCAAGTGTGACAAATGGGTGGCCATCACAGTCTCGGAATCAACCACGGTAAACCCGGCCATTTGCGCGGCTTCTTTCTGTCGTTCGTCGATCCAGTGCGCCGGCAAACCGAAAGCCGGGTCTGTGGTGGCCGTACCGATCAAGGGAGTTGTAATGCCGCCTGGATTAATGGCGAGGTACATGCCGGGGAACGCCTCGCCTTCGCCCGCAATGACGCCGCGCAGGGTGATGCGATAGCCGCTGGGTTTGAGCTCCAGGTTGTCTCGCACATGAACTGCCGGCGGCAAAAACCCGACTTCCTGTGCGAACTTGCGGCGCACACCTTTGATGCGGGTCAGCAGGTCACCCTGGCGGTTCTTGTCCACCAGCGCGATCAAGCGATAACCCAGCTCCAGTCCCAATTGGTCGACCGGCTGCAGGTCATCCCAGGTGGCTTCGCCATCCGATGTGACAACTGGCGCACTCATGGCCGGGTCGGGCGGCGGGGGCTTGTGCGCCAGCACCCAGGCGGCGTAGCCGAGCACCAGCGAGATGCCGAGGAACACGATATGCGGCATGCCGGGAATCAGGCCAAGAATACCCATGATGGCCGCCGTGATGCCCAGGACGCGCGGCGAAACGAACATCTGATCCACGATCTGGCGACCCAGGTCGTGGTCCTTGCCGACGCGTGACACCACCATGGCCGCAGCTACCGAGATCAACAGACCTGGAATCTGAGCCACCAGCGCGTCGCCCACGGCCAGAAGGATGTAGGTGTCCGCTGCCTGTGACGCGGTCAGGCCATGCTGCAGGATGCCGATCAGGAAGCCGCCAAAAATATTGATCAGCAAGATCAGAATGCCGGCCACGGCGTCGCCGCGCACAAATTTGGAGGCGCCATCCATGGAGCCGAAAAAGTCCGCTTCTTCAGAGACTTCAGCACGGCGGCGTTTGGCTTCCTTCTCATCAATCAAACCAGCGTTCAAATCGGCGTCAACGGCCATCTGTTTGCCGGGCATGGCGTCAAGGGCGAAGCGGGCGGACACCTCGGCAATACGTTCTGCACCCTTGGTTACCACCACGAAATTGATGACCACCAGAATGGAGAACACGATCAGACCGACCGCAAAGTTGCCGCCAATCAGAAAGTGGCCAAAGGCTTCGATCACTGCCCCCGCTGCACCCGGGCCGGTGTGGCCTTCAAGCAGAACGACTCGGGTCGACGCCACGTTGAGCGACAGCCGCATCAGCGTCGTGAGTAGCAGGACGGCAGGAAACGAGGCAAAGTCGAGCGGGCGAATCATGTAGGCCGCCACCATCATCACCATCAGGGCGACCGAGATATTGATCGTGAAGAAGGTGTCCAGCATCCATGACGGCAGAGGCAACACCATCATGGCCAGAATGGCCACGACCAGCATCGGTGCGGCGGCGCCCTGAATCAGCGCCGCGTTGCTACCGAACCATCGTTGCAGGGATTTGAGTTGTGGATTCATGGTGTGCTGGCGATGACCTTGGACAAGGGATCAAGTTCAGCCGGGACAAACGGCTGCGGTGGCTCGCCCGGCATGGGGCCATCGCCGCGCATGGCCGCTTTGAGGCGGTAGATATAGGCCAGCACCTGGGCCACGGCGGTATAAAGACTTGCAGGAATGTCCTGATCAAGCTCTGCATTTGCGTACAGGGCGCGGGCCAGCATGGGAGACTGCAGCACCGGGATTGAATTGTTTTTGGCAATGTCCCGGATCTTCATGGCCAGGAGATCGGCGCCTTTGGAGACTACCTGTGGCGCACGCATTGTTTTCTCGTCGTACTTGATGGCGACGGCAAAGTGAGTCGGATTCATCAGAACGAAGTCGGCCTTTGGCACTGCGCCCACGCTATTTCCCTGCGAAATCTCGCGCTGTCTTTGACGCAACTTTCCCTTCATTTGGGGATTGCCGTCTGACTCCTTGTGTTCCTGCTTCATCTCCTGATGAGACATCTTCATCTTGGACTTGTGCAGAAAACCCTGGAGTGGTACATCGACCATGGCCACCAGCAACACGACCAGCAGCAGCAGACCCATGCCGGCAGTCAGCCACTCCGTCAAATGCCGGAGGGCTGCAGTGGAAGGCTGCAAAACCAGCGTGGCAATGGTGTCCAGAGTGGAGCTGAGATACGTATAGCCCAATGCAATGAGCACGACGGCGATAAACGTCATCTTCAAGACTTCAGTCAGCTTGTCCTTGGTAAACATCCGGCCGAATCCTGTCAAGGGATTCAGCCGGCTGAAGTCGGGCGTGATCGGCTTCAAGCTGGCAACCCAGCCGCCGACGGCGACGGTGCTCAGCATGACCACGGCGGTCGTGATTGCGGAAAAAATAACACATCCGAGCAGGCCGGCAGTCACCATATCCTGCAGGCGAGTGAGCATGGCGTCCGGATGCGCGACCGACGTCGCATCAAATGAGAGTTGCTGGCCCAGATGCAGTTTGAGTCGGTCAAACATGAGCGGCGCCAGCGTCATCAAGCCCAGGGCACCGGCGCCCAAGACCGCCAAATGCGACAAATCCCGTGAGCGTGACACTTGCCCGTCGTCACGCGCCTTTTGAAGCTTCCTCTCGGAGGCTGGTAGGTTGCGGTCTTGACTACTTGATTCCATGGCGGGGAGACTGTTAAGTTCTCCCCATTGTCATGAAGCGATGCGCAAACTAAAGAATGATAAGAGGGCGTTTAACCCGCCACTTCCAGTCGGGCAATGGCGCAAATGAAGGAAGGCTCAGAACCCCAGGCTTGCCAGTAGATCGTCGACTTCCGATTGACCCGTCACCACATCCGGGTTGCCCGCAGCGTTGACCGCAGGTCCCGCCAATGCCGGCTGGTATTCAGCTACCGGCGCTGGCGCCGACGCTTTGACTACCGCATCCGGTGGAGCGGTCTGAATCAGCAATAGAACCAGTTGCTCCTCAATGCTGGCCGCCAGATTGACAACCTTGGCAATGACCTGGCCTGTCAGGTCGTGAAAGTCCTGCGCCATCATGATTTCTGTCAGATGCTGGTCAACCTGTTTGGTTGACTCTTCAACATCAGTCAGGAAATTCATGACATGGCCTTTGGCCACTGCAGCCACCGGATCCTTGACGATCAGCGCGCCAATTCGCCGCGTCTCAGCCGCAATGTGATCGTGCTGCGCCTTGGCCTGATCGACGCGGTTCAGCACTTTTTCTGCGGCTTCACCGGTGAGTCGCGCAATGTAAGAGAGACGACTTTTGGCATCAGGCAACTCGCCGGCCCAGCCCTTGACCTTGTCGGTCAGGCCCAACCCGTTGAGCGAGTCGTGCAATTGACGCGTCAGCATCCCAATGGATTGATGAATATCTGGCGAAACGGCCGCGCCTGCAGCAGACGCAGGGGTATTGCTTTGCGTGGCGTTCACTTCAATCCCGCCTTGGCAAGAATCAGGTTGACTTTGTCTTCCAGCGTGGCCTTGGTAAAAGGCTTGACGATATAGCCAGCCGCCCCTGATTGCGCCGCCAGCACGATGTCTTCTTTTCGTGCTTCGGCCGTCACCATCAGGACGGGAATGTGCTTGAGCTTCTCGTCCTTTTTGATTTCCGTTAGCAGTTGAAAACCGTTCATGTTGGGCATGTTGATGTCGCTGACGACGAAATCGAAATTGCTGGCGCGCAATTTCTGCAGCGCCGCCACACCGTCTTCTGCCTCATCGGCCTCTGTGTAACCACTTTCCTTGAGCAGGTTGCGCACGATCCTCCGCATGGTGGAGAAGTCGTCGACAACCAAAAACCGTAGCTCATTTGCCATGGGGCACCCTTTCAATGGCGTTTTTTCCAACTGTTACTAATATGTACCGAATCATGAGGTCTCAATGTTATGGGCTGTTTGCCACCGTGACTTCCGCCGCCGCAGGGTCAGGGACTGATGCGACAGGTGTACGACCGGTCCCCAAGAGCCGTTCTTCGGCTTCACGCGTCATGACAATGATACTGATTCTTCGGTTCGCAGGGCTCAAGGGGTTGACCGCGTCCAGCAAGATGCTGGATGCCAGGCCAACGACCCGAGCCAATTTGTCGTCAGGCATGCCGGCAGCCACCAGTTCTCGTCGTGACGCATTGGCACGATCCGATGAGAGTTCCCAGTTGCTGTAGCCACGCTCGGCATTGCTGTACGGCGCACGGTCCGTGTGACCATCCAGACTGATTTTGTTCTCAACGCCGTTCAAGGCTGCACCGATTTCCCGCAATATGTCACGCATGTAGGGCTTGACGACAGCGCTGCCGCTGTCGAACATGGGGCGCTTTTGATCATCGACGATCTGGATCTGCAAGCCATCCGGCGTCGTATCCAGTCTGATCTGGGAGCTGAATTCCGCGAGCTTCGCGCTGTTGGATATGAGCGCGCTGATTTTTGCGCTCAGCGAGGCCAACTTCTTGGCGTCCTGCTTGGCAACTTCGGCCTTCATGGCTTCAGACGCCGCTTTCTTTTGAATTGGGTCATTGCCTTGACCGGTGCGGGATTGCCCGGCGTTTTTGGTCAGATCAGCGCCCCCACCAGGGAGAATGCTGTTGCTGGCGCCAGCACCGCTGCCCCCCATCATCGATACTTTCAGCGGCGCTGAGAAGTAGTCAGACAACCCTTTTTTGTCACCTTCCGACGTGGAGCCCAGCAGCCACATCAGCAAGAAGAACGCCATCATGGCGGTGACAAAATCGGCGTAGGCAATCTTCCAGGCACCGCCATGCACGGCATGGCCACCTTTCTTGACCTTCTTGACGATGATCGGCTGCAGCTTCTTGGCGTCTGTCGCCATATCAGCCGGCCTTCAGCTTATTTTTTGCCACGCACATAGCTTTCAAGCTCGGTAAAACTGGGTCGTTCAGTGGAAAACAACACTTTGCGACCAAATTCGATGGCCGTGGAAGGGTTGTAGCCCTGCATGCTCGCCAGCAGCGTGGTCTTGATGCACTGCAACTCCTTGGCGCCGTCTTCTGTCTTCTGCTCCAGCAGGCCTCCCAGGGGCTCCACCACACCATAGGCCAACAGAATCCCCAGGAAAGTGCCAACCAGTGCCGAGGCGATCATTCCGCCCAGCACCGCTGGCGGCTGCCCGACCGACCCCATGGTGTTCACCACGCCCAGCACGGCGGCCACAATGCCGAACGCTGGCAAGGCTCCCGCCAGACGGGCAATGGCGGCAATAGGAGCGTGTGCCTCTGCATGGTGAGTGTCAATCTCGCTGTCCATTAAGGATTCGATTTCATGGGCGTTCAGATTGCCCGAAACCATCATGCGCAGGTAGTCGGTCATGAACTCCACCACATGGTGGTCACTGCCAACCGTGGGGTATTTATTGAAAATCTCTGAGGCATGCGGGTCTTCCACATCCTTCTCGATGGCCATCAAGCCCTCTTTGCGGGCTTTTTGCAGGATGTCGTAGAGCAAGGCCATCAACTCAAGGTAGCGCGCCTTGGTGTATTTGGACCCCTTCAACGCCTGGGGAATGAGTTTCATCGTGGCCTTCAGCACCTTGGGCTGATTGTTGACCGCGAACGCGCCGAGCGCACCGCCAAAAATGGTGATCAACTCAAAGGGTAAGGCCTTGAGAATGACCTCGATGTTGCCGCCGTGAAAGACATAGACACCAAAGATGCAACCCATCGAGACCACGTAGCCGACAATAACTATCATGTTCTTATTGAGTCAAAGTGAGTGGTTGCAGCCATAGTTGGAGCGTCAAAATTATCTTGACGCTGTTTCATTCTAGGGAACTGGACTGAGAGTCAAAACAAGAAAAAGGGCCCCAAAGGAGCCCTTTCAAGAGTGCTTAAGTGTCACCCGGCTTAGTGTAGCAATATCCCCCCGGCGCTGGCGCTTTTGCCGGCGCGGGCGGGTGGCGTGCACAGACCGCATTCAAAATGACGCGCATTTTCATACGGGTCGGTGACGAAATGGCCGCCACATTTGGAGCACTTGGTCCGCCCGAGCATGTTGTTGTCGACAAACTTCACCAGGCGCCAGGCGCGTGTGATGGACAGCAGGGGTTCCACACCGCACGCCGCAATTTGCTCACTGTAAAGCCGGAATGCCTTCATGACCGCGTCAATGTCTTCCAGTTCGCTTACCTTGCTCAGGTACTCATAGGTGTTCAAGAACAGCGAGGCGTGAATGTTGGGCTGCCAGGTCAGGAACCAGTCGGTGGAAAACGGCAACTGGCCCTTGGACGGTGAACGCCCGGCCACTTCCTTGTACAGGCGCAGCAGGCGCTCGTAGGACAGGTCCGTTTCGCTCTCCAGTACTTGCAGCCGGGCACCGAGTTGAATCAGGGCGACAGCGCGGTCAACCTGGCGGGAATCATTGAGAACGCTTTTGGTTGCCATGGTGATGCTCCTTACATTGCTTCAGCGAAGCGCCCGGCCATCAAAATGCTGGCGTGCAGCTTGGTTGTGGCGTCGTTGTCTACTTTGCTGGCGGTGTGGTTGGTCAACAGGTTCCACACAATGTCGTCATCGACGCGAAAGCGGCACAGCAGCATGTTGCTGGAGGCGATCTTCAGGATCTGGGATGGCGAGAGCGTGGCAATCAGGTCAGCCGACTCATCGGACACGCCCAACCGGAACAGGGCCTCGGCCTTGTCCTTGCGAATCAGGTTCTGCGCCAGCATGAGGTAAGTCAGGTTGGCATCACGGATTTCGGCGGAAAGTTGTTCGTCGGTCATGTGGGGCTCCAGAAGCGATTCGTTAATTTGGGTGGTGTTTGCCAGCTATTTGCTTTGCCTTTCACCATGGAACCGATTCTGAACCCGGCTGCCAGGAACTTGAATCCGCATTTGCCTGTTCGGGATGTCAGCGGTCCTGCGACATTGTGTAAGGCAAACTCTTACAAAGTGGAAAATTCAGGATAGATATGGCGCCAGAACGCAACCCAATTCTCTTTCTTGACACCGCACAGTTGCGTCGAGACTCGAGGGTGTAAGAAGTTTTGTGTAAACGGTCTTTTGGCAGGAAACTGCTGTCTTGCATGGAGCAATGATGACCGTAGAAATGAAACCCTTACCCAGCGACCTGATTGATGCGCTGCTGGCGGACTACAAAAAGCCCGAAGACTTGATTGGCCAGA
>NZ_JAUSLE010000028.1 GCF_030646845.1 Rhodoferax sp. | reverse complement strand
AAAGTCGGCCTGGTGCAACTGGTTGGCACTGACGTTCACCGCCAAAGAGAGATGAGCCGTCTTCGGCTGGTTGGCCCATGTCGCCAGCTGGGCACAGGCCGTCTCCAGCACCCAGTGGCCCAGCGGCAGGATCAGGCCGGTCTCCTCGGCCAGCGGGATGAACTCGGCCGGTGACACCAGGCCACGCCGCGGATGCTGCCAGCGCAGCAGCGCCTCGGCACCCGTCAGGCGGCCCGCCTCGACCACCTGCGGCTGGTAGTACAGGACGAACTGCTGTTGCCGCACCGCCTCACGCAGGTCGACCTCCAGGGCCGCGCGCTCACTCACCATGGCCTGCATGGCTGGATCGAAGAAGCGCAGGGTATTGCGGCCGGCCGTCTTGGACTGGTACATCGCCAGATCCGCCTGCTTCAGCAGTTCATCAATGGAGGTCTGGTGACCGCTAAACAGGGTGACGCCGATGCTGGGGGTGCTGCGGTTCTCGTAACCGGCGAGCCGGTAGGGTTGATTCAGCGTGGCCAGGATCTTCTCGCCCACTGTTTCAGCCTGCGTCGCCGCTTCGTCGGGATTTTCACTCAGCCCTTCGAGCATCACCACAAACTCGTCGCCGCCCAGGCGCGCCACGGTATCACCCTCACGGACACAGAAGACAAGTCGTTGGGCCACCCGCTGCAGCAGCAAGTCGCCCTTGTCGTGACCGAGGGTGTCGTTCAGTGTCTTGAAGTTGTCCAGGTCGATCAGGAGCACCGCGCCGCGATGACCGCTTCGAGCGCTGTAAGGCAGCGCCTGCTGCAGCCGGTCAGCGAGCAGACGGCGATTGGGCAGCATGGTGAGGGCGTCATGGAAGGCCAGGCGATGAATCTCGGCGTGGGCCTGCTCTCTTTCGGTAACGTCACGAAAGCTCCAGACGCGGCCGACGATTTGCGCATCCAGACGCTGGGGTCGGGAATGTCGTTCCAGAAGCAGGCCATCCTTGAAACGCAGCGTGTCAGAGCTGGACAAATCGGGATGCGCATTCAGCTCCTGCACCTTGTGCAGAAAAGAGTCTGGATCGACCAGGTGCTGTGACACAAGATCCAGCAGGTCGCTGTGACTGTGGGCGTTCAGATAGTCCGGCGCAAGGTGCCAGAAGTCCAGGAAACGCTGGTTGTAGGTGACTACCTTGCCGTCGCTGCTCACCACCAGAATGCCATCGGTGGCAGCTTCGATCACGGCGCGTTGCAAGGATGCCGCTTTGCGCAAGTGGAGCACCAACTCGGGAATCGGCAGCAACACGAGCCCGATGGCGACCGCGCCGACGAACCACGCCGACACCAGCGGCGCTGGAAAATAAGGTACGGGTATCAGGTCGGCTGCCCGCAACGCGATGTACAGCAGCCAGGCGAGCAAATAACAGATGCCAAAGATGGCCGCCGCCCGGACATGAACCACGATGGCCAGCATCATCGCCATGACCACGGCGCCAGCGGTCGTCGGCGTCAAGCCTGCATAAATCAAGGCCACCATCACCAGCCACATCACCACCGCGAAGAATATGAGTGACTTCTCGGGTTGGCCACGGCGATTCATGCGCCACGCGATCACTATCGCAGAAATGATGACCAAGATGGCAGCAGCGCTGGCAGCCTTGCGGTAGAACACAAACGGCACGCCGATCGCCAGCAGGACCGTGCCGACGAAGAAAAAGATGCTGTAGAAACGGTTCAGCAGCGGGATGCTGGCAGAGAGCATGTTTCCTGGCGAACGGGGCATTGGGGCCAGGGAGTGAGACATCACGCCGGCCCCCATGTCAGCACTGACAGGCCAGTTTGATTTGAAGTTCTGAACTGCAACGCAACAGAAGTGTCGACGCTAGCAAAGCTTTGCCCTTTTTCGGTGTTCAGAAGCCATAGTGTTGCCGTATCTTCCATCGACAGAAAAAAGCGTTTCAAAAAGAGCCTTTCGCCTGAGATAGATTGTTCGTACTTCGCTCGAACACGCCAACCTTTTTGCACAAGTTAGAGTGGAATTGTAGGGACGTCTTCTGGTGGCCGCGCATTTCTCCAGCCCTTGCGGCTTTTAACTGCTTGCCCGAGACCGGAGGGTCAATACTGCTGGTCATGGCAGAAAAAATGAAGGCCCCAATCAAGGGGCCTTCATTTTTGTCTAAATAGACGCTATTTCTCAGCTGCGTCCTTGCTTGGAGCGACAGGTCTCTTTTGAGTGAACTTGACAGCCGCTTCTGCCAACTTCCGCTTGCGCTCCAGGTTGAGCCTTTCGAGCTCCGCGTGGTTGCTTTTCTTCATGTTGGGATCTTTACCGAATACGCCTGCCATAGTGATGATTCCTTTGGTTCAGTCTAACTGAAAACGCGCAGCGCAAGCCGCCACGACCCAATGGCTTACGCTTTCCAGTGGGTCCAGTATTCCAGTGCAACGCATCAGGTGGCGGCTGTGCCAAAGAGTTTTCCAGGCCCATACCTGCTTCGTTCATGACATGCGCTCCCTGATATACGCTTCAAGTTTCGCCAGGTGTTGTTTGCCACCCTCGATGGCGCCGTACTTTTCGACGACCTCGTCACGGGATTCCCTGCTGGGGAAAATCTGACGCAGGGTGATCAGGGTGCCGCCGGATGTTTCTTGCAGAGTGATGCTGGCCTCGAACCACATGCTTTTGCCGTCGCCATGGTCAAAAACCAGCTTGGACGGTGGCGTGATTTCCTTGAAAACGCAGTGATTGGGATAGCGCGTTCCGTCGGGACCCACCATGTCAAAAGTCCAGGCACCTCCAACCCGGAAATCCATGGTCACACCTTCGTTCCTGAAGCCGTCCGGGCCCCACCACCGGTCTTGGTGCTCGGGGACAGTCATGGCTGTCCAGACCAGTTCGCGCGCGAAGGGCACTTCCCGCTGCAGCACCAATTCGCGCTCGGATTCAATGGCTGTAGTCATGATCAGATACCTCGCTTGATCATTGCGACGAGTTGATCCAACGCCGTACCCCATCCGCCTTCAAATCCCATCGCCGCGTGCGTTTTGCAGCCAGCTTCGTCCGCATGAATAACGGTTGCGGTGTAGCGTGTACCCAGCCCATCGTCGGCCAATTCGATCATGGCGGTGAACATGAAATGGGTGTCATCGGAGCCGCATGTCGCGGTCACATTGCTGGGTCTGTATCCAGGCAGCAGGGCATTGGTCCATACCAACTTTTCATTGGGCACCACTTCGAGGTAGCAACCCGCATTGGGAAATTCAACTCCCTCCGGTGACTGCATCGTGGTCCGGAAAGCACCGCCCGGGCGCAAGTCGATTTCACATTCGATAGTTTTCCACGGCAATGGACAGAACCAGGGTTTAAGCAGTTCCGGCTCGGTCCAGGCGCGCCACACCAGAGTTCTTGGCACATCGACCACACGGGTAAAACTCAGGTCGAATTTCGAATTGAATTGATACGTTGGCTTCATGTTTCTTCCCCTTGTGTGGACGCGGGTTGCAGGGTGAGTAAATAGGCATCCAGACGATCCAGACGGTCTTCCCAGATTTGTTTGTACTGGCCGATCCAGTCCATCGCTTCCTTGAGGTGTTCACCTTCAATACGGCACGGGCGCCACTGCGCGTCGCGTCCTTTGGTTATCAGTCCAGCGGTGTGCAGTACTTTGATGTGCTTGGACGCGGCAGGCAAACTCATTGCAAATGGTGCAGCCAGTTCATTGACAGATGCTTCACCCAATGCAAGGCGCGCCAACATTGCCCTGCGCGTCGGGTCGGCCAAGGCGGCAAAGGTCGCACTCAGCGGGTCGATGGCAGCTTGTTGGTGCATGTGTACTGAATTCCTCTGCATTAAACCAATTAGTTAAATATAGGACCAGCTGCGAATATTGTCAACTTCAAGTGGATGTAATCGAGCACGCGGTTCGGTGACCAAGTTACGCAGAGTTGAACCGGTCGACCTCCTGCCTGAGTACTCCTCAAGGATCAAGTCATTGGTCGTGGTGTGATGACCAGGTCCCGACATTGGAATAATTTGCCGCAAAGCGGACATGGGGTTACAAAAACTGTTTCCTCTAAAAATGACGAGGCAGTTGCTGGCTTCGGTGCGCACCGCCTGGCGAACCGCGACCTTGGGCCTGCTCGGCGAGCCATCGCGGATCGGGCAGATGCAGCACCCCACAGCGACCGCAGACAGCGCGGTGCAGCTTCGACTTCAGCCCAGGCCGAGCGCCTTTTGCGCCAGCGCCAGGAAGACTTCGCGCTCTGCGGGTGACAGCAGCGCCAGGATGTCGGACTGCAAGGCGTTCACCACCGGCCGACAAGCAGCCAACAATTGCTCACCCCCGTGCGTGAGGTGAAGCCGGCGCGCCCGACGATCCTGAGCGCTGACCACACGCTGCACGAGCCCCTTGTGCTCCAGGCGGTCAATCACACCGCCGATCGTGGCACGGTCGAAGCTGATGATCGCGGCCAGGCTGGCCTGGTCAATGCCGGGATCCTGGGCGATGGCGTCGAGCGCTGCAAACTGCACCGAGGTCAGGTCGAAGCCCGCGCCCTGTGTCTGTGTCTGGAAGATCTGCGTCGACTGCTGATGCAGGCGCCGGATCAGGTGTCCGGCCATCTCGATCCTGTTCATCCGTGCCTCCATTTGTTTCATACCACGCCCTGTCTTACCGGCTTATTGTCCGCTTGACAAAGATAGTATGTATGCATATCATATGTTATCTTACTACAAACAACCTGGCAAACCGCATTAAGGAGACACTATGCAGTACCACGTCAACGGCTTCCACCCCGGAGACCCCGATGTTCTCCCGGCAGCTCCGGGCCACCGCCGCCCGGGCGACCCGTTGCCGGCCACGGTGGACGTGTTGATAGCCGGCTCGGGGCCGGCCGGCCTGTGCCTGGCCGCCCAGCTCGCCCGCGTGCCGCAGATCAGCACCATGTTGGTCGAACCCAAGCTGGGGCCGATGGAAAAGGGCCAGGCCGACGGCATCAGCGTGCGCTCGATGGAAATGTTCCAGGCCTTCGGATTTGCCGAGAAGGTCATGCGCGAGTCGGTTTGGATCAACGAAACCACCTTCTGGTCGCCCGGTGCGGACGCGCCCCTGGCTCGCGTCGCCCGCGTGCAGGACGTGCCTGACGGCACCTCCGAGATGCCCCATGTGCTGATCAACCAGGCGCGGGTGCACGACATGTTCCTCGACGTCATGCGCCGCTCGCCTACCCGGCTGGAGCCCGACTACGGCCTGAAGGTGGCTGACCTGGTGATTGACCCCACCGCCGCCGAATATCCCGTCACCGTCACGCTGGAGCACACTGCCCCTGGCCGCGAGGGCCAAACCACGAAGCTGCGCGCCAACTACGTCATCGGCTGCGACGGTGCACGCTCGAACGTGCGCAGCGCAATCGGCGGGGCGCTGCACGGCGACGCGGCGCACCACGCTTGGGGCGTGATGGATGTGCTGGCAGTCACCGACTTCCCCGACTGGCGCATGAAGTCCTTCGTGCGCTCGCGGGACGAGGGCATCCTGATGGTGCTGCCCCGCGAGGGTGGTCACTTGGTGCGCCTGTACGTCGAGCTCGACCGTCTGGGCGAACACGAGCGTGCCGCCGACCGTGGCATGGACGCCGAGGACATCATCGCTAAAGCGCAGCGCATCTTCAGCCCGTTCGAACTGGACGTGAAGGACGTGGTCTGGTGGTCGATTTACGAGATCGGTCACCGCCTGACCGACAAGTTCGACGACGTACCCGAGGACCAGGTTGCCACGCGCGCGCCGCGCGTGATGCTGGCCGGCGACGCCTGCCACACCCACAGTCCCAAAGCCGGGCAGGGCATGAACGTGTCGATGGGCGACACCTTCAACCTCGGCTGGAAACTGATTTCGGTCCTGACCGGCCGCACCGCCCCTGCCCTGCTGCACAGCTATTCCGGCGAACGGCGCGCCGCGGCAAAGGGCTTGGTGGAGTTCGACCACAAGTGGGCCCGCGTCGTCGGAGCCCGTGCCGAGGATGACGCAACAGACGGCCTGCCCCGCGTGGCGCGGGAGTTCATCAACAATCTGCCCTTTACCTGCGGCCTGACCGTCCAGTACGAACCCAGCGCACTGACAGGTGCGCACACGCATCAGTACCTCGCTACGGGCTTCGACATTGGCAAGCGCTTCCATTCCGCACCTGTCGTCCGGTTGGCCGACGCCAAGCCCATGCACCTCGGCCATTGCATCGAGGCTGATGCGCGCTTCCGCCTGTTCATCTTTGCCCCCGCGGACGACGCAGGCGGCCAGGGCCGCGCCGTCGCCAGGCTGTGCGACTGGCTTGAACACGACCCGGCCTCACCGGTGCGCCGCCATACCTTGTCAGGGGAAGACGTGGATGCCGTGATCGACATCCGCGCGGTCTTCCAGCAGGGGTTCCGCGCGCTGGACTTCGGTACCATGCCCACGCTGCTGCGCCCGCACGTGGGCCGCTACGGGCTGTGCGACTACGAGAAGGTCTTCTGTGCCGACTTGAAGCGGGGCGAGGACATCTTCGAGTCGCGTGGCATCGACCGGGCCGCAGGCTGCATGCTCATTGTCCGCCCGGATCAGTACGTGGGCCATATCCTCCCGCTGCATGCCCGCGATGACCTGACGGAGTATTTCGCCGCCATCCTGCGAGTGCGCGGCTGAGAAGCCAACGCATCGCAGGCGTTCGCCAGATCGCTGAGGACGGAAATCAAAGATCCCCTCGGATCTTCTTCCAGTGCCAACAAAGCTAGATGTCGATATTCCCGGCCCGAAGCGCGTTGGTTTCGATGAACTCACGGCGTGGCTCAACTTCATCGCCCATCAGCATGGTGAAAACACGGTCGGCTTCAATCGCATCGTCGATTTGTACTTTGAGCAAGCGGCGCACTGTCGGGTCCATGGTGGTTTCCCATAGCTGTGACGGGTTCATCTCGCCCAGACCCTTGTAGCGTTGACGGGAGGTGGCGTGTTCCGCTTGTGCAATCAACCAGGCCATGGCCTCGCGGAAGTCGGACACTTTCTCTTCCTTTTGGCGCTCGCCCTCACCGCGCATGACTTTGGCCCCCTCGTTTAGCAAACCTCTGAACGTGTTCGCCGCCTCTGCCAGTGCCGCATAGTCGGCGCCATGGACAAAGTCCTGCGTCAGCACGCTACTCTTGACGTTGCCATGGTGACGGCGGCTGATGCGCAGAATCGGTTTGTCAGTGCGCACGTCAAATTCGCCAGCCACTTCGGCATCGGGCAGCTTGGCTTGCAGCGCGGCGGCAGATAGTTCTGCATCGGCCACGGTGTCGAGGTTCAGGGCGACGCCGTCGGCCACCGAACGCAATGCTTCGGCATCCATGAAGTTGCGCAGACGCGCAATCACGGCTTGTGCGACCTGGTGTTTGCGTGCCAGCTCGGCCAGGGTGTCGCCGCTGATCGTTGTTCCGTTGTCGCCACCGGTGTGGACGGATGCGTTGATCAGCGCAATGCGCATCAGGAAGGTGTCCAGCGCTGGGGCGTCTTTCAGGTAGAGCTCTTCCTTGCCGGCCTTTACCTTGTACAGCGGTGGTTGCGCAATGTAGATATGGCCACGCTCCACCAGTTCGGGCATCTGGCGGTAGAAGAAGGTCAGCAGCAGCGTGCGGATGTGCGCGCCGTCGACGTCGGCGTCGGTCATGATGATGATGCGGTGGTAGCGCAGCTTGGCGACGTTGAAGTCGTCATTGCCGGTGGTGCCTCCCGCCTTGCCGATGCCGGTGCCCAAAGCGGTGATGAGCGTCAGAATTTCATTGCTGGTCAGCAGCTTTTCATAGCGGGCTTTTTCCACGTTCAAGATCTTGCCGCGCAGCGGCAGGATGGCCTGGAATTTGCGGTCGCGCCCCTGCTTGGCGGAGCCACCGGCGGAGTCGCCCTCGACGATGTAGATCTCGCACATCGCCGGGTCTTTCTCCTGGCAATCGGCCAGTTTGCCGGGCAGGCCCATGCCGTCCAGCACACCCTTGCGGCGCGTCATGTCGCGGGCCTTGCGGGCGGCCTCGCGGGCGCGGGCGGCTTCGATGATCTTGCCGACGATGATCTTGGCGTCGGCCGGGCGCTCCTGCAGGTAGTCGTACAGCAGCTTGCTGACGATATCTTCCACCGGTCCGCGCACTTCGGAGCTCACGAGTTTGTCCTTGGTCTGGCTGCTGAATTTGGGCTCGGGCACCTTCACGCTGAGCACACAGGTCAGGCCTTCGCGCATGTCGTCGCCGGTGACTTCGACCTTGGCCTTTTTGGCCAGTTCGCTGTCATCTATGTACTTGTTGATGACGCGCGTCATGGCGGCGCGCAGTCCGGTCAAGTGGGTACCACCGTCACGCTGCGGAATGTTGTTGGTGAAGCACAGCACCTGCTCGTTGTAGCCGCTGTTCCATTGCATGGCCACTTCGACGCCGATGTTGGTGTTCTGGTCACTTTGGCGGTCGCCCATGGCGTGGAAGATGTTGGGGTTCAACACCGTCTTGCCTCTGTTGATGAAGTTGACAAAGCCTTTGACGCCGCCTGCGCCCGAGAAGTCGTCCTCCTTGCCGCTGCGTTCGTCCTTGAGGCGAATCCGGACGCCATTGTTCAAGAAACTCAGTTCGCGCAGACGCTTGCTCAGGATTTCGTAGTGAAAATCATTGTTTTGCTGGAAGATGTCGGTGTCGGGCAGGAAGTGCACCTCGGTGCCGCGTTTCTCGGTATCGCCAATCACCTTCATGGGCGACACTTCGACCCCGTTCACCATCTCGGTAATGCGGTTCTGCACAAAGCCCTTGCTGAACTCCATGACATGCACTTTGCCATCACGCCGGATGGTCAGGCGCAGCATTTTGCTCAGGGCATTGACGCAGCTCACGCCAACCCCGTGCAGGCCGCCGGAAACCTTGTAACTGTTCTGGTTGAACTTGCCACCCGCGTGCAACTCGGTCAGGGCAATCTCAGCCGCCGAACGCCTGGGTTCGTGTTTGTCGTCCATCTTGACGCCGGTCGGAATGCCGCGCCCGTTGTCGACCACTGACACCGAGTTGTCGGAGTGGATGGTGACCAGAATGTCGTCGCAGTGGCCGGCCAGCGATTCGTCAATCGAGTTGTCCACCACTTCGAACACCAGATGGTGCAGGCCGGTGCCGTCAGACGTATCGCCGATGTACATGCCGGGACGTTTGCGCACCGCCTCCAACCCTTCCAGAATCTGGATGGAGCCTTCGCCATAGGCCTCGGAGGCACCGGCCTGATGGGCATCAATGGTGGGCTGGAAGTTGGAGCTGTCGGCTGTACTTTCGCCCGTGTGCACGTCGGCCTCACCGTTTTCGGGGGTCGGAACTGGCTTGTTTTCTTCGGTCATGGCTAACTTCTCTAACGATTTCTCAAACTCTTGAATGACCAAACCCGCAATGAACTTCTCGTTCATCGCGGGTTCGGGCTTTGTATTGCTACAAACTTTGCGGCATCAAATCCGCATCGGCATCACCACATATTTGAACGTGGCGTTGTCAGGGATAGTGAACAGGGCCGAGCTGTTGCCGTCAGACAGTTCCAGCTTCACCATGTCCTGGCTCATGTTGGCCAAGGCATCGATGAGATAGGTCACATTGAATCCGATCTCGATGCTGTCGCCACCGTAGTCAATGTCCAGCTCGTCCACCGCCTCTTCCTGCTCGGCATTGTTGGATGCCACACGCAAGGTGCCGGGGTCAATGTTCAGACGCACACCCTTGAACTTGTCGCTGGTCAGAATGGCGGTGCGCTGCAGCGTGGCCAGCAGCGCGCTACGGCCCAGCGTGATGCTGTTCTTGTGGTTCTTGGGGATAACGCGGTTGTAGTCAGGGAACTTGCCTTCGACCAGCTTGGTGACGAACTCCATGCCGTCAAAGCTGAACTTCGCCTGGTTGTTGGCAAACTGCATCTCAATGGCGCCCTCCTTGTCAGAGAGCAGGCGCTGCAGTTCGATGACGGTCTTGCGGGGCAAAATAACCTCTTGCTTGGGCACGTCCACGTCCAGCGTGGCCGAGGCAAAAGCGAGCCGGTGGCCGTCCGTGGCCACCAGGCTGAGTTGTTTGCCTTCGGCGACGAACAGAATGCCGTTGAGGTAATAGCGAATGTCATGCACGGCCATGGCAAACGACACTTGACCCAGCAGATCTTTCAGCGTCTTCTGCGGCACGCTGAACGCCGGGCCGAAGTTGGCCGCCTCCTGCACCAGCGGAAAGTCCTCGGCCACCATGGTTTGCAGGGTGAACTTGCTCTTGCCGCCCTTGAGAATGAGCTTGGCTGCACTTGACTCCAGTGACACCGTCTGATCCGACGGCATCGTGCGCAAAATATCAATCAGCTTGCGCGCGCCCACCGTCGTGGTGAAGTTGCCTGTATCGCCGTCCAACTCAGCCGTAGTCCGGATCTGGATTTCGAGATCGCTGGTGGTGAGCTGCAAAGAGGAGCCCGTCTTGCGAATCAACACGTTGGCCAGAATGGGTAAGGTATGCCGGCGCTCGACGATACCTGCTACCGATTGCAGTACCGATAGCACTTTGTCTTGTGTTGCCTTCAGGACGATCATGTCAACCTCTTTTTAAGTATCTTCAGTTCAAATCAATAACGGACAAGGGGAGCAAATTGCTGTCAAAGCCACCATTTTCCCCTTTTTCTACCCACAATCAGCCTTTGAGCGTCTGTTCCAGCACGTGAAGTTGCTGGTTCAGCTCGGTCATTTGCTGGCGCTCGCCACCAATCTTGCGCACGGCATGCAATACGGTGGTGTGGTCGCGTCCACCGAACAATTCTCCAATTTCCGGGAGACTCTTTTGTGTCAGTTCCTTGGCGAGATACATCGCGATCTGGCGCGGCCGGGCAATGCTGGCAGGCCGCTTCTTGGAATACATGTCCGCAATTTTTATTTTGTAGTAGTCCGCGACCGTTTTCTGGATGTTTTCCACCGAAATCTGGCGGTTCTGGATGGAAAGCAGGTCCCGCAGGGCCTCACGTGCCAGCAGAATCGAGATTTCTTTCTGGTTGAAGCGCGAGTACGCCAGGATTTTGCGCAATGCGCCTTCGAGTTCGCGCACGTTGGAGCGCACATTTTTGGCCACGAAGAACGCCACTTCTTCAGGCATCTCAATGCCCTCAACGCGTGCCTTGTTGATCAGAATTGCAACCCGCATTTCCAGTTCGGGTGGCTCAATAGCCACCGTCAGCCCGGAATCAAAACGCGACACCAAGCGCTCGTGGATATCCGTCAGGCCCTTCGGGTACGTGTCACTGGTCATCACAATATGTGACTTCTTGGCCAGCAATGCCTCGAATGCATTGAAGAACTCTTCCTGGGTACGTTCCTTGTTGGCGAAAAATTGAACGTCATCTATCAACAGAAGATCAAGAGAATGGTAGCGCTCCTTGAATTCGTCAAAAGTCTTGCGTTGGTAAGCCTTAACCACATCCGATACGAACTGCTCAGCATGGATGTAGAGAACTTTGGCCGTCGGCCTGTCGGCGAGCAGGCGGTTGCCCACGGCATGCATCAAGTGGGTCTTGCCCAGACCCACGCCACCGTAAATGAAAAGAGGGTTGTACAGGTGCCCCGGCATGCCGGCAACATGCATGGCCGCCGCACGCGCCATGCGGTTGGCCGTGCCTTCAATCAGAGTGTCGAACGTCAGGGCTGAATTGAGCCGGTTCTTGAGACTGTTTGCGCTTCGATCGTCCCCCAGTTCGGTTGAGTCCTCCATCGGGATGGGTTCAACCGAACGCTGAAGTAAATGGCTTTTGGCAATAGGCTCTCGCGGAGCAAGCGCTAACTCCATCTGGATGGACTGGCCTGAGAATTTCTCCAGCAGACTGGAAATACGATTGCTGTATTGAGCCCTGATCCAGTCCAGCTTGAAGCGGTTCGCGACAAAGATGGTGACTTTCGAGAGGTCGTCCGTGACCTGCGCTGACAAGGGTTTGATCCAGGTGTTGAACTGCTGATCCGGCAGTTCCTGCGCCAGTTGGTCGATACAGGTTTGCCACAGGCTCTGTCCAGCGCCATCGCCTGCAGAACCAGGTTGGCTGGCGTATTGTCCCTCAGTCATTATTCGTATCAGCTTCTGTGGATAGTTATGGATTACCGAACGACTAATTATAATTTATCAAGAATTTATCCACAAGCTGCAAAAACCGTCAGAAGCATCAGTATTACTGCTTCTATGCACCGTAAGGTGTTGCCGGGATTGAGAAAGTTTGCGATAATCGCCGGTTCCCCTGATTGACTTGGGGGAGACAAGACAGCGGCCCACTCTTTTTCAGTAGTTCTTTAACAGTGGCGGGCCGTCTTTGAGCCCTTTAGGATTTCCAAAATGAAACGCACTTACCAACCCTCCAAGATCAAACGCGCCCGCACTCACGGTTTTCTGGTTCGCATGAAAACCCGTGGCGGCCGTGCCGTGATCAACGCTCGTCGTGCCAAGGGCCGCAAGCGCCTGGCTGTCTGATTCTGGCGACCTGCATCGCGCGCCGCTGATTCGCTGTTCTGGCGCCGCTTCAAATTGCAGCGACTGAAGACACGTAGCCAGTTTCAGGCGGTGCTGGCTGGCGGCACCGTGGGGCGGACGCCCCATTTCGCGTTGCATCGTGCTTCACTTGAAGCTCCCGTTGTCATGCAAAAGTCCTCTGCGCCTGCGGCGACGCCGGTAGCGGCGCTCTTTGTCGTCCACGATCTGTGGATGGGTGCCATGGTGCCCAAGCGCTGGGCCAAACGAGCCGTTACGCGCAATGCCATCAAACGTCAGATCTACAGCGTGAGCGCCGATTTCGATGCTGCGCTTCCCGTTGCGGCCCACGTGGTGCGTTTGCGCGCCAGTTTTGACCGCAAGGAATTTACCAGCGCTACGTCGGACGTGCTCAAGGCCGCCGTTCGCCATGAGTTGCAGCAACTATTTGCAGGTGTCACTGCACGGTCGCCTGCAACCGCCAGGCAGGACGGCGCAACATGATGAAGGCCTTGTTGATCGCCTTGGTCAAGGGCTACCGTTTGCTGCTCAGTCCGTGGCTGGGCTCGTCCTGCCGGTTCGAACCCACTTGTTCCGCCTATTCGTTGCAGGCTCTGCAGACGCACGGCGCCGCGGCGGGCAGTTATTTGACTCTGGCGCGTATCGCACGTTGCCATCCCTGGTGTGCGGGCGGGCATGATCCTGTACCCACTGAAAAACCCCGGCTCTTTACCCAGCTGATTCCATCTTCCACTGAAAAGAAGTCTTCATGAACGATATTCGCCGCACCATTTTGTGGGTGATCTTTGGCTTTTCCATGGTATTGCTATGGGATCAATGGCAGATTTACGGTGGCAAGAAAGCCACGTTCTTCCCGGGCCCGACTACAACGGCTGCACCCGCCAATACGCCGGTGGCGGCGTCTAGTGTCCCAACGGGGGTTCCTGCTATGAATTCAGTAGCAAGTGGCGCACCAATCGCGGGAGCTGCAGCCCCAATCGTATCAGCGCCTGAGGCGCCCGCCGCACCGCGTGAGCGCGTGGTGGTGACGACTGATGTGTTGAAGCTGACGTTTGACACGGAGGGCGGTTCGCTCGTACATGCCGAGTTCGTAAAACATATTGACATGGCCGACAAGACCAGAAACTTCGTCCTGCTCGATGACAGCAAAGACCGTGTTTACATGGCGCAAACCGGTCTGATTGCCGGCGCGGCCGGGGGAGCTTTCCCCACGCACAAGACGCTCATGAACGTGGTGCCAGGAGAACGCACCCTGAAAGACGGCAGCAAAGAGCTGGTGGTTCGATTTGAATCGCCTGAGTTGGGAGGTGTGAAGCTGGTGAAAACCTTCACTCTGACCCGTGGTAACTATGCCATCGCGGTCAAGCACGAGGTGCTGAATGGCGGTGCCGCCGCCGTGTCGCCGCAGTTGTACCTGCAACTGGTGCGCGATGGCAACAAGCCACCGGGAGAGTCTTCCTTCTATTCCACATTCACTGGTCCGGCGGTTTACACCGAGGCGATGAAATACCAGAAAGTGGAATTCAGCGACATTGAGAAGAACAAAGTCGACATCGAAAAAACAGCGGAAAACGGCTACGTGGCCATGGTTCAGCACTACTTTGCCAGCGCATGGTTGCTGGGCGATGGCATCAAGCGCGATCTGTTCATGCGCAAGGTCGACACGAATCTTTATTCCGTTGGCATGATTACACCGCTGGACAATATTGCGCCTGGAACGAGCCGAGCCGTGGAGGCGAAGTTCTTTGCCGGGCCGCAGGAAGAAAAAGTACTGGAATCTCTGGCCCCCGGACTGGAACTGGTCAAGGACTATGGCTGGCTCACCATTCTGGCCAAGCCACTGTACTGGCTGCTCGACAAGTTGCACAGCTTTATTGGCAACTGGGGATGGTCCATTGTCGCTCTGGTGCTGTTGCTGAAGGCGGCCTTTTACTGGCTCAACGCCAAGGCTTATGCCAGCATGGCCAAGATGAAGGCGGTCAACCCCAAGATTACGGAGATGCGTGAACGCCTGAAGGACAACCCGCAGCAGATGCAACAGGAGATGATGCGCATCTACCGCGAAGAAAAAGTCAATCCGATGGGGGGTTGTTTCCCAATCATGATCCAGATCCCGGTGTTCATCGCCTTGTATTGGGTGTTGCTGTCCAGCGTCGAGATGCGCAATGCACCATGGGTTCTGTGGATTCATGATCTGTCGTCGCCCGATCCCTTCTATATTTTGCCGCTGGTCATGACGCTGACCACGGTGCTGCAGACAGCGCTCAATCCTGCGCCGCCAGATCCGATGCAAGCCAAGTTGATGTGGTTCATGCCGCTGGCATTCAGCGTGATGTTCTTCTTCTTCCCTGCTGGTCTCGTGCTGTACTGGATTACCAACAACATCCTGTCGATTGCGCAGCAGTGGATCATCAACACCCGAATGGGTGTGCCACCGCAGTTCAACCTGCCCAAGTTCAAGTAAATACAGGGGTCCTGCGCGTGTCTCTGCCGCGTCATCAGGATCCCATCGCTGCCATTGCCACGGCCCCCGGTCGGGGTGCGGTGGGCATTGTGCGGATCAGCGGGAAGAATCTTGATGCGCTGATACAGGCGCTTTGCGGGAGACAGCTCAAGCCCCGCGAAGCGACTTACCTTCCATTTCTCGACCGCGCTGGGCTGACCATCGACCAGGGATTGGCCATTTATTTCGCCGCGCCCCACTCATTCACCGGCGAGGATGTACTGGAGTTGCAGGCCCATGGCGGACCGGTGGTGCTGCAACTGTTGCTGGCCCGGTGCATCGAAGCGGGCGCTGATTTTGATTCTCTCCGTCATGTGCCGCGGCTTGCCGGACTGCGGGTAGCGCAGCCGGGTGAATTTTCCGAGCGAGCGTTCCTCAACGGCAAGATCGATCTGGCTCAGGCCGAGGCGATCGCCGACCTGATCGATGCCAGTACCGAGGCTGCTGCACGCAGCGCCAGTCGGTCACTGGTCGGCGAATTCTCCAAAGAAATCCACACCCTGCGTGACGCGCTGATTCATCTGCGGATGCTGGTGGAGGCGACGCTCGACTTTCCTGAGGAAGAAATTGACTTCCTGCGCAAGGCCGACGCGCAGGGACAACTGTCAAAGTTGCAGCAGACTCTGCAAACCGTGCTGCAACGAGCCCGACAAGGTGCCTTGTTGCGTGAAGGCATCAAGGTAGTGATTGCGGGCCAGCCCAATGCAGGCAAGTCGTCACTCCTCAACGCGCTGGCGGGGGCCGAGCTGGCGATCGTGACTCCCGTGGCCGGTACCACCCGCGACCGAGTTCAACAAACAATCCAGATTGAGGGTGTACCCGTGCATGTCATCGACACGGCGGGTTTGCGCGCCAGCGATGATGAGGTTGAAAAGATCGGTATCGCGCGTGCCTGGGACGCAATTGAGTCCGCTGACGCCGTCTTGTTTGTACACGATCTGACGCGCGCGAATGCTGCGAACTACATAGCTGACGACTCCGAAATTGCCAGGGTATTGACCGAAAAACTGCCTTCAACCGTACCTCTCATAGATGTCTGGAACAAGGCCGACGCCACGACTGCCGCGCGTCGCGACCGGGGTCTGACGCTGTCGGCCAAAACCGGCGCCGGACTGGACGCCCTGCGCCTCAGGCTGCTGGAGGTAGTGGGTTGGCGGTCGGCGTCGGAGGGTGTCTACATTGCGCGTGAGCGGCACGTGCAGGCCCTGCGCCGGGTGGATGGACATTTGCGGGAAGCCGGTGCCCATTTGGCCGCCAAAGCGCAGTCGCTGGATCTGCTGGCGGAAGAGCTTCGTCTGGCACAGAATGCCCTGAGTGAAATAACCGGTGAATTCACCTCGGACGATCTCCTTGGGGTGATATTCTCCAAGTTTTGCATTGGAAAATGACTCGTCTTTGGTTCAGGGCGGGTGGAAACCGCAGTTCGCTGCAATGACTGAACATCAAAAACAAGGTGCGCGCCTCATGAATGCAAATGTCCAATTTTCCAATAAGCATGACGTCAAAGGCTTGATTGAGGCGTTCGTGCACAACCATGGCGAAGACGCACTCAGCCGTACGGTGACACCTGCCCAGTGGGAGGCGCTGGCGAACTACATGCAGCCTTTTACATTGGCACAAAGTCAGATTCTGATCACACAGGGATCGAAGGATCGCACGCTCTATTTTGTGGAAACAGGCACGTTGAGTGTCCACTACGAAGACGCAGCCGATCGCATACGCCTTGCCATCGTGGGCCCCGGTTCGGTTTTGGGTGAAGGAGGTTTTTTCTCGCACATGCCGCGCAACGCCACCGTGCAGGCCGCCACGGAATGCACCATGTGGAGCATCACGCCAATGCGATTTGCCGAATTGTCTCATCGCCTGCCCGGGGCGGCGCTGGCGTTGACGATGGCCTTGGGTGCGATTGTCTGCAAACGTATGCAGGACCGACGCAGGCGTGTCGCAGTGACCTGAACCCCGCTTGCGGTGGCCCAGCCCGGGCTCTTGCCGGATTTGTTTTCTCCCCACATCAGCGGTCACCTGGCTCATCTGGTGAAACCGGGCCGGCAAGTACCGCTGCCACAGTGAATTGACGCGTTTCATCGGTCCTCAAGGAAGGTCCGAAAATTGAAACCGGACGTCTGGAATCAATACGTTACAAAAAGTTGGTGCCGGTAATCCCCGTGTTTAAGATAATGCAAATTATGTCTATATTCAATTGGTTCACCGGCAGGCAGGCTTCAAGACTGGCCCCCGCGCCGGAAAGTTCGGGACTGGGTCATGTTGACGCGACGGTTCCCTTGATGCCGTCTGACAGACTTCGGATCAAGCAGGCTCCGCCGCCCATCAGTCATGCTGCGAACCGCAAGTCCGAGCGGCTCGAGCGTCGTGAGTTGCTCTACAGCGTGGTGCGCGACTCGATGATTCGCGCTGGGGTACTTGCTGCCAGCTATAAATTCAAGGTTCTGTCGTTGGATGCACGTGGACTGCAGTACCTCATCATGATGGATCTCGCCAACCAGTCCGCGGGTGAGACCGGTCGTCTGGCAGAAATCGAAGCCATGATGGCCCAAGCCGCCAAGATGCGCCATGGCATTCTGGTCACGGCCGTGTACTGGCGCGTGAATGAGCATGTCACGGCCGGCCTGTCGAAGAATCAACCAGTCCCTGCGCCACAGCCAATCCGAACGGCACCTGAACCTCAGGCGCTTCGCCCACCGGCAGCCCCGGCTTCGTTGGCCAGTCAGACGCCGCGGTATGAGCCTCTGCAAGAAAACGAAGTCGTTGCGTTCAAGCGGGCATTGGCCAGTGCCACGCCAGCCCCACCCCTGTCGCCGGTGGGCAAGATTGTGACATCGGGGCGCCGCAACCCGGCACCCCCCGTTGAATTCGAAGACACGCAAATGGTCGATCCGGACGAACGCGCCTCGCCGCTGAGCGGCACCCAATACGGCGATCTGAACTGACGGCCCGGCCGGCCCTCAGCTCCCGTCGAAATCGATCAGGGTGAAAAGCGGCAGCCCGGCAGCCCTCAGCTTGGCCGAGCCACCCAGCTCCGGCAGGTCCACAATGGCCGCACCCTCCATGACCTGAGCTCCGAGCTTTTCCAGCAATTTTTTGCCGGCCATCATGGTGCCCCCGGTGGCGATCAGGTCATCAATCAGCAGCACGCGGTCTCCGGTCTTGACGGCGTCCGTATGGAGTTCAACGGTGGCACTCCCATACTCCAGTTCGTAGGTTTCTTCCACTGTCGTGAACGGCAGTTTGCCTTTCTTGCGGACCGGAACAAAGCCCACGTTCAGTTCATAGGCAATCACCGCGCCCAAAATGAAGCCACGCGCATCAAGACCCGCCACTACATCGGGTCGCATGGACGGGTCCATATAGCGATGAACAAATGCGTCGATCAGTATCCGGAATACTTTGGCGTCCTGCAGCAGCGGTGTGATGTCGCGAAACTGTACACCTGGTGCCGGCCAGTCAGGCACCGTACGAATGTGATTTCTGAGGTACTGGTTGACGCTGAGGTTTTGCATGGCGCATGGGATGGAGGTTGGATGCACGTATTGTGCATCGTGCCCAGTTCATGGATGACGTCGACACGTCACCCTTTGAGCAGCTTTCCTTCGGCCATGGCAAGTGCTTCGGCCTTGCCCGAGAGCACCAGCGTATCGCCATCTTCCATCAGAGTCTCCTGTGCTATGGGAACAACCTTGCCGCCACTGCGCCGCAGGCTGACGATGCGAACGTCCAGATTCTCCAGGGCAAAATGGCTGACCGGTTTGCCTGCTGCCTTGGCGCCCAGGGGTAACGTCAGTGAGGACAGGCGCTCCTGAAGAAGCTCGTCGCCCGAGTGATCGTCCGCTCCGTGGAAGTAACCCCGCAGCAGGTTGTAGCGCGCATCACGCTGGTCTTGCACGATGCGAATTACCCGTCGCATTGGAACGCCCACCAATGCCAGGGCGTGGCTGGCCAGCATCAGCGAACCCTCGATTGCCTCCGGGACTACCTCGGTGGCGCCCGCCCGCTGTAGCGCTTCAAGATCATGGTCATCCTGCGTGCGCACGATGACGGGGACCTGGGGTGCATGAGTCTGGATGTGAGCCAGCACCTTCATGGCACCCGGTACTTCAAGGTAGGTGATGACTACCGCACTGGCACGGGCAAGTCCGGCTGCCATCAGGGCCTGAAGGCGGGCGGCATCCCCAAAGACCACCGAATCACCGGCGGCGGCCGCCTGGCGTACCCGGTCGGGATCAAGATCCAGCGCCATGTAGGGAATGCTTTCCCTCTCCAGCATGCGCGCCAGGTTCTGGCCGCAGCGGCCATAACCACAAATGATGACATGCTTGTTCACATTGATCGATTTGCGGGCAATGGTGGTCATTTGCAGCGACTGCTGCAGCCATTCACTGCTGACCAGCTTCATGACAATCTTGTTGCTGTAGAGGATGATGAAGGGCGTCGCCAGCATGGAAAGAACCATACTTGCCAATATTGGATTGAGCAGTGCGGGGGGCACCAGGGCGTTGGCTTGCGAAAGTGTCAATAACACGAAGCCGAATTCACCTGCTTGCGCGAGGTACAGGCCGGTCCTTAGCGACACACCCATGGTGGCCCCCAAGCCACGTGCCAGCAAGGTCACCAGGGCCGCTTTGAACAACACGGGCAGCGTGACCAGCAACAGTACCAGCGGCCATCGTTCCAGGACCAGGCGCCAGTCGAGCATCATTCCGATGCTGATGAAAAACAGCCCGAGCAACACATCGTGAAATGGCCGTATATCGGTCTCCACCTGCTGTTTGTATTGCGTCTCGGAGATGAGCATGCCTGCGATAAAGGCGCCCAGCGCCAGACTCAAGCCCGCCAACTCGGTCAACCAGGCCAGCCCCAGGGTAATGAGCAACAGATTGAGAACAAACAGTTCTTCGCTTTTACGTCGGGCGACCATGGTCAACCAGAATCGCATCACGCGCGGGCCACCGACCAGCAGCAACGTAATCAGTGCCGTTGCCTTGAGGGTGGCGACGGCCAGTGTGGTGACCAACTGTTCGCCCGAAGCCCCCAACGCCGGAATCAGCACCAGCAGAGGGACAACGGCCAAGTCCTGAAACAACAGAACGCCCATGACACGTTTGCCGTGCTCTGATTCCATCTCGAGGCGTTCCGTCATCAGCTTGACCACGATGGCCGTGCTGCTCATGGCAAGCGCACATGACAGGGCCAACGCAGTTTTCCAACCCATTCCCCACACGGCGGGCGCAATGACCGCCAGTCCGATGGCCGCCGCCGTGGCACCCAGAATGGTGAGCAGGACCTGAAAAAAGCCCAGCCCGAACACATAGTTGCGCATGGCTCGCAATTTGGGCAGATTGAACTCCAGCCCAATCACAAACATCAGGAACACCACCCCGAATTCGCCCAGATGGCGCACACCATCTGCGTTTTTGGCCAAAGCCAGCGCATTGGGTCCGATAATCACGCCTACTGCCAGATAGCCCAGCATGGGAGGCAGTTTTAGTGATCGGAACGCTACCACGCCGAGCACGGCGGCAAGCAAATAGAGGAGTGTCAGTTCAAGGGGGCTCACCCCTGCATACTAACAAGCGATGTGCTGACCGATAAAATCCCGTCATGACACCACAACACACGCAACCAACTGCATTTCAGCCTGAGCAAGTCATTCGTCTGGCGCGGGAAACGCTGGACATTGAGGCTGCGGCGGTGCTGGGACTGAAACAGCATTTGGGCGATTCATTTGTTCGTGTGGTGGAGATGATGCTGGAGGTGAGCGGCCGCGTTGTGGTGATGGGGATGGGCAAAAGCGGCCATATCGGGCGAAAGATAGCTGCCACCCTGGCCTCGACGGGGACACCCGCCATGTTCGTCCACCCCGCTGAGGCCAGCCACGGCGACCTTGGCATGATCAAATCCGTCGATCTTGTGCTGGCCATTTCGAACAGCGGGGAGTCGGAAGAGTTGACGGCGATCCTGCCCGTCCTCAAGCGCATGGGTGCGCCCCTGATCGCCATGACCGGCAACGTTGATTCAACACTGGCCCGCCATGCGGATGTTTTTCTTGATTGTGGGGTCGAAAAAGAAGCCTGTCCCTTGAACCTGGCACCCACAGCAAGTACCACCGCCCAGCTGGCACTTGGCGATGCCCTGGCGGTCGCCCTGCTGGATGCACGTGGCTTCAAGGCTGAAGATTTCGCGCGATCCCACCCCGGCGGCGCCCTGGGACGAAAGCTGCTCACCCATGTCAGCGACGTGATGCGTTCGGGAGATGACGTACCCAGAGTCGGGCCAACGGCAAGTTTCAGCGAGTTGATGCGGGAGATGAGCGTCAAGGGACTGGGCGCGGCAGCCATCGTGGATGAAAGCGCCAACGTGCTGGGAATCTTCACCGATGGCGACTTGCGGCGACTGGTGGAGAACGGTGTCGATTTGCGTGCCAAGACCGCGCAGCAGGTCATGCATCCCAACCCCCGCACCATCGGCAGCGACGCCTTGGCGGTGGAGGCCGCCGAACTCATGGAGCACCACTGCATTACCAGTGTGCTTGTGCTCGATGCGGCTGGGCAGTTGTGTGGCGCAGTCAACAGCAATGACCTGATGCGTGCGAAGGTGATCTGATGGCTGCCGTCGCACTCAATTTTCCGCCCCAGTTGCTGCTCAAGGCGCAAGGCATTCGCGTGGCGTTCTTCGATGTGGATGGGGTCCTGACCGATGGTGGCCTGTACTTGACGGAGGCGGGCGAAACGATCAAGCGGTTCAATACGCTGGATGGACATGGCCTCAAGCTGTTGCAGCGCGCCGGCATCACGCCGGCGGTAATTACCGGGAGGGATTCAAAACCGCTGCGACTGCGGCTGGAGGCGCTCGGGATTGGCCATGTGCACTATGGCACGGAGGACAAACGCCCCGCTGCTGAACAAATTCTCGAAGCCTTGGGGCTGGACTGGGCTCAGGCCGCTGGCATGGGTGACGACTGGCCGGATCTTCCCGTGATGCGGCGCTGTGCGCTGGCCTGCGCCCCATCCAATGGCCATGAGGAGGCCAAGGCGGTCGCGCACCACGTGACACGAGCCCGGGGCGGTGACGGGGCGGTCAGGGAATTGTGTGACCTGCTGCTGGTGGCCAGCGGAAAGTACGCCGGCCTGCTGGAGGAAAGCACGTTGTGATCAAGGTCGTACGCACGGCGTGGGAGCGCCTGTCGCTCTATCTTCCCGTGATTCTCATGGGCGTGCTGGCGTTAGGCACCTACTGGCTGGTTCGAAGCACGCCGATGATGCTGACGCCCGAGCAGGAGGCGCCAGCGCGCCATGAACCTGACTATTTCATGCACAAGTTTTCAGTCAAGACATTTGATGGCGCAGGAAGACTGAAAAGTGAAGTGCTGGGGACTGATGCCCGCCACTTCCCTGACACCGATACCCTGGAAATCGATCTTGTCCGAATCCGTTCATTCAACGAAGAGGGTCGTCTGACGACGGCAACTGCCAAACGGGCGTTGACCAATGCCGATGCCTCGGAAGTGCAGTTGTTTGGCGACGCGCGGGTGGTGCGCGAGCCCGTGTCAGACAAAGCTGGCCAGCCTTTGCCGCGGATGGAGTTTCGAGGTGAGTTTTTGCATGCGTTCATGGACACTGAGCGCGTCAAATCGCACAAGCCGGTGGAGCTCATACGCGGACGAGACCGCTTCACGGCGGATTCGATGGATTACGATAACCTTGACCGTGTCATGGAACTCAAGGGCCGTGTCAAGGGCACGCTGGTGCCTGGCGCCGCCGAATAGACTGTCCAAAGGACGCCAATGTCTAAACTTGTTTTTATCACTGGCGCATCCAGTGGCATTGGGCAGGCACTCGCCTGGCGCTTCTATCAGGCCGGCTATTCGCTCGCTCTGGTGGCACGGCGCACACGGGAGATCGAAGCGTGGGTTGGCTTCCGTCAAATAAGCGCAGACCGCTGTCAAATTTATAGTGCCGATGTATCTGTGCCGGACCGTATTGTGGCCGTGGGCCAGGCCTGCATGGTGCAGCAGGGCGTTCCAGATGTGGTGATCGCCTGCGCCGGCATCAGCATCGGTGTGGATACGGCCCAGCGGGCCGATATTGAGGTGATCGCCAGAACCTTTGCCTCCAACAACATTGGCACCACGGCCACCTTTCATCCTTTTCTGAACGCCATGGTCAAACGAGGCTCGGGTGTCCTGGTCGGGATTGGCAGCGTCAACGGTATCCGGGGCTTCCCCGGTCATGGCGCAAACTGCCCCAGCAAGGCGGCCATGATCAGTTATTGCGAGTGTTTGCGCGGTGAACTGCGGACCAGCGGCGTGAAAGTGGTGACCCTTTGCCCGGGCTACATCGATACACCGCTGACGCAGAAAAATGCCTATTCCATGCCGTTCCTGATGCGTCCGGAAGATTTTGCTGACAAAGCCTTCCGGGCGATCGAGGCCGGCGTCAGTTATCGCGTGATTCCCTGGCAAATGGGGGTGGTGGCCAAGGTGCTGCGCCTGTTGCCGAACTGGCTGTTTGACAAGGCATTTGCCGGGCGACCCCGAAAACCGCGCAGTCCGGAGGCCTGATCGGCCGTCCAGCGTAGGCCGGTGCTGCCGTGCTGGGATGAGGAAATGAGGAAATGAAAAAAGGGCCACGAGGGCCCTTTTTTTCCGCTTGGCGTAAAGCCAGTCGATTGCTTAGTAGCTGCTACGGCCACCGCCGTAACCACCACCGCCGCCACCGCCGCTACGGCCACCGCCGCCGCCAGCGCCGCCGCCGTAACCGCCGCCACCGCTACGGCCGCCACCAGCGCCGCCGCCGTAACCGCCGCCGCCACCGCCAGCACCACCACCGAAGCCGCCGCCGCCAGTGCGGGGGGGACGTGCTTCCATCGGACGGGCTTCGTTCACCACGAGGCCACGGCCGCCGTATTGCTGGCCGTTCATGCCGTTGATGGCAGCTTGTGCCTCAGCATCGCTGCCCATTTCCACAAAGCCGAAGCCTTTGGAGCGGCCGGTGTCACGTTCCATCATGACTTTGGCGCTGGTGACGGTACCGTGCGCAGCAAATGCTTGTTGCAGGTCTTCGTCACGGAAGGTGTAGGGCAGGTTGCCCACGTAAAGTTTGTTGCCCATGAAAGGACTCCTCAAAATAACTCAAAACGCGATGGAGTCCAAAACCGCTATCACCACGCAATCAACAAACAAATGAAGACTTAAAGCAGACGCGAAACTGACTAAACACCGCAAACTTGTACAACCGATTTTCGGCAATACAAGCGCATTATGCGTCAAGTTTTATTTTTCCACAAATTTTTTGAGGGAAACCGAAGATCAGTGCTAGGCCGATCGTCCCGAACGGTCAATTCGGAGGTTTGTCGGCGTTGCCGGGCGGTGTCTCGACACCTTCGTAATTTCGCCACTGTCTCATGGCGTTGCGCATGGTCAGCACCTGGCGCTCAAACGTGGGGCATGCAGCGCAAATAGCCATGTGCAGACGCAGTGCGAGTCGATCACGCCATGGCAGCACATGGTCTTCCCGCGCAATCACAAGGGCGGAGACTTCTTTGCAGGTTCGGTGAAAGGGCATCATGGCGCGTTGGGTTTGGCAAACCAGTTGAGTTCCAGACACTCGCGCAACCTGAGCCGGGCACGGTGCAACTGAACATATAAATTTGTCGACGTCAGGCCCAATTCCTTACAAATCTCCTCGCTGGAGAGTTCCAGCCACTCCCGCATCAAGAAGAGCCGGCCCTGGACTGGCGGCAGCTTGTCGGTACAAGCCTCCAGCACCTTGAAGAACTGCCGGCTCTTCAATTCTTGTTCGGGGTTCCCCCAGTCGGCGGGTTGCTGTGAAAAGTGCCCATCCGCCTTGAATCCCAGGTAGTCCAGCGGGTCAGCGTCATCGTCGTCAGGTCTGTCCAGACCAGAGAGCTCACGGCTGTGATGGCGCAGCGCGTCAATCACTTTGTGTTTGAGAATGCCGACAAGCCAGGTCTTGAGCTGCGAGCGGTTGGCAAACGACTGGGGCTTGGCCAGTGCCGCCAAAACCGTTTCAGACACCGCGTCTTCAGCCCACGTTTCGTTTCGCAACTGAAGGCGGGCGAAGCGAAGCAGGTAGTCACGGTGTCCAGCCAGTTGCTGTTCAAAGGAGGGTGTGGCGGCGTTGGTCATGATGGCCTGTGCAGTGTAAGGGGGTGGCGGGCGCGCGCCTGTCTTGCCAGTGATGCCTGACGCGCTGGCCGATGCCTGAAGACGACACTTGGTACTGTGGGCAAACCCTGCAACAAGGATTTCCGGCCCAACCGGTCGTTTTTCAGAACAGCCGCCCGGAACTTGGCGACGGCCGTTCTGCCTGTCTTTCAGACAAGTCGACGGCAGACTTAATTGTTTCCTATCAAGCTACCAGTTCGCTTCCCGCTCGGGCGACGCACTGATCTTGTGAATTGACAGGTCGGCCCCGTCATATTCTTCTTCCTGGCTCAGGCGCAAGCCCATGCTGGCCTTGAGCACGCCGTAAACCACCAGTCCCCCGGCCACGGCCCAGACCACGCCCATGGCGGTGCCGATCAACTGCGCGCCCAGGTTGACGCCTCCCAGGCCGCCTAACGCCTTGGTTCCAAAAATGCCGGCTGCGATGCCGCCCCAGGTGCCGCACAGGCCATGCAGCGGCCACACGCCCAGCACGTCGTCGATCTTCCATTTGTTTTGCGTCAGCGTGAACATGACAACGAAGACGGTGCCTGCCACGGCGCCCACCACCAGCGCACCCAGCGGGTGCATCAGGTCGGAGCCCGCGCACACGGCCACGAGACCCGCCAGCGGACCGTTGTGTACAAAGCCGGGGTCGTTTTTGCCGGCGATCAGCGCAGCCAGCGTGCCGCCGACCATCGCCATCAGCGAGTTCACCGCCACTAGGCCAGAGATTTTGTCCAGGGTTTGCGCGCTCATCACGTTGAAGCCGAACCAGCCCACGGTGAGCACCCACGCGCCCAGAGCCAGAAAGGGAATGCTGGAGGGGGGATGGGCCGAGATGCCGCCGTCCTTGCGGTAGCGGTTGGCGCGCGCGCCCAGCAGGATGACGGCGGGCAGCGCAATCCAGCCGCCCACCGCATGCACCACCACGCTGCCGGCAAAGTCGTGAAACTCGACGCCAGTCAGGCCCTTGATCCAGGCCTGCACGCCAAAGTGCTGGTTCCACACAATGCCTTCAAAGAAGGGGTAGATGAAGCCGACGATCACGGCGGTGGCAATCAGCTGCGGCCAGAACTTGGCGCGTTCGGCGATGCCGCCGGAGATGATGGCCGGAATGGCGGCGGCAAAAGTCAGCAGAAAGAAGAACTTGACCAGGTCATAGCCGTTCTTGGCGGCCAGCTGTTCCGCGCCGACAAAAAAGCTGGTGCCGTAGGCCACGCCGTAGCCGATGATGAAATAGACGACGGTGGAGACGGAAAAATCCACCAGAATCTTGACCAGCGCATTGACCTGGTTCTTGCGGCGCACGGTGCCGAGTTCCAGAAATGCAAAACCGGCGTGCATGGCCAGCACCATGATTGCGCCGAGAAGGATGAACAGGGTGTCTGCGCCCTGTTTTAGTGCTTCCATGAGAACCTCTTGAGATGGAATGGGTTTTATTGGTGCGTTTACTCCAAAAATATTGGAAACGCACCAAAGTAAAGCAATAAACGAGCCAGCATCGAGTCTTGAGGTCCATAACTGTGCCAAAAGACACCCGGGCGCCGCCTTGAATCATGCGCCGTAGGCATCAGCCCCCTATTTATCCGGGTTGGGGCTCGACGCCCTGGGTGGGCTGGGCGTAACCTCCAGCGGGGTGCGCCGGTAGATCACATGGTAGGCCAGTCCGACCAGAACACTGCCACCTATGAGGTTGCCCGCAATCACGGGGACCAGATTGCCTGCAATGCCGCCCCAGGTCACTGGGGCCGTGCCAGCGACGGCCGGATCAAAATACTGAATCAGCATGGCCAGCGGCATCAGGTACATGTTGGCGATGCTGTGCTCGAAGCCCGCCGCCACAAACGCGGTGATCGGCAGCACGATGGCCACCATCTTGTCCGTCACGCTGCGCCCGGCCATCGCCATCCAGATCGCCATGCAGACCAGTACATTGCACAACACGCCCCGGAAAAAAGCCTGGCCCAAGGACAGGTTCTGCTTGGCCAGGGCCATCTTCACGACTTGCTGCCCGATGGCGCCGCCATTGAGGTCGGTGTGGCCACTGGCAAACACCAGCGCCGCCAGGCCGGCGGCACCGACAAAATTGGCCAGACACACCAGCAGCCAGTTACGCAGGACCTCGGCCGTGCTGATCTTGCCGTCGGCCCACGCCATGGCCAGCAGGTTGTTGCCGGTGAACAATTCGGCGCCCGCCACGACGACCAGCAGCAGGCCGAGCGAGAACACCAGGCCAGCCAGCACCGAGCTCGCCGCAAAGCCTAGCGTCGGGTCCGACTTGACGAGCACAAAAAACATGGCGCCCAGTCCGATGAAGGCGCCGGCCAGCATGCCCAGCATCAAAAGCGGCAGTGTGGCCAGACGCGCTTTGGCGACGCCGACCGTTTCAATGCGCTGCGCGACCTCGCGTGGCGCGTAGGCGTCGGACCCGTACAGCTCTGACATGGGGACTCCCTTTGTTCGATCGGACTTCGACTTGGATTTATACTAACCGCTTGCGCCGATTTGATCCTCGATTGCGGGCGCCGAAACCTTTGAGTTTCGAAGTTCAGCTAAAGACGGCCACCGCTACCCCACCAGGTAACCCGGCTCCGCATTTAGCGCTGCCGGGTTTTTTTATGTTGATTGCCACGCCACAGTCCATGCAGTTTGCCGCCGTCTTGCCTTTGCAAAGCGGTGCGACTCTTCGCGACTATTCACTGAGCTTCGAGACCTACGGCACGCTCAATGCCGACAAATCCAATGCCGTGCTGATCTGCCACGCCTTGAACGCCTCGCACCATGTGGCTGGAACGTATGCCGGTCAGGACAAGTCCGAGGGCTGGTGGGACAACATGATTGGACCGGGCAAGCCGCTGGACACCAACAAGTTCTTTGTTATCGGCGTCAACAACCTGGGTTCCTGCTTCGGCTCCACCGGCCCGATGCATGTGAACCCGGACACGGGTCGGGTGTATGGCGCCGATTTTCCGGTGGTCACCGTCGAAGACTGGGTCAACGCGCAGGCCAGGTTGCTGGACGCTCTTGGCATCCAGACGCTGGCTGCCGTCATGGGGGGCAGTCTGGGCGGCATGCAGGCCCTGAGCTGGACGCTGCAATACCCGGATCGCGTGCGCCACGCCGTGGTGGTGGCCAGTGCCCCGAATCTCACTGCCGAGAACATTGCCTTCAACGAAGTGGCGCGCCGCGCCATCGTGACCGATCCCGATTTTCATGGCGGGCATTTCTACGAGCACGGCGTTGTTCCCAAGCGCGGCTTGCGCATCGCCCGCATGATTGGCCACATCACGTACCTGAGTGACGACGTGATGAACGAGAAGTTCGGACGCAAGTTGCGCCAGACGGTGCTGGCCCAATCGGGGGACAAACCGCAGCGGGAAGGCGGCGTCGATGGTTACAAGTATTCGACGCAGGACGTGGAGTTCCAGATCGAGAGCTACTTGCGCTACCAGGGCGACAAATTCGCCGAGTACTTTGATGCCAACACCTATTTGCTGATCACCCGGGCACTCGACTACTTTGACCCGGCCCGCACCTATGGCGACCTGAGTCACGCCCTGGCGCGCGCCACTGCCAAATTCTTGCTGGTGAGTTTCACCACCGACTGGCGTTTTGCGCCCAAACGCAGCCGTGAGATCGTCAAGGCGCTACTGGACAACCGCCGTGACGTCAGCTACGCCGAGATCGATGCGCCGCACGGGCATGATGCTTTTTTGCTGGATGACCCCCGCTATATGGGCGTTGTTCGCTCTTATTTTGATAGCGTCGCCAAAGAGGGCCGGCCATGAGCGATCTTTTGACGATGGAAGCCATTGCCCGACTGGTGCCCGAGGGCTCGCGCGTGCTGGATCTGGGCTGCGGTGATGGCGCCATGCTGGCGCATTTGCAGAAAACACGTGACTGCACCGGTTACGGCATCGAGATTGATGACGCCAACGTGCTGGCCTGCGTCAAGCTTGGCGTCAACGTCATCCAGCTCAATCTGGACGAAGGCCTGGACCTGTTTGACGATGCCTCGTTCGACGTGGTGCTGCAGATCGACACCCTGCAACACCTGCGCAATGCGGAGGTGATGTTGCGTGAAACCGTGCGCGTGGGCCGCATTGGCATTGTGGCCTTCCCCAATTTTGCGCATTGGCCGAACCGCCTGAGCGTGCTGCGGGGCCGCATGCCGGTGACGCGCCGCCTGCCCTACCAGTGGTACGACACCCCCAACATCCGCGTCGGCACCCATGCCGACCTGGCGGCGCTGGCGCTGCGCAGCGGATTGAAAGTGCTGGACAGCTTCGGCATCCAGGACGGCAAAACGGTGCGTTTCGCGCCTAACCTGCTGGCGGGTACCTCGGTGTACACCTTGTCGCGCTAATTGGTGACGTCCAGTAACGCCGTGCTGACAAGGCGGCGCTTAACCGGGTTTGGCTTCAGCGGCCACATCAGCTGAAAAGTCTGCGCTTTGCAGTTGACTGGTGGCGTCTCCACCCGGCAGCCAGTTTGCATAAATTTCGCGGAACGTCGCCACAATTTCCGCGAGTGGCAGGTCGTTGAAGGTGCCGCGCTGTTTCACATACTCCATGTGCCGGTTGCCAGCCCGGTCAAACGGGTGATAGATCGAATCGCTGGTGCCATCAAATTCGAGCGGCAGCAGTCCGAATTTCTCGCACAGCTGCACATTGAAAGCCGGCGTCGCCTTGCGCCATGCGCCATCGAGCCAGATGTCGGTGTAGCCATGCCAGGCAAAGACGTCCGTCTTCATGGTCTGGCGCATGCGTTCGGTCGAGAGGTGGTTGCGCACGTCAGCAAAGCCCAGGCGGGCCGGAATGCCGGCGGCGCGGCAGACGGCGGTGAGCAGCGTGGCCTTGGGCACGCACCAACCCCAACCCGCGGCGATGACCGAACTGGCCGTCATGCCCGCGGCTGACAGGTCAATGCGGTAGGGGTCGTAGCGAAAGCCGTCCCGCACCGCGTAGTACAGGGCGATGGCGCGCTCGCGGTCGGTGCTGCCGCTGGCGTGTTCCCGGGCGAAGGCCTGCACGGCTGGGTGGTCGCTGTCAACCAGTGCCGTGGCTTGGAGCGTGTCGGGGTGGGGCGGTGTCGGGTTCATGGCACATTATGTTGGCAGAGAGCCCCGAATTCGGCCGACGCGTGGGTCACAGCACGTGTTGCCGGTCGCTGAGCAAGCCGTCATGCAGGGTTGAACGCGCTATGCTACATTTCGCCTGTCGGGGTGTCAGCTCCCCGGCATCAGGCCTATTAGGGTCTCAAGACGGTGTCCCGTCCAAATGCTGCAAACTTGATTGGACTTTTATGGACACCACAAAACCGCCTTCCTATTCCATTTCCCCGACCGCGCTCGCTGCGCAATTGCGCGGACCCGTTGCGCCATTGGTTGTTGATGTGCGTAAGAACGAGGCCTTTGATGCCTCCGCGTACCTGTTGCCAGGCGCTTTGCGCCGCGACCCTTTGCAGGTGGCGCAATGGGCGGCGACGCTGCCGGTCGTCGCGTCGGTGCTGGTGTATTGCATCCACGGACACGAGGTGAGCCAGGGCACCGTGACGGCCTTGCGCCAGCGCGGCATCAACGCGTCTTTTTTGCAGGGCGGCATCGAAGCGTGGCGTGAACAGACCCTGCCCCTGGTGGCCAAACCCGTGGGCAATGGCACACGCTGGGTGACGCGCGAGCGCCCGCGCATCGACCGTATTGCCTGTCCCTGGCTGGTCCGGCGTTTTGTCGATGCCGGCGCGCAATTCCTGTATGTGCCCACCGACCAGGTGGCGGCCGTGGCGCAGCGCGAAGTGGCCATGGCGTACGACGTCGGGCCGCACGTGGCCAGCACGCTGTTCACGCATGAGGGCGAGCGGTGCAGTTTCGACGCGTTCATCAAACACTACGGATTGGCGCAGGACGCGGCGCTGCTGCGCCTCGCGTTGATCGTGCGCGGTGCCGACACCGACCGGCTCGACTTGGCGCCCCAGTGCGCCGGCCTGGTGGCTGTCTCGCTGGGCATGGCGCGCACCCACTCCGAAGATGCCGCCATGCTGGAGACTCTGATGCCCGTTTACGACGCCCTGTACGCCTGGTGCCGCGATGCGGTGGCGGGCCAGGATGAAAAACACACCTGGAAGTCGGCATGAGCGCGCGTCCGTCCAGCAAAACGATCGCTGCCGGTGTCACGTCAAGTCAGCAGGCGGCGCCGGTGGTGTCGTTCTTCGACGCTTTCAAGTTCTGGCTCCGCCTGGGGTTCATCAGCTTCGGCGGGCCGGCCGGGCAGATTGCCATCATGCACCGCGAGCTGGTGGAAGAAAAACGCTGGATTTCCGAGAAGCGCTTCCTGCATGCGTTGAACTACTGCATGCTGCTGCCGGGCCCGGAGGCGCAGCAACTGGCCACCTACATCGGCTGGTTGATGCACCGTACCTGGGGCGGCGTGGTGGCGGGCGGGCTGTTTGTGCTGCCTTCGCTGTTCATTCTGATCGGCTTGAGCTGGATCTATGTGGCCTTTGGCAGTGTGCCGTGGGTGGCCGGGCTGCTGTATGGCATCAAACCGGCGGTGGCGGCGATCGTGCTGCAGGCGGTGCACCGCATTGGCTCCAGGACATTGAAGAAACCATCAACAGCCCCCGTGTTATGGGCGGTAGCAGCTATCAGTTTTGTAGCAATTGCCTTCTTGGACGTGCCTTTTCCGTGGGTGGTGCTGGCGGCGGCGCTGACCGGCTGGCTCGGCCAGCGCTGGGGGCTTCGGCAGTTTGGGCACGCGGGCGGGCACACCGCCGGCGGCAATGCCGGGCGCCAGCAGGCGCGTGCGGCCCAGGCGGGGCAAGACCATGCGCCGTTTGTGATCGGAGACGCCACACCCACGCCGCCGCACGCGCGCTTCAGGAAATCACGTCTGGCCAAGGTTCTGCTCATCGGCGCGGCCTTGTGGTTGCTGCCGATGGGCGCACTGGTCGCGTGGCAGGGCTGGGGAGGGGCGCTGACCCAAATGGGCTGGTTCTTCACCAAGGCCGCGCTCTTGACGTTTGGCGGCGCATACGCCGTGTTGCCCTACGTGTACCAGGGCGGCGTGGAGCAGTTTGGCTGGCTGACCGGGCCGCAGATGATGGACGGCCTCGCCTTGGGTGAAACCACACCCGGCCCGCTGATCATGGTGGTGGCGTTTGTCGGCTTTTTGGGCGGCTGGGCCAAGCAGGTGCTGGGGCCGGACGCGCTGTTTCTGGGGGCGGCACTGGCCGCGGTGGTGGTGACCTGGTTTACCTTCCTGCCGTCCTTCCTGTTCATTCTGGCGGGCGGCCCGCTGGTGGAGTCGACCCATGGCAAGCTGCACTTCACCGCACCGCTGACCGCCATCACCGCCGCCGTGGTCGGAGTGATTGCCAGTCTTGCTCTGTTTTTCATAGTGCATATCGCATACAGGACGGGGGCTGCAGGCACATTTGCCTCAAAAATAGATTTTGTGGCACTGGCCCTGGTGGCCCTGGCGGCGCTGGCGCTGCTGCGTTACAAACTGGGCGTCATTCCGGTGATTGCGGCCTGCGCGCTGGCGGGGCTGGCGGTGCGGCTGACGGGTCTGGGCTGACGCCGCACGCTGGCCATGCCTGTGCGACACTTTGCGCCCCGCTCCAAGTCTGAACTACGCCATGCCCCGTTTTGCCGCCAACCTGTCCCTGCTGTACCCGGAGTTGCCCTTTCTGGAGCGCTTTGAGGCGGCGGCCCGGGACGGTTTCAAGGCGGTGGAGTATCTGTTTCCCTACGCCTGGGCGCCGGAAGAACTGACGGCCCGTCTAAACGCCCATGGCTTGCAACAGGTCCTGTTCAACGCGCCGCCGGGTGGCACGGACGAATCCTCCATTCAGCGGGCGTGGGAGGTGGGCACCCGGGGTGTGGCCTGCATTCCGGGCCGCGGCTCAGGCGGCGAAGCAGGGGGTTGACGTGTTGATCGAGCCAATCAACACTCGCGACATGCCGGGCTTCTTTCTGAACCGCCAGGACCATGCGCATGAGATCGTGCAAGAAGTGGGTGCGCCCAACCTCAAGGTGCAGATGGACTTGTACCACTGCCAGATCGCGGAAGGTGACGTGGCGATGAAACTGCGCCAATACCTGCCGAGCGGCCGCGTCGGCCATATCCAGATTGCGGGGGTGCCGGAGCGGCACGAGCCCGATCTGGGCGAACTCAACTACCCGTACCTGTTCTCGGTGCTGGACGAGTTGGGCTATGCCGGCTGGGTCGGTTGTGAGTACCGGCCTGTGAGAGGGATGCAGGCCGGTAGCACCTCAGCCGGACTGGGCTGGCTCAAGCCCTACCTGTGACACCGGGCCCGGCGGATCACATCAGCCCGTCACGTAGCCCATGGTTTGCGGCAGCCACAGCACAATTTGCGGAAACAGCGTCAGCAGCAGCAGCGCCAATAACAGCAGCAGCGTGAATGGCCAGCCTTCGCGCACCATGTCTTTGAGCGGAATGCCGGTGAGCGCATTGGTCACAAACAGCAGCATGCCAAACGGCGGGGTGATCAGCCCGATCATCATGTTGACCACCACCACCACGCCGAAGTGCACTAGGTCAATGCCCAGCAGCCTGGCGGTCGGGATCAGCATGGGCACAAACACCAGCAGCATGACCGAGACGTCCAGAAAGCAGCCCAGCACCAGAAACACCACGTTCACCAGCAGCAGGAACTCAAGTTGACCCAAATGCAGGCTGGCCACCCACAGCGCCAGGTTGCCAGGCACTCCTTCGGTGGCAAAGGCGTAGTTCAGCAGGTAGGCCGAGGCGATGATCATGGTGATGACCGCGCTGGAACGCAGCGACTCCAGCGTCACAACAAACAGGGCTTTGGGCGTGAAGGCACGGTAAACGACACCAGCCAGAATCAGGGCGTGCAGGGCCGCCACGGCCGCCGCTTCGGTGGGGGTGAAGGCACCGGAGTAAATGCCGGCCAGCAGCACCACCGGCAAGGTCAAGGGCAGAAAGCCGCGCAGCAGAATGCCGGGCAGGTCACGGGCTGGAATCGGATCATCCTTCGGCATGTTGCGCCGGGTGGCAATGAAATGCACGCCTGCCATCAGCAGCGCGGCGATTAGCAGGCCGGGCAGCAGGCCGCCCAGGAACAGCGCCCCTACCGAGGTGCCGGACACCAGGGCGTAGATCACCATCGGGATCGACGGCGGAATGATCGGGCCGATGGTGGCGCTGGCTACCACCACGGCGCCGGCAAAGCCGGGTGTGTATTCCGGGTGTTTGAGCATCTGCTTGATGGTGACCAGGCCCGGCCCGGCCGCGTCCGCAATGGCGCTGCCACTCATGCCGGAGAAAATCACACTGACCAGAATGTCCACCTGCGCCAGCCCGCCGCGCATGCGCCCCACCAGCACGCGCGAGAACTCGAACAGCCGCTCGCTGATGGTGCCGGCGTTCATCAGGTTGGCGGCAAACACAAACAGCGGCACGGCCAGCAGCACATAACCGTTGTACAGGCCGTTGAGCACTTGCTCGGCGGCCAGCCCCACGTCATGCCCCTTGACGACCAGGTAGGCAATGCCGCTGGCCAGCATGGCAAAGGCGATGGGCGCGCGCAGCAGCATGCCTGCCACCAGCACCAGCAACAGGGTGATCAGGGCTGTGCTCACAAATGCCTCCGCCAGTCGCGGCCCAGCAGGCGGTAGATGCGCAGGGCGTAGCGCACGGTGAGTGCCAGCAGCAGCAGCGCAAAGGGTGCAAAGACCCAGTTGAAGGGCAGGCCCATGACCGGGGTGGACTCGCGTCGCATGAAGTAGATGTAGTCCAGCGAGCCGGGCAGGCCCCACGCCGCCAGCACGCCGATCAAGGCGCAAGCGGCCAATGCCATGGCCCGCTGCACCTGCGGACTGGCATGTTGGTACAACAGATCAAAGGCGACGTTTTCCCGGTCCTTGCACACCAGCGCCGCGCCCCAGAGAATGGCCCACAGGTACAGAATGACGGCGGCCTCATCGGTCCAGGCCAGCGGCTGATTGAAGCCGAAGCGCGCCGTCACCTGCACGACAAACACCAAAAACAGCAGGGTGAACAGCAAGACTCCGACGGCATTCGCTCCCTGGCGCAAGAATTGGAACATGGCGCCGCCTATCGGGTAGCGTTGATGCGATCCAGCAGCCCCTTCGGCCAGACCTTGGCGTAGTCGGACTGGAGGTAGGTGGTCTGCACCGATTTGCGGAACGCATCCACGTCCGGCGTGGTCACGCTCAAGCCCTGACGCTTGAAGTAGTCCACCATCTGGTTTTCATCGGCGATGCGTTTTTCGTTGTTGTAGCTGGCGGCGGCCTGGGCCGCGCCTTGAAGCCTGCCTTTTTGTTCCGCGTTCAGCGTGGCCCACAGTTTGTTGGAAACGCCGATGAACAGCACATCCACCAGGTGGCCGGTGAGCGTGATCTGTTGGGTGACTTCATAAAACTTGGCGCTTTTCACCGTGGGCAGCGGGTTGTCCTGCGCGTCGATGGTGCCGGTTCGCAGACCCAGGTAGACCTCGCCAAACGCCAGTGGTGTCGGCGTGGCACCCAGCGCCTCGCCCAGAAACAGCCACTCCTTGCTGCCGGGCATGCGCAGCTTGACGCCCTTGAGGTCGGCCGGCGTTCTGACGTTGCGGCGCTCGCGCAAATTGAGCTGGCGTGTGCCGTAATAAAGGGGCGCCAGCACCGTGATGTCCATCTTCTCGCTGACCCGCTTGAACAACTCTTCACCAATCGGGCCGTTGAACACTTTCATCAAATGGGCCGGGTCGCGAATCACGTAGCCGGCGGTGAAGATGGAGAATTCCGGCACGAGTTTGGCAATGTCAAAGGCTGACAGTGTCGTCATTTCCAGATTGCCGCGTGCCATGGCCACCGGCTCGGCCCCCTGCTTGAAGAGGGAGGCATTCAGGCTGATTTGCACATCGAACTGGCCGGGGGCCGTTTTTCCCAGTTGCTCTTTCATGACCGTCCACATCCTGGCGTGCCAGTCGTCCGGGACGGCTGGCGTCGAAATACGCAGCAGTTGGCGGGCCTGGGCGAACGCGTGGTGCGTCGCCAGACCCAGTGCTGTGGCCAGGGTCAACCAGGTGCGGCGCCGGATGACTGGGGTGTTTGATCGGGAGATTGATGGAGTCATAGGCTTTGGTTCTTGTACGGAAATCGGGCGTTGGCAAAGGCGAAACTATCGCACGATACGCTCCCGGTATTTTCATGCCTCGGTGTTATCCAGCAGGCGGAGCACAGATGAACCCCATTAGACTCAGGTCGACGGCACCTCCCGGTACCGGAACCACGGTTTCCAGCCATACGCGAGGCTGAAGAGCCTGGGCCCTTCTCATAACTCTCCGAAAGACGTCGACATGGATCAATCCACCGCTCAAAACCAGTCAGTTGCGCGCAGGCTGGCGCTGTTGTCCCTTGGCGGGCTGGCTGCCGTGCTGCTGGCGGTCAGTGTTGCCATCGGCGTCATTGAACAGCGCAGCACGCACGCCCTGATGGAGACGTCGGTGGCCGAGCGCGTCCAGAGCATTGTGGCCGTGGCCGATGCGTCCGATCAGACCAACCGCGAACTGGCGTTGCGTTCCTACAAGAGCTTCCGGCAGGATTTCGATCCAGTGCCCACCCTGAATGAAGCCACGGGTGAACTCAATAGCTATGGTGCGGTCGTCAACAACGACACCGGCGCCGTGGATAAATACACCCGGGACACGGGCGGGGTGGCCACGGTTTTTGTCAAAAAGGGGGAGGATTTCTTGCGCATCACCACGTCCCTCAAGAAGCAGGACGGGGAGCGCGCTTTGGGAACATTGCTGGACCGCACCCACCCGGCCTACAAGTTGGTGTCGGCGGGCCAGGCCTACACAGGGCCTGCAGTGCTGTTTGGCAAGGCCTACATGACCCACTACGACCCGATCAAAAACGCGGCGGGGGCTGTCGTGGGGATCTTTTTCGTGGGCAGTGACATTTCGCTGCAGCAGGCGGCCGTGGAAAAGCAGATTTCGGAGATGCGGTTTTTTCAGAGCGGGGGCGTCTATTTCATCAATTCGCCGGGTCCGCTGGCCGAGGCGCGCTTCACCGTGCATCCGACGGCCAAGGGCAAGAAGGTTCTGGAAGCCTATCCGCAGGCTGAGAAGTTCTTGGCGGCCCTTGCTGCAGCGCCGGACGGGTATGTGCGCGATGCAATCACGGTCCTGGGAGACAAGACGGCCGACAAATGGGCGGTCATGCGCAAGACCAAATCGGGCGCGGGATGGCTAGTCGCGGAGGTATCCGAGAGCGAGTCCATGGCCAGGTACTGGACCAACATGGCCGTCATCTGGGGACTGCTAGCCGCGACCACCGTCTTGCTGGGTGTCGGGCTTTACGCGCTGGTACGTCGCACGGTAAGCCAACCGCTGGGTGAACTCACCGGCGCCGTCACGGCAGTGGCCCACGGCGATTTGACGCAAGCCTTTCATACGGATCGACAAGACGAGATCGGTGCATTGGTGAATGAGGTTGAAGGCATGCGACAGCGCTACCTGCAAGCCCTGTCGCAAGTGCGCGCTTCGGTCGACAGCATCGGCACGGCCAGTTCCGAGATCGCCAGTGGCAACCAGGACCTGAGTGTGCGCACCGAGCAGACTGCAAGCAACCTGCAGCGCACGGCGTCGAGCATGGAGCAACTCACCGGGACCGTGAAGCAATCCGCCGATGCCGCGCGACAGGCCAACCAGCTGGCAGCGTCCGCCGCAGAAGTGGCGGCACGCGGTGGTGCCGTCGTGGGCCAGGTGGTCACCACCATGAACGAGATCAACCAAAGTTCCCGGAAAATTGCTGACATCATCAGCGTCATTGACGGCATTGCCTTTCAGACCAACATCCTGGCCCTGAACGCGGCCGTGGAGGCGGCCAGGGCCGGTGAGCAGGGCCGCGGATTTGCGGTGGTGGCCAGTGAAGTGCGCAGTCTGGCGCAACGCAGTGCCGAGGCGGCCAGGGAAATCAAGACCCTGATCGGGGCGTCGGTTGAGCGAGTCGAGTCGGGCTCCAGACTGGTGCAAAACGCCGGCAACACGATGGATGAGATCGTTGGCTCGGTCAAACGGGTCAGCGACATCATTGGCGAGATTTCGGCCGCTGCGGCCGAGCAGTCGGACGGCATTGGCCAGGTCAATACCGCCGTGAATCAGCTGGACCAGATGACGCAGCAAAACGCGGCGCTGGTGGAGCAGTCGGCGGCGGCGGCGGAGAGCCTGCGCGATCAGGCGCAGCGCCTGGCGCAGGCGGTGGCCGTGTTCAAGCTGACCGGCGCCGGGGTGACTGAACTGCGACCGCGGGCATTGGGCCATTCATCAACCTGATAATTGACCGACTTATGAATACCGAAAGCACGCTCACCACCTTTGTTGCCAGCGATGGCGACAACGTTGCCATTCAGGATTGGCCGCTGGGTCCGGGCAGGACCTTGCGGGGCGTCGTCGTCCTGGTGCACGGATTGGGCGAACATGCCGGCCGTTATGACCATGTGGCCCGTCAGCTCAATGACTGGGGATTTGCCGTGCGAGGGTATGACCAGTATGGCCATGGCGAGTCGGGCGGGCCACGTGGCGGCCTGCCCACCGACAACCGTTTGCTGGACGATCTGGCCGATGTCATCGACAGCACCCGGGCGCGCATGAAAGCCAGGACGCCGCTGATATTGCTGGGGCACAGCATGGGCGGTCTGGTGGCGGGGCGTTTTGTGGCGCTGGCCATCCGGCCGGTGGAGGCCCTGGTCATGTCTTCGCCTGCGCTGGACCCGGGGCTCAATGCCGTCCAGAAACTGCTGCTGGCGGTACTGCCCAAAATCGCTCCCAACTTGCGGGTCGGCAACGGCCTGGATGCCTCGCTCATTTCACATGACCCGGCCGTTGTGGCGGCTTACCGCGCTGACAAACTAGTGCATGACCGTGTGTCAGGCCGGCTCGCGCGCTTCATTGCGGAGGGCGGGCCGGCCACGGTGGCATTGGCGCCGACCTGGAAATTGCCCACGCTGTTGATGTACGCCGGGGCCGACAAACTGGTCAACCCGGCGGGCAGCCGGGCCTTTGCCGCAGCCGCTCCGAAGCAGGTGGTGAGCTCACGCTGCTTTGAGACGCTCTACCATGAGATCTTCAATGAGCTCAATCCCGAGCCCGTGTTTGCCGCGCTCAAGCAGTGGCTGGATGCCCGGTTCTAGATCCGCAGGGGGCCTCAAGCAGCCAGCGCGCGGCGCTGCTGCGTCCACAGCCAGACCAGTGACGCGGCGGTCAATGCGACCGGCACCAGCGAGCCGTAGTTGAGCAGCGCCCAGCCGCGTGTGGTGACCAGCACGCCGGAGGCAAATGAGCTCAGGGCCAGTGTGGCGAACACAAAGAAGTTCAGGGCACCCTGCGCCCGGTCTTTTTCTTCGGGCGAGTAGGTTTGCAGCGACAGTGTGGTGCTGCCGGTGAACAGGAAGTTCCAGCCCACGCCCAGCAAAAACAGCGCAATCAAAAACTGCTGCAGTTCAACGCCGGACAGCGCCACCACGATGCACAGCGCGTTGAGCGCGACACCCACGCCCATGATGGGCAGCGTGCCAAAGCGCTTGATCAAATGGCCGGTGAAAAATCCCGGTGCAAACATGCCAATCACATGCCATTCCAGCACCAGCGCCACGTCGGAAAAAGGCAGGCTGCACTGCTGCATGGCCAGTGGCGTGGCCGCCATCAGCAGGTTCATCACGCCGTAGCCCAGGGCGCCGGTGGCGGCCGCCACTATGAAGGCGGGCTGGCGCATGATTTCGCTCAGCGGCCGGCCTCCGCTGCCGGATTTTTTGGGCAGTGGCGGCGGGAAATCAATGAAGCTGAGGATGACCATGGACAGCAGGGCGACGGCAGCCAGGGCGATGTAGGCCCCTGCAAAGGGCGCGTTCATCATGGTGCGGGTCTGCTGGGCCAGGTTGGGCCCGAGCACTGCCCCAATCAGGCCGCCGGCCATCACCAGCGAGACGGCCTTCTCGCGCCAGGCCGGCTCGGCCAGTTCAGCCGCTGCAAAGCGGTACAGACCCGCGTTGGCGTTGTAGTAGCCCGCGATCACCGTGGCGACGCACAGCAGCCAGAAATCCTTGTTCACGGCGGCGTACGCGCACAGCAGGCTCGATGCCAGCGCCACTGCCAGGCCCAGCTGAAACGACATCTTGCGACCAAATCGGTGCTGCGTTTTGGCCACCAGCCCGGTGGACAGGGCGCCGCCGACCACATAGCCCATGACCGGCAGGGTTGCCATCCAGCCCAGCGGCGCCAGGCTCAGACCCACCAGGCCGTTGATGGCGATGAAGGTCACGTTGTTGGTCAGGAAAAGTCCCTGGCAGATGGCCAGCAGCCAGAGGTGTCGGTTCATGGAGGATGTTTGATGTAGCGCAAGAATTGACTTGCATTCTCCCAGTTTTGTCACTGAGCGTGCTCAAAGATTCATCCTGTAGATTGCTTTTTCTGCCTTTTGCGACTACATTAAAGAGGCATTATTAGTACATGTTTGTAAGCCGTTTTGTTTGACAAAGCCAATCCAGTTGAAAGACCATCCCATGACTGCATCCCTCGCAAGCGCCATCGATCTGCGCCAGATCGCCCCGCCACAGCGGCATTCGTTGATATTCAACAGTTTCGAGGCCCTGCTGCCGGGGCAGACGATGGAGTTGATCAATGACCACGACCCGCAACCCCTGAATGAGCAGTTTCAGATGCGTTCGCCCGGTCTTTTCAGCTGGAGTTACCTGGAAAAGGGCCCGCAGGTGTGGCGCGTCCAGATCGGCAAAAGCGCCAAGGTTGCGAGCGCGGCTTCCGGTGGTTGTTGCGGCGGCGGTTGCGGCGGTTGACTCCCGCCAGTTGAGTCATGGTTGGTTGGGCGATTTCATTTAACTCCCACTTGGTTGACCCAAGTCATCGGACCTCTGCGTGAGGTCTGATACCTTTGCTCCATGAAAAACTGCCTGCCTGTCGGGGCGGGTAACGAGACACCCGGTAACGGTGACCCATTTCCAGGCCCAAGATGAATTCCATCGTCGACCGTTCTCCTGCATCTCCGGTAGATGCCCCTGTCACAGCGTCCATGGAACTGGTCTGCCCGGCAGGCAGCCTGCCTGCCCTCAAAGCCGCTGTCGACCATGGCGCGGATTGCGTTTACCTGGGCTTTCGCGACGCCACCAACGCACGCAATTTCGCCGGCCTGAATTTCGATGAAGCGGCCATCAACACCGGTATCCGCTATGCGCATGACCGGGGTCGAAAAGTATTGCTGGCCCTCAATACCTACCCGCAGGCGGCCAGTCCGCAGGTGTGGCGCAACGCGATTGACCGCGCGGCGCAGAGCGGTGTCCATGCCGTGATCCTGGCGGACCCGGGTTTGATGAGCTACGCCGTCAAGCACCACCCGGAGCTCAGACTGCACCTGTCGGTTCAAGGGTCCGCCACCAATTACGAGGCGATCAATTTTTACCATCAGCACTTTGGCATTGCCCGCGCCGTACTGCCGCGCGTGCTGTCGCTCACCCAGGTCGAGCAAGTGGTCGAAAAAACCCCGGTCGAAATCGAAGTTTTTGGTTTTGGCAGCCTGTGCGTGATGGTCGAGGGGCGCTGTGCGCTGTCTTCCTATGTGACGGGCGAGGCGCCCAATACCAACGGCGTGTGCTCGCCGCCCAAGGCGGTGCGCTGGACGGAGACGCCACAGGGGCGCGAGTCGCGTCTGAACGGTGTGCTGATCGACCGCTACGCGGCTGGAGAAAACGCGGGCTATCCGACCCTGTGCAAGGGGCGCTTCGACGTGGGGGACGAGAAAAACTACTACGCGATTGAGGAGCCCACCAGCCTCAATACACTGGCCCTGCTGCCCCAGTTGATGAAGATGGGTGTGCGGGCCATCAAGATTGAAGGGCGCCAGCGCAGCCCGGCCTATGTGGCGCAAGTCACCAAGGTGTGGCGCGAAGCCATTGACAGCTGTCGTGACAACCCGCACCGCTATTCCGCCAAGCCGGCCTGGATGAGCGATCTGGACAAGGTGGCCGAAGGTCAGCAGCACACCTTGGGCGCCTATCACCGACCATGGAAATGAGCATGAAACTCGCATTAGGGCCCTTGTTGTATTACTGGCAGCGCGATGCGGTGTTCAGTTTCTATGACGCCATTGCGGCATCACCGGTGGATATTGTGTATCTGGGGGAAACGGTCTGTTCTCGTCGCCACGAGCTGCGGTTGGCCGACTGGTTAAGCATTGCCGCGCGTCTACTGGATGCCGGCAAGGAGGTGGTGCTGTCCACCCAGGTGCTGATCGAATCGGGCGCCGATGTCACGGTGCTGCACAAAATCACCGACATGTCGGTCAATGGCGATTTCACGGTCGAAGCCAATGACATGGGGGCCGTGCATTGTCTGTCGGGCAAATCCCCCTTCATCGCCGGCCCTCACCTCAATATCTACAACGTGCCCACACTGCAGTGGATGGCAGGTCTGGGCGTCAAACGTTGGGTGATGCCGCTGGAGATGGGGCGTGACGACCTGGCGCTGATGCAGCAGGGTCGCCCTCAGGGCCTGGAAACCGAAGTCTTCGCCTATGGCCGCATGCCGCTGGCATTTTCCGCGCGCTGCTTCACCGCGCGCCACCGCAATCTGCCCAAGGATGATTGCCAGTTCAGTTGCCTGGACCATGCCGATGGCTTGATGATGCGAACCCGTGAAAGCGAGGGCTTTCTTGTTCTCAATGGCACGCAAACCCAGTCGGCCCGTGTGTACAACCTGTTGCCTGAACTGGACGCCATGCGCGAGTTGGGTGTTGATGTTGTGCGGATCAGCCCGCAGTCGCAACACACCGTCGAGATTGTCAATTTGTTCCATGGCGTGTTGACGCACCAAGCCACCGCCGTTGACGCCATGCAGGCGATGGCGGGTCTGATGCCGGATCAAGGGTGCAATGGCTACTGGTTCGGCAAGCCCGGGCTGGAGCAGCTGGCGGCTCAGCCAGAACATGCGTAGAAGCTGGAGGTCCCCACCATGAACGCCAGTCCGTTTCTGTTACCCCAACCTGTGGGACATCTCTTGTCCCGCCTGCCGGCCTATCCGGGGTCCATGCTCTTTGTGACTGGCCTGAACCTGGCGCTGGCGCGCATGCTGGCGCTCGATGTCACGCAAATGCTGCTGGGCAAGAAGCTGCGTCTGCGTGTGACCGATGCCCAATGGGCATTTGATTTTGAATGGGTCAACGGCAGCTTCTCAGCCAGCCAGAACAAGGGTGCAGCCGACCTGACGATCAGCGCCAGTGCCTATGACTTTGTCTTGCTGGCGCGCCGTCAGGAAGACCCGGACACGCTCTTTTTCAGTCGCCGGTTGTCCATGGAGGGTGATACCGAGCTGGGCTTGCTGGTGAAGAACACGCTGGATGCGATTGAGTTGCCAGTGCTCAATTTAGAGCAATTCAAGCCGGCGCAGTTGCTGGCGCGCTTGAAGGCAAGACGGGCGGCCCGCTGACATAAACGCAGTGATGTCCATGCGCCCGGCCAAATACCATCTGCCGCTTGTCTATTCCTGCTCCGGTTGCTCCAGCGCAGCGCAGCTGGCCAATCATGTGGCCCTGCAACTGGATCGACGCGGTGTGGCGGAAATGTCCTGCATTGCCGGTGTGGGCGGTGACGTGCCCTACCTGCTGAAGATCGCCAATTCGGGGCGCCCCATTGTGGCGCTGGACGGTTGTCCGCTGGCCTGCGTCAGGAGCTGCCTGTCCCGCCATGCCATCGAGGCCGACCGGTATTACCAGTTGAACCAGTATGGCGTGAAGAAGCGTTACCACGCCGACTTTGACCCCGGAGAGGTCGAGGCCCTGATCACCCGCGTCATGGCGGACCTGCAGGTATCTCCGCGGACTGTCGCCGGATCGGGCAGCCTGTGCACCTAGTCCCGCCATCTCCCCAAAAACGCATCGTCGTCGCCATCTCCGGTGCCAGCGGTGCCGTGTATGGCGTTCGTCTGTTGCAGGTGTTGCGTGAGATGGGCGATGTCCAAACCCACTTGACAGTGTCTGATGCGGGCTTCCTGAACCTGCAACAAGAGCTTGACATGGACCGCGCGCAAGTCGAGGCTCTGGCCGATGTGGCGTACCCGGTGCACGATGTGGGCGCGGCAATAGCCAGCGGTTCATTCCAGTGTGACGGCCTGGTGGTGGCGCCCTGTTCCATGCGTACGCTGGCAGCCGTGGCCTTGGGCCTGTCAGACAACCTGATCGCGCGGGCCGCTGATGTCATGTTGAAGGAACGGCGCCGACTGATTTTGATGGTGCGTGAAACACCGCTGAACCTGGCGCATCTGCGCAATATGACCAGCGTCACTGAAATGGGGGGCATCATCTTCCCGCCCTTGCCCAGTTTTTATCACCGACCGCAGACCCTGGCCGACATGATCGATCACACAGTGAGCCGGGTGGTCGATTTGCTGGGACTGCCCCAGCCACAGGCGCCACGTTGGCAAGGTCTCAAGGTGGCCGCGCAGAGCGAGCCCGGCGCTGACTAGGCGACCATGATGTACCGCGACTTGAGAGACTTCATTGCCCAGCTCGAACAGTTGGGCGAGCTCAAGCGGGTGAGTGCAGCGGTCTCCCCCCATCTGGAGATGACCGCGTTGTGCGACCGCACCTTGCGTGCAGGCGGCCCCGCCTTGCTGTTTGAGAATCCGACCGGGTACAGCATGCCGGTGTTGGGCAACCTGTTCGGTACGACGCGCCGTGTTGCTTTGGGCATGGGCGTGGCCGACGTCAGCGAGTTGCGCCAATTTGGCCATGTGCTGGCCGCACTCAAGGAGCCCGAGGCACCGAAGGGTTTCAAAGATCTGATGGGCATGCGCAGCATGGTGAAAACCTTGTGGAACATGGCACCCAGAGAGTTGCGCAGCGCCGCCTGCCAGGACGTGGTGTGGGAAGGGCAGGACGTGGACCTGGCCCGCTTGCCCATCCAGCATTGCTGGCCCGGCGATGTAGCCCCGTTGATCACCTGGGGCCTGGTGATCACCAAAGGGCCGCACAAGGAGCGCCAGAACCTGGGCATTTACCGCCAGCAGGTATTGGCGCGCAACAAGGTCATCATGCGCTGGCTGCCGCATCGCGGCGGTGCGCTCGATTTTCGGGAGCATGGGGTGCAAAACCCCGGCCAGCCCTACCCGGTGTGCGTGGCGCTGGGGGCCGACCCGGCCACGATTCTGGGCGCAGTGACGCCAGTGCCCGACAGCCTGTCGGAATACCAGTTTGCCGGTTTGCTGCGCGGCAGCCGTACCGAAGTCGTCCGTGCGCTGGGCAGCGAATTGCGGGTGCCCGCTTCGGCAGAGATCGTGCTGGAAGGCCATATCTATCCGGATGCAACCCACGCCAGTGGGTTCGAACATGCAGTGGAAGGCCCGTTTGGCGACCACACTGGCTACTACAACGAAACGGCCGAGTTTCCGGTGTTCACCATCGACCGCATCACGCTCAAACGTGAGCCGATTTACCACTCCACCTATACCGGCAAGCCGCCTGACGAGCCCGCCACGCTGGGGCTGGCCTTGAATGAGCTGTTTGTGCCGTTGCTGCAGCGCCAATACCCCGAGATCACTGATTTCTATTTGCCGCCCGAAGGTTGCAGTTACCGCCTGGCGGTGGTGAGCATCAAGAAGTCCTACCCTGGCCACGCCAGGCGCGTGATGTTTGGCATCTGGAGCTATCTGCGCCAGTTCATGTACACCAAGTTCATCGTGGTGGTCGACGACGACATCAACATCCGCGACTGGGCTGATGTCATCTGGGCCATCACCACCCGGATGGACCCGACGCGTGACACCCTGCTGGTGGACAACACGCCCATCGACTACCTCGACTTCGCGTCCCCGACAAGCGGCCTGGGCAGCAAGATGGGCATGGACGCCACCAACAAGTGGCCCGGTGAGACCCAGCGCGAGTGGGGGCGTCCCATGCAGATGAGCGCCGAGGTGACAGCCAAAGTGGAACAAGTTTGGCAGACTCTGGGCTTGTGACGGCGATTTCCCTGGCGTGCCTGGCGCGGCAGCGCTGAATCGTCGCGCTGGCAAGAGCATCGCTTCACCAGAAAGGCCACCCATGGATTTCGAGTATTCACCGAAGGTGCAGACCTTGCGCCAGCGCCTGGAAGACTTCATCGATCGGTACGTGCTGCCCTACAACGGCGCGTGGCATCGCTCGGTGGCAGAGGGCGTCTTTCCGCCCCCCTTCATGGAGGACCTCAAGGCCTTGGCCAAGTCGGAGGGCTTGTGGAACCTTTTCCTGCCGGGTCTGCACGACGATGAGCCCGGCGAGCGGCTGAGCAACCTGGAATACGCACCATTGGCCGAGATCATGGGGCGACTGCCGTGGGCCTCGGAGGTGTTCAACTGCAGCGCACCCGACACCGGCAACATGGAATTGCTGCACCTCTTTGCAACTCCCGAACAGAACCGGCAATGGCTGCGCCCCTTGCTGGATGGCGAGATACGAAGCGCGTTTGCCATGTCCGAACCGGACGTGGCCTCATCGGACCCGACCAACCTGCAGACCCGCATGCGCCATGACGGCGGGCAACTGGTGCTCAATGGCCGCAAATGGTTTATCACCGGCGCCGCCCATCCGAACTGCAAGTTGTTGATCGTGATGTGCCGCAGTGGTGAAGACGAGGCGGAGAAACATGACCAACACAGCATGGTGCTGGTGCCCTTGGACACGCCCGGCGTCACGCTGGTGCGCAACATTCCCATCATGCAGCACCACTCGCCCGAGGGGCATTGCGAAATCGTGTTCCGTGACGTGCACGTGCCACTGACGAATCTGCTGGGCCAGGAGGGCGCCGGTTTTGCCATGGCGCAGGCGCGCCTGGGGCCGGGGCGCATTCATCACTGTATGCGCACTATTGGCCAGTGTGAGCTGGCGCTTGCTTTGATGTGCGACCGCACGCTGGAGCGCCGGGCTTTTGGGAAGTATCTGGCCGACTTTGCCAACGTGCAGGAGTGGATTGCCGAGTCCCGCCTGGAAATCGATCAGGCCCGCTTGCTGGTGTTGCGTGCCGCCTGGCGGCTGGACCAGGATGAGAGCGAATGCGATCGCAGGCAGGGCAGGGTGGATGTGTCCGCCATCAAGGTGGTGGCGGCCCGGCTGCAGACGCGCGTGGTCAATCGCGCCATGCAGGTGTTTGGTGCCATGGGGCTGTCGCCGGACACCCCGCTGGCCTATTTCTGGACCTGGGGCCGGGCCATGCACCTGCTCGATGGCCCGGATGAAGTGCATTTGCGCACCGTCGCTCGTCATGAACTGGACGAGGCGCGGCAATGCCGTGGTGCGACATCGGCCTACTTCACATTGCCCGACCAACTGCTGGCCGAGCCGCGCATCCGGTAGCGCCATCTTCTTGCCAATCCATTGGCCATGGCGTGTGGTGATGCAATCGTTGAGGCGATGATCGCCTTGACCTGAGGTCTTCCGGTCAAATCGAGCCGGTTCAGCGGCGTCCAGCCGACCTGCTGTCGAGCGGCGTCAGGAAAGAGTTTTCCTGCCATCCGCTCGAGAGATGGCTGTCGCCCGACGAATCGGATGCCTCGCCGGGTGTGGCATCGAGGGGGACAAAATCACTGTTCTTTTGCTGGCGTTGCCGCAGCAAAGCCGTTTGCAGGTTGGCGCGACTTTCGTTGAATGCGCCTTGGCGGCGTGCACGCTCAAGGTCCTGCTTGATGGCCACCTGGTTGCCAAGAAAAGCGATTCGGATTTTGCTCACACTCGGCAGATGCTCGGGGTCGACAACCCAGTAGCCGATATTGCACTGGGACAGCAAGGTATGCTTGAGTTTCTGGTTGCTCAGTGACAAGCCCATCGGACCCGGAACATCGACGCAGCCGATGACATGGCCTTCGGGCGTGCACACGGTGAAGGTGCAGTTGACGCCATTCAGCAACTGGAACCAGTGTGGTCCTTCTTCCTTGTCCTGGGGCAGGGTGAAACGGGTCACCGGCATCTTGAGCATCACATGATGATCAAAGAACGAACGAACAAGCCAGTGCCAGGCGAGATGCTCCTGCTGACTGACGAGGGACCGCACTGCCAGAGGCCATTTTCTGGGAATACGCTGTTTGGCAAGTTCGGTCTTTTTCTGCCACCACGCGTAAAAAGCCGCGCCCAGCATCAGCCCTGTCAGCAAGGTCAAGCCGATCGTCAACATCCCTGAAAACTTGTACATCTCTCGTGCTCTTTTTGGTTTGGACGAGTGTACGGGCTTTAAGGCAAAAATCGCGGATGTTGTTGTGAGTTGCCTGCGGATAGGCGAACTGTTAACCAAAAAAACGGCGGCAGCGAGCGCAATGACCGGTCATTGCGGATGCATCGTCACCCTATCAGCAATGCCGCCAGGGCGGTCAGGGCGGCTGTCTCAGCGCGCAACACGCGGGGCCCGAGCGTGACGGGCGCGAAGCCGCCGGCCAGGGCCGCCTCTTCCTCGGTGGGGCTCAAGCCCCCCTCCGGCCCCGACAGAAAGGTGATGCTTCCGGCCGCTGTGCCCGGGACGCTGACCGCGTCACGCAAGCCTTGCGTTCCCGGACGCAGGGACAGCAGCAGCGCCCGTCCTGTGTGACTGGTGGACTGCGCCTTGATCCATGCGGGAAAACCCATGACCTCGTGAATGACGGGCACCCGGTTGCCGCCGCATTGCTCGCAGGCCGCCACCGCCACGCTCTGCCAGTGCGCCACTTTTTTTTCAGCCCGCTCACCGCTGAGCCGTAGCACGCTGCGCTCGGTCATCAAGGGCTGGATGCTGGCCACGCCCAGCTCGGTCGCCTTTTCTACCAGCCAGTCCATACGGTCATTGGCTGGCATGCCCATGGCCAGATGCACGGCGCGGGCGGCTTCGCGTTCCACCGGGTGGTGGGTGCCGACCTGCACCTGCACGTCGCTGCGGCCCATGCGCGTGACGGTCGCCTCGAACTCGCCGTTGCCAGCCGGAATGCCGGGCCCGCCATTGAACAGTGTGATGGTGTCGCCGGGCTGCAGGCGCAGCACCTGCACGTGGCGCGCGGCGCCCGGGGGCAAGTCCAGCACGTCACCGGTGGCGAGAGAGGTCGGGCAGTAAAAACGGGGCATGAGAGGTTGTTGCTATAAAAATGATGGCTAATAGCGCATATTCTGCGAGGGCTGGAGCACTATTTTGTTCAGACCCTGCCAAAGGCGTAGCCGCTGGCGGACTCAATGCCCTCGACGCGGTCGATCAGGCGCAGCAGCGGTTTGAGTTCGCGGTAGCGGGCGCAGGTGGCGCGCATGTAGTTGATAAAGCGGGGCGTGTCGGCCAGGTACTGCGGCTTGCCGTCGCGCAGCGTGAGGCGGGCGAAGATGCCGGCCACTTTCAGGTGGCGTTGCAGGCCCATCCATTCCACGCCGCGGTAAAACTCGCCGAAGTCGTCGCCGACTGGCAGACCGGCCTTGCGTGCTTTTTCCCAGTAGCGGATGGTGATGTCGAGGCAAAAGTCTTCTTCCCAGCTCAGGAAGGCATCGCGCATCAGGCTGGCAATATCGTAGGTGATGGGCCCATACACCGCGTCCTGGAAGTCCAGCACACCCAGGCGCATCTGCGGCCCGTCGCCCGAAATCATAAGGTTGCGCGGCATGAAATCACGGTGCACATAGACGCTGGGCCAGGCCAGGTTGCGCTCAACAATGAGTTTGAACGCATCGTCGAGTGTGCGTCGCACGTCGCCCTCGACGGCCACGCCCCGGTGCCGGGCCAGATACCAGTCGGGAAACAGTTCCAGCTCGCGCCGCAGCAGTGCTTCGTCGTAGGGCGGCAGCACACCCGGGCGTGAGGCGGTTTGCCAGGCAATCAGGGCGTCAACCGCCTGCAGGTACAAGCCCTGGTTGGCACCGGGCTCGTCCCGGTTGATCACCTGCATCATGGTCTGCGCCCCGAGGTCGCTCAGCAGCATGAAGCCCCGCGCCTCGTCCCATGCCAGCACTTGCGGCACATGCAGATGGGCCTCATTCATCAGCTGTGCGACTTTGACAAAGGGGCGGCAGTCCTCCTTGTCCGGGGGCGCATCCATGATGATGCGGCTGCCCTGCGCCGAGTCCACACGGAAGTAACGTCGAAAACTGGCGTCGGCGGAGGCGCTGCGCAGCGAGTTGATGACCAGGCCATGGACGGGCACCAGGGCGCTCAGCCAGTCGTTGAAATCGGTGGCGCGCTGCGCGTCAGACCAGACGGGGGCAGTGAACAGGGTGGGTTCGGAAGGGGGGGCTTGGCTCATGGATAATCCATTCTACAAACCCGAACGCGTCAGTGTTCGTTTCCAACCCGCTTCACGACCGATACTGCCCCTGCCCGATGCGCCTCCTGATGCACGACCTGACACACAGGGTGCCCCATTTCCGTTATGCCCGAAGCCCGGTCGCCCTGGTCGCATGGGCATTGCTGCAGGCGACGTCGCTTGGCGCCCAGGAGGTATCAGCGGCCGCGGATGAGGCGCCGCTGTTTCTCAAAAGCAGCCCTCTGCTGGACGAGCAGATTTCCCCCTCCTCGCGCAGCGCCTTGCCCACCTTCATCATTGGCGACCGCCTGTACGGACGCCCCGACCTGGAAACCGTGGTGGAGGGCGACGCCGTGCTGCGCCGTGGCGACATGGTGATCAAGGCGGACCGGCTGGAGTACTACCAGCCGGATGACCTGGCCAAAGCCCTTGGCAATGTCCACATCAACCGCGCAGGCAATGTGTACGAAGGGTCGCTGCTGGAGCTCAAGCTCGACACCTTCGAGGGATTTTTCAACGAGACAAGCTACCACTTTCTCAACAATGACGCGCATGGCGAAGCCGACCGTGTTGATTTCATCGATGACAAACGGGCGGTCATCCGCAACGCCACATACACCACCTGCCGCCGCCTGCCGGGCCCGAGCTGGATGCCGGACTGGATCCTGCGTGCCAACACGATCCGCATGGACAACGAAGAAGACGTGGGTACGGCGCAAGGGGCGTTACTGTCGTTCAAAGGGGTACCCCTGCTGCCGATCCCCTACATCACCTTTCCGCTGAGCGACCGGCGCAAGTCAGGTTTCATGCCCCCGACCCTGGGGCTGGACAACGTCAACGGGGCCGAGGTGTCTGTCCCGTACTATTGGAATATCGCGCCAAACCGCGATGCAACCTTCACCCCCAGTGTGATGAGCAAGCGCGGGGTGAATCTGGCGAGCGAGTTTCGTTATCTTGAAGCGGACTATGCGGGACAGATGCGCCTTGATCTGATGCCTTCCGATCAGCTGCGCGAGCGCAATCGCTGGGGCCTGTCCTATGCCCATCAGGGCACGTTGAAAAACCGGCTGACGGACAACGGTCTGGCCTTGAATCTCAACCTGAACCGGGTGAGTGATGACAATTACTGGCGCGACTTCTCCCGCACCGGGGCGTCACTGACGCAGCGCCTGTTGGCCAATGACGCCTCGCTGTCCTGGACCAATGGCTATTTCGCCAGTAGCGTGCGCATGCTCAAGTGGCAGACGCTGCAAGACCCGGCGGCACCGATCGCGCAGCCCTATGACCTTGCACCCCAGTTGACCACGCGCTATGCCCGCAGCACAGCCAACGGGATCGACTACTCGGTGGTTGCCGATTACTCGCGGTTTCAGGCAGACAGCCTGCTGTCGGCGCAGCCCAATGCCAATGGCCAGCGCGCCTACTCGCTGCTGCAGGTCAGTCGTCCCTGGATGGCGCCCGCCGGGTTCATCACGCCCAAGCTGCAGTTGCACGTCAGCAATTACCAGCTGGATGCGCCGTTGGCCAACGGCGCCAACTCCGCCAGCCGCGTGGTGCCCACCTTCAGTCTGGACAGTGGTCTGGTGTTTGAACGCGACGCCAGCTATTTTGGCCGGGCCTTTCGCCAGACCCTCGAACCGCGGGCCTTCTACGTCAACACACCGTACCGCGACCAGAGCCTGCTGCCCGTTTACGACACGGGTGCGAATGACTTCAATTTCGCGACCATCTATACCGAAAACGCCTTCGTTGGCAACGACCGCATTTCTGACAGCAACCTGCTGACGCTCGGGGTGACCACGCGCCTGCTGGACCCGGATACCGGCGCCGAGGCAGCACGCTTTGGCGTCGCACAGCGCTTGCGCTTCAAGGATCAGAACGTGACCCTGCCCGGCGGCGCTCCGGTGGTTGACCGCATCAGCGACGTGCTGCTGGGGGCATCTGTCAACTGGAACCCGAAATGGGCTTTTGACTCCACCGTGCAGTTCAACCCCAAGACAGAACAGTCCGTGCGTGCCACCATTGGTGCGCGCTACAGCCCGGGCAACTACCGGGTGGTGTCCGCCGCCTACCGCTACCAGCGTGACCTCAGCGAGCAGCTGGACGTGGGCTGGCAGTGGCCGGTGAATGATCTCTGGGGCGACCGGGGGCAGGAGCTGGGAGCCGGACGGGGCCAGGGCGAGGGACGCTGGTACAGCGTGGGCCGACTCAACTACAGCCTGAATGAGGGCAGACTGGTCGACGCAGTCATCGGCTTTGAGTACGATGCCGGCTGCTGGCTGGGCCGTGCGGTGCTGGAGCGGCTGCAGACCAGTACCTCGTCTGCCACGCAGCGCATCATGTTCCAGCTTGAATTTGTCGGGTTCACCCGTCTGGGCGTCAACCCACTGAAGACCCTGAAAGAGAATATTCCAAATTACCAATACCTGCGAGAGCAAACCAGCGCTCCCAGCCGATTCAGCAATTACGATTGACCCATCATGACCCATCGCCTCATGGCCCTGACCGTGGCCAGCCTTGCCATTCTTGCCTCCGTCACCTCGCAGGCGCAGGGCTTGCGGCCAGCCGGGGGTGTCGGCGCCGCGGCTGCGACGCCCGCCCTTCGCGTGCAGCCTGGTGCTCAGCTTCAGGCTGATTACATTGTGGCCGTGGTCAACTCCGAGCCCATCACCAACAACGAGGTGCGCGTGGCGCTGCAGCGCGTGACGCAGCAGCTGGCCCAGCAGCGCCGGCCCCAACCCGACCTCAACCTGCTGGCGCGACAGGTGCTGGAGCGTCTCATCAACGAAAAGGCGCAGCTTCAGCTGGCGCGCGAAGCCGGCATACGCGTGGACGAGGCGGCCATCGATCAGGCGGAGCAGGACGTTGCACGGCAAAACCAGCTGGATGTGGCCGAGTTGCACCGTCGCCTGGCAAAGGATGGGGTCGCGCTCAGCCAGTTCCGCGCCCAGTTGCGGGACCAGATCATGTTGACGCGTCTGCGCGAGCGCGATGTGGAGCCACGCGTGCGCGTTTCTGACCTCGAGGTGGACCAATACCTGCAGGAGCAGCAGAAGAGCAACGCGCCTGCAGTTCAGGAAATCAACCTGGCACAGATCCTGGTGGCAGTGCCTGAGGGGGCCACCGCAGAGCAGATTGCAGCCCTCCAGGCCAAGGCCCAGCGCGCGCTGGAGCGGGCCCGGGCTGGCGAAGACTTCGTTACCCTGGTGCGTGAACTCTCCAGTGCCTCAGACCGCGCCAATGGCGGCCAGTTGGGCCTGCGCACGGTTGACCGCTACCCCCCGCTGTTCCTGGAGGCAACACAAAATCTGGGTGTCGGCGACCTCTCGGCGCTGGTGCGTTCCGGTGCGGGATTTCACATCCTCAAGGTACTTGAGAAGAAAAGTGCTGGAATGCCTGTCATGACCGTGACGCAGAGTCGGGCGCGGCATATCCTGTTACGTGTCAGTCCACAACTGGGCGAGGCGGCTGCCCGCGCCAGGCTCAGTGAATTCAAGAAGCGCATTCTGGCGGGGCAGGCCGATTTTGCAGCCTTGGCCCGTGACAACTCACAAGACGGCAGTGCGGCGCAGGGAGGCGATCTGGGATGGGCCAATCCCGGCATGTTTGTGCCGGAGTTCGAGGAGGTCATGAACCGGCTGGCACCCGGTCAGATCAGCGACCCGCTGGTGTCGCGCTTTGGTGTCCATTTGATTCAGCTGACCGAGCGCCGCAATGTTGCCTTGGGCCCGCGCGAGCAACGCGAGGCCGTGCGCGCCATGTTGCGCGAGAAAAAGCTCGACGATGCTTACGCCACCTGGGCGCAAGAATTGCGTGCCCGTGCCTATGTGGAAATGCGCGAACCGCCCCAGTAGAAATATATGACAACCCCCACGCTTGTCGCTTCGCGTACGGCGCTGCCCGGCGCGGCGGCAGCCCCCACGTTCCCCGCATGAAACACATTCCCCGCAAACGTTTCGGCCAGCATTTCCTGGCCGATGGCAGCATCATTGAAGCCATCGTTGACGCGATTGCACCCAAGCCCGGACAGGCCATGGTGGAAATTGGGCCCGGTCTGGCGGCGCTGACGCAACCCCTGGTGGAGCGCCTGGGCCACCTCACCGTGATTGAGCTGGACCGCGACCTGGCGGCGCGCCTGCGGGCTCATGCACAGCTCTCGGTGATTGAGGCCGACGTACTGAAGGTTGACTTTGCCGAACTCGCGCACGCGCAGGGGGCCACCAAGCTGAGAGTCGTGGGCAACCTGCCCTACAACATCTCCACCCCCATCCTGTTTCATTTGCTCGGCTTCGTGGACGTCATCGAAGACCAGCACTTCATGCTGCAAAAGGAAGTGATTGACCGCATGGTGGCCCGCCCGGCGACCTCGGACTATGGCCGCTTGAGTGTCATGCTGCAGTGGCGCTACGCCATGGAAAACGTGCTGTTTGTGCCGCCCGGAAGTTTCGAGCCACCGCCACGGGTGGACAGTGCTGTCGTGCGCATGGTGCCGCGAGAGAACGCTGCGCTGGTGGACGAGAAACTGCTCAGCGAAATCGTGCAGGTGGCCTTCAGCCAGCGTCGCAAGTTGATGCGCCACACCCTGGGCAAGTGGCTGCAGGAGAAAGGCTTTGCGGGCGAGTTCGACGTACAGCGCCGGGCCGAGGAAGTCCCGGTGGCCGAGTATCTGGCATTGGCCGGGCAGATCCAGGGCGGCAGGCAACCGGCATCTGTCTGACGCCCGCGCCATGATCAGCACCCAAGAAAAAAGGCTCACCATCCGGTGAGCCTTTTTTACGGTTGCTTGCCGTTATCAGGCAGCAGTCAGCCAGTACCCGGCATTGAAGGGGCTGCTCATGCGCAGCGCCATCGGAGAGATGTCCAATAGTTTGTCGGTTGGCATTTTTTCACCGGATTCGGTGGTGAGTTCAATGCCAGACACGGCTTCGCTGCCCGCGTTTGTGCCTTTTGCCTCGTTCGCCCGTTCTGCTTGGCTGGTGTGTGCAGAACGGGCTACAGAAAAGAATAGAAACATCGGAACGGAATCTTTCGATCCGACCAATAATCGGCCGCGTCCCGGAAGATATCGAGCAACTGCTCGCGTGCTTCCTTGTCGAACTTGGTATTGGCCGGGATGTGCTCCAGTACCGCGATAAAGCCAGGCTGTGGGCCGGACTTGTGCAGCGGGTCTGTCATGCTGTCATACAGCGCATCGAAATTCTTGCCAACATGCGCAGACAGCATGAATTGCTGGGCGATCAGGTCCAGCACGTCCTGCTTGGTCTGGGCATTGGCCAGATTGGCATACAGAAAATGCTGTCCCAGGGACTGGGCCGCATCCTGCAACTCCTGCACCCGGAAGGCGCGGATCGACTGGACAATATTTGGCCGTATGCCGCGTAGCGGCACGTCCGGCGCAGCACGCTGTGGCGCTGGTGTTTCTTGAGTAAGTGACATATTCATTCCCGCTTCACTTTCCAAAATGGCAAAAAATCAAAATCACGGAACGATCTTGCGGAAGCTTGCATAGTGATCGGCCGTGTAATAACAGGCGTCCGGTGTTTGTGGTGGCCCCCCGCACACAATGCGCCGGGCTCCCCGGTCGCGCGAACCCGGTGTTGCAACGGTGTATTCGCGGTAGTAACCACGTTTGCGGGCCGGTAGCAAACGCTCCCGGTTTCCAAATACAACCCCATCCTTTTCATGTGCAAACGGACCACCCTGATGAATCAGGGCATAGGTCTGGGCGCCTTGCCTGGACAATTCAGCCACCGTTATGGTGGCCTTGGCATCCGCAGCGGCAGGCCCCTTGGCCTGCACCAAACCGAAGGCTAGACCGGTCAGAAGCAAAAAGCCAGTAAGTACTAACTTCAAGCTTGTTAGACGCGGCATGAAAAAAACTTTTCTGACAACACTCCGGGTTTACCCGGAAATTTCAAGGTTCGTAGTGTCGCGTATTTACGGAAATAATGCAAGCGACTGCCCAAATATTAGGCAATCGGGAGGGGTTTGCAGGGTTTGTAAGTGTGCGCTAACTTGAGCTACATCAATTAGCGGGTCGCATTGGCGTCGGCAACGGTGAGTGCTGTCATATTGACAATCCGGCGCACAGTGGTGCTGGCCGTCAGAATATGCACCGGTTTGGCCGCCCCCAGCAGCACCGGGCCAATGGCAATGTTGCCTCCTGCTGCTGTTTTCAGCAGGTTGTAAGCAATATTGGCGGCATCGATGTTGGGCAGCACCAGCAGGTTGGCGTCTCCAGCGAGCGTGCTGTTGGGCATGAGGGCGGCACGGGCCCGTCCGTCCAGGGCCAGGTCGCCGTGCATTTCGCCGTCTACCTCCAGCCAGGGCGCCTGGACCCGCAGCAAGTCCAGTGCCTGGCGCATCTTGACGGCGCTGGGCTGGTTGCTGCTGCCGAAGTTGGAGTGGGACAGCAAGGCGGCCTTGGGCCGGATGCCGAAACGCATCATTTCCTCGGCCGCCAGCGTGGTGATTTCGGCCAATTGCTCGGCAGTGGGGTCGTAGTTGACGTGGGTATCCACCAGGAACAGCTGGCGCTCGGGCAACATCAGCCCATTCATGCAGGCATAGGTGTTGACCCCCGGACGCCTGCCAATCACCTGGTCCAGGTACTGCAGGTGCATGGCCGTGCTGCCCCAGGTGCCACAGATCAGCCCGTCCACGTCGCCCTTGTGCAGCAGCATGGCGCCAATCAGGGTCAGGCGGCGGCGCATCTCGATCTTGGCGACCTGGGCCGTGATGCCCTTGCGTTCGGTCATGCGGTGGTAGGTCTGCCAGAAATCCCGGTAGCGGTGGTCCTGCTCCACATTGACCACGCTGTAATCAACGCCCTGGCGCAGGCGCAGGCCGAATTTCTCGATGCGCTCGGCAATCACCAGCGGACGGCCAATCAGGGTGGGCAGGGCGAGCCGCTCGTCCACCACAATCTGGGCGGCGCGCAGGACCCGCTCTTCTTCGCCCTCGGCGTAGGCCACGCGCTTCTTGAGCGCCTTCTTGGCCGCCGTGAAAATCGGCTTCATCACCGTGCCCGAGGCGTAGACAAAGCTCTGCAGCCGCTCGCGGTAGGCGTCCATGTCCTGGATGGGCCGCAAGGCCACGCCGCTGTCGGCTGCCGCCTGGGCTACCGCCGGCGCCACCTTCATCATCAGACGCGGGTCGAACGGCTTGGGAATCAGGTACTCCGGGCCAAAGGCCAGCGGCTCGCCCGCATAGGCGGCGGCCACCACTTCGCTCTGCTCGGCCTGGGCCAGCTCGGCAATGGCATACACGGCGGCCATTTCCATTTCCACCGTGATGGTGGAGGCCCCCGCATCCAGTGCACCCCGGAAAATATAGGGGAAGCAAAGAATGTTGTTGATCTGGTTGGGATAGTCGGAGCGCCCGGTGCCAATGATGGCGTCACTGCGCACCGCCTTCACTTCCTCCGGCGTGATCTCGGGCGTCGGGTTGGCCAGCGCAAAAATGATGGGTCGTGGCGCCATGCGTTTGACCATGTCGCTCTTGAGCACACCGCCGGCGGACAGGCCCAGAAAAACGTCGGCATTGTCAATGACTTCACCCAGCGATCGTGCCGATGTGTTCTGGGCATAAATCGCCTTGTCGGGGTCCATCAACTCGACGCGGCCCTCGTACACCACACCGGCCAGGTCCGTGACCCAGACGTTCTCGCGGGGAATGCCCAGCTTGACCAGCAAGCCGACACAGGCCAGCGCGGCAGCGCCGGCGCCAGAGGTCACCAGCTTGACATCCTTCGGTTCCTTGCCGGCGATCTTCAAGCCGTTCAGAATGGCCGCGCCGACCGTGATGGCGGTGCCGTGCTGGTCGTCGTGAAAGACCGGAATCTTCATGCGCTCGCGCAGCTTGCGCTCGACATAAAAGCAGTCGGGCGCCTTGATGTCTTCCAGGTTGATACCGCCAAAGGTCGGCTCCAGCGAGGCGATGATGTCCACCAGCTTGTCGAGGTCGTGCTTCTCGTTGATCTCGATGTCAAACACGTCAATGCCGGCAAACTTCTTGAACAGCACGCCCTTGCCTTCCATCACCGGCTTGGAGGCCAGCGGGCCAATGTCGCCCAGGCCGAGCACAGCCGTGCCGTTGGTGATGACGGCCACCAGATTGCCGCGGCTGGTGTACTTGAACGCCGCGTTGGGGTCCTTGACGATTTCTTCGCAGGGGGCGGCCACGCCGGGCGAGTAGGCCAGGGCCAGGTCGTGCTGGTTGGTCAGTTGCTTGGTGGCGGCAATCGAGATCTTGCCGGGAGTGGGGAACTCGTGGTATTCGAGTGCGGCGCGGCGCAGCTCGGCGCGTTTTTCTTCGGCATTGGCCGGTGTTTGGGGCATTTTTGTCTCCTGCTGCAATCAGTATGACCGAAAGGCCAGCCCGTCAGCGTCTCTACAAGGGATGGAATTGTAGGCGCTGCCAATGGCAAACCCTGGTACGGGAATTCGCGTATCAGGGTGTTTCGGCTGTGACTTTTTCCGGCGTAATCGTGTGACTGTGCCGCCGCGCCATGGCGCCTCAGGCCAGAATCAGTTTCGCCTGCTCCGCGCGCCGGCTGGTCTGCTTGCCAGCGAGCACAAAGCCGCGCGCCTGACCTTGCGCTCCCATGAACTGCCACAGCCCTGGCTCCGCGCTGCGCCAGTCGCCGGGCGTGCCGGGCGCAGCGCTTGCCACCACCAGCGGCAGCGCCGGGGTCTTGATGGTCACCGGCATCAACGGAAAAGCGACTTCGGTGCGCGTTCCCGCCAGCGTGGCGGCCAGGGCCCGGGCGGCGCTCATGATCGGCATCACGTAGGGCAGGGTCCGGTTGCCGGCGCTGGCGTACTGTGCGCCGTCGCCCAGCGCGTAGATGTGGGGGCTGCTGGTTTGCAGGGCCGCGTCTACCACGATGCCGCGCTCGCAGGCCAGCCCGGCGGCTTTTGCCAGCGCTGTGTCCGCTCTTAAACCGATAGCACTCAACACCGTATCGACCAAGGCTGCATGCCCATTGGACAAATCCACCCGGAGCACCGAATCCTGTGCATCAGCGTCAGCAACGAAGCTCACCGATCTGACGGTGGCGCCGAAGTGCCACGTCACGCCCACAGAAGTCAACGCATCGCGCAGTTGTGCACTGGCTTCAGCCGGCAACAGCGCGGCCATCGGTCCGGTGGAGGGGTCCACCACCGTCACCTGGTGGCCAGCGGCGGCCAGGTCGTTGGCAAACTCGCAGCCAATCAGGCCCGCGCCCATGATCAGCACATGTTTCCCGGTCGCTTGTGGGTCCGTCAAGCGCGCGTGAAACGCCGAGAAGTCATCCAGTGAGTTGACCGAGTGCACCCGGTCCGCTGCATCCCCCGCCACGGGCACGCGGATCGGCTGCGCACCCGTGGCCAGCACCAGCTGGCTGTAACCGAAGTCGCCTTGCGAAGTGGCGATGGTCCGGGTCACCGGGTTGATCGCCTCCACCCGCGTCTGGGCCAGCAGCGTGACGTCCAGGGTCTGCGCCATTTTGGCCGCCGGCGTGCTGACCAGCTGCGCCGGGGCGCGGCCTTGCGCCAACGCGTTGGACAGCGACGGCTTGGCATAGAAGTCGCCACTGTCTGCAGTGATCAGCATCACTGGCGTGGTGCTGTCCAGCTTGCGGAACTCACGCGCTGTGGTCCAGCCCGCCAGACCGGCGCCAATGATGATGATGGGACTCATTGAGGAAATCTCCGATTTAGCAATGGTTGACAATCTTCCGCCGGGCCGCCCCCAGGAAGATTAGCCCCCTCGGGGGGCAGCGCAGCACACGAAGTGGCAAGCGTGGGGGTCATATTTCGACGGCTTCAAAGTCGGCCTTGGCCACGCCGCAGTCCGGGCAGGCCCAGCTCTCGGGCACGTCGGCCCATTTGGTGCCGGGTGCGATGCCGTCTTCCGGCCGGCCAGTGGCCTCGTCGTAGATGAAGCCGCAAACAATGCAGAGATAGGTTTTCATGTGATGTTCCAGATAAATATTGATTAAATCGGGCTACAGCCCCCGTCGAATATGCCTAACTAGCTATTAAAACAATAGCGTACGGCGCGGCGCCCTGGCTCAGGCCGTCACCTTGGCCAGCTGTGCCTTGTAGTGGTTGGCGTGGCGCTCTTCCACCTTGGCCAGCGCGGCAAAGCGCTTCTGGGCTTTTTCCAGCGTGGCGCGGAAGGCGGCCGCGTGCACTTTGCTTTCTTCGATCTGCTCGTCCATCTCGGCCACGGCGGCAGCGTGGCCCTCGGCTTCGGCGGTCTTGCGAAAGCCGGGGTACATCTCGGTGTACTCATAGGTCTCGCCGTCGATGGCGATTTGCAGGGCCTTGGCCGGCGTCATGGTGGCCTTGGGGTAGAGCAAATCCAGGTGGCCAAAGGCGTGCATCACCTCCTGGTCAGCAGTTTCTTCAAAGGTGCGGGCCGTGTCCTCGTCACCCATTTCGCGGGCCAGTTTGGCGAAGTAGCGGTACTTGATGTGGGCCATGGATTCGCCGGCGAAGGCGGACTCCAGGTTGGCCATGGTCTTGATCTCGGGGCGTTGTGGTGCAGTCATCTTGGGCTCCTGTGGGTTGAAGAGTTCTCTGATAGAGGTTTTCAATCAGCATGGGATGAATGATATGACCAATCTATAGTTATAGATAATTGGTTTTGGCTAAGTGATTGATAGTGGCTATCGGAGGCGTGCGACGAGATGGCGCGTGGCACCGCCGCTCTGCGCAGCACAACCGCGCTTTCCTAATGCAATCCTGACACCGTGAGTGTTACGCTGGCTACCTCATGAACGCCCCTGAAGTTCTGGAACCCAGCCCTCATTCGGCCCGAGCGTGGGTCATCGTGGCTTTGCTGCTGACAGCCGCCACTGCCTGCGGATTTTTGCTGGACCGGTATGTATCGCTGACAAGCCAGGCCATGCTCTATGTGCTGGCGGTCGTGATTGCCGCCTACAAACTGGACTGGATCGAGTCGGCTGTCTGCGCGGTCGGGGCGGTCACGGCATTAAATTTCTTTTTTGTGCCGCCGCGCTGGACGTTTGAGGTCGAAAACCAGGAACACTTCATCGCACTGGCCACGATGCTGGTGGTGGCCCTGGTCATCAGTCACCTGGCCACCGGGATTCGGCGCGAGACCGAGATGGCCCGTTTGAACGAGCGACGTGCCCGGCAATTGCAGGGCCTGGCAAGCGACCTGTCAAATGCCACCACGGCGCAGGAGGTTCTGGCGCTGGGCCAGGCGGCCCTGGACGTCGCCTTTGCCGGGCCTTGTTCGCTGGCCTTGACGCATGACGGGAAGGAACCGGATCCCGCCACCGGGCTTGCCGCCTCCGTGCGGGACGGCATGCGCTGCTGTATGGCCGAAGCGGCGGTGTTGGGACCCGGGACCGGACGCTGGCCGGGGCTGAATGCCTGGTACCTGCCACTGGGTGACAAGGGACACATGACGGGCGCCGCCTGTGTCGAGCCTGCACTGGCCAGTGATGAAAGCGGTCGCGCGCATGCGAAAGCACTCTGCACCCTGCTGGCGCAAGCGCTGTGGCGTCTGCGCCTGACCGCTTCGATGCTGGCGGCGCAGGGCGAAGCACAACGCCAGCAATTGCAAAGCACTTTCCTGGCAGCGATCTCGCACGACCTGCGCACGCCGCTGGCAGCCATCGTCGGCGCCGCCTCTTCCCTGCAGACCCAGCGCGACAAGTTAAGCCCCTCTGAGCAGGAGCGCTTGCTGGGCAGCATTGCCGGCGAAGCCGCCTACCTGTCCACGGTGACCGAGAACACGCTGCAACTCGTGAGCCTCTCAAGCTCGGCGCAGGAACTCAAACGGGACTGGGAGTCGATGGAAGAGATTGTCGGCGCCGTGCTGGCACGCGTGCGCCAACGTGACCCCGGGCGCCGCATCAAGTCCAGAGTGCCCGAGGGGTTGCCGCTGGTGAAGGCAGACCCGGTGCTGCTCGGCCAATTGATCGGCAATCTGCTGGACAACGCGCTGAAATACAGCGACGGTGCGATTGAGCTGACGGTGAGCGCTGACGCTCAGGCGCTGACGGTGTCCGTCAAGGATCGGGGACCCGGCATCCCTGAAGCGGAGCACAAAACCCTATTCGAGCCCTACGCCCGCAGTGACCAGTCGGGCCAGCGCGGTGCCGGTCTGGGCCTGGCACTGTGTCGGGCCATCGCCGAGGCGCATGGGGGGCAATTGTCATTGCGGACGCGCGCTGGCGGTGGCAGCAATTTCTCTCTCATCCTGCCGATCGAAGCGCAGCAACCCGCCACGGAGCTGTCATGAGCCTGCACGTTCTGGTGGTCGAGGACGATCGTGAGATACGGGCGCTGATGCAATCCTCTCTGTCGGTGGAGGGGTTTGAGGTTCAAACGGCAGTGTCCCTGAGCGAGGCCAGCGCACTGCTGCGCCACGACCCGCCTGATGTCATCGTGCTGGATCTGGGGCTGCCCGACGGCGACGGGGTGCAGCTGGTGCGTGAGGTGCGCAAGCGCAATGCGGTGCCCATCATCGTGGTGTCCGCCCGCCATCAGGAGGCGCAGAAAATTCAGCTGCTGGACGCGGGTGCCGATGACTACCTGACCAAGCCGTTCAGTGTGGCTGAGTTGCTGGCCCGCATCCGCGTCGCGCTGCGCCATCGTGGTACAGCCCTGGCCGCCGCTGTCACGGTGCATGAGCTGGAAGACCTGCGCATCGACCTGGCGGCCCATGTGGTGCAGCGCAAGGGTGAAGTGCTGCATCTCACGCCGACCGAGTTCAAGCTGCTGGCGCGCCTGGTGCGCAGTGCGGGCCGGGTCGTGACCCATCGGCAGTTGCTGACCGATGTCTGGGGACCCGAGTTCACGGAGCACACGCACTACCTGCGGCTCTACATGGCGCAGCTGCGGGCCAAGATTGAGCGTGACCCGGCAGAACCACGCCATCTGCTGACCGAAACCGGTGTGGGCTACAGGCTGGCGGCTGCTTGACCGGTCCTTATGCGTTCCTGATGCGCCCAGGGCGATAGTGACACCCTGTTCACTGTCAATGGATTGCAATGAGTAAAAAATCGGAGAGGGAAAGCCTGGCCGCGCTCACCCTGGGCGCCCTGGGTGTGGTGTATGGCGACATCGGCACCAGTCCCTTGTACACCATGAAAGAGGTCTTCAGTCCCGCCACTGGCATCCCGCTGGACGCGGTCCATCTCATCGGCGCGGTCTCCGTCATTTTTTGGGGCTTGATGCTGGTCGTCACGCTGAAATACGTGTTCCTGATCCTGCGTGCCGACAACCGTGGCGAGGGCGGCATCATGGCGCTGACGGCGCTTGCAGCCAATGCCGCTGGCAAAACCCCTCAGCGGCGTACCGTCCTGCTGCTGATGGGCGTGTTTGGCGCTGCCCTGTTTTATGGCGACAGCGTGATCACCCCGGCCATCTCCGTGCTGAGTGCGGTCGAAGGGCTGGAGGTGGTGACGCCTGCCTTCAAGCCCTATGTGCTGCCAATTTCGGTGGCCGTGCTCATCGGTTTGTTTGCGGTGCAGCGCTATGGCACGGGGCTGGTGGGCAAACTGTTCGGACCCGTGATCATGCTGTGGTTTGGCGTGCTGGCCGTCACCGGCGTGGTGGAGATCATTCAGCAACCGGCCATTCTGGCGGCGCTGAACCCTTTGAACGGGCTGGCATTTTTACGCTCACAAGGCTGGCACATGTTTGTCGCGGTGGGCGCCATTGTGTTGGCCTTCACCGGTGCGGAGGCGCTTTACGCCGACATGGGCCATTTCGGCAAACGACCGATCCAGTTCGCCTGGATGGGCATGGTGCTGCCGGCCCTGGCCATCAATTACATGGGGCAAGGCGCGCTGATGATGCGTGACCCGTCCGCCCTGGAGAACCCGTTCTATCGCCTGTTCCCGCAAGCCTGGCTCATCCCGGCCGTGGTGCTGGCAACGCTGGCAACGGTCATCGCGTCGCAAGCGGTGATCTCGGGGGCCTACTCCATGACGAAACAGGCCGTGCAACTGGGCCTGCTGCCGCGCATGCGGGTGCACTTCACGTCAGCCAAGGAGATGGGGCAAATCTACATACCTGAAGTGAACTGGATGCTGCTGGTGGCCGTGTTGTTGGCCGTGGTGGGCTTCGGAAGTTCTTCGGCCCTGGCCTCGGCTTACGGCATTGCCGTGACCGTGACGATGCTCATCACCACCGCGCTGACATTCTTTGTTATCCGCCATGGCTGGGGCTACCCCTTGCCGGTGGCGCTGGCGGCGACGGGGGCGCTCCTGGCTCTCGACGCACTCCTCGTGGTGTCCTGTTCGCTCAAGTTCTTTCAAGGGGGCTGGTTCCCGCTGGTGCTTGGCATGGCCATCTTCACGATCATGGCCACCTGGCGGCGCGGACGTGAACTGTTGATTGACAGCATTCGCCAGGATGATCCCGAGCTGCTGCCGTTCATCACGGCGTTGGCCGCAGACGGTATGCATCGGGCGCCGCGGACGGCGGTCTATGCGGTCGCCAACCCGGATACCGTGCCGCAGGCCCTCATGCACAACCTGAAGCACAACCAGGTGCTGCACGAGCGCAATCTGATCCTCACGGTCGTATTCCACGATGTGCCCTGGATTCCATTCGAGGAGCGCGTGCAAGTCAAACCTCTGGTGTCCGGTTTCTGGAAGGTGCAGGTGAATTACGGCTTCAAAAACACACCGGATATTCCGAAAGCGCTGGAACTCTGTCAGTCCCAGGGCTTGCCCATCAACTTGTTCGAGACCTCGTATTTCCTCAGCCGCGAAATCGTGGTGCCGACCCGGGGCGCCGGCATGGCCCGTTGGCGTGAAGCCCTGTTTGCCGTCATGTCCCGCAACGCAGGCAGCGTGGCGGACTTCTTTCGCCTGCCCAACAACTGCGTGATTGAACTGGGGACCCGGGTTCAGATTTGACATGGCGCAGGCCGGTGAGAAAACTGGCATGCCGCTGCCCAACTGTGCCGGGTATCATCCCATTCCAATCTCACCTACAGGAGCAACCCATGGCGCTGATGGACTTCATCAAGAAACAGTTCATTGACATCATTCAATGGACCGAAGCGTCAGACGGCACGCTGGCCTGGCGCTTCCCCATGGCCGACATGGAGATCCAGTACGGGGCGTCGCTCACCGTGCGCGAGTCGCAGATGGCGGTGTTCGTGAACGAGGGCAAGATTGCCGACGTGTTCGGGCCCGGCATGTACAAGCTCACGACGCAGACCATTCCGGTACTGACCTACCTGAAGAACTGGGACAAGCTGTTTGAGTCCCCGTTCAAGAGCGACGTCTACTTTTTCAGCACGCGCCAGCAGGTCGACCAGAAGTGGGGCACGCCGCAGCCGATCACGATTCGCGACAAGGACTTTGGCGCCGTGCGCGTGCGGGCCTTCGGCAACTACACCTACCGCGTGTCGGACCCCAAGCTTTTCTACACCGAGATTTCGGGTACACGCGACAGCTATGGCGTGGGCGACCTGGAGGGCCAGTTGCGCGGGCTGGTGCTGCAAAACATCAGCAATGCGATCGCCAGCAGCGGCGTTGCGTTTCTCGATCTGGCGGCTAACCAGCTGATGTTTGCGCAAGCGCTCAAGCAGCAGCTGACGCCCGAGTTCGCCAAAATCGGCCTGACGCTCGAAGGCATGACGGTGCAAAACCTTTCGCTGCCGGAAGAGTTGCAGAAAATACTCGACCAGAAAATCGGCATGGGCATGGTCGGTAACGACATGGGCAAGTTCATGCAGTACCAGACGGCACAGGCGATTCCGAAATTTGCCGAAGGCGCCGGCTCGGGCGGCGGCGGCATCGCGGGTGACGCCATGGGGCTGGGTGCCGGTGTGGCGCTGGGCCAGGTGCTGGCGCAGAACCTGCAGGCTGGCTTGCAGGGCGGCGCGACGCCACCCGCAGCGCAAGCGGTGGGGGTCAAGGCCGAGGACGTGATGGCCACGCTGGAGAAACTGGGCGAGCTCAAAGCCAAAGGCATCCTGACGCAGGAAGAGTTTGACGCGAAGAAAGCAGAACTCCTGAAAAAGCTGGTCTGACTTTTTCCCGTTCGCCCTGAGCCTGTCGAAGACTGCGACAGGCTCAGGCGCAACGGTGACTTCGCACCCCATGGCTACCGAATCCTTTCAACGCGCCTACCGGGCTCCGTGCCCGGGCTGTGGTGCGCCGGTCGAATTTCGCAGCGCGCAGTCCACCCACGCGGTGTGCGCGTATTGCCAGAGCACGGTGGTGCGCAGCGGCGAGACGCTGGCGCGCATCGGCAAGATGGCCGAGCTGTTCGATGACCACAGCCCACTGCAACTCCTGGCGTCGGGCAGCTGGAACAGCAAGGCCTTCACGCTGGTCGGCCGCCTGCAGTACAAGTACGGCGAGGGCACCTGGACCGAGTGGCATGCGGTGCTGGTGGACGGCACCAGCGCCTATCTGAGCGAAGACAACGGCGCCTACGTTTTCAGCACGCCGCTGGCGATGCAGCGCGACCTGCCGGACGCCGCGCACTTCCGCGTGGGCGCCACCACCGCCATCAACGGCAAGTCCTTCAGCGTTGCCTCCAACCAGCAGGTGGCGCTGATATCGGCGCAGGGCGAGTTACCTCATTTGCCGGTGCTGGGTCAGTCCTTTGCCATGGTGGAGCTGCGCAGCCAGGGCAATGGCAGCATCGGCCGCGATGAGTCGGTGCTCAGCATCGACTACGGCACCCAGCCGCCCAGCGTTTCCATCGGAAAACCGGTTTTGCTGGACGACCTCAAGCTCTCGGGCCTGCGTGACGAGTCCGCCAAGGACGAGACGGGCCGCCAGTTCAGCTGCCCCAATTGCGGCGCCCAGGTGGCGGTGCGGCTGGCCAGCAGCAAGAGCATCACCTGCGGTTCGTGCAACAGCATCATTGACCTGTCGCAGGGCATCGGTGCCGAACTCAAACACGCGCTCCAGGACGAGCCGGTGGCGCCGCTCATCCCGCTGGGCAGCCAGGGCCTCCTGCAGGGCGTGCCGTGGCAGGTGGTGGGCTTTCAGCACCGCATGGGTTTCGACCCGACTGACCCGGACGAGCACTTCGGCTGGGAAGAGTACCTGCTCTACAACGCCAAGCGCGGCTTCACCTTTCTGGTGGATTCCACCGAGGGCTGGAGCGTGGTCAAGCCCACCACCGGCGCGCCGGTGATGAGCGACAACGGCCAGAGCGCCACCTACCTCGGCAGCCGCTACCAGCTCAAAGAGAGCTACAACGCCGAAACCACCTATGTAGCGGGCGAGTTTTACTGGCAGGTCAGTCGCGGCCAGAAGACCTCGAACCGCGATTTCGCCAGCGGCAAAAACCTGCTGTCGATGGAGCAGTCGCCGAATGAAGTGACATGGTCGGCCGGCAGCAACATCGAGAGCGATGCGGTCGCCAGGGCGTTCAAGCTGGAAGACAAGAAGGAACTGCTCAAGCGCAGCGATGCCGGCCCCGGCAGCGCGGCCAAGGGGGTCGGTTTCGGCACGGTCATCGTGCTCTTTCTCATCATCCTGCTGTTCCTGTTGTTGACCAGCCGCTGTTCAAGCTGCGACCCGAAGACCGAGAATTGTTCAAGCAGCAGCGCCCGCAGCTCAGGCGGCTCGTTCGGCGGCTTCTCCAGCGGCGGCGGGCACAAATGAAGCGCCAATTGAATCGTTATTTTTGAAGGAGATCACCATGACTATGGAATGGTTGAGAACGAGTGCTTTTTTCGGCTCCATCCTGTTTGCGCTGATGGGCGTGCTCATTTTCTGGTTGAGCTTTCTGATCATTGACAAGCTCACGCCCTACAACCTGTGGGAAGAAATCGTCGAGAAGCAGAACAAGGCGCTGGCCTTGGTGGTGGCCGCCATGTCGCTGGGCATCTGCATCATCGTGGCGGCCGCCATTCATGGATGAGTAGCGATGAGCGGACCGGGCCACGTCCGGTCGAAGTTGCCCTGCTGGCGTCGGTTTTCATTGTCTCGGCCTGCGGGCTGGTCTATGAACTCGCGGCCGGCGCCCTGGCGTCCTACCTGCTGGGCGACTCGGTGCTGCAGTTCTCCACCGTCATCGGCACCTACCTGTTTGCGATGGGGGTGGGCTCGTACCTGTCGCGCTTTTTCGAGCGCCAGCTGCCCGCCCATTTCCTGCGCATAGAACTGCTGGTTGCCCTCGTTGGCGGGGCGCTGCCAGCGCTGCTTTTCATCGCCAATGCCTGGCTGCCGGGCTCCTTTCGCTTTCTGCTCTACGCGCTGGTGCTGCTGGTCGGCACGCTGGTGGGACTGGAAATCCCGCTGGTGATGCGCATCCTCAAGCGCAATGTGGCGCTGAAAGACCTGGTGTCGCAGGTGCTCACCTTCGACTACCTCGGCGCGCTGGCCGTGTCGCTCGCGTTCCCGCTGATTTTGGTGCCCCAGCTGGGGCTGATCCGCACCGGCTTGTTGTTTGGCCTGATGAATGCCGCCGTGGCCTTGTGGGCGTTGTGGCTGTTTCGCCATGAGCTGCGGCAGTTCCGGGCGCATGCGCTGGCCTGCGTCGCCACGCTGGGCGCGCTGGCGGCCGGCATGGCCGGGGCCGAGCACATCACCACCTGGGCCGAAGACCGCTTTTACCAGGACCGCGTGGTGTTTGCTGCCACTTCGCCCTACCAGCGCATTGTGCTCACGCACAGCGGGGGCGAAGGCCGGGCGGGCTACCGCCTGTTCCTGAATGGCAATCTGCAGTTTGCCCAGCGCGACGAGTACCGCTACCACGAAGCCCTGGTGCATCCGGTGATGGCAGCCTATGCGGCAGCCGGTGGCGCGCCGAAAAAAGTGGCGGTGCTGGGCGGCGGCGACGGCATGGCGGTGCGTGAAATCCTCAAATACCCCGGGGTGGAAAGCGTGACGCTGGTCGAGCTGGACCCGGCCATGACGACGCTGTTTTCCACGCAGCCCATGCTGGCGCAACTCAATGGCGGCGCCTTGCAGTCGCCCAAGGTCCGGGTCATCAACACCGATGCCTTCAGCTGGCTGGAGACCACGACCGAGACCTTTGACGTGGTGGTGGTGGACTTTCCTGACCCCACCAATTTCTCCATCGGCAAGCTCTACACCAACTCCTTCTATGCCCTGCTGGACAAGCGGCTTGCCGCCAGCGGCTATGCCGTGATCCAGACCACCTCGCCGCTGGTGGCACGCCAGAGTTTCTGGACCGTGGTCAGCACCATCGAGTCGGTGGGACTCAACGCAATGCCCTACCACGCCCATGTGCCCAGCTTTGGCGAGTGGGGCTTTGTCGTCGCCAGCCGCCGCCCCTACCGGCTGCCCACCGTCTTGCCTGAGGGGTTGCGCTTTTTGAACCTGCCGAGTCTGCCCTTGTTGTTTGATTTTCCGCTGGACATGGCACGGGTGCCGACCGAGGTGAATCGCTTGTCGAACCAGGTGCTGGTGACGACGTATGAGGCGGAGTGGGGCAAGGTGGCGCACTGATGCTGGCGGCTACTGCGCCTGCTCGCTACGCCGCTGGGGTCACGCCGTGAAGCGGCGTCACTTTCTCGCCGCCTCAGCCCTGCCGCTGTTTGGCTGCGATGAGCAACAGCAGATCACCGGCGGCTTCACCGGCATCAACCATGAGCGCGGCCACCTGCTGCGTGACCGCAAGAACTGGCCCGCCCCGTCGGTGATTCACAAAACGGACGTGCTGATCGCCGGTGGCGGCGTGGCGGGGCTGGCAGCGGCGCGTGCCTTGCGCCTCAAGGGGCTGGACGACTTTGCCTTGCTGGAGCTGGAAGACACCGCCGGCGGCAACAGCCGCGGTGGCGCAGTGAACGGCATCGCCTGCCCGCTGGGCGCGCACTACCTGCCGGTGCCGGGTGACCATGCGCCGGAGGTACAGGACTTGCTGGAAGAACTGGGGGTGCGCCGTCGCGTCGCGGGCCGCTGGGTGATGGATGAGCGTCACCTGTGCCACAGCCCGCAGGAGCGCCTGTTCTTCCATGGCGAGTGGCAGGATGGTCTGCTGCCGGTGCAGGGCGTGGGTGCTGCCACGCTGGCGCAGTACCAGAAGTTTGCCGCGCTGGTGGCGCAGGCGCGCCAGGCGGCACGCTGGACAATTCCAGCATCAAACAGGCCTCTAGCCCCCGTACAACATGCGCTGGTAGCTATTACTTTCATAGCGTATCTGGAGCAGAACGGTTTGAGCGACCCGCACCTGCGCTGGTACCTGGACTACTGCTGCCGCGATGATTTCGGTGCGGGCATTGCCACCGTGTCGGCTTGGGCCGGCATCCACTACTTTGCCAGCCGCCACGGCTTCTCTGCGCCCGGTACGGAGACGCCCGAGCGCGAAGGCGTGCTCACCTGGCCCGAGGGCAACGCCTGGCTCACGCAGCGCCTCGCAGCCCCGTTGCAAGAGCGCCTGCACGCCGGGCGGGTGGTGCTGCGCATTGCCAACGTCAAACACGGCGTGGAGGTGGATGCCTTCAACACCGCCACGCAGACCATGGAGCGCTGGCAGGCCAGGCGCGCCATCGTGGCGCTGCCGGTGTTCGTGGCGGCGCGCGTGGTGCAGGACGCGCCCGACTTCTTGCGCCAGGCCGCAGCCCGCACCGTGTACGCGCCCTGGCTGGTGGCCAACATCCACATCAGAAGCCCCTTGCATGACCGCCCCGGGCCGGCGCCGAGCTGGGACAACGTGCTGTACGGTGCGCCGGGCCTGGGCTATGTGGACGCCATGCACCAGAGCCTGCAGCCGGTGCCGGGCGCCACGGTGCTGACCTATTACCGCGCGCTGGGCGATGTGCCGGGTGGCGCGCTGGCCGGCCGGCGCCAGCTGCTGGAAAGAACATGGGCCGCGTGGCGCGACGAGATCCTGGCGGAGCTGTCGGCAGCCCACCCTGATCTGGCGGGCAAAACCAGCCACATCGACATCACCCGCTATGGCCACGCCATGGCCATCCCGATGCCCCGGAAATTTGATCGAATTGGCCTGCAGCCCGCGCAGAACAAGCGCAGTCAGCTACAAAATTCGGAGCGACTGCAGTTCGCCCATGAGCGACTGGCTTTCGCCCATAGCGACTGGGCCGGGTACTCGGTGTTTGAGGAGGCGTTTACCATGGGGCATGGGGCCGGGCTCGTTGCCTGACGGGCTGTGGCGCGCTTTTGGAAATTCGTCCGCGTCAGGTTTCCCATCAGCTTGGCCTCGCGGCAGATAAACGCAATTCGTCAGGAGTACTCATGCGTCAACTATTGAATTCGCTCATTGTCAGCGTTGTCCTTGCGGTCACGACGACGATCCCGGTCAAGGCGCAAGACATTAATTCATTGCCAAAATACGGATCGGCACAAAAGACAACAGCGCAGCAGGATGCGGACAAGCGATTCATCTCTGAGATCGATAAGCACTACCAGGGGGATCGCAAGAAGGGCGCGGCGGAAGCCGCGAAACGAGGCTGGAGCCTCCTGCGGCAGGGTAAGCCTGATGAAGCGATGCGTCGTTTCAATCAAGCATGGCTGCTGGATGCTGGCAACGGGGCCGCGATCTGGGGAATGGCTGCAGCCCAGGCATCACTTGAAAAGAACAGTGATGCACTGCGTCTGTTCGCCGAGGCAGATCGCCTTGTGGGTAACGACATTGATTTTGCTGTGGATCACGCTCGCGCGCTGGGAATGATCGGTGTTCAAACGGAAAACAAGGCGCTTGTCGCCGATGCCCTGACCAGGTTCGCAAAACTTCAAGCGCGAGCACCTGATCACGTCTTGAATTTTCAGAACTGGGCAATTACCCTGTACCACCTGGGCAACTACCGGGAGGCATGGCAGAAGGTAAAACTGGCGGAGAAGACGCCTCGTGCCAATGAGCTTGACAAGGGTTTCGTGGCTGAACTTCAGAGAAAAATGCCTCGGCCATGAACCCCAGCCCCAGCGACGTCTTTCCCCCCATCGAGCCCTACCGCAGCGGCCGGTTGCCGGTGGACGACCTGCATACCCTGTACTGGGAGGAATGCGGCAACCCCCAGGGTGTGCCGGTGCTGTTTCTGCATGGCGGACCCGGTGCCGGCCTGTCGCCCAGACATCGGCAATTCTTCGACCCCGCGTACTACCGCATCGTGCTGTTTGACCAGCGCGGCGCCGGCAAGTCAACGCCGCTGGGCGAATGCCGCAACAACACGACCCAGCTGCTGGTTGAAGACATCGAGCGCCTGCGCCAGCTGCTGGACATTGCGCAATGGCTGGTGTTTGGCGGCTCCTGGGGTTCGACGCTGGCACTGGCCTATGGCCAGGCCCATCCGCAGTGTTGCACGGGTTTTGTGCTGCGCGGCATCTTCCTGTGCACCCGGCCCGAGATTGACTGGTTCATGAACGGCATGCAATGGTTCTTCCCGCAGGAGCACGCACGCTTTGTCGCGCCCATTCCTGAAGCAGAACGGGCAGACTTGCTGCAGGCCTATTGCCGGCGCCTGTTCAGCGATGATGCGGCGCAAAACCTGCTGGCGGCGCGCACCTGGAGCCGCTACGAAGGCAGTTGCCTGCACCTGCTGCCGCACCCGGACGTGGCCGACGAGTTTGGCTCGGATACGGTCGCCCTCGGTGTGGGGCGGCTGGAGGCGCACTACTTCCGCCACGAGGCCTTCCTGGCGGATGACCAACTGATCCGCCATGTGGACCGCATCCGCCATCTGCCGGCCGCCATCATTCAAGGCCGTTATGACATGGTGTGCCCGCCGCGCGCGGCGTGGCGACTGCATCAGGCCTGGCCGCAGGCCAGCTTTCGCATGATCGACGACGCCGGCCACGCGGCCTTCGAGCCCGGTACTGCCCGTGCCCTGGTGGCGGCCACCGAGCAATTCAAGCGGCAGGGCACGCTGTAGCCCGGCCGCGGCCACGCGCTGATCCCGTGCCGGGAACCCTGGACGTCATGTCTGCCTCCAATACCAGTGGCGCGTTCGCTGGCGTACAGACCTGTTCGGCTGTCCGGACTATCTTCTGCAAATCTGGTGAAGTAATGGAGGGGCAATGCAAAAGCGTTTTTGGGTGAGCTGGCTGAAATGCCTGCTCCTGGTCTGGGTGGCGGGTTCTGCGTGCGCGGCGATGGCCAAGACGGATGCGGTGGCGACACTGCTGGCCAAGCATGCGTCGCTGGAGGAACAGCTGCGCCAGAATCAATTCAAACGGCCGCTGGTTCTCGATTCCGCTGAATTGCCGGACCGATTGAAGGGCGATATCTACGCAGTCGTCGATCACCCCTTTGGCACGGTGACGGCCGCGTTGAACGATCCGAATCACTGGTGCGACGTGATGCTGCTGCACATCAATGTGAAGTACTGTCATGCGATGGAGGGGCAGCCGGGCACCAGGCTGCGGGTCAATATCGGCAAGAAGACATCTGAACTGTTGATCAACGTGGCGCGGGTTGAATTCAATTACGGCGTCGCGGCCGCCACCCCGCAGTACCTTGAAATTGTGCTCAACGCCAAAGACGGCCCGATGGGCACCAGCGACTACCTGATCCGGCTGGAGGCGGTGGCGCTGCCGAACGCCAAAACCTTTTTGCATTTGACTTACTCCTACGCCGTGAATTTTGCCGCGCGGCTGGCCATGCAGACCTATCTCGGGACCGTCGCCCGCAGCAAAGTAGGGTTCACCGTCACCGGCAAGGGGGCCGACGGCCGGCCTCAACACATCGGCGGGGTGCGGGGCGTGATGGAGCGCAACACGATGCGCTATTACCTCGCGATCGACACCTTCCTGGGGGCCGCCGGTGCGCCGCTGGCGACGCGGGTTGAGAAGCGTTTGCAGGACTGGTTTTCGGCGACCGAGCAGTATCCACGGCAGTTGCATGAGATGGACCGGGGGCAGTATGTGGACATGAAGCGTGCCGAGCATCTGCGGCAGCAGACGGTGCGTTGAACGCGTGCTGAACGCGGCTCACGCCCGGCGCGCAAAGGCCTCGAACTCGTCCAGCGGCAGCGGGCGGCTGAACAGATAGCCCTGGTAGGCATGGCAGCCCTGGCCGGCGAGGAAGTCCCGCTGAGCCGCTGTCTCCACACCTTCCGCGATGACGGCCAGTCCCAGACTGTTGGCCAGCGCGACAACCATCCTGGCAATGGCCGCATCGTTGGGATCGATCAGGATGTCCCTGACAAAGCCCTGGTCGATCTTGAGCTGGTCCAGCGGCAGCCGCTTCAGGTAGGAGAGCGATGAATAGCCTGTGCCGAAGTCGTCCAGCGAGAAGCCCACGCCTTTTCCCTTCAGTGCGTGCATCTTGCCGATGACGTCCTCGATGTTGGACACCAGCAGGCTCTCGGTCAGCTCCAGCTTGAGCCGGTGCGGGTTGGCGCCGGTGCGCTCAAGCGTCGCCAGCACCTCCTCGACAAAATCACGCTGGTGAAACTGGCGGGGGCTGACATTCACCGCGACCGTGAGATGGGCCATGTCTGCCCGGGTGGCCCACAGCGCCAGCTGGGTGCAGGCGCTCTCCAGCACCCAACGGCCCAAAGGCAGGATCAGCCCGGTGTCCTCGGCCAGCGGGATGAACTCGGCCGGCGACACCATGCCGCGCTGGGGATGCTGCCAGCGCACCAGCGCTTCCGCGCCCGTGACCCGGTGTTCGCCCGTCACCTGGGCCTGGTAGTGCAGCAGGAACTGGTTTTTTGCAACGGCCTCACGCAAACCCGTTTCGAGTTCTGCACGCGCCGTGACGACCGCCTGCATTTGCGGGTCGAAGAAGCGCACGGTATTGCGACCGGCGGCCTTGGCCTGGTACATGGCCAGATCGGCCCGCTTCAAGGGCTCATCGATGCCTTCCTGCTGTTCACCGAACAGGGTGATGCCGATGCTGGCGGTGCTGTGATGTTCCTGGCTGGCGAGCCGGTAGCTCTGGCTCAGCTCGGTGAGAATCTTCTCGCCCACGGCTTCGGCCTGGGTGGCGGCCTCCATCGCGTTCTCGCTCAGATCCTCCAGCAGCACCACGAATTCGTCACCGCCCAGACGGGCCACGGTGTCGCCTTCGCGCACGCAGGCGGCCAGACGGCGGGCGACCTGTTCCAGCAACAGGTCACCCGTGTCATGACCGAGCGTGTCGTTGAGGGTTTTGAAGTTGTCCAGATCGACAAAGAGCAGCGCGCCTTTACGTTGGCGACGGGCGCCGGCGGCCAGTGCCTGCTCCAGGCGGTCCATCAGGAGCCGGCGGTTGGGCATCCGGGTGAGCGGATCAAAGAAGGCCAGGCTTTCGATCTCGTCCTCGGCCATCTTGCGTGCGGTGATGTCGGTGAAGATGCCGACGTAGTGCGTTGCCCGCCCGGCCTCGTCTTTCACGGCGGTGATGGTGAGCCATTGCGGGTAGACCTCGCCATTTTTGCGCCGGTTCCAGATCTCACCGTGCCATGTTCCGCCGTGCTCCAGGCTGTGCGTCATGGCGGCAAAAAAACCGGCGTCATGGCGGCCCGAGCTAAGCAGGCGCGGGTTCTGGCCCACGGCTTCGTCGGCGGTGTAGCCGGTGATCGCGGTGAAGGCGTGATTGACGCGCAGGATCACCCGTGTGATATCGGTCACCAATATGCCTTCCTGCGACTCGAAGGCGGTGGCGGCGATGCGCAGCGCCTCCTCGGCTTGCCGGCGTGTGGTGATGTCGGCGATGACACCGACGAGGCCACGTTTCACACCGTTGGCATCGGTGAAACGCTGGCCCGTCAGGTGCCCCCAGAACTCGGTGTGGTCGGCGCGCCAGTACCGGCGCTCGACATCCACCGACCCAATGGTGCTGGCCAGCAGGGCCAGCATCTTCTGGCGCCCGACCTCGCGTTCCGACGGGTGGACCAGGGCCACGTATTCAATCCCTTCCAGGGCATCCAGAGGGTATCCAAACATCTCTGCCATGCGCTGGTTGGCTTGCGTGATGCGTCCCTGCGGATCGACCAGAAAGATGGCCACGCTGGAGGTGTCAAGAATCTGCTTGAGCAAAGACGTCCGTTGCCCCAGCGTTTCAAGCAGGCGATTGAAGCCACCAATCAGCTGGCCGATTTCATCCTGCCGCTCGACGACCAGGGGCTTTGCGGGCTGGTTGATATCCGACATGTTGGCCAGCGTCTTTGCGGCAACCAGCATCGGTGCCAGTTGGCGACCGACCATCCACCAGGTCAGACCACTCGCCAGCAGGGTCAGGATGAGCGTTGCCAGCAGCATGCGCTGCTCCATGGCGCGAATCGGGGCAAAGGCTTCCGCGGTCGGTAGTGTGGCCGACAGGATCCAGCCGGCCGCCGGAATGCCCTTGGCCGAGACCAGCACTTCCGTGCCGTGGGGGTTGACGGCAACACCAGAACCCTCATAGCCGTCAATGATACGGTCGAGCAGCGCAATGATGCCGGCAGCGGGGTACATCTCCATGCTGCGGTTCCTGTCGGTGGCGGTGATGATCTGCCGGTGCTGCGGCGCGATCAGCAGATAGCCGCCGCTCTTGCCGTAGCGATTTTCCGTCAGTCTTTCAAGAAAGCTCGGCTGGCTCAGGTTGGTCACCCCCGACAAGGCGCCGATGACGCTGCCCTGCGCATCGCGCATGGGCACCGTCATGTAAAAAACGGGCGCCAGCAGCTTCTTGCCCATGACCGGCCGGCCCACCGTGGATTTGCCCTCCTTGAGCGCGGCGGCGACGGTATCGATGTCCATGTCATTGACACCAACCCGTCCTGCCGAGAGCGGAACCTCCGCGATGGCGGTGCCGTCCAGCCGGCAGGCGACGACGCCCCCGTTGAACAGCCCGTGGAGAAGCGGGCGCTCTCTCAGAAGCATCTGCAAAGTCGCTCCATTGAGCAGCATGGCCGGACCACCCGCTTCGGCAATTGTCTTGAGCGCTCCCAGCCGGTCGTCCAGTTCGCGATTGATTTCCGCCGCGACATGGGAGGCCGTCGAAAACTGCTGCTCACCGAGCAAGCGCTCCATGTCCTTGTGCAACATCTGGGTGGCGTAGTAGGACAGCGACCACAATCCCACCAGGAAGATAACCAGCATGGTGAGTGTGATTCTGGTTTTCACAGAATGCCTGGCGCGAACCGTTAAAGCCATGCTGCACTTTACATCGGGAAGCGTCTTTGGTCCTGCAAAGTTGTCACGCTGTCCGGCGCCCGCGTCATCACCCCTCAATCGCGTCCACCTCTGCCGGCACACCTTCGGCCTGCGCCTTGCGGTAATTGTTTGGCGCCACGCCAAACCAGCGTTTGAAGGTCTGGGAAAAACTGGAGGCATCGCTGAACCCCAAACGGCTTGCGATCTCGGTAACGCTCAGGGTGCCGTCCTGCAGCAGCTCAGCGGCGCTGCTGCTTTGCGACTGCATCAGCAGCGCTCTGAAAGAAGTGCCTTCCTCTTTCAGTCTGCGTTTCAGGGTGCGCCCGCTGGTGTTCATCAGGCGGGCCATGCTGGCAAGATCGGCCGGGCGATCGCCGCGTATGGCGAGGTATTGCCTGACAATCGCGGCGCTACCTTGCCGTGCCCGCCTGCGCTCCAGCAGGTCGCGGCACATCTGTTCACACATGGTGGCGGTGATCGTATTGGCCTGGGGCAGAGGCCGGTTCAACAGCTTCACGTCGAATGCCAGACTGTTGGACCGGGCGCCGCAGGTCGGTTCGATGCCGAAGGCGCGCACCAGACCATCGCTGTTCTCGCGCCTTGCCTCGGCCGTTTCGCGCAGGTTCACGCGCTGGATGGAAAATTCCGCCCCCGCCAGTTCTCTGAAAAGCACGGTGGCCGCAGCCATGTCGCGGTCGAGCACGAACCTTCTGGCTTCGTCATCGAGATCGGGCTCGTCAAAATCCAGTACGGCCAGCTGATCCTCGATGTGGTACGAGATCGACGTGAACGCGAAAGTCAGCGGGATGAAACGCAGGGCGTGGCTCATGGCGTCGCCCAATGTCGCGCTGCTGATCAGCCCGTAGCCCCACAAGCCATAGACCGACAAGTTGTATCTGAGCCCGACTTCCAGCCCCAGCCTGCCGGGCTTGCCTGACAGCCGCAGCAGATTGCCGATGACACGTAACTCCTGGGCGGCCGACAGCTCGGCATTCGGGTCCTCCAGCTGCGACTGCGCCACATCGCTGCCTTTGAGCAATTCGCCGGGCGGGAGTCCGAGATCCAGCCCGAAATCCACGAGCAGGCGGACACTCGCAGGACTGCGCATGAAATCCCAGACACGCATAAGGAGATACCCTTGGTTGGCACGAATTGGCCCAAAGTCTAATGGGACTGTCCTTTGAAAGCATTGGCGAATACCCGTGCCCACAGAACAATTGCGCCCTTGCAAAGCGGCCGGATGCGCCGACCACCCTGATTGCCGAGGAAACTACAGATGCCTGACCCCGATGTGACCCGAAGCCCAGACAGCCGCGCCGGGCTCAGCGCCATCATTGTCGGCACTGGATTTGCCGGTCTGGGCATGGCTGTGGCCCTGCGCAAGCAGGGCATTACTGACTTTGTCATCCTTGAAAAGACGGCGGACGTGGGTGGCGTGTGGCGCGACAACAGTTATCCCGGCGCGGCCTGCGACGTGCCGTCCCAACTCTATTCATTTTCTTTCGAGCCCAACCCGCGCTGGTCACGGATTTTTTCGCCGCAGAGTGAGATCCTTGACTACCTCAGGCATTGCGCCCGCAAGTACGATTTGTTGCGCCACATCCGTTTCGGCGCTGAAGTCAGCGAGGCAGAGTACGACGAAAAAAGCGCCCTCTGGACGGTCACGCTGACGGACGGGTCGAGCCTGGCGGCAAATCTGCTGATCACCGCTACCGGCCAACTGAGCCGCCCCGCCTATCCGCGCCTGCAAGGCATGGAGGATTTCAAGGGGCATTCGTTTCACTCGGCCGCCTGGGATCACGGCTACGCGCTGGAGGGCAAGCGGGTCGCGGTCGTCGGCACAGGGGCATCGGCCATCCAGTTTGTTCCTGCCATTGCGGGCCGGGTCGCCCAGCTCAAGGTGTTTCAGCGTTCGCCTGCCTATATTCTTCCAAGGCCCGATCGCGCCTATTCGGATCTGGAGAAAACGCTGTTCAGCTTTGCGCCGTGGCTCATGAAGCTGCTTCGCCTGAGCCTTTATGTGCGCTATGAATCGCGGGCCCTGGCCTTCACCAGATTCAAGGGGCTGATGAAGATCGCTGCCGGCTGGCCCTTTCGCCGGCTGCTGGACAGGCAAGTCAAGGACGCAGCGCTGCGCGCCAGGATGGTGCCCGACTATCCCATCGGCTGCAAACGCATCCTCCTGTCCAGCGACTACCTGGCCACCTTCGCCCAGCCCCATGTGGAATTGCTGACTGAAGGCATCCAGCGGATCACCCCTGAGGGCATTGAAACCGTCGACGGCCGGCATCATGCAGTCGACGCCATCATCTATGGAACGGGTTTTACCGCGACCGAGTTTCTGGCGCCCATGCGCATCAAGGGGCGTGGCGGCCAGGAACTCAACGCTGCGTGGAGCCAGGGAGCCCAAGCCTATCTCGGACTCACGGTGCCGGGGTTCCCGAACTTCTTCATGCTCTACGGTCCGAACACCAACCTTGGCCACAACTCCATCGTCTACATGCTCGAGAGCCAGATTGCGCATGTGATGCGCTGCTTGCAGGCGATGCGCGCCAGCCATGCCAATGCCATCGAAGTGCAGACCCTTCCCTACACCCGATTCAATGCCCGGGTTCAGCGTCGCCTGGCGGATACGGTGTGGAATGGCTGCCAGAGCTGGTACGTCGATGCACGGGGGCACAACAGCAACAACTGGCCGGGCTTCACGCTCTCCTACCGCTGGCTCACGCAACGGGGAAGCCTGGCTGCTTATCGTTTCACGCACACTGAAAATGTCGCGGCGGGCAAGGCCGCCGCGGTTGAAATCGCCGAACCGGGTGGCTTGCTTGAAGCGGCCAACGCTGCTTTTCTGCGCGGCTTTCTCCGTGTTGCTTTTCGGACCTTCATCGGTCCGCCGGTCGGGCCGACCGGCCAGCGCCGCTGGACCGCCATTCTTTCGGTGCTGATGCCGGGCCGCCGTGGAGTTGTTCGCTCCCAGACCGTGGTGTCCGGCGTGCCGGTCGAAGTGGTCGTGCCGCGCGCCGGCAAGGCGGAGGGTGCAGTGCTGTACCTTCACGGTGGCGCGTTCTGCCTGGGAGGGCCCAACACGCATCGCAGCATCACCTCACACCTGGCGTATGAAAGCGGCATGTCGGTCTGGGTACCCGACTACCGGCTGGCGCCAGAGCACCCCTATCCGGCTGCACTGGACGACGTGACGGCCGCCTACCGCGCGTTGCTGAGCCAGGGGCATGCCCCTGGCGGCATCGTGCTGGCAGGCGACTCAGCCGGCGGCGCCCTGGCCCTGGCCCTGGCGATCAGCCTGCGGGACCGGGGAGAAGCCATGCCGGCGGGACTGATGCTGATTTCGCCGGTCACCGACCCCACGTTGAGCGGCGCAAGTCTGACGGAAAACGCAGACGCGGATCCGATGGTCCGCCGTGGCTGGCTGGCGCAGGGTTTGCACTGGTACCAGTGTCCGCCGGGGGTACCAGCACACTCACCGCTGAAGACCCAACTGGGCGGCCTGCCTCCGATGCTGATTCAAGTTGGTGACCGGGAGATACTTCTCTCGGATGCCACCCGGCTTGCCGACCACGCGGCGCAATGCGGGGTTGATTGCAGGATCGAAATCCACCGCGCGCGGTGGCATGTTTTTCATCTCCAGTCCTTCTACCTTCGCTCTGCCGTTCGGGCGCTGCAGACGCTGGCCCGTTTTGCGCGTGCGCGCGTTGCATCCCCACCTCCCCATTCACCTCGTGGCGGCAATTCCCATGGACACTAGATCCTGCATACTCATCACAGGCGCGGCCACCGGGATCGGTCGCGCGACCGCACGCCTGTTCGCGCAGCGTGGCTGGTTCGTGGGCCTGGCTGACATCGATCAGGCTGCGCTCCTGACCCTGTCGCAGGAGCTGGGCGCGCAAAGTGCAACACCCCTCCACCTGGATGTCACCAGTTCCGATGACTGGCATCTGGCCCTCAAGAAATTCCACAGTCTTTGTGGTCGTCTCGACGTGCTGGTGAACAACGCCGGCATTCTGATCTCGGGTCCCTTTGAGTCCAACGCGCTGTCCCGGCATCACGCCCTGGTCGACGTCAACCTCAAGGGGATGCTGAATGGCTGTTTTCATGCCAAGCCTTACCTGAGTTCGACACCCAGGGCGCGCGTCATCAACCTGTCTTCAACGGCAGCGGTCTATGGCCAGGCGTCGCTGGCAACCTATTCAAGCACCAAATTTGCGGTGCGGGGCCTGACCGAAGGCTTGAACGTCGAATGGCAAAAGGATGACATTCGGGTCATGGACATCATGCCGCTGTATGTGCGCACGGGAATGGTCAAGGACTTGAATGCCCGAAGCGCTGATCGTCTCGGCGTGCGACTGACCGCCGAGGACGTCGCCAGGGTGATCTGGAAGGCCGCCGATTTCAAGGGGTCGTATGGCAAGGTCCATTGGCCCGTCGGCTTGCAGGCGATCTGGCTTTACCGTCTGACGAGCCTGACGCCCGACTGGCTGGCCCGTTTCATCGCCAGGCGCATCGCCAGCTGATCCCCGCCACTCACCCCCGCATCAGCGCCTCAATCGCATCGGCCTCCACCGGCACGCCGCGGCTGATCAGTTCACAGCCGGTCTCGGTGACGATGGCATCGTCTTCAATGCGAATGCCGATGTCGTGGAACTGCTCCGGCACCCCATCGGCCGGCCGCACATAGATGCCGGGCTCGATGGTCAGCACCATGCCGGCCCTCAGGATGCGGCTGGGCCGGTCCCGGATGACTTCACCGCTCAGCGGGTCCTTGCGTTCGCTGACCCGGCCGATCTCCGACGGCTCCACGTAGCCGCCACAGTCGTGCACGTCCATGCCCAGCCAGTGGCCGGTGCGGTGCATGTAGAACTGGAAGTAGGCTCGTTTCTCGATCACGTCCTCCAGCGTACCTACCTTGTTCCTGTCCAGCAGGCTCAGGTCCAGCATGCCCTGCGCCAGCACCTTGACGCTGGCGTCGTGCGGGTCGGTAAAGCGGGCGCCGGCGCGGGTGGCGGCCACGGCCGCCTCTTGTGAGGCCAGCACCAGTTCGTACAGCGCGCGCTGCGGCCCGGTGAATTTGCCGTTAGCCGGGAAGGTGCGCGTGATGTCGGACGCATAGCCATCCAGCTCGCAGCCGGCGTCGATCAGCACCAGCTCGCCATCGCGCACCGGGGCCGTGTCGGCGCGGTAGTGCAGCACGCAGGCATTGGCGCCGGCCGCCACGATGGAGCCATAGGCCGGGTACTGCGAGCCATGGCGGCGAAACTCGTGCAGCAGCTCGGCGTCCAGGTGGTATTCACGCACCTCGTTGCCTTCGCGCAGCATGCGGGCGCTGAGCTGCATGGCGCGGATGTGGGCCCCGGCACTGATCTGCGCCGCGCGCCGCATCACCGCTTGCTCATGCACGTCCTTGATCAGGCGCATTTCGTCCAGCGGGCCGCACAGGTCGCGCTGCTGCTCCGGGCAAAGGGCACCAAAACGTACCCGTGCCCGCACGCTGCCCAGCCAGTCGTCCATGCGGGTCTCCAGCCTTTTGTGGGTGGCAAATGGGTACCAGACCGCATCGCGCCCGTCCAGCAGCGCGGGCATCCGGGCATCCAGTTCGGCGATGGAAAAGGCGGCATCCACACCCAGCTGGGCGGGCGCTGCATCGGGCCCCAGGCGGTAGCCGTCCCAGATTTCCCGCTCCAGGTCTTTGGGCTGGCAAAACAGGGTGGTCTTGCCGTCGCCGGTGATCACCAGCCAGGCCTTGGGTTCGGTGAAGCCGCTCAGGTAGTAAAAATAGCTGTCGTGCCGGTACAGGAAATCACCGTCGCGGTTGCGCTGTTGCTCGGGCGCGGTGGGCAGGATGGCGATGCCCTTGGCCCCGATCAGTCCGGCCAGTCGGGCACGGCGTTGGGCGTAGAGGGCGGTGGTGGTAGCGGGGTTCATGGGTTAGCTCCAGTTGGCACGGATGGGGGCCAGATCAGTCAGGGTTGTTCGGTCCGGTTGCAGGGACCTGATTCAGTGATTGCAGCCGCTCGGGCGTGCCCACGTCGGTCCAGGCGCCGCGGTAGAGTTCAGCGCTGACCAGGCCATTGTCCATCGCCGCGCGCAACAGCGGCGCGAGTGGGGCTTTGACGCCCTGCGCGTTGCCCGCAGGGATGTCGCACCAGGGCGGCGCAAACAGCTGGCTGCGGTACAGGCCAATGGTGGAGTAGGTGTATTTCACGTCGGCCTGGTTGAGTGCCAGGCCCGCGCTGCTCAAGCCAAAATCGCCCCGGAGGTTGTGTGCCGGGTTGGGCACCAGCCAGATATGGGCCAGTTGGTCACTGGCGGCGAAACGGTCCACGGCGTCCTGGCTGAACACAAAGTCGGGCGCAAACACGTCGCCAGCCAGCACCCAGAACACATCGCCCAGCAGTGGCAGCGCGCGCACGATGCCGCCCGCAGTCTCCAGCGCGCCACCGAAGTCCTGCCCCTCGTGCGAATAGGCAATGTGCAGTTGCTCCGAATTTGATAGCTGGTTAAGCTTATTTGACGGGGGCTGCAGCGTGAAATGATCGCCAAACGTTTGTGCAATCTGTTGCCCCAGCCAGGCCGTGTTCACCACCACACTGGCGAAGCCGCCACGCGCCAGCGCTTCCAGCGGCCACTGCATTAGGGGCTTGCCCTGCACCGGTAACAGCGGTTTGGGGGTGGTGTCGGTGAGTGGCCGCATGCGCTCGCCACGCCCGGCGGCCAGGATCATGGCTTTGGTCGGCGTCATGCGGCAACCGCTCCGCGCAGCAGGCTGTGTCGCTCCACGTGCCCCGGCTCGAACAGCGTCATCAGCGCCGCCATCAATGCGTGCGCTTTCGCTGAGTGGTCGCCACCAAAGTTGCAGACATAAACATCTAGGGTCACGGCGTGTTGCTCGGGCCAGGTGTGCACGCACAGGTGCGACTCGGCCAGCAGCACGGTGGCGGTGACGCCGCCGGGACCATGCTCGGTGGCGGGGAAGGCGTGAAACACTTGCGCCACGGCCTGCAGGCCGGCAGCGGCCACAGCCTGCAGGCAACGCTCACCCAGCAGGGCGGCGTCGGCCAGCCATCGCAGGTCACAACGGCATTGGTGAAGATCGGCGGTCAGGTGGAGTCCTTGCATGGGTGAGACTATACGCATTGCAGGTCGCGCACCGGTTTGCAGACCGAACAAATCGGCGGCTTGGCCGCGACCGGTAAAATGCCGGGTTTCCCCTAACACCCCCCAGAACTTTCCCGGAGTTGGTACAGATGGCTGATACAGAACAAACAAGCAGCGCAAACCGCGCCGACATGGCCAATGCGATCCGCGCTCTGGCGATGGATGCCGTGCAGCAAGCCAACTCGGGTCACCCCGGTGCGCCCATGGGCATGGCCGATATGGCCGTCGCTTTGTGGAGCCAGCACCTCAAGCACAACCCCGCCAACCCGCACTGGTTCGACCGCGACCGTTTCGTGCTCTCCAACGGGCATGCGTCCATGCTGCTGTACGCGGTGTTGCACCTCACCGGCTACAAGCTGCCGATGAGCGAGTTGAAGAACTTCCGCCAGCTGCACAGCAAAACCGCGGGTCACCCTGAAGTAGGCGTGACACCCGGCGTGGAAACCACCACCGGCCCGCTGGGCCAGGGCATCACCAACGCCGTAGGCATGGCGCTGGCGGAGAAACTGCTGGCCAAAGAGTTCAACCGCGATGGTCACGAGGTCGTCAACCACCACACGTTTTCGTTCATGGGCGACGGCTGCCTGATGGAAGGCATCAGCCATGAGGCGGTGGCGCTGGCGGGCGCGTGGAAGCTCAACAAACTGGTTGCCCTGTACGACGACAACGGCATCTCGATTGACGGCGCAGTGGCCCCCTGGTTCATCGACCAGACCTCGCTGCGTTTCGTGGCCTGCGGCTGGAACGTGCTGGGTCCCATCGACGGCCACAACGCCGAGCTGGTGGCCAGCACCATTGCAGAAGCCAAGCAGTCCACCGACCGCCCGACACTGATCATCTGCAAAACGGCGATTGGTCACGGCAGCCCGAACCGCGCCAACACCGCCAAGGCCCACGGCGAACCGCTGGGTGCGGAAGAAATTGCGCTCACCCGCGCATCGCTGGGCTGGCCCTCCAAGCCGTTCGTCATTCCAAAAGACGTGTACGCCGCGTGGGATGCCAAGGCCGCAGGCAACGCCGCTGAAGCCGCCTGGAACGACAAGTTTGCTGCCTACAAAGCGGCCTACCCGGACCTCGCCAAAGAGCTGGTGCGCCGCATGAAAGGCGAGTTGCCCAGGAACTTTAACCAGGTGGCGGTGGACACGGCCGTGGCCGCCCACACCAAGGCGGAGACGGTGGCTTCGCGCAAGGCCTCGCAACTGGCGCTGGAATCATTCACCGCCGCCCTGCCGGAACTGCTGGGCGGTTCGGCGGACCTCACCGGCTCCAACCTCACCAACACCAAGAGCACACCCAGTCTTCGTTTCGATTCGCTCACCGGTGTGGGCAACGGCGGGCGTCACATCAACTACGGTGTGCGCGAGTTCGGCATGGCGGCCATCATGAACGGCATTGCGCTGCACGGTGGCTTCATCCCTTACGGCGGCACCTTCCTGACCTTCAGCGACTACAGCCGCAATGCCATCCGCATGGCCGCGCTGATGAAGCTGCGCGTAGTGCATGTGTTCACGCACGACGCGATCGGTCTGGGCGAAGACGGCCCGACGCACCAGTCAATCGAGCACGCCGCATCCTTGCGCCTGATTCCGAATCTGGACGTGTGGCGTCCGGGTGATACGGCCGAGACCGCCGTGGCCTGGGCTGTGGCCCTGCAAAACAAGAGCAAGCCGACCGCGCTGCTCTTGAGCCGCCAGAACATCAACTACGCGCCCAAGGGCGGTTTGGGCGACATCAGCAAGGGTGCTTACGTGCTGGCCGAGCCGAGCGAAGTGGGCCTGCGGAAAAAGACCCAGGCCGTCATCATCGCCACCGGCTCCGAGGTGCAGCTGGCGCTGAAGGCGCAGGAACTGCTGGCGACCCGCAGAATAGCCGTGCGCGTGGTGTCGATGCCGAGCAACACCACGTTTGACAAGCAAAGCGAGGCCTACAAGACCAGCGTGTTGCCGGCCGGCGTACCCCGCATCGCCGTCGAAATGGGTGTGACGGATGGCTGGTGGAAATACGGCTGTGCGGCCGTGGTCGGTATCGACACCTATGGTGAGTCGGCTCCAGCACCGGTGCTGTTCAAGCTCTTCGGCTTTACGCCCGAGAATGTGGCGGACACCGTGGAAAAGGTTTTGCGCAAGTAATTGCCCCGCATGGGGTGGCTCAGGTTTCTGGTTTTAACTATTGGAGAAAAGCATGACGATCAAGATTGGTATCAACGGCTTTGGCCGCATCGGACGCAACGTGTTGCGCTCGGCTCTGCAGAACTTCAGCGACATTGAAGTCGTTGGCATCAACGACCTGCTGGAGCCTGACTACCTGGCCTACATGCTGCAATACGACTCGGTGCACGGCCGCTTCAAGGGTGACGTCAAGGTCGATGGCAACACCCTGATCGTCAACGGCAAGAAGATCCGCCTGACGCAAGAGCGTGACCCCGCCAACCTCAAATGGAACGAAGTCGGTGCCGACATCGTCATCGAAGCGACCGGCCTCTTTCTGGACAAGGCTTCTGGCGAGAAACACCTGGCCGCCGGTGCCAAGAAGGTCATTTTCTCGGCACCGTCCAAAGACGACACGCCGATGTTCGTGTTCGGCGTCAACGACAAAACCTACGCGGGCCAGGCCATCATCTCCAACGCTAGCTGCACCACCAACTGCCTGGCGCCCGTCGCCAAGGTGCTCCATGACAAATGGGGCATCAAGCGCGGCCTGATGACGACCGTGCACGCCGCCACCGCCACGCAAAAGACGGTGGACGGCCCCAGCAACAAAGACTGGCGCGGCGGCCGCGGCATTCTGGAAAACATCATCCCGTCCAGCACGGGTGCGGCCAAGGCAGTCGGCGTGGTGATTCCCGAGCTGAACAAGAAGCTCACCGGCATGTCGTTCCGCGTGCCCACCAGTGACGTGTCGGTGGTTGACTTGACCGTGGAGCTGAACAAGGAAGCCACGCTCAAGGACATCTGCGCCGAGATGAAAGCGCAGAGCGAAGGCGCTCTCAAAGGCGTGCTGGGCTACACCGAAGACAAAGTGGTGGCGACCGACTTCCGTGGCGAGACCTGCACCAGCGTCTTTGATGCCGACGCCAGCATCGCGCTCGACGGCACTTTCGTGAAGGTCGTCGCCTGGTACGACAACGAATGGGGTTACTCCAACAAGTGCCTGGAAATGGTGCGCGTCGTCGCCAGGTAATTCGACCCGCCGTCAGTCCCGCGGTCGACGGGACGGGACCGCAGCAAGGCTTCTGCCAATCACTGGCAGGAGCCTTTTTTCTTGCCCTGCATTCTGGTGCAGACTTGGCGTACCGCAGCGATAGACGCGGCCAGTTTCTTCAGTTATCGTCAACTTTTTGGAGGGGCTCATCTTGAACATGTTTTCCACCGCTTTCGGGCCGGTCATTCGAAGATTCCGCGTCATCTCGTCCTTGTTTTTCCTGATGATTGGCCTGTCGGCTTGCGATGTTCAGCGCATCGCCGAACTGGAAGAAGGCGTTGCCACGGAGGGCGATGTGCGGATGAAATTCGGTGAGCCGGAGAAGATATGGGAGGGTGCCAACGGCGCCAGGATCTTCGAGTACAACCGCCAGCCCGAAGGCGCGAAAAACTACATGATCACCATCGGCACGGACGGCAAGATGAGCGCATTGCGACAGGTGTTGACGCCGGAAAATTTTGCCAAAATCCAGCCTGGAATGGCAATGGAAGAGGTGCGAAGGATGCTGGGGAAGCCCATGAAGATCACCCCGTTTGAGCTCCAGAAGACCTGGCATTACGACTGGCGCTATATCGACGGCCCCAATGAATCGGACAAGAAAATATTCACGGTGATCTTCAACAGCGACCTGCGGGTTGTCTCCACCGCCTCCGTGGTGGACACCGGGCCGCAGCTCCGCTGACCGGAGTTCCCGTTTCAGGATCGAGCGGCGACCGCAGCCGGTTTTTCCTCCCGCCCGTCGGGGTGCCGCGCAAAGCGCGCCGGGTCACGCCCGTGCACCGGCCCGCTGTCGGGCCAGGGCCAGCCGCCAAATTGCGTGCGCTGGTAGTCGGCAATGGCTTGCGAAATCTCGGCCTCGGTGTTCATGACAAATGGCCCGTATTGCGCCACGGGCTCGGCAATCGGGCGCCCCTGCAAGAGCAGAAACTCGGCTTCTGCACCCTGATCGTCGTTTTTCAATTCAAGCCTTGCATCACCCCGCAGTTCAATGGCGGCATGCTGGCTCACGCCCTGCCCGGCGACGGACACCGCACTGCCTTTGAAAAAATACAACTGACGCCGCGTGCCTTGACCCTTGGCCGCCGGCAGCGTCCAGCTGGCGCCGGGCGCCATGCGAATCGTCCAGATCGCCACGTCGGCGTCTGACTGCGCCGCCCACGAGTCGGGCGGCGGCGCCAACGGTCCGCTCACCGGCGCCCCCGCCGCGTTGACGTTCACGCCCTGCAGCTGGCCCGCAATCACCGTCACCTCGGTTCTGCGGCCCAGTGCATCCGTGACCAGCTGACGCGGAATCTGCTCGGACCAGAACATGGTGAAGTGCGGCGCCGACATCTTGGACGATGCGGGCAGGTTGAGCCAGATCTGGAACAGCTCCAGCGGGTTCGGTGCGTCGGTTTTCAGCAGCGGAAACATCTCCGAATGGACCACCCCCTTGCCCGCGGTCAGCCACTGCACATCACCGCCGCCAAATCGTGCCGCTGCGCCCAGCGAATCCGAATGGTCGATCAGCCCCTTGCGCACGATGGTCACCGTCTCAAATCCGCGATGCGGGTGCGAGGGAAAGCCCGGCACTTCTGCGCCGTGGTACATGCTCCAGCCGTCCTTGCGGCTGAAGTCCTGCCCCATGTCGCGGCCAGCCAGCGAGGCACCCGGCCCCAGTTGCGCATTGCCCTGCGGGTAGGCGTCGTCGTGATACACGCAAAACAGAAACGGGTCGATGGTCTCCCACGGGAAGCCGAGCGGCTTGATCTGGAGGATGGGATGGCGGGAAGTGTCGGGCATGGCGGTACTTTCGAGGGGTGTCGTCGAGATTACCCCATTGCACACCGCCCTGCATTCAGCGCCTGGCGGGCTTCGATCGGATGCCTCAGGGCGCCACGATGATCATCCAGCCCACGCCAAATCGGTCTGCGACCATGCCAAAACAGGGCGAGAAAAAGGTTTTTCCCAGCGGCATCTGGACCTGGCCGCCCTGGCCCAGGGCGGCAAAAATCCGCTCGGCCTGGGCTTCGTCGGAAACCCCGATCGAGAGCGAGAACCCCTGGAAACTGGCGGGCGTGGCGCTGTTGCCATCCGAGAGCATGACACTGGTCTCGCCAATGCGCAGGGTGGCATGCATGATCTTTTGCCCGGAGTCCGGCGGATGCGGTTCGGGACCCTCGTTCATGCGCATCAGCATGGTGACTTCGGCACCCAGCGCTTCCTTGTAAAAATCCAGGGCCTCGTCGCAGCGGCCGTTGAAAAACAGATAGGGCTCGACTCTCATGGGATCTCCTTTTTCAGTAGGTGCATGATTGAAAGCCAGGCAATCATTTGCTGGCGGAAAACATCGCGTCGCAACGTGTCTGCATCTCTTCGAATGACAGATCTTCAATGTGCGTCAGGATGTGCCACTTGTGCCCGAACGGATCCAGCAAGGAGCCCGCACGATCGCCATAAAACTGGTCTTTCACGGCCTCGATCGCCTTCGCACCAGCGTCCAGCGCACGCTGGTAAGTGGCATCCACATCGACGACATACAAGGCTATGCCAACAGGCGATCCACCCAGGGTCGTCGGGCTTTTGTTGCCCCAGTCGGGCATCTCCTCCGCCAGCATGATCCGGGAGTCCCCGATCTGCAATTCGGCATGCCCCACGGCGCCACCGGGCATCGAAATGCGCCCAACCTCTTTCGCGCCAAAGGCCTGCTGATAGAACTGAATGGCGGCCTTCGCACCCTTGACGGCAAGATAGGGCGTGATGGCATGGAAGCCCTCAGGGGTCGGTTTGACAGTGCTCATGGTGGTTCTCCTTTGCGGTTGGGATAGAGATTCTGCGGGTGGTGGGCGACGAACTATGGCTGCCCATGGGCGCGCTGTAAAGCGGCAATATCAATCCTTGACGGCACTGGGCTCCATGTAGAACAGTTCCCAGATGTGCCCATCCAGGTCGTCAAAGCCGTGCCCGTACATGAAGCCATGGTCCTGCGGTGCTCTGGGGGATGTGCCACCGGCGGCCAGCGCCTTGCGCACCTGTTCGTCCACTTTGGCACGACTTTCGCAGGACAGGGCCATCAGGACCTCGGTGCTTTGGGTGGCGTCGGCAATGGGCTTGGTGGTGAAGGTCTGAAAGAACTTTTCGAGCAGCAGCATCACGTAAATATCGTCGCTCACGATCATGCAGGCGGCTTTTTCGTCGGTGAACCGGGGGTCGAACCTGTAGCCGAGCCGGGTGAAGAACTCGGTCGATCGGGCGAGGTCTTTGACGGGCAGGTTGACGAAGATCTGGGTTGTCATGGCAGCTCCTTTACAGCTTGAACCGCGCTACTTGTGTACACCGTCCACAAAAGAATAGCAAAGATAATGGACGCTGTCCACATTTGCCAATACCATGACTGCCATATCAACAATTGCCCCGTCCCCGCGCAGCACTTACCGCCACGGCGACCTGCGGCGCACCTTGCTGGAGGCCGGCATTGAGCTGGCCCGCCGCGGTGGCCCTGACGCCGTGGTGCTGCGCGAAGCCACCCGGCGCGCCGGCGTGGCACCCAACGCGGCCTACCGGCACTTTGCCAGCCGGCAGGCCCTGCTGCAGGCGGTGCGTGCCGCCGCCCTGTCGGCCGTGGCCAGGGCCATGGAGGACGAACTCGCCACCCTGTCGCCCGACCTGCCCCCCGCCGACTTTGCCCGCGCCAGCGTGCGTGCCGTTGGCACCGCCTACCTGCGCTTTGCCCAGACTGAGACGGGCTTGTTCCGCACCGCCTTCGCTGCGTCCGACAAGTTGCTGCAAGGCACACCCGAGCTGCCCACGGCCGGCCCCGGCGGCCTGAATCCGTTTGAACTGCTGGGCGCCGCACTGGACCGATTGGTGCAAGCCGGCGTGATGCCGCCGGAACGCCGCCCGGGCGCGGAGTTTCTCGCCTGGTCGGCCGTGCATGGCCTGGCCATGCTGGTCATCGACGGCCCCTTGGCCAGCGTCGTCGGGCCCCAGATGCAGCGCATCGGGCAGCGGCTGCTGGACATGGTCGAAAAGGGCTTGTAGAGCATGCGCTTGATGAATTTCTCCCAACTCAAAACCCTTGCTGCCGACCAACTTCGCCGTTTGCGCCGCCCCACCCGGCGCGAGGCCGCTTGGGCGCTGGCCGCCGTGCCGGCGCTGTTGTTGCTCTATGTGCTGGCGCTCATTCCGTTCACGCCCAGCATCAGCGATATCCGCAAGGCCAGGCAGGAGCAGCCGGCGCAGGTGCTCTCGGCCGACGGCAAGCTGCTGGCCGAATTCAAGTGGGCCAACCGTGCCTGGGTGCCGCTTGACGACATCGCCCCCGCGGTCGTCACGGCCCTGATTGCCACCGAAGACCACCGCTTCTACCAGCACCACGGCCTGGACTGGCGGCGCACCGCCGCTGCGGCCGTGAGCACTTTCTCGGGTGACCGGCAAGGCGGCTCCACCCTCACGCAACAGCTGGCGCGCAACCTGTACCCGCAGGAAATTGGCCGCGCGCCCACGCTCAACCGCAAGCTCAAGGAAGCCATCACGGCGCTGAAGATCGAGGCCCTCTACAGCAAGCGCGACATTCTGGAGACCTACCTCAACACCGTGCCTTTTCTCTACAACGCCTTTGGCATCGAGATGGCGGCGCGCACTTATTTCGACAAATCGGCCGACCAGCTCGACCTGTTGGAGAGCGCCACGCTGGTGGGCATGCTCAAGGGCACCAGCTACTACAACCCGGTGCTCAACCCCGAGCGCGCGCTGCAGCGACGCAATACCGTGCTCGCGCAAATGGTCAAGCGCCAGCAACTCGATGCAGCCAGGTACGAGACGCTGAAAAAACGGCCGCTGCGCGTCGATTTTGAGCGCCAGACCGCGCCGCTGGGCCCGGCGCCCCACTTCGCCCAGCACTTGCGCAAATGGCTCATCACCTGGGCTGACAGCAACGACTACAACATCTACACCGATGGCCTCGTGGTGCGCACCACCATCGACTCCCGTTTGCAGACCGTGGCCAACCAGGCTGTGGCGCGCCACGGCCGCCAACTCCAGGGCATTGCCGACGCCGCCTGGAGTTCGCGCGCTGCCTGGGGTGCCGGCAATGCGCTGGTGCAGGACTGGGTGCGCGAAACGCCCGAGTTCAAAACCACCCGCGACGCCGGGTTGACGGAAGAAGCGGCCTTGAAGAAGCTGCTGGCCGACGCGGCCTTCATGCGCAGCTTGCGCGAGCAAAAAACCCGGGTCCAGGCCGGCTTCCTGGCGCTGGACCCGCGCAGCGGCCAGGTCCGCGCCTGGGTGGGCAGCCGTGACTTCGCCGCGGACCCGTTTGACCATGTGCAGCAGGCGCGGCGCCAGCCCGGCTCCACCTTCAAGCCCTTTGTGTACGGCGCGGCGTTTGACAAAGGCGCCAGCCCCGATGACACCCTGGTTGACCAGGCGGTGGAAATCACCGTGTCGGGCAAGGACGTGTGGCGCCCCACCGACGACACCCCGCCCAGCGGCAACACAATGACCCTGCGCGACGGCCTGGCGTATTCAAAAAACACCATCACCGCCCAGCTCATGCAGGCCGTGGGCCCCGCCAGGGTGGCCAAACTGGCCTACGCCATGGGGGTGCGGCAAAGCAAGCTCGACCCCGTGCTGTCGCTTGCACTGGGCACCAGCCCGGTCACCCTGTTCGAGATGGTCAGCGCCTACGGCACCATCGCCAACGGTGGCGCCTACCTGGAGCCGATGCTGGTCACCCGTATTGAAAACCGCGCGGGCGACGTGCTGGCCGAGTTCCGGCCCGCATCGCCTGAGGCCGCACTGTCGGCCCGCGTCAACTACACGCTGCTCGACACCATGCGCGGCGTGGTCGACAAAGGCACGGGCGCCGCCATTCGCAGCCGCTACGGCATACGGGCCGATGTGGCTGGCAAAACCGGCACCACGCAGGACAACGCCGACGGCTGGTTCATCCTGATGCATCCGCAGCTGGTGACTGGCGCCTGGGTTGGCTTTAACGACGGCCGCGTCACGCTGCGCAGCAACTACTGGGGCCAGGGCGCGCACAGTGCGCTGCCCATCGTGGGCGATTTCACGGCGCAAGCCCTGCGCGCGCGCATCATCGACGCCCGCGCACGGTTTGCCGAGCCGCAGGACATGAGCCTGATCGGCCCGCTGCTGGGGCGCCTGCGCGACTGGGCCAACAAGCTCATGGGCACGATCACAGAAGAGCCTGGACGCCCGGCCGAACCCAGGCCGGTGCCCCCGCCGGCCCCGGACGAGGCGCCCGAGCCAGAGCTCTTGTCCGAGCCCCTGCCCGCGCCGGTTGATCTGCCGGCTGTGCCTGTCGAACCGGTGAATGTCGTGCCGCCAGCGGCCCCCGCCAGTTCGCCTGCCGGGTCCGCGCCTGAACCCGTTACGCCGGTGCCGGCTGAGGTGAATCCGCTAGGCACCGAAGACCGAGCACCCTGAAGTGCCAAATTGGCTTGTAGACTGCGTCAAATAAGCGCAAGCAGCTATCTATTCAGGAGCAAAAGACGACCGGCCTCAGCCGCCGCTCGCGGTCACAGCGGCTTCACCACAAAGCCAATCACCAGGCCCTTGTCCGTCACCGTGATGCTGCCGGGCTGCAGCCCCATGCCATCGGCCAGGGCCAGGTCCTGCGGGCGCAATTGGTGCAACACCACCTCCTGCAAGGACTGCTCGGCCAGCGCCGGCCCGTAGGCATTGAGCAGCTCGGACACTGCCGGCTGCAGGCCCGCGAATTGCAGGTGCTTGAAGCGCAGCTGGTAGGCGCGAACCGTGCGGTCGCTGGCCTCGTAACGCAGCGCAAAGTCCACATCGAACGTGCCCGTCTGGCTGCGCCCCAACGCGGGGCCGGTGGCCTCGACCGCCATCTCGGCGCTCACGCGGTTCTGTTCGGGCAGCAGACGCAGGCGCGGCGCCTGCACCGCCAGATCGAACAGGCCGGCCACCGGATAACGCTTCGGAAAACGCTGCGCCACTGCCTGCTGCAATTGCTCGGCCGACACGGTGTAGCGCGGCTGGGGCTGCGCGTCCGGCAGCGCCGCCTGGGCCACCCCGGCGAGGGCGAGACAGGCGACGGCGGTCAAAAAGAATCTGCGATGCATCGATGTTCTCCGTTGAGGGTTTGATCACTCATCTGCTTTTCCCGGGCTCCAGTGTCTTGGCCAGTTCGGCCTCGGCCATCAGCCAGCGCACGAAATCCTGTGCGTCGGCATTGCCGGCCGAGCGCGGCGCCACGTTCACAAAATAGCCGAAATGAGATGCTGCGCTACCGAAGGGCGCGACCAGCCTGCCGTCGCGCAGCATCGCGTCAAGCAGCGGCAGGCGGCCAATCGCCACGCCCTGCCCGGCCACAGCCGCCGCCACGACATCGGAATATTGCGTGAACCGCAAGGTGTTCTTCATGCGCAACTCCGGCAGCCCCATCACCTTGAACCAGGGCTCCCAGTCGATGTTCAGCGGCTGGCCCTGCGGCGTGTCGATGGCCAGCAGGGTGTGCCTGGCCAGGTCGGCCGGCTTCTTCAAGGGGAGCGCGGGGTTCTTCAGCAGTTGCGGCGCGCAGACGGGCAGCACCTGCTCCTCAAACAGGGCAGTGCCAACGCCCCGGCTGATGGTGCTCAGGCGCACCGACACATCAATGCCGCTGCGCTGCAAGTCCAACAGGTCCATCGTGGCGGAAATCCGCACGTCCACCGAAGGATGGCTGGCAGTGAAGCGGGCCAGCCGGGGAATCAGCCACAGCGAGGCGAAACCGGGTGTGGTGGTGATGGCTACCTGCCGTGGTGCCTGGGCAGCGCGCACGATGGCGGTGGCATCGCGCAGGCGCTCCAGGCAATCGTTGACCGCGCGCTGCATGACTTTGCCGGCTTCGGTGAGCGCGAGCGCGCGGTGGCGCCGTTCGAACAGCGCGGTGCCGAGCCCGCTCTCGATCTGCTGGATCTGCCGGCTGACGGCCGATTGCGTCAGGAACAACTCGGTGGCCGCATGGGTGAAGCTCAGTGTGCGCGCCGCCGCCTCGAAGCTGTAAAGCAGGTTCAGCGGCGGCAGTTCCGCGCGCCGGATGCCCCGCACAACAGTCGCGGAGGCGGGAGATTTGGCATTCCTTGGCTGCATGCTAGAGATTCCAATTCACCGTTTGATAGATTAGGAGTCGGTCAGTATATTCATTCTCACACCGAATATGAAAGGACTGCCATGAACACCACTTCCAACCAGTTTGACCTGTCCCTCGCCCACCAGGCGATGTTCAACGTGTCCGACGCCGCCGGGGTCCAAATCGCCTGCCACGAGGGCAGTGTGTGGGTCACGCTGGATGGCGACACGCGCGATGTCGTCCTTGACGCCGGGGACAGCTTTACGGCGACCGAACATCGCCGCGCCTTGATCTATGCGCTGCGGCCTTCGTCCCTCAGTCTGGCCATGGTGCCGTCCGTCGCCCCGGTACGCCGGATGGGCCGAACGCACGCGGCCTCAGGCGCCAAAGTGACTTTCGCGCTGCAAGCTGCCTGAGCTCAGAGCAAATTCGGCACCCAGCCCCCGTGTTGTCTGCCTGAATAGCTATCAAATCAGGAGCGAGCAGGTATTTCTAGACCGCTCGCTACCGCCGGGCGCTCAATAAACGCGTCCAGCGCCCGCGTCACATGCGGGAAATCCGGCATGCCCACCAGGTCACCTGCGCCATAGAACCCGATCAGGTTGCGCATCCACGGGAAGGTGGCAATGTCGGCAATGGTGTAGGCGTCACCCATGATCCAGGTGCGGCCAGCGAGACGCTGGTTCAGCACGCCCAGCAGGCGCCTGACCTCGGTCACGTAGCGGTCACGCGGGCGTTTGTCCTCATAGTCCTTGCCGGCGAACTTGTGAAAGAAGCCCAGCTGGCCAATCATCGGGCCGACGCCGCCCATCTGCCACATCAGCCACTGGATCGTCTCGTAGCGCTGCGCCGCATCCTGCGGAAGAAACAGGCCCGTCTTCTCCGCGAGATAAATCAGGATCGCGCCGGACTCGAACAGCGCCAGCGGTTTGCCGCCCGGGCCGTTGGGGTCGATGATGGCCGGAATCTTGTTGTTGGGGTTGAGCGAGAGGAATTCCGGCGACAGCTGGTCGTGGCTCTCAAAGCTCACCAGATGCGGCTCATACGGCAGGCCGGTCTCCTCCAGCATGATCGACACCTTGACCCCGTTGGGCGTGGGCAGCGAGTAGAGCTGCAGCCGCTCGGGATGCTGGGCGGGCCATTTTTTGGTGATGGGGAAGCTGGAGAGATCGGTCATGGTGGCTCCTTGAAAGGGAAGCGGGCGACGAGCGCCCTGATGCGCCTATTTTGGCTGGAAAGCTATTCGCCCACCACCGACCAGCCCGCGTGGAGGTTGACCTTGTTGTTCTCGTACTCCCACTGTGTGCCGCAGCGTTCACAGCGGTACTTGGTGATGGTGACCTGGCCGTGGCTGCGCGGTTCCTTGCGGTTGACGCCTTGCATCAGCTCGGGGTGGCCGGGCGCGCCGCGCCAGTTGCGCTGGATGCCAGCGCACGAGTCGCACAGCGCCGGTTTTTTCGATTCGTCGGGTTGATTCAAGTCTTGGGTCATGCTGCTGCTCCTCATGTCGGGCGGTGCAGCGCGCAGATCTTGTTGCCGTCCGGGTCGCGCAGATACGCCAGGTAGAGCTTGCCCACCGCGCCGTCGCGAAAGCCCGGGGGTTCTTCGCAGGTGGTGCCGCCGTTGGCGATGCCGGCCGCATGGAACGCGTCACATTGTTCCGGCGACTGCACGGTAAACCCGAGCGTGCTGCCATTGCCGTGGGTCGCGGGCTCGCCATTGATGGGCGTGGTGATGCCGAAGGTACCGGTGGGGCTGCGATAGAAATACCGGCTCTTGTTGGCAACCCCGGGGGCAATGCCCAGCGTGCCAAGCAGCGCGTCGTAAAACTTCTTCGAGACCTCAAGGTCATTCACACCGAACATCACATGACTGAACATAACTTTCTCCGTTGGCGCCCATGGCGGGCAGGTTGATTCGTTGCCATGGTACTTGCTGGTTGGTTAACGGCCGGTCACTCAAATGACGAACGGGTGCCCTTCAATACCAGGGAGATTCATATTTGCATTGCAAAATTAACTTAATTCGTTAAAATTGCAATAATGATAAGTCGCCAATTTGAATCCACCGTCCGCCAGAAACTGCTCCAAACCCCTGCTGTGGTGCTGCTGGGGCCGCGCCAAGTGGGCAAAACCACGCTGGCCCGCACCCTTGCCAAGGACTGGCCCGGCGGCGCGGTGTACCTGGACCTGGAGCGCCCCGCCGACCGTCTTCGGTTGGAAGATGCCGACACCTACTTGCGAGCCCAGCAGGGCAAGCTGGTCATATTGGACGAGATCCACCGCGCTCCCGGCGTGTTTGAAATCTTGCGCGGCATCATTGACGACAACCGGCAAGCCGGCCTGCGCAGCGGGCAGTTTTTGCTACTGGGCTCGGCGGCGCTGGACCTGATGCGCCAATCCAGCGAAACACTGGCCGGGCGCGTGGCCTACCTCGACATTGCCCCGCTCAACACCGGTGAAGCCGCTGCGGCTGGCATTGCCGACAGCACCCTGTGGCTGCGCGGCGGTTTCCCCGACAGCCTGTTAGCTGCTGACGATACCCAAAGCCTGAACTGGCGGCGCGACTTTATCCGCAGCTACCTGGAACGCGACGTGCCCATGTTTGCGCCCCGCCTGCCGGCCGAGACCATTGGCCGACTGTGGACCATGCTGGCGCACAACCAGGGCAGTGTACTCAACCAGGCGCGCATTGCCAGCGCGCTGGGCGTGGCCAACCCCACCATAGACCGCTACATCGACCTGCTGGTGGACCTGCAGCTGGTGCGCCGCCTGCGGCCCTGGGGCGGCAACCTGGGCAAACGGCTGGTCAAGTCGCCCAAGGTCTATGTGCGCGACAGCGGCCTGCTGCACGGCCTGCTGGAACTGGAAACTCTGAACGACCTGCTGGGCCACCCCGTGTGCGGCCTGAGCTATGAGGGCCATTGCATTGAGAACCTGATCCAGGCCGCCGGCAGCCGCCGCGTGCCCTACTTCTACCGCACCCAGGTCGGCGCGGAAATTGACCTGGTGCTGGAAAAAGGCGGCAAACCCGAGATGGCCATCGAGATCAAACGCTCCGTGGCGCCCAGCCCGGAAAAGGGCTTCGCCATTGCCTGCGACGACCTGCAGATTGCGCAGTGCTACGTGGTGTACCCGGGGCAAGAGCGCATCCCCCTGCGCCATGGGGCGCAGGCGATTGGCTTGCAGGAGCTGGCCGCGCTGTTGGCACAGGGTTAATGCCAAATTGGGTTGTAGCCCCCGTGAAATGTGCGCCAGTAGCTATCAAAATCAGAGCAAATCACTCTGCGGTTCTGAGGGTTGATTTCAGTCTCAGAACGCCAGCGGGATCGGGCCTTCGGTGATCAGACTTCCGTGATGAACTGCTCGCGCGGGCGGCGTACTTTGGTCAGGTTCACCAGCCAGTCCTTGTCTGCCTCGCGGTAGCCCAGCGGCAAAATGGCCACGCTGCGCAGGCCCCGCTCGCGCAGGTTCAAAATCTCGTCCAGCGCCTTGGGGTCAAAGCCTTCCATCGGGGTGCAATCCACCTCTTCAAAGGCGGCGGCCAGCATGGCAGCGGTCATGCCAATGTAGGCCTGGCGCGCCGCATGCTGGTGGTTTACCTCGGCATCGCGCTGCGGGTACATGCCCAGCAGCATGTTGCGGTAGTTCTCCCAGCCCTCGTTTTTAAAGCCGCGCACGGTGTTGGTCAGGTCGAACATCATGTTGATGCGCTCGACCGTGTAGTTGTCCCACGCCGCAAACACCAGCAGATGCGAGCCATCGGTGATCTGGCCCTGGTTCCAGGCGATGGGCTTGATGCGCTCGCGCACCTCTTTGCTCGTCACCACAATGATCTCGTAGGGCTGCAAGCCACTGGAGGTGGGTGCCAGGCGCGCGGCTTCCAGAATGCGCTCCACTTTGTTGTGGGGCACCGCTTTGGCGGGGTCCATCTTTTTGGCGGCGTAGCGCCACTGCAGGCGCTCGATCATGGCGTCCGATGGCATCTCCTGGGTGCTGGGGAGTTCGGTGTTTGCGGGTGCTGCGAGAGTGGCGGACTGGGTCATGCAAAGCTTCCTTGGATAGGGGTTGGGGTATGTTGGTATCGAATGTAGAAGCAATACCGTTGCCTGAGAAGCCCCAATAAAGCACAATTGAGTTGCTTTTAGAGCAACAATAAACCGCTAGCCATGCTCAATCCCCAACTCCTCACCACCTTCTCGGCCATCGTCAATGCGGGCAGCATCAGCGCTGCGGCCACCCGGCAGGGCTGCGGCAAGTCTGTCCTTTCGCGCCAGCTGGCCCGGCTGGAAGCCGACCTCGGCGCACGCCTGATCCAGCGCACCACGCGCAAGTTAACGCTGACGGAGGTGGGCAAGGTGGTGCTGCTGCAAGCCCAGCAGATTGACCGCGCCCTGAGCAACGTGGCGCAAATTTCTGGCCAGTTCCAGCAGGAGGTGCGCGGCCCCTTGCGCGTGGCCTGCCCGCGCCCGCTGGGGCAGCGCCATCTGGTGCCCCTGATCACCGAATTTACGCAACTGCACCCCCTGGTGGAGCTGACGCTGCTGGTGGAAGACCGCATGAGCGACCTGATCGCCGAGCAGATCGACGTGGCCATCCGTGTGGCGCATCTCGACGACTCCACGCTGGTGGCGCGCAAACTGGCCGACAACCCCCGCGTGCTGGTGGCGGCACCTGCCTACCTGGCACGCGCCGGGGTGCCCGCAGTGCCCCAGGATCTGGCGCAGCACGAATGCCTGCTGTGGACGCGCGACAACCGCGTGTTCGACGAATGGACCTTCATGCTGGACGACACCACCACCCTGGTCCGGGTGCAGGGCCGTATCCGCATCAACGACGGCATGGCCCTAGTGGCCACGGCCTGTGCCGGGGCGGGCGTCACCGTGCTGGACCGCCTTTTGGTGGAGCAGGAGCTGGCCAGTGGTGCACTGGTCGAACTGCTCCCGGCCTACCGCCTGCCCAGTGGGCCGTCGCTGTATGCGGTGTACCCGGCGCGCCAATGGCTGGCACTGAATACGGCTACGTTTGTGGAGTTCTTGCTGTCGCGGCGGTTTGCTGAACGGCTTTGAAACTGACTCTGCATGCATTCACCGCACAAATTGCGGCGAATAAGCGCCCCCATCGCTGACGCCAACGCTTCTACAGCTTTAGCGCCCAGATACAGCGCGAACGCAAATACTATTACGGCCAACTGGAGGCCACCCAAAAAGGACCGCTGGACGTGACACCCTGGCTCAGCTGGTTCTTGGGCTGCCTGTCGCGCGCCGTGCTGGGCGCAGATGCCACTTTGGCCCGCATGCTGGACAAAGCCCAGTTCTGGCAACGCTGGTCAAGTGCTCCGCAGGCTGGAAGATGGCGAGCGCAGTACGGGGTACGACTTGTGTGCCAAATCGGGCTCCAGCCCTCGTCCTACCTGCGCAAGCCGCTATCAAATCAGGATCGCACCGTAAACCCCAGCCCCGCGCACCATCGACGCCATCCCGCGCCTCTCCCTGCAACTTGAATTCACCTTGCCATGAGGCGTTTGGCTCATAGCCAATCCGTAAGCGCCCGAGCAGAATCATCACATGGTGATCCTCACTCCTGGAGCGGGCTCACTCAGCCAGCGCACTGTCGCGTCACCAGTCATTCCATGCCCCAATAGCTGCGTTCAGGAACGCCTCTGCGCTGGACTTTTCCCAGCAGGTGTGTGAGCCGTCCCGAAGCAAGTAGTACTGCTCATTGGCACATAACAAGTTATCTTTGTCCGCTTCACTTTGAATCCAGTTCATTGCGTTTACAAAGCAATCGTGATAGCTCCTTCCGAACTTGTCACTTGGCACGTTGTAGAGAAGCCCTTCAAGGTAGTACGACGGCGCAACCCCGGCCTTCAGCGAGCCATCTGCGACCAGCTTGCTTCGTAGGTTCTTGAGGATACGAACCATCGGCTTCAACCACTTGTTGCAATCCTGATGCTTCGTTGTCAGATTCGTCGAATGCTGCTTTGGATAGTTGGCAATTCGCTCACCATCCCCATTCAAGAAACATATACCCTCGTCATATCTTTCATCGTAAGTACCCTTGAACTTCCAATAGCGACGAAACTGCATCGCGGCAATTACATCCGCCTTTCGCCTGCCTCCATTGGCTGCGATTGCGATAGCCTTGTCGCCAACTTTCGCGTCAGTACCGAACCTGTCTGTAAGCGCCTTAAGCACGTCCTTCTTGTACTCGTCGTATGTGTATGTCGCAGCGACAAACGCATTGTCGAAGGCGCTCTTTTCTTCAGGGGACAGGTTCGTAACATCGCTGAAGTACACATCATCAAGTCGGATCACGACATCTACGTCGCTCTCGGAATAGATGTTCGTGTCATTGCCGTAAGAACCCTGCAGAAACACCTTGTAGTTTTTTCCAGCGTACCCCGTACCAGCATGCTCCAGTGCGTTCTTGATGGTGTTGTAAGTGGTAGCCGACTGTGTGATAGATCCTTGATGCGACCACGTGTCCAGCTGCGATTCAGGTATTCCCATTTTCATTTATCCAATCAGATCAGGAAGTTTCGGAGCTGCTTTTCTCGTGAAGCGAACGACTCGCTTCCCCGTTGGCGCAAGACATTAAGCTTGTCAACGTTGTGTTCCATCAAATCAGTTGCCATCTCTGGCCGCTCGAATGTGTCACTGATCCGAATAGTCTCGATATCTTTAAAGAGAATTTCACGAAGTTGGTCCATTGACTGCGTGTTTATCTCCAACGTTTTCTGCAGCAATTGAACCGCAAGCCACTTTTTCGCCACCCACATTAGGAATCCGGGCTTAGGTTCTGGATACACCCCGACACCAACGCTGACCACGCGTATGTCTTTGCGCTCCTTCTTGAGCGCCACGACGGCATCGGCAATTGCGTAGAGAGTTGGATTGTTTGCGCAGTAACCGCCATCGATCAACTCGACCTTGTCACCCGCAGCCGTGGTGACTATTTTTCTCTCAAAGAAAGGGTAGGCTGAGCAAGATGCCTGCACTGCATCTGCGACGCTGACCCCAAATCCAGGCTTGAATGTTCCAACACGGCCATGGGCTTGCGCCACCTTGCCCTTGAAAATCATCGGTCGTTCAGTCATCCACCTAGTGGTGACTACGCCTATGCCGGTCATGACATCTTCAAAGGTCTTCTCTTTAAATACTTGCTTTGCCAGACTACTCAACGCAGCCGTCTTAGCTGCGGGGGACTTCTGAGCCATTACGCGTGGGACATGCTCTTTGTAGAGGTCGTGTATTTGATCAACCTCGTACCCGAGCGCGATGAGCGAAGCGATGATCGCACCTGTACTCGTGCCGAACACGAGGTCGAATCGCTTGTAGAGCGGGCAACCCAGCATTGCCTCGATCTCTTTGAGTACGCCAAGGGTATAGAAGCCCTTCGCACCGCCACCGTCAAGAGAGAGGATACGGAATACGCCGTCGCTTTGGTGTTCGGCCGTCAGCGAAGACACCGTCGTGATTTCAGTCAATGTTTGCTCCCTGGTTTGTTTTTAACAAGTCTACTTGGCCCACTACTTCCTCGAGTGGGCGTAGCCCAATATCAATTCTGGCCAGAATCAGTAATATTGATATCACTACTCACCCGCCAACCTCCGCGCAAATCCCCCATCCCCGCCCACCCCAATCACCAACCTCTGCGTCGCTCGCGTCGCCGCCACATAAAACACCCGCGCGGCCTCCTGCTCGTCTTCGCCCTTGGCGGGCATGTGCCCCACGCCGGGGAGAGCCACCACGGGGAACTCCAGGCCTTTGCTGACCTTCATGGTCATGATCTGGATGGCGTCGGCTGCGGGGTTGTATTCGCCGGTGCGCTTGCGCACATTGAACGGCAGCTTGCGCTGGCGCAGGGCGTCGGCGCACAGGTCCATGGTTTTCCAGTCCGCGCACAGGATGGCCATGTCGCCCCAGGCGTGGCCCTCTTTGTGGGCGTGGCTCAGTTGGTCGGCAATGGCATAAGCCTCTTCATGCAGGCTGGGCAGCTTGATGAGGATGGGCGCTTGCCCTTCGCGCCCGCAGCTGACGGGTTTGACCAGCGGGATGCCGTCGTCGTCGCGGTCATCCGCGGTTAGCAGGTCGGCCGCAATCAGATTGGCGGTTTGCAGAATCTGCTTGGTGTTGCGGTAGTTGATTTTCAGAATGGTGGTGCGGCCCTGCGCCTGCACGCCCACGCTTTTGAAGCTGAACTGCTTGCTGCGCGCACGCTCGTAGATGCTTTGCGCATCGTCGTACAGCAGGAGCAGGCTGTTGGTGGTGGGGTCCACCATTTGGGTAACCAATCTGAGCCATTCGGGGGCAAAGTCGTGGCCTTCGTCAATCAGCACGGCCTGGTACTGGCCGCTGGGGATTTGCTTGCGGTCTACGGCGGTAATGACGCGCTGCACCAGCTCTTCCACATACTGCTGGCTGCCCATCTGGGCCGGCAGGGTTTGCCCAAAAGCCACCAGCTGGTCGCGGCACCATTTATGAAAATGCCGCACATGCACCTTGTCGCTCAGGCCCTTGGCGTCCATCACGCTGTGCAGCTTCACGCCCAGCGGCTCGTTAAAGCACAGGATGAGAATGGGTTTGCTGCTGGCGGTGCTGGCTTGCGCCAGATACTCCGCACGGTAGCCCAGAATCATGGTCTTGCCCGAGCCCGCCACGCCGTGGATCACGCGGTGGCCGTCGCCCAGGCTGCGGGCCAGCTGCTCTTGCTGCAGGTCCATCACGCGCATGATGCTGGGCATCTCGGCGTCCGCGTCGGTGTCGTCAAACAGGGCGCTTTGCGTTTGTACGCGCACCTGCGGAAACATGATCCAGCGCACGCGGTCCAGCTGCGGCAGGCTCATCACGCCACGCATCATGTAGGGGAACATGTCCCACAGGCGGCTTTGCAGTTCTTCGGCGCCCACGCTCTCCAGCATTTCGTCCTGGCACAGCACGCGGTGCGGTTCGATGGCGTGCTGCAGTTCAGCGGCTTCAAACTGTTTGCGCGTGATGTTGGTAAACACCACGCCATAGCTCCAGGGGAATGCCAGCTTGCCGGCGTGGGCGCCATCCGCCTGCACCAGTTGCGGGTCGCGCTCCAGTGCGCCCACCACCTGGTGCGCGTACTGGCGGGCTTGCTCCAGCGGATTGATGACGGTCTTGGGAATGCCGTCGGGGATGATGGTCCACGTCAGTTTGTCGGCCTGCTGGATGGTGGCGAGCTTCCAGTCCTTCACCTCCAGCACCAGAATGCCGCGGCGCGGGTGCATCACGCAAAAGTCGGGGTGGGCGTTGCGCGGGCCCATCGGCACGTCGTACCAGAGCAGGTAGTCGTCGTCGAGCTTGTGTTCCAGCCGTTCGGCCAGCCGACGCTCGCCCGGCTCCATGCGCGATGCGCAGGCGCCAAGCGCCGGTATGAGGGTTGCCATTCTGGTTGTCCCGTCCCTGAATTGTTTGCGGGCCATTATGGGCGCAAACACGGCGGGCCCGGCCCGGCACTCGGGCAGGCAAGGGCAGGCGCCAGACTGGCGCCGCAAGCTACAGACCCAGCAAGGCGTCCTTGAGTTTGAAGTCGGCCGGGTTGGCGCCGACCCAGATTTTCAGCACCATTCCGAAGAACTCGGCATCGCCCACCGGCGCGCCCTGGGGCTGGCCAACGATGTAGAAAGTGGTGCCCTTGCCGGGCAGGTACTCCATGGCGAAACTGTCCCCGGTGGCCAGCTTGGGGCGGCCGGAAAATATCTCGATCAGGCGGGTGCTTGATGCCGTGTGTTTCTGCGTCAGTTCAGGTGTCGAGTTGGCTGCCAGACCCTTGATGAAGGCCAGGCCCAGATCGGTGCCAGGCACATCGCGCAGTGCAACAAAGTTCAACCGCTTGGGGCCGGGCAGCGCCAGCAGCGCTTCCGGCGTGCCAACCTTGCCCTGGGTGTACAAGGCCATGTCATACACCTTGAAGATAGCCCGGTAGCGGGTGCCCGCGCCGTTGAGCGCCAGGGGGGTCCCCTGTACTGTCTGGGAGGGTTCGAACTTGGTCGAAGTTGGCGCAGCGGCAACACTGCCCGCGGCCGCAAGAGAGAGTGCTGCCAACACCACCGACACGCGGCTGGCGCGTGCGATACCTGAAAAAAACATGAGTCGTCCTCGATGGGATGTCACGCCCTGCACGCACCGTGACTTGTTATTTTTAGCCGTGTGGTACGACACGACCCCAAAGAGAATCGACTCCGTTCAAAAACTGTCGCAACAGATCAGCGCCATGCTGTACCGCACCGCATTATCGATACGACCTTGACTCATGGCTGACACAGGCGCATCGACCCCCGATGCGCGCCTGCGCGGACGTTTACGGGCGCACAGTGATCTCGTTCTTCACTGCCTTCACCCCTTTCACGCCCCGCGCGATGGTTTCGGCCGTGCTCTTCTCCGCGGCGTTCTTGGCAAAGCCTGACAGCATGACGGTGCCATTGAGGGTTTCGACGCTGATGCTGGTCGCGGCGACTTCCTTGTTCTCGGCGAAGCGCGCCTTCACGGCGGTGGTAATCGCGGCGTCGTCGATGTAGGCGCCGACGGTTTCCTGGCCGCGGGTCACCGCACAGCCGGACGCGGTGAGCAGAGCCACGGCGGTGACAGCAGCGGCGAGAGTGGTACGCATGATCATGAGGAACCTCCAGTGAGCGTTGATGTGTGCTTGAACTTGACTGGCCGGCAACCTGGCCTGCCACCCAAAAATAATGGTAATGCGAAGTAGCGCAGCCGACAAGTCACCGCATGCAGGAAAAACCATGGGCTTTGACAACACGCAAACAAAGGCGATGCCCAGATCCGTGAAGAGGATGCCGAGTCCGCATCAGCAGCACACCGCCGCAAAACCGCTGGACAGCAGTGAGTCGATCGGCTTACTATCCGGCAACTTGTCGCAATAGGAGAAGAAAAATGCTTGAGACCATTGCCGTCATCCTGGTTGTCCTTTGGCTTCTGGGGTTTGTCACCTCGTACACCATGGGCGGATTCATCCACATCCTGCTGGTCGTCGCCGTCGTGGTGATTTTGATTCGTCTCATTCAAGGCCGACGACTTTAGCGACGTTGAAACTCTTCACGCCGGGGTTGTGGAGAGTTCGCGTTCAAGCCATTGCATCAGGGCAGCAGCATAGCGCTCAGGTTCAATCGCGCAACCAGCAAGCTCTTCCGCGCAAACGGTGCGGCGCCGAAGCAGATGCTCATGCTGCGGGTAGCCCATGGCGCCGCAGAGCAAAGGCCAGTCGACCGCGCCCACGAGGGTGCCGGCCACGAGCAGTACGCCGGCTCGGCACCGTCGCTGCGCCAGCCCCACCAGCTTGCGATCTTCGGCACTGACAAGCTCCCACGGCGACAGACCGCCGAAGCAGGCCCAGCCCACTGCATTGACCGCGCTTGAATCAGGGGTGCGCGGCAGTTCCTGCGGTGGCAGGGCGCGGGCCGGCACGCCAAATTCCTTGAGTACTTCCACATGCAACTGCCCCAGGCGCCGATAGCTGTCGATCAGCCCGTCGCAGACCCAGGGATGCCCCGGCGGGAAAACGACCGAGGTGCTGACCAGCCAGGGCCCGGTCAGAACGGCACCGCCCCCTGACTCACGCGCCGTCACTTCGGCCCGACCTTGCAGCCGGTGTTCGATGTCATCCTGCAGGGAGCGCTGGGAACAGCCCAGCACAACGGCGGGTGCGGCGTAGGTCCAGACGCGCCAACGCGGTGCAGCAACCGGCAGCGAGAGCTGATGGCTGTTCCACGCCTGCTCTTGCGCCGCCGTGTTTACGGCAGGCCCTTCAGCATGGCAATTGGCTTGCCCTGCGCGAAGGTTTCACCGGCCGGCACCAGGATCTTCTCGATGCGACCGTCGGCTGGTGCCACGATGTCCTGGTTGGCCTTGACGAGAACGACGTTGGCCAACAACTGGCCGGCGCGCACGGCATCGCCTTCGGCCACCAGCCATTTGTCAACCAGCGCCTCTGTTGCCGAATCGACATCCTTCCACGCGTCAGGGCTCAGCGTGATCCCGATCATGCTGCGACGCCTTCCGCAATGCGCGCCTGCATCAGCTTTTGAACCGCCTCCACAATGCCTTTCACCTGCGGGATGACAAACTGCTCAAGCGGCCGGCTGTAGGGAATCGGCACATTGGGTACGGCAAGTCGTTTGATGGGCGCCTTGAGCACGAGGGTATCGAGGTTTTCCGCCACGATGGCCGAGATTTCGCCGGTGAGTCCAAAGCCGAGGTAATCCTCGTCTGCAATCAAAAGCCGTCCGGTCTTGGCCACTGATTTGAGCACCGCGGCCCGGTCCAGCGGCACCAGCGTGCGCAGATCAATAACTTCGGCGTTGATGCCCTGTTTCGCCAGCTCATCAGCGGCCAGCAGCGCCTTCTGCACCATCTGGCTGATCGTCACGATGGTGACGTCCTGCCCTTCGCGCACGACCTTGGCCTGCCCGAACGGGATGGTGTACGCCGCCTCGGGCACCTCGTTGCTGCTGCCCTCGAAATACGCCATCCACGGCAGGCCCATGATGCCCTTGTGGTACATGAACATGACCGGGTTGTCATCGCGGATGGCCTGGATCATCAGGCCCTTGGCGTCATAGGCATTCGATGGCACCACCACCTTGAGGCCCGGCATGTGGGCAAAGGTCGCGTACAGGCACTGCGAGTGCTGGGCGGCATCGTTGTAGCCGCCGCCAATCGCCGTGGTCAGCACCACCGGCAGCTTGATGTTGCCGCCGGCCATGTAGGTGTTCTTGGCCAGATGGTTGTAGATCTGGTCCATGCAGACGCCGAAGAAATCGACAAACATCAGCTCCACAATCGGTCGCAGGCCAGCGGCCGCCGCACCGGTTGCGGTACCGATGAAGGCCGTCTCGGAAATCGGCGTGTCCATGATGCGGTCCGGGCCGAACTTCTCCAGCAGGCCACCGGTGGCGCCAAAGATGCCGCCATAAGATCCAATGTCTTCGCCCATGACGAACACATTGGGGTCGCGTGTCATTTCCTGGGCCATGGCCTCCGAGATCGCCTGGGCCATCGTGAGTTTGCGGGTCGTGCTCATGTTCTGCTCCTGATGTCGATGTTTGGTTTCAGACGAAAACGTCATTGAGCGCATCCTGCGCTGCCGGGTAGGCACTCTTGCGGGCGAAGTCGAAGGCATCGGCCACCCGCTGTTTGGCCCGGGCCACGATGACGCCTTCTTCGGCGTCGGTCATCAGGCTGCGGCTTTTCAGCATGGCGGCCAGCTTCGGGATCGGATCGTTCTTGCGCAGATTGCTGACCTCGTCCTTGGGGCGATAGACCTCCGCGTCCCCCTGGAAATGGCCCAGGTAACGGTCGGTCTTCACTTCAATCAGGCTGGGGCCTTCACCGCGGCGCGCGCGCTCAATCGCCGGCGCCACGGCCTCATACACTTCCAGCGCGTCATTGTTCGCCACCTTGATGCCGGGCATGCCATAGGCCGACGCGCGGTCGGCCACCCAGTCGATAGAGGTGGCGCTGGTCTTGGGCACGGAGATTGCCCACTTGTTGTCTTCGCAGACAAAGATCACCGGCAGCTTCCACAGGGCTGCCAGGTTCAGTGACTCATGGAACGAGCCCTGGTTGGCAGCGCCTTCGCCAAAGAACGCGATGGCGACCCAGTCCTTGCCCATTTTTTTGGCGGCCAGACCGGCGCCGCAGGCCGGCGGCAAGCTGGCACCGATGATGCCGCTGCAACTGAACTTGTGGTCAGGGTCAAACAGGTGCATGTGGCCGCCCTTGCCCTTGCCCAGCCCGGTGACCTTGCCAAACATCTCGGCCGTCATCTTGTCGAGCGGCACGCCCTTGGCAATCGCAAAGTGATGCGGCCGATGCGTGCCCACCACCGTGTCTTCTTTATTGAGATGGGCGCAAACGCCCACAGCCACCGGCTCCTGCCCAGCCGCCAGATGCATCTCGCCGGGCACGGGGCCGGAGCCGATGTCAAACGCCAGGCCTTTTTGAATCTTGGGCGGCAGTTTGTCTTCCAGATAGACGTTGACCATGGTCTCTTCGTAGTTCCGGATTTCGACCATCGTCTCGTACATCCAGAGTAGTTTTTCCTTGCTGGCTTGCATGCTCATCTCCTTGAAGTTGTGGTGGGCCTAATACCGGAAATGTGTCTTGCGCCGGGCTCAGCATTAGGAGGGGACGGGGAACGCCAGCATAGGCTTGCGACCATTCGATTTTTTGATTTTTATCAACTGCCAACCATCCATGCAGGCGAACTTGCAGCCCTTTGCATGGCCGTCAACATCCGTGAATCGCACATCAGGGAAAACCCTATACTGACCTAACCGCATGGCCGTCCATGCAAGGGGAAGGAGTCCATGTGATCGACAGCGAAACACTCCGACGCCCAGGCGTCACTGCGCAGTCGGGGCTTGCCCTGCTGAAGCGTTGGTTGCGCTCGTCACCTTCCCGGCTCAACCTTGCCCTGCAGGGCGGTGGCGCGCACGGGGCGTTCACCTGGGGCGTGCTGGACGCGCTGCTGGAGGACCCGCGCATCCGGTTCGAGGGGCTGAGCGGCAGCAGTGCCGGGGCCATGAACGCGGTGGTCTTTGCGGACGGCTGGATGAAGGGCGGGCGCGATGGCGCGCGCCAGGGTTTGGCGGACTTCTGGACGGAAGTCGGCAAGCAGATGCCCTCGGGCATGGTGACCCAGGGCGAGGGCGACGCGTTCAGCCTCTCGCCAGCGAGCAAACTGTTCGTGAAGTGGGCCGGCTACTTTTCACCGTCGCAGCTCAACCCGCTGGACTTGAACCCTTTGCGGAGTCTGCTCAACCGGCAGGTCGACTTCGAACAATTGCGCGCACGCAGTCCGTTCAAACTGTTCGTCGGCACCACGCAGGCGAACACCGGCAAGCTGCGGATTTTTCGCGAAACGGAACTGAGTGTTGATGTGCTGCTCGCCTCCGCTTGCCTGCCCACGATCCACCACTCGGTGGAGATCGATGGCGAGCCGTATTGGGACGGTGGTTACTCGGCCAATCCTGCGGTCTACCCGCTGTTCTACGAGTGTGACTCGCGCGATGTCATGCTGGTGCTGCTGAGTCCGCTCAAGCGCGAAGGCACGCCGCGCACCTTGCCGGAGATCGAGGCGCGCATCGTCGAGCTGGCATTCAGCGCCAACTTCATGCGCGAGATGCGCATGTTCGCGCAGGCGACTGAATTCTCAAGCCCGACATTCCTGACGATGGGGCGGCTCGAGCGGCGGCTGCAGAAAATGCGGTTTCATATGATCGACGCCAGCCACCTGGAGAGTCTGCAGCGCACCGAGACCAAGCTGCTGGCACACGGCCCGTTTCTTGACGTCCTGCGGGGACAGGGCCGCGAGTGTGCAAGCGCCTGGCTTTCGGCGCATTCCGAAGGCATTGGAAGCCGGTCAACGGTCGATATGAAGAAGTGGTTGGCGTGAGCGAACTTCACCAGGGCTCAGGAAAGCACGAGCAGAACCGCTTGGTGGTCTGAAGCGTCACTCATCGCATCCACCCGCATTTCCTTCACGCGGGGCGTCAGGTCGTCGCTGACAAAGATGAAGTCGAAAGTGAACGGCGGGTCGGGCCACTGGGTCTTGTCATACAGGCCCACGGTCGGGGCATGGGGCACACCGGGGTGGGTGATGCTCCACGCATCCCGGTACGGGGGCGTGGCGTCGTCCATCGCCGCGAGCAGCCGGGAGCGCTCAGCGGACTCGGGGCGACAGTTGAGGTCACCGGTCAAAATCGATGCTGCCGCACGTGGCACGGCGAAGAACGGGCCTTCGGCCACTGCACCGGGTCGCAGTCCAGCGGCGTGGGCGACGGCTTCCTGATGCAACTCGCGCAGCCGCTCGACCTGCGCCGCGCGTTGTTGGCTTGAATAGTATTCAAGATGCGTCGTGGTGACACGGATCAAACCCAATGGCGTATCAAGCGTCGCCTCCAGGGCGATCCGTTGCATGCTGGGAAGGCCGGGATCGGCTGGCCAGGGCAAGAGATGGCGGAATACCTGGAGCACGGGAAAGCGGGAAAAAATCATGTTGCCAAAGCTGCGCCGGCCGCCAGCCGGATGGGGTGTGTCGGTGGCAACGCCTGCGATCGCTGTAAAACCCGGCAGACGGTCGGCCAGCTGCTGGAACTGGTCACTGCCATCGCAGCCTGGCAGTTCGGGGTAAGCTGCCGCTATTTCCTGCAGGCACAGGACGTCGAAATCCGCCAATCGGCGTGCATGGGCCACGATCCGGTCAAGATCCACACGGCCATCGGCGCCGCGGCCCCATTGGATATTCCACGTAACGAGTCTCACGTTTCGGGCGACAGGGCTGATCCGCGCGTCAACTGCCTGACACGGGATCCAATTGCCGTTCAGGGGCCCTGCCCGAGCGGCGCTCATGCCGAGGGGCAAACCACCACGAGTGCCGTGACTCAAAGGCTTCACGGAATTCAAGGGCCTGTTTGACCTGCAGGACGATGGCATCGTCACCGCCATAGCGAGCCTGCAATTTCTGGAACAGCCTTTTCAGGTTGTCGAGGTTTCGAGACATGATTTCCTCCAACGATTTTTCAAATAGTAAGCTCATTTGGTGACAGTTTTTTGAGTCAGACATCCTTGACCTCTCGGCGTCAGTGAGGCATGCTCATCAACCGATTTCAGGACAATCCTGAACATTCAAACAGAGGGGTGCATCCAATGAAACCAGCGGCTCCCCGCAACGACTCGCAGGAGATCGAACTCAAGCTGGCGCTACCAACTTCCGATCCGTCGAGTCTGGCCAGGCAACTCGCCCGGACGCCCGTGTTAGCGCGTCGCAAGGCGAGCCAGCACCATCTGCACAACGTGTACTTCGATACGCCCGAGCAGCTTTTGCAGCAGCAGCGCGTTGCCTTGCGCATACGGCGCGTTGGCAGCGAGGCGCAGCCACAATGGCTGCAGACGCTCAAGACCGGTGGCCGCAGCGACTCGGCATTGGCGCAGCGTGGCGAATGGGAAGTTCCCGTGCCGGGTGCAGCGTTGTCACGGTCTGCCCTCAAGGCCACGCCATGGTCGGGCATTGACCCCGATGGCAGCGTGTTTGGGGCGCTGGCACCCTGCTTTGTGACCAGCTTCGCGCGGACTACCTGGCTGGTGCGCCGGCGCGATGGCAGTGTGGTCGAGGTGGCGCTGGATGTCGGTCAGATTGCAGCCGGCGACAAAACCACCCCCATTTGCGAGCTGGAGCTCGAACTGCTGTCGGGTCAGCCGGCAGCTTTGTTCGACATTGCCCGGCAGATTGCCCGCACGCTTGCCGTGCTGCCGCTGACCGTGAGCAAGTCGGAGCGCGGCTACGCCCTGGCACAGAATGGCATGGACGCTGCGCTACGTGCCCAGCCGCCAACGCTGACGCCTGATCTGTCATTGCCTGAGGCTGCGCAGCGGGTTCTGCGCGAAATGTTCTGCCAGTTCACCGCCAACCTGAACGCGCTGCGCAGCTCGGAGGATGCTGAAGTGGTGCACCAGGCCCGGGTCGGCTGGCGACGCTTCAAAAGTGCATTGCGGCTGTTCAAGCCAGTGCTGGCGCTCGACGCGCTGCCGACCTGGCAGGCGCTGCAAACACTGCTGAGCTTCCTGGGCGAACTGCGGGATCTCGATGTTGCCCGGATTGATACGCTGCCGCCGCTTGCGGACGGCTACATGGCCGGAGACGCCCGGCGTGCAGACGCCTGGCAGGCAATGACGCAGGCCTTGCTGGATGCCGCCGACCTTCGGCGCAAATCGGTGCGCTACGCACTGCAGGAGCCCGCGGTCGGTGCCACATTGCTTGAGATCACACAATGGCTGGAAGGCCTGTCTGCATCGAGTGGGTCAGACGCTGCCGGGGTTGAGCTGGAAATAGCCTTGCGCCGCTGGGCTGCGCGCCGCATCGTCCGTCTGCATGCGCAATTGAAAGTCGCGCGCAAGGAGGCCGGCAGCCCCGAGAGTCAGCACCGTGTCCGGATTCTGGCCAAGCGACTGCGCTACGGCATCGAGGCATTGCGCCCACTTCTGCCCAAACGACGCACGAAGCGCTGGTACCTGCAGGCAACCACCCTGCAGACGAACATAGGGGCCACCCGCGATGTGCTGCAAGCGGGTGCGCTGGTCGCCAAGCTGGAAGCGGACCGGGGCCTGGTGGAGTTCTTGCGAGGTGTCGTCGTGGGGCAGACTTGGCCGGGTTAGCGGCTAAGAGTGTGCACGTCGGCCTTGCAAACGGGAACGCTGCAAGGCCAGGAATTCGAGAACACCCCAGACGATGCAGGCGGGGATGACCAGTACGCGAAAGAAGGCGGGTTTGTGCAACATGATGTGTGAGCTTTGACGGCCATTGGGTTGTCGCCCTGCAAGTTACGCGCGTGATATGACACCTTTGTGTCAGTTTGAAATTCAGACGGCAATGTGCACAGGTTTTGCACTTGGGGCGGCAGGGCCTGTATGCTCGGCGGTGATGCCGCCAGCCTTGCCGCGATGCGCCAAAAACAACCGTGCCCCCACCTAAATTGCCCGAACTGGAAGCGCTGGAACGCATCATTGAATTGGGCGCAGGCCGACTGGAATCACGCATCGCCTGCGAAGTCAATCTGCCCGCAGGTGGCTCCTACCCCGTTCATGTGATCACCCTGGGAAATCCCGGGCGCGAGGTACCTGCAGTGGGCTATTTCGGCGGCGTTCATGGCCTGGAGCGCATTGGCGCCGGCGTGGTGATTGCCTACCTGCAAAGCCTGGTCATGCGCCTGC